>JADYYS010000013.1 GCA_020853525.1 Ardenticatenales bacterium | reverse complement strand
GCCCCGTCCAGGATGATGTCCTGGCCGCTTGTTCCGTATCTCTTCTTAAGAATTGTCTTGATGTCGTACATAGTGTTGTGACGTTATGGCGTCATGACGTGCGTCATAACTTCTTGACTGCACAAACGAGTGACTCGCTCTTACGCGTCCGCACGTCGCGCACGAGCAATAGCAGACCAAGGCGCGCCAGTTCGTTCATCGATGTCTTAATACCAAACTTCCTTCTCAGGAGCAGAACGCAGTCTTCAATGTCGTCGCGTTCCTGCGCCGATAGCCGTAGCGCCGAATTGTGAGTCTCGGACACCGCCAGAACCTTGCGCCACATCGAGATATCCTCCAGGAGGACTGACGTCATGACGTCAGTCACGACGTCGAGACGTGGTGACTCGGTGACATCGAGCATGGCGTCAGGCTCGCTTGGTGCCATGACGGGCTGGTCAGGCACCGTCTCTTGTGCTTGTGGCGTTTTGGCCACCGGCAGTCTATTCACAGGTGGCCCAGGCACTCTAGTGTCGAGCTTAGAAAGCGTGTCGTACAGTCCCATATTAGCGGGTGAGGTTGAGACTTGAGGCGGTCACCTCAATGTCTGCTGAACTGACAACATCATGATTGTTGGCAACAATGTGGCGAAGCGCTTCATCACACAGCTTGACCGCATCGCGCGGCAACCCCTTCGTGAACGCAAACAGCGCTTCATAGGCATCGGGAGAAAGAGGAGGGGTGGTTCCACCGGCAACCATCCACCGAAACTCAATCATGCGTTGCAGCTCATCTGGCGACATGGCGTTGATTGCGATGGGGAACATTCGCGACGCCAGCTCCCGATAGCGTAGAATCCGCGACGCCAGCTCTTCTTGGCCCACCAGCACAATCTGGAGCAGTTTGGCCTTGGCGGTCTCGAAGTTCAGGAGGTAGTGGATTAGACGCAACGTATCACGGCCCATATTCTGCGCTTCGTCGATCAAGAGTATCGGCACAATGCCGGCCTCGTATTGTTCGATCAGAAACTCTTCGAAGTTGCGAAGTGAGCGATCGTAGGCGCGGGCCGTCTTGACGCCAAACTCCTCCATGATGATCCGGAGGAATGCGTTTGAGGTCTTGATGTTCGCGGCGATGAGCATTGAGACGCGATACTCCGGATCGTCTCGAAGTGTCTCGTGGAGACGTCTCAGAATGCTCGTCTTGCCCGAGCCGATCGGCCCGTAGATATAGAGTGGCCCGATTCGATTGCGGGTCATGTATTCGCACTTGGCAATAGCTTCTCGCACTTGGTCGGATAGAAAGAGAAATCGAGGATCTGGAGAGATACGAAAGGGTGTCTCATTGAGCTTCAAATGCGATACAACGTCCATATAGATACAGTGTATGAAATTGTCGGCCAAGTTGTCAAGGGGCATGTTGAAGTTCGCGCAACTCAGCCGACTCACCATCGGACTTCATTCAACTCTTGCCGGAGACGCCTGTCTCAGAACACGACCAACAGCCGCTCGATGTCGGGCGATTGCCCTGACCGAGAAGCCGTGGTCACTATTCGGTTGTCTCAGCGCGTCTCAGAAGGGAAGTGACAGCAACCGCTCACTCTCTTCCATCTTGGCCAGCCACGTGTCAAGTGCCTCGCGACGGACGCGGATGAGTCGACCAAAGCGAACCGTGGGCAGTTCGCCGGTGCGAATCAGCGCGTATACCGTCGTCCGTCCCAGCTGGGTCAACTCCTGGACGTCCTTCACCGTGAGCAATACTCGATCGGCCATCGGATCACCCCTCGTGGTTCCTGTGCACCGGTGTGTGCGTGTGCAGGCCATCGCAGCCCGCGTAAAGGCAAAAGCGGGTGCCGGGGCCTCGGCTTGTCAGGGCCGGGGTGGATCAGCGTGCTGAGACGCACCGTCCGCAGGATCGGAGCGTAGCGGAGAGCCTTGACAAGGTGGGGTGGCATGTAATCTCGGCCAGAGCGGGTTGTGTTGTCGTGTCGTACGACAGAGAGCCCTGGGCGATGGCCCAGGGCTCTACCGCTTCACTCTTACTGATGTGTTGCCGGGCCTTCTAGCTGACGACCCACTGCCCTTGGCGTCGCTCAACGCCCAGCTCAGCCTTCCATCGGTACACGGTGGCACGGCCAATACTGAGCCGGCGCGACACCTCGGTGGGGGAGATGGACGGCTCCTGCGACAACAACGCAAGGAAGGAGTCACGGGCGCCCTGTGGTGCTGTGAGAGCAATTCTGGTGGGCGATTCCGCCACGGCCTCGTCGTTGGCGCCGTTACCACCGGTAGAGGGCACGAGGTGCAGGGCCGGTCTGGCCTGGGGTAGGGGAGTTGTCTCGCGGGCGAGCTCGCGTAGCGCCTCGATGACCAACAAGACCATCAACGGCAACGCTCCACCCAGCAGACCCGCCTTCGCCAGCGTCCATGCGTCCACGGCGCTCAGGCGTTGCCACGTGACGTTGCCACCGATGAGGGACTGGAGGCTCGAATCGTAGTTGGCGAACATCGAGGCGGCCACGAACAGGAGCACCCCTGCCTGGAGCCGCGGGCTCCGTTGCCCGGCTCGCGCACGAACGGCGATCGCCAGGCCCAGCGCCACAACCCCGAGTTCAATGGCCACTGCGCTTCCCCAGTGGACGATAGGGGAGCTTCCGAGCTTGACGGAGGCGAAGGCCTTGGCCACATTGTGTAGGCCAGCGGATAGGAGCATGATCGGCGACAGGAGCAGGACGGCGGCGGCGGAGTTGCGACTGTAGACAGTTTCGTAGAGCCGATCCATGGGTGGGTGCCTCCAAGCGGATTTTCGTACCGCCTCTGAAGAGGGGCGGAAACCGATTGCTTGGCACGTCCCAGATTTGACCCTAGTTCTGACCCTAGCCGGCGCGACACCAGGTGGTTAACGCCGGCACGAAACAGCACATAGCATCCATTTTTTACAGAGGTGGCGACACGTCACGACACGTGCCAACAGCCCCCAAAATGGCCCCGGCTGGCTTTCCTAAACCGCGTGCGTAGGTTCGAGTCCTACCGGGGGTACTCACGTACGTGATCTCGGGCTTGCGCGCGCCCCGCGTTCAACGTAAGGTCAGCCGCTTAAGAAGTGGAGGCTCTGCATGTCGAAGAGGATCGTGGTGTTGGGCGGCAGCTTCGCGGGGATGACCGCGGCCATCGAGCTCAAGAACAAGCTGGCCGATGAGGTCGACGTCACCGTGGTCTCGAAGGCGGCGGACTTCCTGTTCATGCCGTCCATGATCTGGGTGCCGTTCGGCCTGCGCACGCGCGCGGACATCATGTTCCCGCTCCAGCCGGTCTTCGAGAAGAAGGGCGTGCACTTCGTACACGACGAGGCTGTCCGGCTCGACCTTCCCGAAAAGCGGGTGGAGACGAAGCAGGGCCAGAAGCTCGAGTACGACTACCTCGTCATCGCCACCGGCCCGAAGCTCAACTACGCCGCGATCCCCGGCTTTGTGCCCGAGGAAGGCAACGTTCAGTCCATCTTCTCGATCGACGCCGCCGAGCGCGCCAAGGTCGCCTTCGACGCGTTCCTGGAGAACCCCGGCCCTGTCGTCATCGGCGGCGCGCAAGGCACCGGCTGTTTCGGCGCCGCATACGAATTCCTATTCAACTTCGCGCACCAGTTGAAGAAGCACGGCATCGCCGACAAGGCGCCGCTCACCTTCGTCACCGCCGAGCCGTTCCTCGCCCACTTCGGCATCGGCGGCTTCGGCCCCGGCACGAAGATGACGGAGTGGTTCTTCAAGAACCTGGACATCACCGGCATCACCAACGTGAGCGTGAAGGAGTTCCGGCGCGGCGAAGTCGAGCTCTCCAACGGGCAGGTGCTCAAGCACGCGTTCGCGATGTTCGCGCCGTCTTTCCTCGGCATCGACGCGGTACGCGCGTGCGCCGACGTCACCACCGCCGCGGGGTTCGTGAAGGTGAAGGAGACGTACCAGACCGAGAAGTACCCCGAGGTCTACGCCGCCGGCGTCGCCGTGCAGGTCGATCCGCCGGGCCCAACCGAAGTCCCTTGCGGCGTGCCGAAGACCGGCTACCTCTCGGAGGAAATGGCGAAGGTGGTGGTCCACAACATCGTCGCCGACATCGAGGGCCACCCCAAGGTGAGCCTCTCCCCGGGCGCCATCGACGCCAAGTGCGTCCTCGACGCGGGCAACACGGGCATCATCATGACCTCCGACCACCTGCTCGAGCCGCGCGGGCACGCGTGGTTGATCCCCGGCCCCGAGGCGCACTGGGCCAAGCTCGCCTTCGAGAAGTACTTCTTGGCCACGCACAAGCGCGGGATGGTCTGACGCTCGCACCGGGCCAAACACCCGAGGAGCTGGCGGAGATCATCGTGGCCGACATGCGCGAGGACGTGATCGGGGAAGGGTGATCGAGTAGAGGTCATACGATCCGCTCCGGGCCGGTCGCCGCTCGACCTGCCGGCCGACTACAACGCCCCCTCCACCCACCTCCCGGCTGCCGCCTCGCCCCCCACCTGCCGGTCCCGCGCCGCGCACCGCGCCGCCAGCGCGCGGGCGGCGGCGTAGTAGTCCGGCTCCTCCCGCCGCCGCGCCTCGTCGTCGATCACCGGCCCGAGCTTCGCCCACGTCTTGCGGACGATCGGGCTCGTCCACCGGATCACCTCGTCGTCCGCGCCGGGATGGAACGCGACGAGGAAGCCGAGGTAGTCCAAGGCGTTGACGACCCGCTTGTACCGGGCGCGGTTCTCGTCCGTCTCGATGATCTCCGCGTGCGCCGCCTCGACGTCGTCCGGCAGGCCGTACACCCAGCGGCGCGCTTCGATCTGCTCGTCCTGCATGAGCAGCATGAACGCCTCCGTGAACGCCGCCCGCGATCGCTCGCGGTGCGACTGGACGAGCTGCGCCCACAGCAGGAGGCCGCCGCCGATCGTGATCGAGACGGCCGCGGCGGCGGACACGTTGCCCAGCACGGTCCAGGGGTCGACGGTCGCGCCCTTGGCCTGCAGCATTGTGGCGATGACCCATGTTGAGGCCAGGATGGCGGCGAAGGCGATCGCGCTGACGGAAACGGCGCGGAGGACGAGCGTCTGGGGCGGTACGTCGATCCAGCGCTTGGTCGGCAGGGGGGTCACGGGCTTGGGCGTCATGGTGGTGCTTCCTGCGTCGCGGTTGTCGGGCATGCCACGACCCGATGTTACTCGTGCTCCTACCTGTCGATCCTACCTGTTTGATCCTACCTGTCGCCGCTCCCCGCCCGCATCGCCCTGACCGCAGCGTACACCGCCACCGCGTCGACGGACGGCGGGGCGATCGCCACGAGCGTCGTGGCGCGCTCCCGGACGACGACGCGGTAGCCGGGTTCGGAGCGCGCCCCCCGCTCGCCGCGCGCCCGGCGCTCCCGCCACTCCGGGTCGCCCCAGATCACCCGAACGTCGCGGATCGCCTCGTCCTCGATGCGGCGCTCTCCCTGCAGATAGCGGATCGTAATCCCGGATGGGTCGATGATCGTCTCTGCGATCCTGTCGCGCCGCCGCCACTTTCCGCCGTAGACCGCCTCCCAGATCCCGGCCGCGACGCCGAGGATCACAGCCCCGGTGGCGATGATCGCGAACGGCGCCGGGAGCTGGTAGGCGAAGAACGCAGCGCTGAAGGCGACCAAGAGGCCGCTGATCGCGATGAGCGACCAGCGGGTCCCGCCGAGCGCCGACGAGCGCCCGCTGAACGTCGCCGGCAACGACGCGGTGGGAACGGCGTGCGGGCATGCGGCCATCACATCGTCCAGCGCATCCTGAAACCCTTCCATCATGGACGAGAACCCGGCCAGCCGCCGCCCGGCGTCGTCGAGCAGGACGATCTCGCCGCGCCGGACGCGCACGGTTTCGACCGCCGACCACGGCCGCCACTCGGCATTCGGCTTCGGGTTCCGAAAGCCGGCTGGGCCGTGCTCGAAGCCGTACCGGGCGGTTCGGCGCGCCATCACGAGCGACCAGACGCCCGATCCCCCAAGGAGGACGGTGATGATCCCGGCGCCGATCTGTTGCACGGGATCGGAGCGCAGGGCCGAGAGGCCCATCAGGGCGCCCGCGACGATGGCCAGGATGCCGATCCGCAGCATCAACGGGGCCAGATTGCGGTGCGGCTCGTAGCGGCGGGGGGGCAGGTCGATCATCGTGGGGTCCTCGTGGCGATGCGGGCAGCGGTGCCTCCGACGTCCTACGTGCGGCCGGGCGCCGAAGTTGCGCACAGGGTTGTCTCTTCGTGCGTTCGGGATATCCCTGGACTCGCTTGACGGCTTGGAACATCCGTTCTATCCTCGCCCTCGGTCCGCCTCGCATCCCCCCTCTCCCGCGAGCACCGACATGTCGATCTTCCACCGCATCCTCGCCAACTCCCTCGTCGCCTCGGTCGTCAACACGTTCGTCTGGTTCGCCGTCACGTTCTGGGTCTACCTCGAGACGCGATCCGTTATCGCCACGTCCGTCATGGCCGGGATCTACGCTGTCACCGTCGCCCTGTCCGGCTTCGCGCTCGGGACGATCGTGGACCGCTATCCCAAGAAAGCGGCGATGCTCGCCTCCAGCCTCGCGTCGCTGGGCCTCTATGCCGTCGCGGCGGGCGTCTACGCCGGCCATCCGCCCTCTGCCTTTCGCAGCGCGGCCAACTGGCCGCTCTGGGCATTCGTCCTGTGCACCCTGATCGGGGCGATCGCCGGCAACCTGCGCGGGATCACGCTCTCGACGCTCGTGACGACGCTCGTCCCCGCGGACATGCGCGACCGGGCGAACGGCCTCGTCGGAACGGCGAACGGCGTCGCGTTCCTGGCGGCGTCGATCTTCAGCGGCCTGGCGATCGGCTACCTCGGCGTGACGTGGATGCTCGTCCTGGCGACCGGCCTGACGGCGCTCGTCGTGGTGGACCTCGTCCGCCTGACGATCCCGGACGCGCCGGCTGCCGACGAAGCCGCGGGCGACGTCGTCCCCCCAGCCATTCACCCATCTGTCATCCACGCCGCCGTTGAGGTCGTACCCGAGGTGCCCGGTCGGCCCGGCATCGACCTGCGCGGCACGATCGCGGCCGTCCGGGCCGTGCCGGGCCTGTTCGGCCTCATCTTCTTCCAGACGTTCAACAACTTCCTGGGCGGCGTCTTCATGGCGCTCATGGACGCCTACGGGCTGCTGCTCGTCTCGGTCCAGGTCTGGGGGGCACTGTGGGGTGCGCTGAGCCTGGCGTTCATCGTCGGCGGCCTCGCGGTGGCGCGGTTCGGCCTGGGCGCCCGCCCGCTGCGCGCGCTGTTCGCCGCCAACATCGCCATGTGGGCGGCGTGCATCGCCTTCCCGTTGCGGGCCTCGATCGTCCTGCTGACCGCTGGGATGTTCGTCTGGCTCAGCCTGGCGCCGGTCGCCGAGGCGGCCGAGCAGACGATCCTCCAGAAGGTCGTCTCGCCCGAGCGCCAGGGACGGGTGTTCGGGTTCGCGCAGAGCGTCGAGCAGGCCGCCACGCCGATCACGGCGTTCCTCATCGGCCCGATCGCCGAGTTCGTTTTCATCCCGTACATGACGACAGGCGCCGGCGTGGCGCAGCTCGGGCCGTGGTTCGGGACGGGTCCCGACCGCGGCCTCGGGCTCTTGTTCGTCGTCGTCGGCTGCCTCGGCCTGGCCGTGACGGTCGGGGCGATGCGGACCCGGGCATACCGGGCGCTCAGCGCCTACGACACGGCCGGCGCGGCGGGCAATTCGACGCCGGCCGAGGCGGCGGCCTGATGCCTTCGGCCGCCGGCCCCGGCCGGGCGGTCCGGATCGCCGCGCCTACTCCGGCTCCTCGGCGCAACATCGCCCTGTCGATCGCCCCGGCGGCGACGCGTAGGACGGCGCCGACACGGCGTCGAGGCGATCACCGCTATCGCCCCTCGTGGCGCGGGACGATGATGGGGCTTCGATCACAAAGTCCGCGGTCGGCGGGCATGCGACAGGAGAGCAGAACATGCCTGCGAAAGAAGCCCCGATCACCGGCAAGGTTCGCAAGAAGAGTTCGAGCGGGCACACGACGATCGGCCGCCGGCGCGGCGTCCAAGGCGCGACGACCGAGATCAACCACTACGGAGAACTCGGGACCGAAACGAGCACGTTCGGGCAGGGGGATCTGAAGGGGGGCGCCGTCGCGGAGGGCGCTCGCGAAGTTCCATCGACGGATGGAGGGTCGGCAGCCGCGGCAGCGTCGCCGCCGGCGCCTGGGGCGGAGGTCGCGGCAGGGAAATTGCCCGCCAAGTCGGATCAGACGCGACGCTCATCCGGCAGTCGACACCCGGGGCTCAAGCCCCGGGCTCGTTCATGACGAAGCCCGCCAAGGCGGGCTGGTACTCTGTCCCTGGATGGATGCAGAGGCACTTCGGATCAACAGCCGTTGATCCAGGTGCTCTCCACTTCGGCGTCGGTGTCGCCGTAAGGAATCGCATCGCCTGCTCGGTGACCATCGCGACGAGCGTTGCGAGCGCTGACGGGCTGAGCGTGGCCGCACGGCATCGCGCACCTCCTCCAGCTGAGCGGCGCTACTCGCTTGAGCGAATCGTCCGATTCCCCCCAGTGATTCCCCCGATTCGCTTCAGCGACCTCGCCGATTCCCCCAAGCGATCCGCTCCTTCCCCCCAGCGTCGGGCAATCAGCGGCCGCGCGACGGTCACGCGCCGCTCGCACCCTCCCGCAAGTCCGTACCCTGGTCGCCATCGAACCGATCGCCGGCACCCGCCGGCACCCGACCTTGCAGGAGGTCTCACGATGGCGTCGTTCCTGGAAGCGTTCCACATCCACGGCCCGCGGCTCGTCTACAGCCGTACGGCCACCACCGTCGAGCTGGCCCAGCTGCTGGCCGGCCGGACGGGGTTCAAGCACGGCCAGATGCTGATGGTCCTGCGCGAGCTGCACGAGGTCCTGCTGCAGTACGGCCGCAGCGGGGTCCCGGTCGAGGTCGACGGCATCGGCCGGTTCCGCCCCGCGATCCGCCGCGACGGCCACATCCACATGGCGATCGTCGTCGACCGGGAGCTTGCAACCGGCCTCGCGGCCCTCGACCGCTACGTCGGCGAGATCGCCAACCGCGTGAACATCGGCCTGGACGACGCCGGCTACAAAGCCCTGTGGGACGCGGCGCACCCGGAGGATCCGCTCGATCTGCCGCTGCAGGGCGCAGAACGGGCGGCGTAATGGCATGCCGCCACACGGCGGCGCTCGGCCACGCGAGGACGGCGGCGGCAACGTGGGCCGCCGCCATCCTCGGGCACGCAGCGAACACCTCGCTCGGCGCAAACGTCGACGGCCGCCGCCTCGTCCACCGGCATCCTTGTGCATCCGCATCGTCGCTGGTACAAGTTCGCCCGCCAATCGATCCCAACCTGGAGGCGCATCGTGCCCGAGTCCGCCCCGTATGCCGCTCGCTTCGACGTCGACTATCCCGAAAGCCTGGACCGGATGACCACCTTATTCCGGATCATCTGGGCCATCCCCATCCTCATCATCTTCGGCCTGATCGCGGGGGGCGGCCAGACCGAGACCGTCGAGGCGGTTCGGGACGGGGGCGAGATCATCCGGACGGCGCGGTCGGCGGGCGCCGGGATCGCGGCCCAGCTCACGATCGCCACGGCGTTGATGCT
The DNA here is from genome assembly GCA_020853525.1 of Ardenticatenales bacterium. Taxonomy (GTDB): domain Bacteria; phylum Chloroflexota; class Anaerolineae; order Epilineales; family Epilineaceae; genus Avedoeria. Next base: position 19,230 of record JADYYS010000013.1, on the reverse strand, counting down.
CGCCTTTCGCAAGCACTATCCGCGCTGGTGGTTCGACTTCCAGCTCGAGCTGGCGCGCTTCGGGAATCGGGTCGGGGCGTACATGGCCCTGCTCACCGACGTGTACCCGTCCACCGTCGAGGCGCAGTCCGTCCACTTGGACGTCGACTACCCGGACGTGGAGCACGATTTGAATCCGTGGCTGGCCCTGGTGAAGTGGCTGCTGGCGATCCCGCACTACATCGTGCTGATCTTCCTCTCGCTCGCCGCCTTCGTCGCGGTGATCATCGCCTGGTTCGCGATCCTCTTCACCGGCCGCTACCCGCGCCCGCTGTTCGATTTCGTCGTCGGCGTCGCGCGCTGGTGGATGCGCGTGTCCGCCTACGCCTTCCTGCTCGTGACGGACGAGTATCCGCCGTTCAGCTTGCAGTAGCAGGGGCGCCGGTACCGGTCCGGCATGGAGCGTTCAATCGCCGTGGGGCGGCGGGGCGCGGACGACGTGGGCGACATCAGCGCGCTAGCGGGTTCAGCACCTGGACGCTCCCATATCGTTGGCTGGCGTTGAGATCTTCCGACCACACGACTTCGCAGCCGAGCGACTGCGCGCTGGCCAGGATCATCGCGTCCCAAAAGGTAATCCCGTAGCGCTCTGCAAGACGTATCGCGTCGAGCACGTCGGCCGCGGTCGGCGTATGGACGTCCCACGTGGAAAGATCGGAGACGATGTCGGCCGCCTCTGCAACGTTGAGCGGGTGAGGCACCTTGCGGGTGATGTTGACGTAGTACTCCTGGAGCACTTGAACGCTTAAGCAGCCCCGGCCGCTGTCCCACAGCGAGCGGATCAGATCGCGGGCGACCTCGTGCTTGTGCCCGGCCGATCGATCATGGGCGTAGATGAGGATGTTCGTGTCCACAAAGGTGAGCGGATCATCCTCGCGCATGAAGTTCGTCGCGGGTTACGTGGATCACACCGTTCGTCCCGAGGTCTGCTGGCGCCTCCAGCGCCGCCAGGTGATGCCGGCGCCCTCGCACATACGCATCCTCGCGGGCGACGAGCTGCTCCAACGCATCGGTCAGCAGGCTCGACACCGACGTCCGTCGCTGCGCGGCGATGACCTTGACCCTGAGCAGAACATCCCTTGGCAGCGATACCGTCACATTCTGGGCATCCATCAGCACCTCCACGAGAATCAGTGTAGCACGAAAACTCGTGAGATCATCCCGCCGCCCGCCGCAGCGCCCCCGCCAGATCCCCCTTGTCCTCGACGACGACCGTCGCCGCACCCACCCCCGCCGCCGCCTCGCGCAGCACCTCCGCCAGTTCACGCGCCACGTGCTCCGCGTCATAACCCGGCTCGAGCCATGCCGACCGCACCAGCAGCCGCCCCGCGGACCGATCCGCCTTGAGGTCGACCCGCGCCACCAGATCCTCGCCCAGCAGGAACGGCAGCACGTAATACCCGTGGACGCGCTTGGCCTCGGGCACGTAGATCTCGATCAAATACGTGAAGCCGAACAGCCGCTGCGCGCGCGGCCGATACCAGACGAGCGGGTCGAACGGCGACAGCAGGGCGCGGGCGCGGACGCGGCGCGGCTCGGCGGCGCCGACGGACAGCCACGTCGACTCGCGCCAACCGTGGACCGCGACCCGCTCGACGTCGCCTGTGCGCTCGAGTTCGGTCAGGCGCGCCCTTGTCTCCGCTTGGGTGAACCGCCAGTAGTCCGCCGCGTCGCCCAGCGTGAAGACGCCCAGGCTGCGGGCGGCGATGGCGACGAGCGCGCGTCGCGCCTCGACGGGCTCGGGCGTCGGCATCGCCAGCACGGCGGCCGGCAGCCGGCGCTCGGGCACGTCGTAGACGCGCGTGAAGTCGGGGCGGCGCCAGGCCGTCAGGCGGCCCTTGGCGAACAGCCACTCCAGGACGACGCGGCCTTCCGATCGCCACCACCCGTCGTCGCGCGTCCCGACGTCGTCCAGGTCCTTGATCGTCAGCGGGCCGTTCGCGGCGACGAAGTCGAACGTGCGCTCGATGAACCCTGGACGCTCGACCGCGATCCGGTCGATCCGGTGCCACGGCCACGGCTGGTCCATCTTCCACCGGAACAGCGGCTGCATCGCAACGGGCATGCACGACGCCATGTGGCCCCAGTACTCGAACAGCTCGCCGCTCTCGTTCAGATGGCGGTCGACGATTCCCGGCGCCGGCCAGCCGAGCCGGCTGGCGAACGGCATGTGGTGCGCCCGGGCGAAGACGTTCACGCTGTCCAGTTGAACCGCGGCCACGCGGTCCACGACGCGGCGCAGGTGGCGGGCATCCAGTCGGCCCGACGGGCGCTCGTCGGCGAAGCCCTGGGCGGCCAGGGCGATGCGGCGGGCGGCGGCTTGGGTCAGGACGCGCATGTAACGATCCGCTCCTCGACGGCGACTGAATCGCTTGGCGCACGATGGCTGTGCCGTCAACGCTGGCCGAATGCCTGCGATTGTGGTACATCTGTTCGACGTCGTCAATCCCCCCGCCCCACCCTTCGCCACCCACCACTCACCACCCCATCGCAGCCCAACATCATCCCCGCTCACAGGAGAAGTATCCGATGCTCCGTCGCTTCCTCATGCCCGCCGTCGCCGCCCTCGCGGCCGCAGGCGGGCTCGCCGCAGCCGCCGGCTCCACGCCGATGCGGGCGCAGACCAGCCTGACCGCCTATCAGATGGTCGATCAATGGCCCCGGCGCGACGGCGCCGCCGAGGGCCTCTTCCAGAGCCCGACGGACCTCGACGTCTCGCGCGACGGCCACGTCTTCATCGCCGACCCGGGCGTCGCCGGCGTCCACCGCCTGCTGCCGTCCGGCGAGTTCCTGCCGCCGTTCGGCGTCACCGGCGGCTTTCCGCAGCAGCTCGGCCGCGTCGGCCCGCTGTCCGTCGGTCCGACGCCGGCGGATCCGTCGACGGAGCGCGTCTACGTCCTCGACACGGCCGTCGACCGCGTCGTGATCTACGGACTCGACGGCGCCTACATCGGCCAGTGGGAGAAGGTCCCGGCCGAGAGCATCGCCGCCGCCGGCGACGGCACGGTGTACATCCTCGACCGCGAGACGACGCAGATCGTGGCGATCGACGGTGCGACCGGTCAGGCCAGGTGGCGCTTCGGCGTGCGCGGCCTGGACGACGGCCAGCTCACGAGCACGACGGACCTGGCGGTCAGCCCGGACGGCGCCGTCGTGGCCGTCGGCGACAAGAACGGCCTGCGGGCGCAGCTCTTCGACGTCGCCTCCGCCGACGCCGTGGCCGGCGGCGCACCGCCGCTGGCGCTGCGGCAGGTATATGACCTCCGCAATCCCAAGTACACCCAAGGCGACGTCTCGTGCCGCGCCACGCGTGTGAACGCGCTCGGCGGCGACAGCGTCTTCCTCGGCGAGGCCGCCGGCGCGTGCGTCGTCACGCAGAGGGACGTCTCGTTCGCCATCGCGGCGAGCGCGAACAAGAAGACGATCTGCCGCGAGACCGTGACGTTGCCGCGCCTGCGCGCCGACACCCAGCAGTACTTCGCGCTGGCCGTCTCGAACCCCAACACCGGCAACTGCGGCCAGAAGCGCCAGGACCTGAAGACGAGCCCGGTCGTCGTGGCGTTCGAGGACAACGAGCTGCGGCAGGTGAAGACGGTCTGGCAGGCCGCATCGAACGAGGATTCGGCGAACCCGGTGCTCTTCTCGCCGGAGTCCATCTCGATGCCCGCGCCCGGCGTCGTGTTCGTCCAGGACCAGTCGTCCCAGTTCCGGTTCTTCGACACGGACGGCAAGCAGCTCGCCACCGCCGCCAAGGACACCCAGGTGGGGGACTTCTCGACCGACTTCGAGTTCTTCAGCGTCATCCTGGGCGTCGGGACAGAGACGATGGGCGAGGTGTACGGCTACTACCTGAAGATCACCCGCCAGGGGCAGGGCCAGCCCAAGGTCGACGGCGGCATCGGCCGCTTCAAGACCGTCGAGAAGCGTGGGCGCGAGGGCACGGAGCGGATCATCGAGAGCGTCTGGACCGACCAGCTCGCGTCGTCGTTTCAGCAGATCGAAGTGCCGGCGATCAGCTTCAACCCGGTCAGCGGCGAGCTCCTCGTCGTCCGCAGCGACCTGACGCCGCAGACCCGCACGTACGATGTCCGGATCGTCCGCTACGCGCCCGACGGCCGGCAGATCAAGCCGGAGTGGGACCTGCCCGACGACGGCAAGGGCAACCCGTACACGGACATGGAGGTCGGGCCGGACGGCCGGGTGTACGTCCTGGACGATCTGGCCGACATCGTGCGGGTGTACGCGGCCGACGGCGCGCCGCTGCTGAACGTCCCCGTCGCATTCGACGCCCGCTCCGTCAGCGGCGGGCCGAGCGGCGGCGCCCCGGCCGGCGGCGGCCCCGCGGATCCGCTGGGATCCGTGTTCGTCCTCCGCGAGCCCGGCTACATCGAGCGCTACGCGGACGACGGCACCGTCACCGCCCGCTTCGACGCCCGCCCGCTGGCCTTCTCCGACCCGACCACGCTGACCGACCTCACCGTCGACAGCGCCGGCCGGGTCTACGTGGCCGACGGCCAGTCCAGCCTGATCAGCGTCTTCGCGCCGTCCGCCGATCCCGAGGCCTTGGCCGTGCCCGAGGACCGCACGTGCACGTTCCGCGGCCACACCACGGCCGCTCCGCTGTCCATGCCGCTCGGCGCCTCGACGACCGTCACCTACACCCTCGACGGCCGGTGCGGCATCGGCGAGGAGCCGGCGGACATCGTCGTCGTCGTGCCGTACCTCTCCGAGCTGCAGCAAGGGACGGATCCGTCCGCGACGACGATCACCGAGCTCAAGCTGTTGGCGGCGCGCCTCGACTTCAGCCGCCACCGGATCGGCCTCGTCAGCTACTACAACACGACGGCCCTCGACCTGCCGCTGACCGGTGATCGCAGCGCCTACATGCGCGCCGTCGAGGACATCCAACGCTTCACGCCGGCCGCGCCGACGATTCGACCGCGGCTCAAGGACGCCATGGAAGAGGCAGCCAAGCTGTTCGACACCGGCGGCACGCGCCGCAAGGTGATGGTCCTGGACCGCGCCGCGTACTGCAGCGCCGCCAACGAGTTCTTCCCGGGCCAGTGCGCCGGGATCCCGCCGGCCGAGGACACGGCCTCCCAGATCCGGCAATCCGGGGTGACGATCATCGCGATCACGAGCTTCGGCGCGTCCGACCTCGCCAGCTCGGACGAGGACGTCATGAACGGCACGTACGCCGCCCATCGGCGGATGGTCCGCTACGGCGTCCCGGAGCTCCTGGCCACCGGATTCACGCTGAGGAGCGCCGTCCCGGCGTCGATGGACGTCGAGCCCGGCAGCCTCTCGGCCGCCGGAACGTGGCTCGCGCCGAACATGACGTGGTCGCACGCCTCGCTCGACGCGCCGTCCCCGTTCTCGGCCCGGCTCAAGCCGCTGGCCGCCGGCACGTGGCCCGTCACGGACGGCACGTTCGCGGAGTTCGTCGATGGCTGGGGCCGGCCGCAGCGCGTGGCGTTCCCGCCGCTGTCCGTCGAGGTCGTCGGCCCGCCGGCGACGGCCACGTCACCGGCCACCGGCACCCCGCCGCCCACCGCTACGCCCACGTCCACGTCGACGCCCGAGACCGTGCGCGCCTACCTGCCGTTCGCGGCCCGATCCCTGTGCTGGCCGCAGAAGGCGCGCCAGGACATCGTGCTCGTCGTCGACGTCTCGAATTCGATGGCCGACGGCGGGCTGGCGACGGCCGTCGGCAGCATCCGCGCCTTCCTGGACGTCGTGGGCCTGGCGGACGGCACGGACCGCGTGGCGCTCGTCGACTTCGCCACCGAGGCGCGCGTCGCCGTGCCGCTGTCCAGCGACCGCACGGTGCTCGACGCCGGCCTGGCCGGCCTGACGACGCGCGCCGGCACGCGGATCGACCGCGGGATCGAGGCCGCGACGGGCGTGCTGGCCGAGGGACGCCGGCCGACGGCCAAGCCGGTGGTCGTCGTCCTGTCGGACGGCCGACAGGTCGAGGCGCCGGAGCGCGCCGCCGCCGCCGCAGACGAAGCGCGCACGGCGCACGGGATCGAGGTGTATGCGATCGGCTTCGGCGGCGACGTCGACCGGGCGCAACTCGAGGCCGTGGCCGGTGATCCGGCCCGCGTCTTCCAGGCGCTGACCGGCGCCGAGCTGGCCGAGGTCTACCGCACGATCGCGGCACAGATGCCGGGCTGCCCGTAGGAAGCATCGATGCCGGCCGACGCGACGTCACGCGACGTCGCGTCGGCCGGCACGGTCATGGCCTCACGGCGCGTTCGTCGACTCGTCCATCCCGGAAGCCCGGCGGGTCAGCAGGTTCAGCTCATCCACCCCCAACGGCCCTTCGACCCGCGCCGACAGGAAGCCCTGCGTGTCGAAGATGAACGTCCACGGGTCCGTGGTCAGGCCCCAATCCTTGGCCGTGGCCGACATCTGGCTCGGGTCGGCGGGATCGCGCGATTCGATGTGGATGAAGTTGGCGCCGAGCTTCCATGCGGTTGCGGCGCGCTTGATCGGGTCGAGGGCGTCGCGGCACTCCGGTTCCGGACAGTTGCCCGGCGAGCTGAAATGGACGACCGTCGCGTAGCCGGAGACGACGCCCGAGGACACGCGCTTGTAGTAGAGGTCGTTGGACGGATTCGGATCGGTCGTGAGCGCCGCCACCCCGCTGGCGTCCTCGGCGTACGGTGTTTCCCCGGTCGGCGGCGGCTGCCTGGCCGCGGGCAATTTCGTGCGCCCCGCCACCTGGAAGTCGGCCCGGGCGATGCCCTGGGTGCCGTCCATCAGCTGGACCGCCACGTCGACCGACCACGGGCCGGACGCGTCGAAGTCCGTGTACGTCACCCATCGCCCGCCGCCGGTCAGCCCCCGTCCGAAGAAGAGCGCCGGGCCGTTGGCGGTCCGCTGCGGGCCGCTGTCGCTTTGACGATAGAACGTCGTCTCGACGTTGCCGTTCTCGATCACCTCGCCGTCGTCCCTCTTGAGAACGAACGCGAGGCGATCGAAGCCGGGCCCGATGACGGATGTCTTGATCTCGATCGTGATCGCTCGCGCCTCGGGCGACGGGGTGATCCGGCTGAACGGGTCCTCCGTCGGCGGCACCGGCGTGACCGTGGGCGGGTCGGACCGGCAGCCGGCGACGGCCAGCGTCAGTCCCAGCGAAACGGTCGCGAGTGTGAGCGAAACGAAGCGCGATCGGAGTTGGGTCCCTGTCCGCGGATCCACCTTACCCTCCTCCTGTGATGCGTTCCAGCAGCGGAACGAGCTCGGCCTGCGTGGCGTTGCCCTCGAGCCGGGCGGCCACGTGGCCGTCGCCCGTCAACACAAACGTCCATGGTTCAGTTTCGAGGCCCCAGGCCTCCATCTCGTCCGCCAGAACCAGCGGATTGAACGACTTGTAGACCTCGAGGTGGATGAAGTTCACCCGGCCGCGCCACGCCGCGGCGACCGCCTTCACTTCGTCGATGACCGGCGTGCAGATCCGCGACTCGCAGTAGCCGGGCGTCGCGAAGACGACGACCGTCGGCTTGCCGCTGGCGACGGCCTCATCGACGGTCATGGCGTAGAGCGCGCGGTCGGGCATCGGATCGCTCGTCAGCGCGGCAATGTCCGGGACGGTGGCCAGCGTCCGGTTCGCCGTCGGCGGCGCCATGTCGCCCACCGCCGGCGAGCGGGGCCGGCTGGCGACCTCGAACCGTACCCGGTTGGGCGCAACGGCCCGGCCATCCGGCAGCGTGCCGCTGATCTGGACCCCCCACGGCCCGGCGCGGTCGAAGCGCGTCAGCGCCACGTACGTGCCGGCCTCGGGCAGTCGCGAAGCGTAGTATGTGGCCGGAACGGTGCCCGTCTCCTCGGCCGCCTCGCCTTCCAGTCGAAAGAACGTGGCCGTGGCGTCGACGTCCGGGAGGAGCGCGTTGTCGACGCCCAGGATGGCGAACGCGAACCGATCCTCGCCGACCGCCAGGTCGCTCGCGGCGATCGAGATCTGGATCGGAACGCCGTCGGGGTCGTCCGCGGCGGCCGTCGACGACGCCGCCGTCGGCCCGTCCACGGCGGACGAAGCCACTTGCGTGCCGGCCGTCCCGGCCGCGCTCGGCGCCGTCGGGCCGGCCGTCGAAGCACCGGAGCAGCCGGCGGCGACGCCTGCGACGGCCGTCGCGAACGCCAGAGCCGCCAGCATCGCGGCCGGCGCCGGCCGGGCGCGGCGCCGCGCGACGGTCGCCACGCCGAGCACCGCCACGGTCAGCACCACAAGGACGAGGATCGTCTGCCCTGCCGTGCCCGATGGTTGCCCCGATGGTGGCGATGTCGTCGCCACGTCGCCGACGCTGAACGTGTAGCTGCCTGACGTCTTGTGCCCGTCGGCCGCGTCGTGGGCCGTCCATGCGACGGTGTAGGCGCCGAGCGGCAGGTCGTGCAGCAGGGCGACGGACATCGCGTGCGGGTCGTCGGCGTCCACCCGGGTCGGACCCTCGGTGACCTCGGCGAAGGCGTCGTCGACGACGCTGATCGTGCTCTCCGGACCGAGCGGATCCGTGTACCGCACGGTCACCATCGTCGGCGAGGGAAGGACGGCCTCGCCCGGGGCGGGCTTGCTTTCGACGGTCTCGCTGTGCGCCGCCGCCGGCCCGGTCCGGACGAGGACGAGCGCCCACGCCAGCACGAGCACGGCGGCGGCCCGTCGGGCGAACGGCATCCGGGTGCCGGCAGCGCCGGAGACGCCGCGTCGTTCGCGGGACGGGCCGTGGTCGGGCGCCATGCTGCCGGCCTACTCGGTGGCGGTCGGAATCGCGGGCTCGGTGGGCAACCCGGGCGACGTCGGCAGCGCGACGACGGTCGCCATGCCGGGTAGGCCGATGGGGGCGGTGTCCGTCAGCGAAAGGGTGTCCGTCAGCGCGGTCGTGTCCCCGAGTCCGGCATCCACAGCCGGAGTGCCTGTTGTCGATCCCGTCGTCGAAGGTGCCGTGGCCGTCGGCGTCGGGGCGAGGGGCGGGGTCGTCAGCCAGTCCTTGAGCTGGCCGAGGTCGAAGCCGCTGACGATATGGATGGTCGTACCGTCCTTGGCCATCACGTAGCGATCGCTCTCGCTCGTCACCGGCGGGTCGCCGACGATGAGCGTGTAGGCCGTTTCCGACACCGTGAACGTCACGGTCAGCGTCGGCGAGGCGAAGCCGTAGTTCTTCGCGTCGCGGTCGGCGGGCAGGGTGCGCTGCACGGACGGGCTTGCCGTCCGCTCGACGACGCCGGCGACTTCGTCGTTCGTCGGCTGGTTGTCGACCTGCCACTTGCCGTCGACCAGCGCCAGCGTGTACGCGTTGCCGGCGCCGGACACTTCGACCTTGGAGACGGCCTTGGCATCGAGCGCCCACATCGGCCCCGGTGTCGGCGTCGGCGCGTTCGGACCGACCTGCTTGCCGGTCTCGTTGCGAAGGCTGTAGGCCAGGATGACCATCGCGGCGAAGATCAGGAACAGGATGAGCGTCATTCGTCGGTTCATCGTCTTCGTCCTTTAGCGGCGCTGCCACCAGACGTAGAAGCCGATCGCGGCGACGATCGCCGGGAGCAGCAGCGTGGTGACCAGGAAGATCAGGATCGGGCTCTGCGGCGCGCGCAGCGGACGGTCGTCCGGCTCCGTGGCGCGGATGCCCATCAGCTCCTCGTCCTGCGCCAGCCAGTTGATGGAGTTCAGCACGAGGACGATGTTGCCGCTGGCTTGGATCTGCTGCAGGATCGCGTCCGCGACCAAGCTGGCGCTGCCGATGACGACGATTCGGCCGGGTCCCGGCGCCGCGGCACCGTCCGCGCCGGCCGCCGGCTCAGCGGCCACGGCGAGGTCGAGCGGCCCGGCGGCGTCCACTTCGTCCTTCGTCGGCTGCGCACCCTCGACCTCGAGGGCCGCCAGATCCGTCTCACCCCACGCCGCATCGCTCGTCTTGAGCAGCGCCGACGTCGTCGTGCCGGACGGCGCGGTGGACGGGAGGACGATCGAACGGGCGCCCGGGAAGACGGTGAGGAGAGGCTCCGGGTTACTCATGTCGCTCGTGATCTCGTGGAACTGGAAGCCTTCCTTCGAGATGACCGGAACGGCGGGGCTCTGCAGGGCCCGCTCGGGATCGAGCACGAGGTCGTTGCGGAGGCTCACGCCGTAGCGGCTCAGGAGCGGCGAGAGATCGACCTTGTCCTGCGGGTCGGCGAGCACGAGCACGCCGCCGCCGTCGGCGCTGAAGCCGGCCAGGCGCTCGAGCTCGGTGCTGTTGAACGGTTCCTGTGCGCCTGCGATGACGATGACGTCCGCGCTGAGCGTGTCGCTCGTCGCCAGCTGGACGGTGACGACCTTGTAGCCGTCGCGCTCGAGGGATTGGGCGATGCCGGAATAGGCGCGCTGGTCGGACCCGGTCGGACTGTATTCCTTGTGACCGGAAGTGAACGCCACGACCTTCTCCCGCGGACGGGTGACCTGGATGATCGCCCCCGTGATCGACTTCTCGTCGAACGCGTACACGACCTCGTGCCGGTCGCCCATCTGGACGACGACCTCGTTGTTCGTCAGGGGTTGTTGGATCGCCTGCTGCAGCGCGAGCCCCCGAGCCGGTTCGGCCCCGGCGTCGATGGACGCGAAGCTGACGGCGTTGCCGTAGGCGACATAGTTGTCCATGAGCCGCCGGAGGTCGGCCAGCACCGGGCTGCCCGCCGCCATGACCGCCGTGACCTTGATCTGCTGGCCCTGGTCGCGCAGGTCGTCGAGGATCGTCTTGGACTGGCCGGAGATCGCGAACCGCTGGTTCGTCGTCGTATCGAGCTTGACGAATCGCTGCGTGCCGAGGATGTTGATCACGACGAGGATGCCGATGACCGACACCAACAGCACGAGCGCGTTGCCGCCGAACCGCGCCTGGCGCGACCCGAACGCCGTGCGCATCTCATCGGCCCGGCCGAGGGGATAGGCGAGCAACAGGACGAGGCCGGCGGCGCCGATCGCAAGCGGCAGCCAATCGGGGCCGGTGTTCGTCTGCCGCACGCCGAGCGCGCCGAGGATCAGGACGAGGCCGACGGCCGCGATGTAGGGAGCGACCAGGCTTAGCTTCTCGCGCATCTAGCGCCACCTCCGGGACTCGAGGATTCGGGTGGCCAGGAAGAGGGACCCGATCGTGAACGTGACCATGTGGATGACGTCGCGTGAGTCGATGACCCCCTGGCTGAAGTTGTTGAAGTGATCCGACAGGCCGATGTAGCCGATCGACTTCACGAACCAGCCGCCGTTCGGGAAGATCTGGTTCACGAGGGAGAGGAACCACAGGATCATGATGAGCATGATCCCGACGAACGCGGCGATCGCCTGGTTCTGCGTCAAGGACGACGTGAAGACGCCGAGCGCGAGGAGCATCCCGCCGAGGAGGAACAGGCCGAGGTAGCTGGCCAGCAGCGGCCCCCAGTCCATCCCCTTCTCGGCGTAGCGCAACAGGATGGCGACATGCGCCAGCGTCAAGGACATCAGCCCGACGAACATGCACAACGCGCCGAGCCACTTCCCCCAGACCACCTGCCAGTCGTTCACCGGCGCCGTCATGAGGACCTCGAGCGTGCCCGTCCGCTGCTCCTCGGCCAGCAGCTTCATCGCCAGCACCGGCGCCGCGAACAGCATGACGGTGCTGTAGAGGCTCAACAGCTGCGTCATCTCGGCCTGCTGGCCCGGGCTGTTCAGGATGAAGCCGAACAGGAAGCCGCTGAAGACCATGAAGACCGTCGCAACGACCCAGAAGACCGGCGACGTGAAGTACGACGCGATCTCGCGGCGCGCGATCGTCCAGAGGTTACGCATCGCCATCCTCCTCTCCCGCATCCGTGTCCGTGTCGATTTCGGTTTCGTCGACGACATCCGCGTCGGCGGTCAGCTCGAGGAAGATCCGCTCGAGCGACATGCCGATCGGCGTCATCTCCAACAACGGCCAGCCGCGCCCGACGACGCTCTGGGCGATCGCCGCTCGCGGGTTCCCGTTCGCCGTGACCTTGACCAGATAGCGGCCGTCGCCCTCGCTCGCCACGCCGGCGACCCCTTCGATGTCCGCGAACGCCTTCTCCACTTCGCGCGGCTGCACGCTCGGCGCCAGGACGACGCGCACCGCCTGCGCGCCGGCCAGCTGCGTCTGCAGCTCCTCGGGTGATGCCGCCGCCACGATCTCGCCCCGGTTGATCACCAGGACGCGGTCGCACAGCTGCTCGGCCTCGGAGAGGATGTGCGTCGAGATGATCACGGTGTGGTTGCCCTTCAGCTCATGGATGAGGCTGCGGACATCCTGGATCTGGCGCGGGTCGAGGCCGATCGTCGGTTCGTCGAGGATGACGACGGGCGGGTCGTGAAGCACCGCCTGGGCGATGCCGACACGCTGGCGCAGCCCCTTCGAGAGCTGGCCGATCACCTGGTCGGCGCGGTCGTCGAGGTTCACCCGGCTCATCGCGCGCTCGACCGCATCGTCGCGGTTGGCGACGCCGCGCAGGCGCGCCATGAAGTCCAGGTAGCTCCAGACGGTCATGTCCGTGTAGAGCGGGGTCGTCTCGGGCAGGTAGCCGATATGCCGGCGCACTTCCATCGACTGCTCGATGATGTCGAAGCCGGCGATCGAGGCGCGGCCGCTCGTTGGCGGCAGGTAGCCGGTCAGGATGCGCATCGTCGTCGTCTTCCCGGCACCGTTCGGGCCGAGGAAGCCGACGATCTCGCCACGGTAGGCGTCGAACGTGATGTCGCGCAGAGCGGGGCTCGGGCCGTAGTAACGTGCCAGGTGCTCGGCCTGGATCATCACTTCTCGGTCCTGGGCTGGCTGTGATTTCATGGGCGCTCCCCCACCTGGTATCGCGGATCGCAGTGACTGCGGAACCCAAAAGACTCCCCGCACGCGCGGGCGCTGCGTGGTCGGTCGACGACGCGGCGATCGGCGGTCGGGGACAAGCGCGCGATTATAGACCGATCGCCTGCCGTGTGGGGCGACATTCCTGAGTAACGGGTGAGAGCGTCGGACGACACGGTGCGGCGAGGATGGCTGCGGGGGTCGACGGAAGGACGCCTTCGCGGGCCGCCCCTTGCGTGTGAACGATTCTTAAAGTTTCCGGACCACTTTTTGGCGTCATGAGGTGCGATCGCCGGATTCTCCGCATCCGGTATGTGAAAGATCGTCGTCGACACAAGATGTGGGTAAGTACAAATGTTCGATCGTTTTCGGACACGTCCGCTGACTTGCGGAGCGCGCCGGCCGGCGGCTAGAATCGCCCCGATCCGCTGGTGAGGATCGTTGGCCCGGGCGGTCGGCCGGCACCGGGCTTCCGCCAGCGCATCGGCCACTGCCCGATCATTTTAATGGACCCGTTGGACGGTCGAGCGTACCCGACGGGTGCGCCGTGAGCGTCGCCGTGTTCGCGCGCCGCTCGACATTCCTGTGCCTGTTTGTTGGTTTGGCCGCGCCGCTTGGACTTGCCGCACGGTGCGCCGTTTCCACCGCTCCTCCCACCGCTCATCCCACCGGTCGACGCCAGAAGGGTCCGCCCCCATGATCCTCCCGACAACCGCCCATGACGTGTGGCAGCGCGTCCTGTCCGCGTTGCAGCTGCAGATGACCCGGGCGACCTTCGATGCCTGGCTGAAGCACACCCGAGCGATCGAGCTCGACGGAGACACGCTGGTGGTGGCGGTTCCGAACTCGGCCACGCACGATTGGCTGACGAGCCGGCTGGGCGGCGCGATGCGGGACACCGTCGCCAACGTGGCCGGCCCGGACGTGGCATGGCGGTTCGTCGTCGACGTCGCCGACGCCGGCGGCACCACCGGCACCGCCGGCGCCGGGACGGCGCGCGAACCGCAGCCCTCGGCGAGCCACTTCGAGCAGCCGACCCTCCCGGCCAGCACCGGCTCCGCATTCCGCACCACGTCGACGATCCTGAACCCGCGCTATCGCTTCGACACGTTCGTCGTCGGCGCCGGCAACCGGCTGGCCCATGCCGCGGCGCAGGCCGTGGCCGAGCACCCGGCTCAGCGGTTCAACCCGTTGTTCATCTACGGCGGCGTCGGCCTCGGCAAGACGCACCTGCTGCACGCCATCGCCCACTCCGCCGCGTCGCGCGGCCTGAACGTTCAGCTCGTGTCCAGCGAGAAGTTCACGAACGACCTGATCAACGCGATCCGCACCCAGGCCACCGACGCATTTCGCGCCGCGTATCGCGCCTGCCACATGCTCCTCATCGACGACGTCCACTTCATCGCCGGCAAGGAGTCGACCCAGGAGGAGTTCTTCCACACGTTCAATGCGATCCACGAAGCGGACGGGCAGATCGTGCTGTCCAGCGATCGCCCGCCGCAGCACATCGCCACCCTCGAGGACCGGCTGCGATCGCGCTTCCAGTGGGGACTACAGGTCGACATCGCGCCGCCCGACCTGGAGACGCGAATTGCGATCCTGCGCGCGAAGAACGAACGCCTGGGCCACGAGGTGAACGACGCCGTACTCGAGCAGATCGCCGCGGCGGTCCAGAACAACGTACGCGAACTCGAGGGCGCCCTCAACCGGGTCATCGCCTACGCCCAGTCAAACGGCTTCCCGCTGAACGCCGACACCGCCAGCCGCGCGCTGGCCGACCTCATGATCCGGCGCGAGCCGCCGGCGCTGCCCGAGATCATCCGCGCCGTGGCGGCGCACTACGACGTGAGCGAGGACGAGCTGCGCGGCCGCGGCCGCACGGCACGCGTCGCGGAGCCGCGCCAGGTGGCGATGTACCTCATGCGCGAGGAAGCGGATGCGAGCTTCCCGGCGATCGGCGCCGCCCTTGGCGGGCGCGACCACACGACGGCCATGCACGGCGCGGAGAAGATCACGCGGATGGTCGAGGTCGATGCCCAGCTTCAGCGCGACCTCGTCCAGCTGCGGCAGCGCCTCTACAGCCGCTGATCCGCCGGGAAAACGGTTGCCCGCAGCCCCCTTCAAATTGCTGATTAAGGGGATAACTGTGGGTTTTGTGGGGATAAGACAGGTCAGATGGGGATAACTTCAGGTACTGTCACATCGGACGGTCGGTCCCGACACCACAAGATGTACCACCCCTGACGGGCCCAAGCACGACATCCCCGCTCCATCCGGCGCCGGCACACGCCGGAACGCCCGCAGACGTTGTCCAACGCTCTCCCGACGCCGTCCACACCTCCCCCTCGAAGGTCCCTTTGGGCCACCACAATCGGTTGCGGTTCGCCGACGCCCAGGGGACTAGGGCTACCGCCGGGCGATCAGCGGTCGGGACTCATCCACAATCCACAGCCCCTACTGCGGCGGCTTTCTCTTATACTCAACCACAACTGGAAGAAGGGGATATCCGTTCCTCCGAACCATCGTCCAGCCACGCCATCGACCATCGACCATCGTCCGTGAAGGCCGTCGACGCAGGAGTCCGCCGTTGAACCCGCTCCCGCAACGCACGAAGATCGTCTGCACGCTCGGCCCGGCCAGCGAGGACGCGGCGACACTGCGCGCGATGATCCGTGCCGGGATGAGCGTGGCACGGATCAACATGTCGCACGGAACGACGGCCGAGCACAGCGCTCGGCTGGCCACGCTCCGCAAGGTGGCCGACGCCGAGGGCGCGGTCGTCGCCGTGCTGCAGGACCTTCAAGGTCCCCGTTTGCGGTTGGGCGAGGTCGCGGACGGGACGGTGCTGACGGAGGGCCAGACGTTGACGCTGGACGGGCACTCCGCTGTCGGCGACGCCCGCCGGATGAAGGTCAGCTACGCCCGCCAGCTGGCCGAGAACGTCCAGCGCGGCCAGCGGATCCTCATCGACGACGGGCGAATCGTGCTCCGCGTCGTCGGGAGCGGGGTCGAGGACATCGAGACCGAGATCGTCGAGGGCGGTCCGGTGTCCTCGCACAAAGGGGTCAACCTGCCGGAGACGCCGCTCGCGATCCTCTCGCCGACGCCGAAGGACCTGCAGGACGTGCAGTTCGGTCTGGCGGAGGACGTGGACTTCATCGCGCTGTCGTTCGTGAGCGACGCGGCCCAAGTGCGGGCGCTCCAGCAGTTCATCCGCGACTCCGGCGGCGACATCCCGGTCATCGCCAAGATCGAGCGGCCCGAGGCGGTGCGGAACCTGGCGGCGATCGTGGCGCAGTCCGATGGTGTGATGGTGGCGCGCGGCGACCTGGCGCTCGAGATCGGGGCGGCCCGCGTACCGGTCGAGCAGAAGCGGATCATCCAGATGGCGAACGAGGCCGCGATCCCGGTGATCACCGCCACCCAGATGCTGGACTCGATGATCCACAGCACGCTGCCGACCCGCGCCGAGGCGAACGACGTGGCGAACGCGATCTACGACGGGACGGACGCCGTGATGCTCTCCGCCGAAACGGCGATGGGCGACCATCCGGCGGAGGTCGTGGCGATGATGGCGGCGATCGCGCACGAGGTCGAGCGCGTGCTGCCCTACGAGGATCTCGGCCGGCGGGGCGCCGTCGGCCGGAAGCACACCGTGGACGGGGCGATCTGCGAGGCGGCGGTCGACATTGCCCGGCGGGTGAACGTTGCCGCGATCATCGCCGGCACGTCGTCGGGCTCGACGCCGCGGGCGGTGGCGGCGCATCGGCCCGAGATGCCGCTCATCGGTGCGGCGCATCAGGAACAGGTGGCGCGACGGATGGCGCTCGTGTGGGGCGTGACGCCGCTCATCGTGGCGCCGTACGCGACGACGGACGAGATGGTGCGCGCGCTGATCGAGACGGCCGCCAAGGCCGGGCTCATCGGGGCGGACGACCGCGTCGTCATCACGTCCGGCCAGCCGATCGGCCGCTCCGGCACGACGAGCATGGTCCAGGTGCGCTTCGCCGGCGACTACCTGATGCTGGACGTGGCGACGCGCGACGTCCCGGCGGCCGCCGGTCGAACGAAGCGCTGATGGGAGCGCTGGTGAAAGCGCAGTCGAGATCGCAGTCGAGATCGCAGTCGAGAGCGCAGTCGGGTCGGCCGCGGATCGCGCCCCGCCGCACCGCACGATGACGGTGCGGCGCGATCCCGCGATCTCGCCTGAGGACCTGGCGCGCGCCGTCGCCCGGGCGGCGGATCGTCATCTGCAGCTCGGCGTGCGGCTGCCGGACGGGCGCTGGCTGGCGTACGCCGAGTTCGGCGCGCCGGACGGTCGGCCGGTGTTCGTATTCCACGGTGTCCCCGGCTCGCGTCTGCTCATGGACGACGACAGGCCGATCGCCGACGCCGGGCTGCGGATGATTGCCGTCGACCGACCCGGCATCGGCCGCTCCGACCCGCAGCCGAATCGCACGATGCTCGACTGGCCCCGCGACATCGCCGCGCTGGCCGACACGCTCGGAGCCCGCACGTTCGCCGTCGCCGGCGGCTCGGGCGGCGGGCCGTATGCCCTGGCCTGCGCACACGTGCTGCCCGACCGCGTGTCTCGCGTCGTCCTGGCGGCCTCGATGGCGCCGCTCGACCGTCCCGGCGCGCTCGAAGGCTTCGCGCCGTCGCGGCGGTTTGCGTGGTGGATGCTGCAGCATGCGCCGCTCCAGCGTCAGATCACGAGCTGGATGCAGGCGCGGCTCTTTCGCAAGGAACCGACGTGGATGCTGGGCAAGATGACGCGCCGGATGTCCGAAGCCGACCGCGCCGCGGTCATGGATGCCGCCGTGCACGACGTCCTGCTCGGCCAGCTGCGCGAGGCGTTCCGCCAGGGCTGGCGGGGCGTGGCGCAGGACTTCGCGGTTCTGACCCGGCCGTGGGGGTTCGCGTTGGGCGAGATCCGGGCGCCCGTCGACCTCTGGCAGGGGCTCGACGACGAGAACGTGCCGGCCGCGATGGGCCGCTACCTGGCCGCGACGCTGCCCAACTGCCGGGCGCGCTTCGAGCCCGGCGGCGGGCACTTCGGGCCGCTGGAGATGATGGACGAGATCCTGGCGGTGTTGGCGGACAACGATGTGTTGTCGGGCGTCGATGGCGCAACCGCCACGGCCGTGGCGGTTTCACACGGCGACAAGGGTGACGGCGACGAGGGGCGTGGTCGATGAGCGGACAGATCGATCTCTTGCATGCGCCGCAGCGCTTCGGCAGTTTCGCCGAACTCGAGGCGGCGCTGCTGAACCTGACCGGCGACCCGCTCGAGGCCGAGGGCGGCCGGATCGTCATCTACCGCGGCAACCCGGCGGCGCGGCTGATGATCGTCGGCGAGGCGCCGGGGGCGGAGGAGGATCGGCTCGGACAGCCGTTCGTCGGCAAGAGCGGCAAGCTGCTGGACGCGATCCTGCAGTCCGTCGGCTTCGACCCGGCAGCGGACATTTTCGTCACGAACAGCGCCTTCCGCCGCCCGCATGACAACCGCAAGCCGACAACCGAGGAGATCGAGTGGTACCGGCCGTGGCTGATGGAGATCATCCGCGTGATCGACCCCGTGATCATCCTGCTGACGGGCGCGGTGGCGCTGCAGTCCGTGCTCGACGAGCGCCGCGGGATCACGAAGGTCCGCGGCGATTGGTTCGCCCTGGACGGGCGCAAGGTGATGCCGATCTTCCACCCGGCGTACCTGCTGCGCAACCCGTCGAGCGCGGAGGGGTCGCCGAAGCGGTTGATGTGGGGGGACGTGCAGGAGGTGCGGCGGGTGTTCGACGCGTTGGACTGACCTGCCGGGCAGTCGAACCGCGCTTCCGTCATGGAAGGTTGCGACGATGTACCATGACGGCACGTGGTCGATGGCGTGGGAGAACTGAACGAGATCATGCGTTGGCCGGCCGCCGGTGGAGCGGGCGGGGATCGATAGGCCGAGAGGCACAGGAGGGTGTGGAGGAATGGAACCAGTCGATGACGATAAGTCGCTCGCGGGCCTGATCCGTGTGGATGTGGAGCGACGGGAGGAAGATGCGGCGGAGCGCGTGAAGGATCTCGAAAAAGAGACGCACATCATGCTCTGGCAGTTCCTGGGCGGCCGGCTTGAAGACCGGATCCGGCGGCATGAGGAGGCAACGGTCGACGGCGTTCCGGCGATCGAGGTGGACGGCTTCTACTTTTGGGCTCCGAAGGGGAAC
This sequence comes from Ardenticatenales bacterium, assembly GCA_020853525.1. Lineage (GTDB taxonomy): Bacteria > Chloroflexota > Anaerolineae > Epilineales > Epilineaceae > Avedoeria. The sequence goes on along the minus strand of JADYYS010000013.1, from coordinate 158 downwards.
CGCGGCGGCCTGCAGGTATGGGCGCGCAGGACCGGGGTGCGTTGGGAATCTTGTGTAACCAGCCGGCCGCAGGTCAGAGGGGGAGGCGGTCATCGAAGCGGATGGCGAGCTGATTGAGGACGAGGGGCCAGCCTTGGATGGCTCCGGTCCAGCGTTTG
>JADYYS010000012.1 GCA_020853525.1 Ardenticatenales bacterium | reverse complement strand
TGATCTACGGCCCCTTCCTCCGGCGGTAAACCGTCGCACCCCCCGGGACGCCCGTCCCGCTCCAGCGCGCTCCGTGCAGACGGAGCCGACGCGAACCCCGGACCCCTCGCCCTTGCGGCGGGGGGTCTTTTTTTGTTCGTGCGGCGGAGGCGGCAGGCCGTTCGCATCGGCCTTGACGATGGCTTGACGATGGCCTCACGCCCGCCTGACGGCCCCCCGGTAGTCTGTCGCCGCAATCAGGCACCGGGGAGGCGCGGACATGTTCGAGGGCAACTAGATCTCTGTCGACCACACCACCATGACGGCCACGGCGACCCACCGCATCGCGCGGCGGACGCCGTCTCGACGGACCCACCGATGACGAAACGCCAGCCGGGCTGGCAAGGCAGGAGCAAGGCGATGATGACGACCGATACCCCATGGCACGAGAGCTTCATGGTCCGCCTGTGGGCGGAACCGGACGGCGAGCAGCTGGTCCTGCGGGGCAGCGCGCACAACGTGCAGACCGGGCGGACGGTGTACTTCAACACCCTGGACCTGCCGGTCGGCTTGATCCGCGAAGCCGCCGAGCGCCTCAGCGGGGCGCAGGAGCGGATGCTGTCATGAGCCCCCGATGTCCCGGCGCCGACGCGCGCCCTCCTTCGATCGAACGAACCCGGCATCCCAACGGCATCGGCAGCCGCAGGACGCCGGCCCACACCGCGGCCACTTCCGGCCGCGCCGCTTCCCTCGTCGCGGTGGAGCTCGCTCCGCCAACCATCTCACTGTCGGAGGTCGAGATGAACGTGAAACTCAGCGTCGCAAGAACCCCTGGTAAGCTTCTTCCCCAACTTCTGTTCGCCCTTGCGGCGGTCATGGGCCTGGCCCTTGGCGCCGCCCTTCGCGCTCCGGCGGCGCTGGCGCAGTCGGCGCCGCAGGCCGGGCCGGCCGCATCGCACGACGTCACCGCCCCCGACGCGCCCGCCCTGACGACGGACGTCGCCGCGGCCGGCATGGCGCCGCAGGCCGGGCCGGGGATCCCCGGGCCGAACCCGCCCGCGCAGCCGGCCATCCTGCAGCCCGAGTCCGCCGCGTCCGAGGCGTTCCTGCCGATCCTCGGCTATCTCGGCAACGACGAGGTCTGCGACACCTGGGTCACCGCCCAGAACGTCGGCTCCGGCTTCACGGCCGTGTCGCTCGTCCTGTTCGGCGCGCCGGGCTTCTGCGCGCCGCAGGCGGCCGGTCCGCTGAAGATCGAGTGCTCGGGCATCCTGAAACCCGGCAGCTCCTGGAACTTCCTCGGCGCCCAGATCCCGGCCGGCGCCAAGAGCGCCCAGGCGTTCGGTCTGTCCACGAAGACGTTCGGTGACCTCGGCCTCGTCGGCCTGGTCAGCGAGGACGACATCATCGCCAGCTACTTCTGCGAGACGCTGTTCTTCAACATCGTCGGCGACGCGGACGACTACCGCCGCTTCAAGCTGGCCTACGACACCGGCGGCGTGTTCGGCGGCATCCCGATGGACCTCGTCGTCGGCCAGCCGATCGCCGTCGAGGTCTACCGCCGCTGCGTCGGACCGGACAGCCCGGGCACGATCACGAGCAAGTACGGCGCGATCGGCGGGCGGCGGCTGGGCGTGTACGATCCGGTCTACGGCGGCTACACGACGTACGTCCCGCTGTTGTATGCCGGCGCCTCGGGCTACGAGAGCTGGATGTACATGCAGAACAACGGCTACGAGTGCAGCACGGTCGAGATCTGGTTCCAGCAGCAGGACACCTGCCTGCGCGCCACGATCTGCGAGGTCTTCACGCTCTCGCCGGGCGAGACGTACCAGTGGGCCGCCAGCGACTGCGTCGGGCCGGGCTGGGTCGGATCGGCCTGGATCCGCACGAGCCAGCCGATGGCGATCGCGATCGACCACATCGCCCCGAGCCTGCTGATGACGTACGTGGCCGGCTACGGCTACCTGCGCTACACCTTCGACGGCGAGTACACGTTCAACCCGGCCAGCCAGATGGCGTACGGCCCGCTGGTGTTCAGCGAGTACAACGGCTGGGACACCGGGATCGTCGTGCAGAACCTCTCGCACGTCGTGAACGCCAAGGTGAAGGTCTACTTCCTCGACCGCTCAGGCGACATCGTGACGACGCTGGTGGACTGGGTCTGCCCGCGCGGCAGCCAGAGCTTCTTCCTGCCGGCGATCGCCGACCTGCCGGGCAGCTGGGTGGGCAGCGTGCGCGTCGAGAGCCAGAAGTGGGCCACGCCGGGCGGCCCGGTGGTCGAGGCGCCGCCGGTGCAGGGGGTCGTGCAGCTCGTGCAGTACCCGGACATCCAGCGGCTGTCGACGAACGAGGGAATCGCCTACAACATGCTCCAGGAGTACGACGCGTACGACTGGCAGCTGGGCAACCACCGCGGCGGCAGCGCTTCGGGCACGACGGTGCTGGCGATGCCGCACCTCGTGAAGGACCTGTCGAACACGGGCGTGACGGACGAGGTGGCGATCACGAACTTCATCCCGGTGCCGGGCTTCACGGACTTCGCGATCTACATCTACGACGCGAACGGGCTGATGGACTACGTGTGCCAGAAGCTGAACGAGAAGCAGGTGGAGTACATCGACCTGGCGACGTGGGGCTACGTGAACAACGGGTTCAAGGGCAGCGCGATCGTGAGCGCGACGTACTGGCACCACCCGCTGTTCGACGGCAAGGGCGTGTTCCTGCGGCACGTGGTGGGCCTCGGCGCGGTGACGATCACGCGCAACGGGGCGGTGCTGGCCGCCGAGGACATGCCGGGCGACGAGGCATCGGGCACGCTGGCCTTCCCGATCCACAACAGCTTCATGTTCATGGGCCTCGAGCCGCCGGACTGCCCGGGCCTCGACCCGGCGCCCGGCCCGGCGGACTGCCCGCTGGAGATCGAGGTGGCGAGCGGCAACCTGGAGCTCGACATCCTCGACGGGCAGACGACGGAGCACACGATCAAGGTGCAGCACGGGCTGGCGGACGTGTTCCAGATGTGCGAGGTGACGGACGTGGACGTGCAGCTGAGCGTCCTGCACACGGACGACGGCGACCTGGACGTCGACCTGATCCACACCGTCGACCCTGCGGGCGTGCCGGTCTCGACGACGGCGGACCTCTTCAGCGGGATCTGCCCCGGCGGCAGCGGGATCGTGGCCGAGCTCGACGACGACGCCGCGACGCTGATCGGCAGCGTGTGCGCCCCGATCGGCGGCAAGTACAAGACCGCCGGCAACGCCCTCAGCCTCTTCGAAGGCGAGTACCCCGGCGACGACTGGACGCTCCGCATCACCGACAACGGCGCCGGCGACCAGGGCAAGCTCCTGAACTGGACGATCCAACTCCGAACCCGCACGAACTACTAACCCCAGCGACGA
>JADYYS010000011.1 GCA_020853525.1 Ardenticatenales bacterium | reverse complement strand
GGTGCCCGCCTTCGCGGGCACCCAGAAGTCCGAAGCGCCCGCGAAGGCGGGCGCAATGGCCGAAGGCCACCAGCCGGCCAGCTTTAGCTGCCGGTGGTTCGTCGTCCGCAAATCGAGATGTGACGGGCTACTAGCCGTCCGTCGTCACCTGGACGTCCACGATGTGTTGAACGTCCTCAAACAGGCGCCTCGGTGTGTCGACATGGACGGTGTACGTGAACCAGCTGCCCTTCATCGGCGCCTCACCCACCCAGTCGATGACGTAGCGATTTTGCTCCACGCCATTCTTCTGCCACGTGTAGGCCGCATAACCGTAGACACCCTTGGCAACGGACTTGTACGCCGTTGTCGTTCCGGCCGGAACGTCGCCGAACGTGATCTCTTCCCACGGAAAGTGGACGACCAAGCCCGTGATGTCCTCTACGCCGTCGTTTGCGATGCGCAAGCTCTGTGGGCCCGGCATCGACTGCTCGAGCGGTCGATGTCGGGCCGCGCGGTCCGCGCATCCAGCGACCATCAGGCCGACGGCTACGATGGCCAGTGCGCGCCTCGTCGAACGCCTTGGCCGCCCCTGTGCGAACCGATGGTACGACGCCATCAGGTCCTTCACCGTCAAGCTGACCGAAGAGGCGCCGAGGTCCATCGGATGCTCCTTCGTGTTGCTGGGGTTGCCGGGTCACGGGCGGCCGGTGTATGAGCACGGGACATGGATCGAACCGTTCGAGGGGCACAGACTATTCAGGCCGGACCCGGCGCGCCAGTCCGCTCGCTCGTCCGCCCACCCCCATCCACCCGCAAACTACCGGTCCGCCGTGCGCATCTATCCCTGGCGGCGCCGCTCCCCCCGGCGACGGCGCACCATCGCCTTCCGTCGTCGGCAACCCGTCGAACCCCCGCATGTACCCCTCGCGCCCGTCCACCTGCCTTCGCGCCGCCGCCGACAGCCCCGGGTCGCCGATGGCGATCGCGTGGATGTGCGGCACCGAGCCGGCGAACACCGAGTCGGGACCGCGGTACCACGCGGCGAAGCCGGCCAGCCGGAGGGCACGGACCATCGCCTCGACCTCGTCGAAGAGACGCGACGCTGGCTGTCGCGGGTCGCGAATCGAAATGTCGACGGCCCCGCCGCCCGCATGGGTGCCGAAGCTGCCCGCGACGGCGTCCGTGTAGGAGCCCTGGACGACGCGCAGGAGATCGCCGGGGCCGCCGTAGATCGTCTGGGCGGTTTCGAGCATGGCGAGCGTGCGGGCGTTCAGCGTTTCGCCCTTGAACGGCACGCGGGTCATGTCGTCGACCGGTTTGCGGCAGGCGAGGGGGTGGCGGTGCATCGCGGCGAGGGGATCGACGGTCGATGTCGAACGCGGCGTCGTACTCGGCGTCGATGTCGGCGTCGATGTCACAGGTACGGCTGGCGCGGCAGGTAGGACAGGCGCGGCGGGCACGGCCAGGGCAAGGACAGCCAGGATCGCGCCGGCGCAGGGGGGATGCATGGGCGAAGGATGGCGGTGCACGGCGGGCTTGGCAACCGTGCCGTGCGGCATGCCACGAACGGACGCCCGCCCCGTCCCTGACCCGAAGCGTCTTTGACAACCCCTTGTTTTGGGCCCTTGTTTTGGACCATGCCAAGTGATACGCTGTGTTCCCAGCCCAACCGGTCTCCCGTGCCCGCCCCCGCGAGGTGCCCGATGATGCCGTCGACCGTCGCCCCCCGTCGCCTCTCGACCGCGGCGCTCGCCGCTGCGGCGGTGGCCGTCATCGCTGCCGCTGCCGCCGCCGTGTTCGTCGCGCCGATCTGGTCGCCGTTCGGCCGCGCGACGCCCCGGTCGCTGGCCGCCCCGATCGCCCAAGGCGTCGTGACGGACACGGTCGCGGTCACGACGACGACCGTGACGACCACGACGACGGCCACGACGGCGACGACCGCCATCACGTCGACCTCCGCCCTGAGCGCAACCCTCGCCGACACCGCCACCCCGACCCTTGCCACCGCCCCCGGCTACCGCGGCGACCCGCGCCTCACGGCGTCCGAAAACGCCGGTCGCGAGATCTGGTTCAACGCCACGGCCGGCAACGCGCGCTTCCACACGTACACGTTCCAGCAGCGGATGGGCGCCACGATCGACTGGTTCCGGGTGCTGAACGCGCGCGAGCGGGCGGATCGCTTCAAGATCTGGGGGCTGATCAACAACCCGTTCTGCTGCGAGCCCGGTTCGCCCGGCTGCCCGGCGAAGTCGCTCGAGGAAACGTTCGGCCTGGACTGGTGCGAGGGGGACGACGCGCTCCTGCCGTTCGTCGGCCGGGACGGGTACCGCGATCCGGCGTGCGACTTCGCGGACGCGCCGCCGGCGGCGGACGACGTCCACGGCACGACGGATCAGCGCGAGAGCGCGTGCGGCCTGGCGTTCGGGACGTCGGCGGGGGCGATGGGGCTGCGGAAGTTCCCGAACCCGCGGTTCGATCGCGAAGCGTGGCTGGCGACGACCGGGTCGCCGGCCACGTGGGAGGGGTTCGGCAGCTCGCTCGATGGCGCGATCGGCGACAACCGCCTGGCGGACGGCTCGATCGAGCCGCCGTTCCTCATCGGCATGGCGTGCGGCGCGTGCCACATCGCGTTCGATCCGTTGCATCCGCCCGCCGACCCGGCCAAGCCCGAGTGGGCGAACCTGGACGGGCTCGTCGGCAACCAGTACGCCCGGTTCTCCGAGATCATGGCCTCTGGGATGCCGACGAACAGCATCGAGTGGCAGATCTTCGTCCCGGCCCGCCCCGGCGCCACGGACACGTCGGCCGTCCCGAACGACGGCGTCTCGAACCCCGGCACGCAGAACGCGCTCATCAACCTCGCCCAGCGGCCCGTCCATCCGCACGACATCGTGAAGTGGCGCAAGGCGGCAGCCTGCCCGGCGGGGGCGGACGAGCGCAGCTGCTGGTGCGAGCCGGGGCGGACGGGCAAGTGCTGGGAGCGCAGCCGGCAGACGGAGGATGTCCACAACATCCTGAAAGGCGGTGAGGACAGCATCGGCGCGCGCGAGGCCGTGCAGCGTGTCTTCTTCAATATCGGCAGCTGTGCCGAGGCGTGCTGGGTGAACCACCTGACGGACCTCCGCCAGCCGGACCCCAAGCACCGCGGCTACGGCCAGACGCCGTTCGACATCGGCCAGTGCCGGCGCGACTGCCCGAACTTCCGCGCGGTCGAGGACCGGCTGGACGACATCGTCGCCTTCCTGTTCACTGCCCGCCCGTCCGACCTCTACGCCGCCCGCGGCCTGCCGGACGAGGCGGCGCTCGAGGCCGAGCTGGACGCCGAGTTCGCGGCCGACTTCGGCGCGCCGACGGGCGCCGTGGCGCGTGGGCGCGCCGTGTTCACCGAGACGTGCGCCGGCTGCCACTCCTCCCAGAACGTCGACGCGGACGGTGAGGCCCATCCGACGGCGGACTTCCGCGCCACGGTCGATGGCCGGCCCGACCTCCGCCTGGACTGGCTGGGCAGCGACGAGCCGATACCGGTGCAGGAGGTCGGGACGTTCCGCGGCCGGTCCCTCCATTCGAACCACATGGCCGGCCACGTCTGGGAGGAGTACGGCTCGGACACGCTCCGCGCCCGGCCGGCCGACCCCGCGATCCGCGAGCCGGGCGACGGCGGGCGCGGGTACTACCGCGTCCCGTCGCTGCTGAGCGTCTGGGCGCACGCGCCGCTCCTGCACAACAACGCGATGGGGCCGGAGCTCTGCGGCGGTGCCCCGCCCGCGCGCGAGCTCTACCGCTCGCCGTACATCGACGCCGCCGGCAAGCCGCTGGCCGACCCGCCGCCGTGCTGGCCGTATGACCCGTCCGTGGCGGGTCGGTTTGCGCTCTTCAAGGCGTCCGCGGCCGACCTGCTGAACCCCGACGCGCGGAGGATGAAGACGATGCTCCTCAGCGAGGACATCGTCCGCGCGTTCAGCCCGGCCCTCGCCGACAGCGCGGACGACGCCAAGCTCCGACTGGCCATCCGCATTCCACAGGGCGTGCCGGTGGCGATGATCGGCAGCCTCGACTACAAGCGCTTGCTGGCCGACCTCGTGCGCACGCGGACGGCGCGTGCCGAGCTGACCGCCGACCTGCAAGCACGCTACGGCGACGAGGCCCCCGGCCTGCTCGCCGAGCTGGACGGGATCGCCGCGGCCGTCGTCGCCGACCCGACGGGCGTGATCGACGCCTTCGGCGACCACATGGACGCGATCCTGCGGCTGTACGCCAGCAACACGATGGTCCTCGAGAACGCGGGTCACACGTTCGGCGAGGAGCTCGCGCCGGCGGACAAGGCAGCGCTCATCGCGTTCCTGGCGACGCTGTAGAGCGGGCCGCCGGACGCCCTCGGCACACACCGATCCGACCCCCAGGAGGCATCCCATGGCCGACTTCATGACGCGCGCGCGTTCGTGGCTCGCCGGCGTGTGGCGCCGGCCGTGGGTGCGCTTCGCCCTCGCCGGGGCGATCGTCGCCGTGCTGGCGTTTGCCTGGAACCTGCGTTTCGGCCCGCCGCCGCGCGTCGGCTACGGTCCGATCTGCGCGTCGTCCGACCCGGACTGCAAGCCGGTCGACTTCGCGCGCCTGGAGCACGAGTTGCCGCTCACGGATGCGGAGATCGCCAGGATCACGCCTGCCAACATCAAGCACGCCAGCCAGGAACAGGTCGATCAGATCTACGCCCGCCTGTCCGCCGGCCCGATCCCGGACGGCGCGTTCGACGGCGACCTGTTCTTCGCGCGCGGCGACGACGGCGGCACGCGCCTGGCCGAGATCCTCGGCGCGCCGCTCCTGGGCACGGCCGCGGACGCCAAGATCAACCGGATCGAGCACCTCGGCCGCTTCCTATGGAAGGGCAAGGTCTTCTACCGCGACGAGCGGCTCCTCCGCAACCGGATCGAGGACGTCGACGGCCTCGCCCGGCTCCTCGGGATCGACACGTCCGCACTGATGACGATGCAGGACGGCGTGCGGGACGCGTGGCTGCTCTTCCCGGCCAGGCTCCACTGCGGCCAGAGCCTCCTGGACGGACGGCGGGAGTCGATCGTCATCGACTACGCCTTCACGGACGCGCTGCCGGGGTATGTCGCCAATCCGGACGCGCTGGCCGGGCGGGACGGGCTGGCGGTGCGGGACGAGATCCGGATGGTCCGGCCCGGCTTCTACCTCGGCCGTGCCTACCTTCGCCGGATCTTCGCGCTGAACTTCACGCTCGTGAGCGCGGACGCCGCGCGGGCGGCCGAATCATCGTCCGCGCCGCCGGCGGAGGATTGCGATACCGGCATGCAGGCGCGCGAGTGAACCCCACCGGAGGACCGTGCCATGGCTGAGCCCGACGCCGATCCCGACCCCCCGTCCCCCTTTGTTGTCGCCCGGCGACGCCTGATCGCCTGGTTTCGCACGCGCACCGCCAAGCAGTTCACCGTGGCCGCCGTCGTGCTCGCCGCGCTCTACCTGGGGGTGCGCTACCTCGGCGCGCCGGCGCCCGCACGGTTCGCGGACGATGTCGAACACTTCAAGTACGGCTCGATCGGCAGCGAGCACGTCTTCGGGGTGCCGGTGAACATGTGGCACGCGCTGCCCGAGCTGTTCGCCGACAAGCTGCCGCCGGCCGGCGGCTACGCGTCGATCGGGATGGTCTACGAGGACGGCCACGACCTGCCGGTCGGGACGACGGTGCGCCGGGTGATGGGCTTCGATCGGGTCTGGCTGAACTGTGCCGTCTGCCACACCGGCACGGTGCGGGACGCGCCGGACGCCAAGCCGACCGTCCATGTCGGCATGCCGGCGAACACGTTCGACTTCCGGGCGTTCATGCGGTTCTTCCTCGAGGCCGCACCGGACCGCCGCTTCACCCCCGACCGGATCCTGCGGCAGATCGCAGTGCGCGAGGAAGCGGGACGCGGCCGCGGCTACGACGCGCTCGACACGTTCCTGTTGCGGTTCATCGGCATCTACTGGTTCCGCGAGCGCACGCTCATGGTGAAGGACCGGCTGCGGATCTTCGACGAGCAGCCGGAGTGGGGGCCGGGGCGGGTGGACACGTTCAATGCCGCCAAGGTCCTCTTTGGATTCCCGACGGACGCGCTGCCCGCGCGCGAGAAGACCGGCACGGCCGACTTCCCGTCCATCTGGAACCAGGCGGCGCGCGAAGGGATGCAGCTGCACTGGGACGGCAACAACACGTCCGTGGCCGAACGCAACCGCAGCGCCGCGCTCGGCGCCGGCGCGACGCCGCCGACGCTCGAGGGCACGTCGATGGACCGGATCGAACGCTGGATCGGCACGCTGAAACAGCCGCCGTACCCCTATGCCGTCGACGCGGCGCTGGCCGCCAGGGGCGCGCCGATCTACGCCCGCCTGTGCGCCGACTGTCATGGCGCGAGCGGTTCCGACTTCACCGGACGGTACGTCGGGCAGGTCGTCGGAATCGACCGGATCGGCACGGACCGCCACCGTCTGGACTCGTACACGCTCGAGCTGAGCGCGAACCAGAACACGCTCTACACGGGCTACGAGGAGCACCGCTTCAAGCACTTCCGCAAGACGAACGGCTACGCGAACATGCCGCTCGACGGCGTCTGGCTCCGCGCGCCCTACCTGCACAACGGCTCCGTGCCGACGCTGCGCCTCCTGCTCGAGCCGCAAGAGAACCGCCCGGCGGCGTTCTACCGCGGCAACGACGTCTACGACCCGGCGCAGGTCGGCTTCGTGTTCACCGTGGCCGACTACGGCCCGTCCCGCCGCTTCTTCCGCTACGACGTCGCGCTGCCCGGCAACGGCAACGGCGGGCACGAGGGGGCGGCATACGGGACGGCGCTGACGGATGCGGAGAAGGACGCGCTCGTCGAGCACCTGAAGCGGTTCTAGGGTGTGTTTGCAGAGGGTGGCCACGGAAAGAACCGGCGGCTGAAGCCGGCCGGCTGGTGGCCTTCGGCCATTGCGCCCGCCTTCGCAGGCGCTTCCAAACTTCGGGGTGCCCGCGAAGGCGGGCACCATGGCGACCCGTCAGGGACGCCTCCAGCCGGCCAGCTTCAGCTGCCGGTTCGGTTTACAGTCCGATTCGGCGCCACGAAAGGCGGATCCCATGGATCCTGAGCACGATCTCCGCGACATCCGTACCTGGAAGCGCTGGTTCAAGACCCCCGCCGGCAAGCGCTGCCTGGCGATCGTGGCGATCGTCGCCGTGCTGCTCGGCTACATCGCCTGGTACAAGGGCTTCCGCGTCGTGCCGCAGCCGGCGCGGATCACGGACGATCCGGCGATGCGCTTCAAGTACGGCTCGCTGGGTTCCGAGGAGGACTACGGGATCCCGTACTACGTCTGGCTCGTGTTGCCGCGCGTCTTCCCGGACCTGCTGCCCGGGCCGGGCGGCTACGCCTCGTTCGGCTTCCCGTGGGAGCCCGGCGAGGAGACGCCGGTGGGCTTCAGCAAGAAGACGATGGGCTTCCCGCGGATCACGAACAACTGCGCGCTATGCCACACCTCGATGGTCCGCACCGAGGAGGACGCCGAGCGGATGTTCATCGCCACCGGGCCGAACCACACGGCGCGGCTGCAGGCGTACATCCGCTTCATCTCGAAGGCCTCCAAGGACCCGCGCTTCAACGCCGACGAGATCCTCGCCGAGATCGAGCCCGTCGTCGAGCTCGACGTGATCGACAAGCTCCTCTACCGCTACCTGATCATCCCGATCACACGCGACCGCCTGACTGCGCGCGACGCGGACTTCGACTGGATGAACCTGCCCGGCTGGACGGAGTGGGGCCCCGGCCGCGACGATCCGATGAACCTGACGAAGTACTTCATGACCGAGATGCCGGTGGACGACACGATCGGCAACGCCGACTTCCCGTCCGTCTGGAACCTCGGCATCCGCCAGGATCACTCGATGAACTGGGCCGGCGAGACGGAATCCTCGCGGGCGGTGATCATCGACTCGGCGCTCGAGCTCGGCATGCCGCCGACGGCCGCGAACGTCTCCTTGGCGGAGGACATCGACGCGTGGCTCCAGCAGGTGCCGCCGCCGCCGTACCCCGACGATCCGGACACGCGCGACGCCTACGACATCGACGCCGCGCTGGCTGCGCGGGGCCGGCCGATCTACGAAGCGGAGTGCGCGTCGTGCCACGAGGCGGGCGGCACGTACTACGGGAAGGTCGTCGTGATCGACGAGATCGGCACGGACCGCGAGCGGCTGGACACGTGGAGCCAGGCGGCGGCCGACGCCGCGAACGCCAAGGTGGCAAGCTTCGGCATCACCCGCAAGGACATGGTCTTCCGCGACGGCTACGTCGCCCAGCCGCTGGACGGCGTCTGGCTGCGCGCGCCCTACCTCCACAACGGCGCCGTGCCGAACCTGCGTGCCCTGCTCCGCCCGGAGGCGAACCGCCCGGCGGACTTCTACCGCGGCTTCGACGTCTACGATCCGGTGAACGTCGGCTTCATGTCGAGCTGCGCCGACGCCAACGCCCGGCTGAAGGACGGCTGCGCCGAGCTGAAGCGCGTCGGGACGCTGTTCGACACGCGGCGGCGGGGGAACGGGAAGGGGGGGCATGCGTACGGGACGGATCTTGGGGCGGCCGAGGTGGATGCGCTGATCGAGTATTTGAAGACGTTGTAGCCGCCGGCGGGGGCGCACGGCTGTGCGCCCTCACGCCCGCCACGCGAGGAACCGCCCGGTCCGAACCGGCGGACGGGTCACGAACACCCGACCGCAAGGAGGCGGGCGTGGCTGAAACGGACTACTATTCGCAGCAATGATTGGCTTGAAGGAATCCCCCGTCTTCCCCCCGTTGACGCCTGACATGCGCACGACGATTCTGGCGCGCCTTGCGGCGATGCTGTCCAATCGCCAAGACGTGGCCTACGCATGGGCCCATGGCTCGTCCGTCGCGGGCTTGGCGTTCCGCGACATCGACGTCGCCGTCGCGCGCCGCGGCGAGGCGGGCGATGACCGTCCATCGGCGTCACTGGACTGGACGTTTCACCTCGCCGACAAGCTCAGCCGTGCGGTGGGTCTGCCCGTCGATGTCCAGCCGCTCGACGGGGCGCCGATTGCGTTTCGCGCCGGCGCGTTCCGCGGCGTGCTCCTATGCGCCCCTGATCGCGATCGGCTTGACGGCGACCTCGAGCGAACCGCGGTGGCGCGCTGTGAGTTCGAGGTGCATCGACGTCGAATGACCCGCGAGGCGCTGGGGGTTGAATGAGGCTTGACCCCGATTTCCTCCGTGCGCGGGCGCTCGATGTTCGGCGACACGTGGAGTTGGCGCGCGGAATGGCCGCGATGAACGACGATGCGTTCATGGCGGATGAACGCACGCAATATGCGCTGGCTCATGTGCTGTTGGTGGCGATCGAGTCGGCGGCGGCGATGTGTACCCACGTATCCGCCCGCGCGCTGCAGCGTGCGCCGGACAGCTATGTTGCATGCATCGATGAGTTGGTCGCGGCAGACATTCTCGAGGTCGATCTGGCGGCCAAGCTGCGGGCGATGATGCGGTTCCGCAACGTCCTGGTGCATCAGTACTGGGACATCGACATGTGGCGCGTGTTGGGCTATGCCCGAGAGCACGTCGATGACCTCGAGGCGTTTGTCGATGCGATCGGGCTGTACGTGGCGGAAAGCCTATGAACGGCCGGTCGAAGCTGGATCGAGAACGGCGCCGCCGGCCAACTCGATGGGTCGACGCGACGTATTGGCGGCGCATGAAGGCGCGTCTGATCATAATCGCCAGCGCGCTCGTCGTCGCGGGCAGCGTCCAGCCGCGGAGTGTCGAGTCGGCGCGGGTGGCCGATGACGGCCGGTGGACGCTCGCTGAGTTGCCGACCGCCTGGGTAGGTCACTGGCTGGCCGACATCGACATGTTGTCGTCGACGGACGGCTGGGCGGTGGGCCACGGCGGCGTACTCCGTTACGCGAATGGAACGTGGTCACGCGTGATCGTTCCCCATCCGGCGTCCAGCCTGCGGGCCGTAGACATGGTATCGTCGAGCGATGGCTGGGCGGTGGGGAGCGATGGCGTCGTTCTGCGCTTCGACGGAACGGAGTGGTTGTCGGTGCGAAACCCGTTCTCTGGCACACGGCGCACACTCTTCGCGATCGACATGGTGTCCGCGACGGATGGCTGGATCGTCGGGTCGTCGGGCGCGATGATGCGCTTCGATGGTGCGGCCTGGCGTGCCATGCCCGGCCCGGCGGAGGGGATGCTCATCGGCGTCGACATGGTGACCGCGTCAGACGGCTGGGCGGTGGGCCAAGAGGGCGACATCCTGCACTTCGACGGGACGTCGTGGTCCGCCGTCGCGACGCGGGCAGGGGAGGGGACAGAGAGCAAGGTCCTTACGGCCGTAAGCATGGCATCGGCGACGGACGGCTGGATCGCGTCGGGGAGGTCGCTGCTGCGCTACGACGGGACGGAGTGGCGGGTCGTCCCCGGCCCGGCGCACGGGCTGGTGGCGGACGTGCGCATGGTGTCGTCCACGGACGGGTGGGCCGTCGGAGCCGGCATCCTGCGATTCCGCAATGGCGTGTGGGTGCCGTCCGCTGCGCCGGCGACGCGCTGCAGCGACGATGAGGTGTCGTTCACGGGTGTTTCGCTGGTGGCGAGCGAGGATGTCTGGGTGTCTGGGGCGTGCGGCAGTTTGATCGGGCACTACGTGGCCGGCGGTGGGGACGGGGGCGGGGGACTCGGAGCGCCGCGTGAACGGCTGGCGTGGGATGTGTGGATGCCGGTGGGTTTGCGGTGATGGGACGGTGGGGTGGGGCGCGGGGCCTGCGGGCGACGCGTTCGCATCGCCCCTACGCGATGGGATGTCATGTCGTCCGGCCGGGTGCGGGCATCTTGGCGGGGCGGACGGGCCGGTGATCGTTACGGGTTCGTCGCCCGCATGTGCGCCACGGACGCCGTTACGAGCTCGCGAAGCACGTCGAGGTCGATGTCGGACAACCGCTTGACGTACAGGCAGGACTTGCCGATCGTGTGCTTGCCGAGGCGGGCCATCAGCGCTTCGTGATCGTCGTAGCCGGACATGAGGTAGAGCGTCAGGTTCTGCTTGCGGGGCGAGAAGCCGGCCAGGAACCAATCGCCCTCGCGGCCGCTGGCGTAGCGATAGTGGTAGCGGCCGAAGCCGACGATGGCCGGCCCCCACATCTCGGCCTCGGCGCCGGTGACGCCGGCCATGAGGTCGGCAACGGCCCGGCAGTCGGCGCGCCGACCCTCGTCCGGGATCGCGGCCAGGAAGTCCGCCACGCTGGCGTCGGTGCGCCGGGTCTTGAGCTCAGCCATCGGTCCTCCCGAGTGTTCGTTCGATGCGGCGGTCGGGCACGAGCCAGATGACGGCCACCAGCGCGTACAGGGCGCACGAGGCCCATGGCGAGACGAAGGCCAGCGCGATGGCGGCGGCGTAGATCGCCAACGAAACCTTGCCCTTGTAGTCGCGCCCGAGCGCCGTCGCCAGCGCCGAGTCCAGTGCGTGGCTGGCCAGCAGGGCGAAGGTCAGGATCGTGTACGCGACCGCGGACATCAGCAGGACGACGCCGTACAGGACGACCGGGTCGCCCGCAAACCCGCTCTCGCCCATCCAGGCCGTGGTGAAGGGCACGAGCGACAGCCAGAACAGCAGGTGCATGTTCGCCCACAGGATGCGGCCGTCGACGTGGAGGACGATCTGGAACAGGTGGTGGTGGTTGTTCCAGTAGATGCCGAGGTAGATGAAGCTCAACACGTAGCTGAGGAATACCGGCGTCAGCACGACGAGGGACGAGAGGCCCGCGCCGTGCTCCGGCGGATGCAGCTCGAGAACCATGATCGTGAGGATGATGGCGATGACGGCGTCGCTGAAGGCTTCCAGGCGGCTCTTGGTCATTCGGAAGCTCCGGAGGTTCGAGGACGTCGGGCGCGGTCGATGTCGCCGATATCTATATCATGAGCGGCGCTCGGCGAACATTCGCCCGACCGAATAGTATCTACGCGCGCGCGATCGCCTCAGCGAGTCCGCATCCCCATGACCCCGCCCACCGGCGCCGTCACGTTCCTGTTTACCGACATCGAGGGCAGCACGCGCCGCTGGGACGCGGACCCTGCGGCCATGTCGGCGGCCGTCGCGCGCCACGACGCGCTCGTCCGCGCGGCGATCGAGGGTGCCGGCGGCTACGTGTTCAAGACGCTGGGCGACGCGTTCTGCGCGGCGTTCGCCGACGCGTCGGCCGCGGTCGTCGCGGCGACGGTGGCGCAGAGGGCGATCGACGAGACGGACTGGACGGCCGTCGGCGGCGTGCGGATTCGGGCGGCCATCCACGCCGGCGCCGCCGACGAGCGGGACGGGGACTACTTCGGGCCACCGCTGAACCGCACCGCGCGGCTGATGGGCGTGGCGCACGGCGGGCAAACCGTCCTGTCGCGCGCCGTCCGCGACCTCGTCGGCGACGACCTTCCGGCGGGTGCTTCGCTGCGCGACCTCGGCGAACACCGCCTGCGCGACCTGAGCCGCAGCGAACACGTTTTCCAGCTCGTCGTGCCGGGGCTGCCGGACGACTTCCCCGTGCTCCTCAGTTTGGGCCAGCGGCCGAACAACCTGCCCGTCGAGACGGCCAGCTTCGTCGGCCGCGAGCGCGAGCTCGAAGCGCTGCTGGAGCGCCTGCCAGAGGCGCGGGTGCTCACGCTGTCCGGCATCGGCGGCACCGGAAAAACGCGCCTGGCGCTGCAGCTCGCGGCGGCGGCGCTGGACGACTACCCGAACGGCACGTGGTTCGTCGAGCTGGCGCCGCTCGCCGCGCCGGCGCTCGTCGCATCGACCGTTGCAGCCGTACTGGGCGTGCGGGAGCTGCCGGGGCAGACGATCGAGGCGGCGCTGCTGGACCACCTGGCGGACAAGCGCCTGCTGCTCGTGCTCGACAACTGCGAGCACGTCGTCGAGGCCGCGGCCCGACTGGCGGAGGCCATCGTGCGGCGTTGCCCGAACGTCCGGATCGTCGCCACGAGCCGGGAAGCGTTGGCGATTCCAGGCGAGCACGTGTTCCCGGTGCCGCCGCTCGGCCTGCCGGCATCGGAGGACGACGCACCTGCGTCCATCGCGGCGGCGGAGGGCGTCCGGCTGTTCGCCGAGCGCGCGCAGGCCGTCGTGCCGCGGTTCGACCTCACGACGGACAACGCCGGCACAATCGCCGAGCTGTGCCGCCGGCTGGATGGGATCCCGCTCGCAATCGAGCTCGCGGCGGCGCGGACGCGGATGATGTCGCCCACGCAGATCCTCGAGCGGCTCGACCAGCGATTCCAGCTCCTGACGGGCGGGAGCCGAACCGCCGAGCCGCGGCAGCAGACGCTGCGCGCCGCGATCGCCTGGAGCTACGACCTCCTACCCACCGAAGAGCAGGCGCTGCTCCAACGGCTGTCCGTCTTCCGCGGCGGCTGGGCGCTCGCGGCCGCGGCCGCGGTCGGCGCCGACGTCGCCGAGGACGAGTGGGCGACGCTCGACCTGCTGACCCGCCTCGTCGACAAGTCGCTCGTCGTGGCCACCGAGACGGACGCCGGGATCCGCTTCGGGATGCTCGAGTCCGTCCGCGATTTCGCCCACGAGGCCGCCCTGACGATGGGCGGTCCGGACCGCCCCGCTGCGCCCGACGCGCGATCTGCTTCGTCCGCGCCGTCCGCGCCGTCCGCGACGACCGGATCGGGCGCCGAGGTGCGCTTCGGCCTGTCCGAGTCCGTACGCGCCTTCGCCCACGAGGCCGCGGAGGCGGCGGGCACGCTTGACGGCGCCCGGGCGCGGCACCGGGCATACTACGCCGCGCTCGTGGCGGAGCTCGAGCCGCACCTGAACTCCACCCGCGGTGCGGAGGCCCTCGTCCGCTTCGACCTCGAGCACGACAACTTCCGCGCCGCGCTCGACATGGCGCAGGGGGATGCCGCGGCGGAAGCGCTCCGGATCGTCGCGCTGCTTTGGCGGTTCTGGGAGCTGCGCTCGATCCTCAGCGAAGGGCGGTCCCGGCTGGAGCACGCCATCGCCGCCGGCGGCGACGCCGATCGGATGCTGCGCGGGCGCGTCCGCTACGGCCTGGCCGTTCTCCTCATGCGCCTCGGCGACCCCGTCGCGGCGCGCCGTGAGCTCGACGCCTGCGTGGCCGACGTCGGCGACGGCCTGTCCCGGGCCGGCATGCGCCACATCCATAACCTCCACGGCCTCGTCGCGATCCTGTCCGGTGACCTCGCGGAGGCCCGGACGCACTACGTCGCCAGCCTCGCCCTGGCCGAGGAGGAGATCGGTCCGGAGCGGACCTTCGCAATCGCCAACGAGCTGAACAACGTCGGCATCGTCGACATCCTCGAGGGCGAGCCGGCCGCGGCGCAGCACGTGTTCCAGCACGCCCTGGACCTTCTCCCGGACGGCGCCGACAACATCGTCGCAACGCTGCGGTTCAACAAGGGCAGCGGGGCGCTCGTCGCCGGCGACGTATCCACTGCCGCCGCCGACTTCGGGGAGAGCCTCGCGCGACGGCGCGTCCTGGACGATCCGTGGGGCATCCTGCTGTGCGTCGCCGCCGCCGGCTGGGTGGCCGCCGCGCGCGGCGAGGCCGAACGCGCCGCGACGCTGTTGTCCGCGGCCGAGGCGAAGCTGACCGCCCTCGGGCGCCCGTTCGAGCTCCTCCAGCAGCGCTGCCAGGACGATGCGCATGCCCGCGTCGCCGCCGCGCTCGACCCGGCAGCGTGCGCGGCGGCGACGGCTGCGGGATGGGTGATGGCCTGGGATGAGGCGGTGGCGCGGGCCTGCGAGGGTTGAGCGCGGCCGCCCGCACCGTCCGCATCGTCGCCTCACACCGTCACCCCACGCCGTCACCCCCACACCGTCACCCCGCCTGCTCGTACGCCTCCCGCAGCCAACCCGCCAGCGCCTCGTCCACCTCGCCCGCGTCCGCCAGCTTGACCTTGTACTGGCACATCCCGCCGGCCGGCTGGGCGATCAGGCGGTCCGTGCCGTCGACGCCCTTCATGTTCAGGCCGACCTCGAAGCGTGTGTTCGTGGCGGGGCCGAGCATGGCGAACTGCTTCTTGCGGCGCAGGCTCAGGTAGCCCTTCTTGGGGGCGATCTCGAAGTCGCCGAGGCTGCGGACGGCGCGACTACGACCTCGCCCGCGGTCGGATCCGCGCCGTCGACACCCACTCGTCGTTGCTGTGGTCGTAGCCGTCGTAGTGGATATGGTGGACGCCGGCGATGCAGTCGTGGACGCGGGCGGGGTACCACTCCTTGTTCCACAGGACCTCCACGAGCGTGCCGGCCGGGTAGCGCGGCCGCTTCGCCTCCCGGATGCGGTCCGCGGTCACCCACTCGTCATCCGCGTCCTCGTAGCCGAAGTAGTGGACATCGAACCGGCCGCCGCCGCTGTCGATGATCTGCGCCGGGTACCAGACATCGTTCTGGAGCACCTCGACCCGCCGGCCGACGTCGGCGCTGGGGCGGGGGCGGGCGGCGGCGACGATCGCCTGCGGGTCGAAGTCGCCGACGATGCGGAAGGTGGCCAGCTGCTCCTCGGCGAAGGCGAGGTTGGCGGCGACCTGATCGGCCATCTCCCGCAGCGTGATCGTCCGGCTGCCGTCCGTGTCGGCGTAGGCTTGGCCGCGCAGCGCGGCGTAGACGCCCTCGGTGAACGTCCAGTTGCCCGTCGAGAGCTCGCTGGCGAGCGACGAGACGAGGGTCGCATAGGCCACCCGGTCCCCGTGATCGTCGACGGCGTCGGCCAGGCC
The DNA here is from genome assembly GCA_020853525.1 of Ardenticatenales bacterium. Lineage (GTDB taxonomy): Bacteria > Chloroflexota > Anaerolineae > Epilineales > Epilineaceae > Avedoeria. The sequence continues at coordinate 81,106 of JADYYS010000011.1, read as the reverse complement.
GCCGGAGTAGCAGCAGTCGGCCAGGAGGAGGGCGTGGGAGCCGCCGAAACGGCGCTCGATCGCCTTCGGGATCTCGGCGACGGGCCAGCCGAAGTTGCGCGGGTCGCCGGCGTCGTGGCTGGCGAAGTACGTCACGCCACGGTCGCTGCGCGTGCCGTGGCCGGCGAAGTAGACGACGAGGAGCTCGCCGGGCTGGGCGGCGGCCAGATGGGCGTCGAATGCGTCGCGCACCGCGGCCGTTGTCGCTGCGCGATCCTGCAGGTAGACGATCTGATCGGCGGGGATGCCCTGCGCCCGGAAGTGCTCGACGAGCCGGTGGTCGCGGCGACGCTCTTTGGGGAACGGCGGGTAGTCGTCCGCGTGCCGCCACTCCAGGATGCCGACGACGAAGACGCGGACGCGCGCGGGATCCCAGCCGAGGATCATGGGATCGAGGCTCCTTGCGTGGGGGGTGGGGGTGCGGAATATTCTACGGCGATGTGATCGTTACGGCGCCTCGATCAGCGCCCGCGTCGCTCGAAGGAGAAGCGCATGAACCTGGATGCCGCCCGCGCACAGCTCGCCGCCAACGCCGAAGCCATCGCCGCGCTCGTCCGGCCGGTCGACGGCGACGGGGCGCGCTGGAAGCCGTCGCCCGAGGCGTGGTCGATCCTGGAGGTGGTCTGCCATCTGGCGGACGAGGAGCGGGACGACTTCCGGATGCGGGTCGGGCTGACACTGCAGGACCCGACCCTGCCGTGGCCGCCGATCGACCCGGCGGGCTGGGTGACGGCGCGGGACTATGCGTCGCGCGACCTCGGCGCGGCGCTCGCGGACTTCCTGGCGGAGCGGGAGCGGTCGCTGGCGTGGCTGGGGGGAGTCGTCGAGGCCGGTGTCGAAACCGATGTCGCGCCCGCATGGGACAACGCGGCGCGCCATCCGGCCGGCTTCACGATCCGGGCGGGCGATCTGATGGCGTCGTGGCTGGCGCATGATCTGCTGCACGTGCGGCAGATCGTGGAGCTGCGGTACGGGGCGATGGCAGGGGCGGTCGGATCCGAGTCGGTAGCAGGCGGGGACACCGACGGCCGGAGTGGAGAGGACGGGATGCCGCGGTGGGATGTGCGCTATGCGGGGGAGTTCTCAGGTTCGCCCTCCGGCGTTTGAGCCTCGAGAGGTCCGCCATGATCGCCCATGCAGATCGCGGCGGGCGCTTCCGGGCGAGGCTCGGTGCAGATGTGCTTGGTCCGGTCGGTGCGCAGCCGGCAGCGGCTGGGCTCGATGCCGCGCTGGGCGGCCTCGCGCAGCGTTTCGCTCGGCACGTACCCTTCGAACGGGCCGCTGGCGATGCTCCGGTCGATCGGGTCGGACGCGCGCCGCCTTCCGTTGTACCATCGCGCTCGATCCACCGTCGCACGCCATCCGCCATCCCGCACGAGGACGCGCCCCCGCCCATGGATGTCCGCGACTCCCGCCGCCTCACCGGCCCCAACCTCCTCCTCGACGGCCCCGGCGCCTGCCTGGACGTCGCGCTCGACGCCCCCGGCGACCCGTCGCCCGCGGCGTGTGCCGACGCGTGGTCGCGCGTGGCGGCGCGCCTGCTGACGGCCGTCGGGTGGGGCGGCGCGGCGACGGCGACGCGGACGTTCGCCGGCGGCGTCTCGCTGGCCTTCGCGGCGCCGGTCGACGGGCTGTACGCGGCGTGCGATGTGAACGAGGCGGCGTGGGGGATGGCATGGGCGGCGCTGACGGGCGTCGACGAACCGGCCGGCGAGCATCCCGCCGCCCTCATCGCCCGCCTCCGCGCCGCCATCGCCGCCGAGGCGAACCCACGGCTCATCGCGCTCGCCGCTGCCTCCGACGTCCGTCGAGTTCAGTGCTTGGTCGACGCGGACGAGGCGTCGGTCGGCCTCGGGACGGGCAGCCGGACGTGGCCGAGCGACGCAATCCCCGATCCGTCGGCCGTCCCGTGGCCGGACATCCACGACGTGCCCGTCGCGCTCGTCACCGGGACGAACGGCAAGTCGACGACGGTGCGGCTCATCGCGGCGATGGTCCGGGCGGCGGGGCGGGTGGCGGGGGTCTGCACGACGGACTGGGTGCGGGTCGGGGGCGATGTGATCGACGAGGGCGACTGGTCGGGGCCGGGCGGGGCGCGGATGGTGCTGCGCGACGCGCGGACGGAGATCGCGGTCCTCGAGACCGCGCGAGGCGGGCTGCTGCGGCGCGGGCTGGCGGTGACACGGGCGGACGTGGCGGCGGTCACAAACGTTGCGGCGGACCACCTGGGCGAGTTCGGCGTGGCGACGGTCGAGGATCTGGCGGCGGTGAAGCTCGTCGTCGCCAAGGTGGCCGGGGCGCTCGTGCTGAACGCGGACGACGCCTCGTTGGCGACGTGCGCGACATCCGTGGCGTCGGCCGTCACATGGTTCAGCCTCGACCCGCAGAACGATGTCGTCGTGCAGGCTGTCGGCCGCGGTGGGCGAGCCGTCGTGCTCGACGGCGACGAGATCGTGCTCGTCGAGGGGGTCGGTGCGAACGTCGGCAGGCAAGCGGGCGGGCAAGCGAGCGGGCAAGCGAGCGGGCATGACGGCGGGCACGACGGCGGGTTGGCGCGCACCGTCCTGGCGACCGTCGACGACATCCCGATCGCCTTCGGCGGCGCGGCGCGGCACAACGTGGCGAACGCGCTGTGCGCCGTCGGCGTCGCGGCGGCGCTCGGGCTGCCAATCGCGGCGATCCGCGCCGGGCTGGTGGATTTCCAGAGCTCGCCGGAGGACAACCCGGGGCGGCTCAACCTGTTCGATGTCGGCGGCTGCACCGTCGTCGTGGACTACGCCCACAACCCGCACGGGCTGCGGGCGCTCGCCGACGTCGTCGCCACGCTGGCGGGCGGGCGGCGGATCGTCGTCCTCGGGCAGGCGGGCGATCGGAGCGACGACGATCTGCGCGAGCTGGCTGCGGCGGCCCTGGCGATGCGGCCCGATGTCGTCATCGTGAAGGAGCTGGCCGAGATGCTGCGCGGGCGGGAGATGGGGGAGGTGCCGCGGGTGCTCGCGGCCGCACTGCGGGGGCTGGGGGTGGCGGACGGCGCGATCATGATGGCGTCGGACGAGGTGGGGGCGACGCGGATCGCGCTTGCGTTGGCGCGGGCGGGCGACGTCGTCGTGCTGCCGATCCACAAGCAGCGGGGGGAGGTCGTCGGGTTGCTGCAACGGCTGGTGGATGAGGGGTGGGAGGTGGGAAAGACGGTGGCGTGAGGCCCCCACCCCTCACCGCCAGGCATCCTCCCCCTCCCCCAGACTTGGGGGAGGGGGTCGGGGGATGAGGGCCTTTGGCCGCCCAAGGCGCGATTCCGCCCGTGCCATCCCTTGCCCCCACCCGCCCCCCCACCTATCATCGCCCCCCTATGCGCATCCTGTTCCTCCTCACGTACTACTACCCCCACTGGACCGGCCTCACCGCCTACGCCCGGCGCATCGCCGAAGGGCTGGCGCGGCGCGGGCACACGGTGCATGCGCTGGCGACGCAGCACGACCCGGCGCTGCCGCTGGAGGAGGTCCACCGCGGGGTGCTCATCCACCGCGTGCCGGTGAAGCATCAGCTCAGCCGGGCCAGCATCGCCCCCGGCCTGCTGCCCAGGTTGGACCAGCTGCTGAAGGACGTCGACGTCCTGTCCATCCACATCCCGTTCCCGGAGGTCCTGCCGGCCACGGCGCTCGCCCGGGCGCGGGGCGTCAAGGTGTTCCTGACGCACAACGGCGATCTCGTCCTGCCGGCCGGGCCGGCCAAGCGGCCGCTCGAAGCGGGCTACTACCTCACGACCGGACTGGCCGGGCGACTGGCGACGGGCGTGATCCCGCAGACGCGCGACTATGCCGCGTCGTCGGCGCTGCTGCGGCCGTTGTGGGACAAGCTGCACTTCATCTACGCCCCCGTCGACCAGCCGCCGCCCGACGCCGCGCGCGTCGCGGCCTGGCGGACGGCGCTCGGGCTGGACGGCAAGGTGCTCGTCGGGTTCGCCGGCCGGTTCGTCGAGGAGAAGGGGTTCGATTTCCTGCTCGGGGCCGTGTCCGACATCGTGGCCAAGATCCCGAACGCCCACTTCGTGTTCGCCGGCGAGAGCGAGATCCCGTACGAGACGTTCTTCGACGCCCACCGCGCCGAACTCGAGGCCCATCGCGACCACTTCACGATGCTCGGGCTCATCACGGACGACCAGAAGATGGCCGACTTCTACGGCTTGATCGACATCTTCGCCCTGCCCAGCCGCTCGGACTGCTTCCCGTCGACGCAGATCGAGGCCGTCCGCGCCGGCACGCCGCTCGTCACGGCCGACATCCCGGGGGCGCGCGAGATCGTGAAGGTCACCGGGATGGGCCGGATCGTGGCGGCGCGGGATCCGGTGGCGCTGGCCGAGGGCATCATCGACGTGGCGTCCCACCTGCCGGACTATCGCGCGCGGCATGGCGTCGCGCTGGACATTTTCGATCCCGAGAAGGCGTTCATCGCCTATGAGGACGTGTTCGATCGGGCGATGAAGGGCACGCTCTGAGCCCCGGCGTCGCGCACCGAACACGCCGAACCTGACCGCCGTTTCGATCGCATCCGCAGCTGAGAGCACCCGCACCAGATTGCACCCGAACCAACGGAGGCCGCAATGGCCGAGCAGGTCGTCGTGCCGCGCATGCGCGGCTTCATCGCCACCAGCGCCCATCCGGCCGGATGCGCGCAGATGGTCGCCGGGCAGATCGCGCGCGCGCGCCGGGACGCCGAGGGCTGGACGGGAGGCAAGGCGCTGATCCTCGGATCGTCCGCCGGCTACGGGCTGGCGACGCGGATCGTCGCGGCGTTCCGGTACGGCATGGACACCCTCGGCGTGTTCTACGAGCGGCCGGCGAAGGGCGAGCGGACGGCGTCGGCGGGGTGGTACAACACGCGCGCGTTCACCGAGGCGGCGCGGGCGGACGGTCTGAAGGCGGTGAACATCAACGGCGACGCCTTCTCGACCGAGGTGCTGCAGCAGGCGCTGGCCACGCTGAAGGCCGAGTTCGGGCCGATCGACCTCGTCGTCCACAGCTTGGCGGCGCCGCAGCGAACGGATCCGGTAACGGGCGTCACGCATCGCTCCGTCCTCAAGGCGATCGGCCAGTCCGTGCAGGAGAAGACGGTCGACCTCTACACCGGCGAGGTCGTCATCGCCGACGTGCCGGTGGCGACGGACGAGGAGATCGAGGGCACGGTGGCCGTGATGGGCGGCGCCGACCTGGAGCGCTGGGTGGACGCCCTGCTCGAAGCCGGTCTGCTGGCGCGGAACGCGAAGGTGATGGCCTATTCCTACATCGGCCCGCACGTCACATGGCCATACTACCACCACGGGACGATCGGCCGGGCCAAGGCGGACCTCGAGGCGACGTGCAAGCGACTCGACGCACGACTGGCGCGGGAGATCGAGGGACACTGCTACGTCTCGGTGAACAAGTCGATCGTCACCCAGGCGGCATCGGCGATCCCGATCGTCCCGCTGTACGTGAGCGTCGCGTACGGGGTGATGAAGGAGCAGGGCGTGCACGAGGAGGCGATCGACCAGATGATCCGCCTCTTCGAGGACCACATCGGCCCGGGTGCCGAGCCGACGTTCGACGCGCAGGGTCGCATCCGGCTCGACGACCGCGAGATGCACGAGGACATCCAGCAGGTGGTCACGGCCCGCTGGCCGCGCATCGACACCGACCACCTCGACACGCTGACGGACTGGGCCGGCTGCCAGCTGGCGTTCCGTCAGCTCTTCGGCTTCGACGTGCCGGGCGTGGACTACGACGCGCCCGTCGAGATCGACCTGCCGCTGCCGTGAACGCCAGCGCCTTGAACCCAGCGATCGCGAGCCGCGCCGCCGGGGTCCCCGCACCCGCGGCAGTCGAAGTGCCGTCGGCCGAGGATCTCAGGGCCGAGTTCCTGCTCGACCCCGATATCGTATTCCTGAACCACGGGTCGTTCGGCGCATGCCCGCGCCCCGTGTTCGAGGTCTACCAGGCTTGGCAGCGCGAGCTCGAGCGCCAGCCGGTGGCCTTTCTCGGCCGCCGTTTCCCGGACCTGATGCGCGCCGCGCGCACGCACCTGGGTCGCGCCATCGGCTGCGCACCCGACGACGTCGTCTTCGTGCCCAACGCCACGCACGGCGTGAACGTCGTCGCGCACAGTCTGGCCCTCGGGCCGGGCGACGAGGTGTTGACGAGCGATCACGAGTACGGCGCCTGCGACCGCGCCTGGCGACTCGCCACGCGCAAGACGGGCGCCACGTACCGCGCGGTGCCGATCGATGCGCCGCTCACGACGCACGCCGCGTTCGTCGATGCCTTCTGGGCGGCCGTCGGACCGCGGACGCGTGTGATCTTCCTTTCGCACATCACGTCGCCGACCGGCGTGATCTTCCCGGTGGCCGAGATCTGCCGGCGCGCCCGCGCCGCCGGCATCCTGACCGTCATCGACGGCGCGCACGCGCCCGGCCAGCTGCCGCTGGACATGGAGGCGATCGGCGCCGACGCCTACACCGGCAACCTCCACAAATGGCCCTGCGCCCCCAAAGGCGCGGCGTTCCTCTACGTCCGCCGCGAGCTACAGCCGCGGATCGAACCGCTCGTCGTCAGCTGGGGCTTCGAGCCCGAGCCGGCGTTCTGGCCGTACGACAGCCCGTTCGTGGCCCGGCACGAGTGGACCGGCACGGCCGACCCCGCCGCCTACCTGTCCGTGCCGGCGGCGCTCGACTTCCAGCGCGATCGCCACTGGGACGCCGTCCGCGCCCGCTGTCACCGCCTGGCCCGCGAGACGCGCGCGCGTCTGACCGCGCTGCCGGGCGTGGCGGCCCTCCACCCGGACGACGACACATGGTACGCGCAGATGATCGCCGTGACGCTGCCGCCCCTCGATGCCGTGGCCGTCAAGAGCAGACTGTACGACGACTTCGGCATCGAGGTCCCGTTGGTGGCGTGGAATGCACGGGGGCTGCTACGCGTGAGCGTACAGGGCTACAACACGCACGGGGATATCGACGCATTGGTCGCGGCGATGGAGGTGGTGTTGGGGGTGTAGGGCAGTAGGGCAGCGGATTCGGTGATTGGACGTTAAGGGCGATGCGTTTGCATCGCCCCTACAAGGGCCTCGAACGTCAACGCCTCGCCCCCCACTTCCGTGGCGAATGCCGCCGCCCGCTCGGCATCTCCGAACGCCGCCAACCCGCTGCCCATCGGCGTGCGGATACCCTCGGCGCGTACGTAGTGCGCCGTCGCGCCATCGATCCAGGCCACGCTGTCGTGGTCGTGGACGTACCAACGCTGGACGACGAGGTCACCGTTCGCCGCGTGGTAGGCAAACATGTCGCCGATGTCGTCGAACAGGCGTGGCTCGCTCCGGCCGTCGATCTCGACGATCGTGGCGGCGGCGAAGCGCTCCTCGGACAGGATCATCCCGCAGTGGTCGCAGACGTCCTCGCCGTAGACGACCTCCGGCGGCGCGAGCGGGTCTGCGGGCGGCCCGCAGGCGGTGGTCGCAAGGGCGAGGACGATGGCAGCGGCTGCGAGGAGCGGCGCGCGGACGAGCGTCGCACGGGCCGTCGTCGATCCCGATCCTCTCGATCCCATGCCAGATCTCCCGTCTCAGCGGATGCCGCGGCGCGCGAACACGACGCCGGCGGCGATGAGCGGCACGACGCACCACGCGACGAGCACGGCGGCGAGCACGGCGACGAGGGACGGGCCGAGGACGCGGTCGGCGTATACGCCGGCCGGCCCGAGGACGTCGAGGCCGCCGGTGATCGCGGCGATCCCGCCGATCCGGTAGGCCTCGAGCGGGTTGAGCAGCGTCAGGCCGAGCAGCGTGCGGACGGGCAATCGCATCGTCATGGCGCTGCCCATCAGCCCGAGGTCGCCGGCGAAGACGAGGGCGAGCCAGACGAAGAGCGCCACCGCGGTGGCGGCGCTCGTGCGTCGAGCGGCGGACGAGATGAGGAAGCCGATCGAGAGCGTGGCGAGCGCGAGCAGCGCCGCCGCCCCCACGACCTGGGCGTAGGCACCGGCCTCGACGCCGCCGCCGCGCGCCGCCACCCACGCGCCGGCCAGGCCGAAGCCGAGCAGCAGCGCCGCGCCGAGGGCGAGTGCGAGTCCGGCGAACTTGCCGAGGAGGACCTCGGTGCGCGTCACGGGCTGGGCCAGCAGCGTCGCCAGCGTGCCGCGCTCGCGCTCGCCGGCCAGGCTCTGCGCGCCGAGCGTCAGGCCCATGAGCGGCACGACGAACAGCACGAGGTTTACGAGGCCGGCGGCGGTGCGTCCGAAACCGGCGTAGCCGGCGGTTCCGCTGTCGCCCGTGCTCAGCTGCGACAGGGCGATCGCCAGCAGCGCGAAGCCGGCCGCGTACAAGAGGAACCAGCGGTTGCGCAGCGCGTCGCGGACTTCCTTGCGCGCCACGAGGCCGATCACCCGGGTGTCCATGCGTCGCCCTCCACGTGGCTACCCTCGGCCCGGGGATCCTCGATCCAGTGATCCTCCATCCACAGGTCCTCGACCGCCACGTCCGCGGCGAGCAGTGCCTCGACCGGCGCGGCCCGCCGTCCGGCCGCCACCCGCACCAGGATGCCGTGGCGGTTCGCGTGCGTCTTGAAGCCGCTCTTGGCCAGCGCCGCCAGTGCGGCCGCCTCGTCCGCGGGCGCGACGACGAGGCGGAGGGTGGCGAACGGGTACAGCGCGGCCTCGAGTGCGTCGGCGCTGCACGAGAGCCGGACCTCGCCGCCCTCGAGGACGATGACGCGGTCCGCCAGCGCCTGCACTTCGGACAGGCGGTGCGTCGTCACGAGCAGCGTCTTGCCGGCGCCGCGCAGGTCGGCGAGCAGCGCCAGCAGGTCGGCGCGGCCGGCGGCATCCAGGTTGGCCGTCGGCTCGTCGAGGAGCAGGATCGGCGGGTCGCCGAGCAGGGCGGCGGCCAGGGCCATGCGCTGCTTCATCCCGCCGGACAGCTCGCCGACGCGCTTCCGGCCATGCTGGGCGAGATCCACGCGCTCCAGCAACACGGCGGCCCGCTCGATCGGCGCGCGGCGCAGGCGGGCGAGCCACTGCAGGCACTCGAGCGTCCCGAGGTCATCCCAGAACGCGAGCTGCTGCGGCACGTAGCCGACCTGCGCGCGCGCGCGCCGGCCGTCGCGGCGCACGTCGTGGCCGCCGAGCCGGACCGTCCCGTCGAACGGCAACAGGCCGAGCATCGCCCGCAACGCGGTCGTCTTGCCGGCGCCGTTCGTGCCCCACAGCGCCACGCCGCCGCCGGAGGGCACGTCCAGCGCCAAGCCGTCGAGCACCGTCGCGGAGCCGAAGCGGACGGTGAGGTCTTGAACGGCGATCATGAGAGGCGCCCCCACCACATCGCGGCGGCGGCGAGGGCGATGTACGCGGCCGACAGCCCGACGAGCGGTCCGGTGGCCGGCGGCACGGCGGACAGCGCGGCCGTCGGGGCACGGGTGAACGGGGCGGTGTCGGTCAGCGTCGCGGGCGGGCGGAAGGCCGGGAAGGCGCGCGCGGCCAGATCGAGCGCCGACTGGGCCGGGCTGAGCGTGTACAGCCGCAGCGTCGGGTGGACTTCGAGCAGGCTGTGGAACAGGCTGGTCTCGGCGTGCGGAATGTCGCCGACGCCGTCGCCGTCGGCATCGAAGCCGGCGTAGTTGCTCCAGTAGTTGCCGACGCCGTCCTGCGTCCAGACGTTGCCCTCGAACGTGCCGCTGGCGACGACCGCCACCTGCTGCAGGTTGTCCTCGAACCGGTTCGCGGTGAACACGTTGCGCTTGACGGACGGGACGAAGGCGATGCCGATGTCGTTGTAGGCGATGGTGTTGCGCGTCACGTTGTTCACCGTACCGGCGTCCAGCGGGCTGTTGTCGAAGTACAACCCGGTCCGGTTGCCCGCGATGACGTTGTCCAGAATCGTGATCCGGCTGCTCTCCTTGAGCGCAAGGCCGTAGCCGCTCGGGCCGTGGTTGCCGGTCAGCTGGTTGCGCACGTACACCAAGTCCGAGCTGTACATGGCGTATGCGCCGACCGCATTCTGATGGAGCCGGTTGCCGACGACATGGCTGCCGGTGGCGTACATGAAGTGCAGACCGTAACGGCTCTGCGTCACGGTGTTGTCCGTGACCTGCACATCGTTGGAGTACCACATCACGACATCGCGCGAGCGGTCGATGCGGTTGCGCTCGACGCGCGAGCCCGCCGACTCCCAGACGCGGATCGCGTCGCCGCGCCGCGGCATGGGCAGGTCGCGGCCGGTCACGGTGTTGTCCGACACGACGCTTCCCGGCGCGCGCTGGACATCGATGCCGAAGAGCACGTCCTCGAGGACGTTGTCGACAACCGTCGCCGGCGCGTACACGCCGATGCCGGCGTCCTCCTTGTCGTTGCGGTTGCCGCTGTTTCGGACCGTGAAGCCGGAGATCCGCACCCCGGCCGCCCGCAGCGTGACGACGGTCCCCTTGCCACCGCCGTCGATCACCGGCCGACCCTCGCCGACGAGGGCGATCGACGCCGTGATCTCGACGGGGCCGGGGTGCACCCCGCCGTGCACGCGAACGGAGTCGCCGTCGCGGGCGGCGGCGAGCGCGGCGGCCAGGTCGCGGTAGGTGCGATCGGTACCGACGTCGAGCGTGCGGGCGACGGGCGGCGGGGCGGCGACGTGCGGCGCGGCATCGGTGGGCGGCTGCGCGGAGGACGGGGCCGGCGACACCGTCCACAGCGTCAGCGCCGTCAGCGCGAGGCCGAGGGCAACCGAGGCGCGGGCAACCATCTAGGCGGCCGCCGTGTTGCGTGCCGCGGCGATCCGAGCCGTGCGGCGGAAATGGAGGCCGAACATGATCAGCACGGACGCCGCCGTCGCCAGCCAGAAGCCGCTGAGGAGGCGGGCGTCGGTCGAAAACTGGCCGATCGTGCCGTGGCCGAGGATCGTCGGCGTGAAGGGCCTGATCGCGCCCGATAGGGCGGCGCTTGGGTCGAGGTTCTGGCCGTAATGCCGCATCCACAGGAACATGTCGGCCAGGAAGATGAGCGGCATGAGCATCGCCGGTATGGCCAGCGGCGCGAACCACTTGCGGTGAACGAACGCCAGCGCGAGGACCATGAGCACGATGGCCGTGAGGGCCACCGGCGCCACCGTGCGCTCGATCTCCGCCGCGGCACCGAGGGGGCGCATGCCGATATAGTGGTTCAGGCCGTCGATCTCGCGGATGTCACCCTTGATGTGGTCGATGAAGACCGTCAGGAAGAGTCCCTTCGGGTACTGCGGCGCGTTGAGTCGCAGCTCCCAGTACGGGAAGAAGATCGACGCGACGAGCGCGGCGGCGCCGACGATGAACAGCACCATCGAGGCGACGAAGCCTGACTCACGCGCCGTGGCCGCCACCGTGACGACGTCGGACTCACGGGCGCCGAGGAGCGCACGCAGGGATCGTTCCACGAACTGACCTCAACTTCCTGGGATTCCGGATGCGGTGTCGTCCGGATGCCGTATGGTACGCCGACGGGCGACGCTGCGCACGGGCGCACCGAACGACCTGTCGCCGCGGGCATCCCGGGCCGGGAGCAGCAGAGGCCCGGGATGCCCAGACGACACTTCGCGCGGCCCCGGGAAGCGGACCGGCGCGGTTGAACGCGCTACCGCACCGAGGCGGCCGCGGACGAAGGCTCGACGAGCATGTAGCCGACCATCTCGAGGTGCAGCGCCGAGCAGAACTCGGTGCAGTACCACGGGAAGACGCCGGGCTGGTTGGCGGTGAACTTCACGGTCTCGGTTTCACCGGGCTCGAGGGACAGGTTGATGTTGTGCACCGAGACGGCGAAGCCGTGCGTCGCGTCGCGGGCGGTCTCGATGTTCGTGATGTGGAGCGTGACGTTGTCGCCCTGCTTGAGCTCGATGCGCTCCGGCGTGAAGTGGCTGCGGACGGCGGTCAGTCGGACGGTCACGTTGTTGCCGTCGCGCACGACGGACTCCGTGCCGGCCTTCGGCGCATCGGGATCCACCGCCATCGTCTGCGGATCCCAACCGATCTCGGGGTAGGTTTCGAACGCCTTGAGCTTGTCGGCCTTGATGATCTGGGCGTAGTGCGGCTCGCCCACGCCGATCGGCGAGTCGTAGATCACGGGCATCTGCACGCCGCCGGAGGCGATGTCCAGCAGCTGGAAGTTCTGCGGCAGGAGCGGGCCGACGTTGTTGAACCGGTCGACGGACCACTTGTTCATCGCAACCAGCCACTTCCCGTCCGGGCTGACGGTGTCGCCTTCGGCCGTCGCCAGGTGGCCGATGTTGTACTGGACGGGGGTCTTGGTGACGAGCTTCCACGGCTCGGCGCCGTCCGTCCGATAGCTGCCGCCGAGCGTCCAGCGCGCCACGGCGCTATCGAGGAACAGGCTCGTGTAGCCGTAGCCCTTGTCGTCGAACTGGGTGTGCAGCGGCCCGAGGCCGAGCTCGACCTGCGCCTCCATCGTCGCGTCGAACGGCAGGAGCGGGACACCGTAGTCATCCGTCTCGAAGTTGCCGGCGGCGATGGCAGCCTGGATCTTCTTGAAGCTGTACACCGTCGCGTTCTGATCGAGCTTGCCGCCGACGACGATGTACTCACCCTTGGGCGTCACATCGTTGCCGTGCGGGCTCTTGGGCTCCGGGGTGAAGTACAGCACGCCCTCGTCGATCGACGTCTGCAGCGGCAGGATCTTGAAGCCGTTCAGCTCGGTCGTCTTGCCGGCCGCCACGAGTTCGGCCGCCTTGTTCAGGTTCACGATGTGCATGTAGTCCATGTCGTTCTGCGACGCGCCGGACTCGAAGTTCACGCCGTCGGCGTCGGCCTTGCCGGTCGCCAACTCGGTGTTGATGCTGTTGCAGAAGACCCAGCCCTCGCTCTCGAGCTTGCCGGCGTCGCACAGGTCCTGCCAGTACGGCGGTACCTCCATTGCGAACGACTGCTCGGGATCGATGCGGCCCTTCTCGCGATCGAACTTCCAGAACGTGATATGGCCGCGGTACTTGTCCTTGTACTCCGACATCGGGGCGTACGCGCCACCCAGCGGCGTCGAGTACTGGCCGCCCTCGACGACCCACTCCGTGTTCGGCGTCACGAACATGCCGCCGTGGTCGCCGTCGCTGATCGGGTTCTTGACGATCTGCTTCGTCTCGAAGTCGCGCAGATCGATGACCGCGAGGCGCGCGTTCGCCTTGTCGCCGATGAACAGGAACTGGCCGTCGTAGTCGCCGGCGGTCTCGGAAAGGGCCGGGTGATGGGTGTCCGCCCAGCGCAACTCCTGGTTCGCCGCGTTCCCACCGTCGAGCACCGCCATGCCCGCCTCCCCGCCGTAGCCGAAGCCCTGCCAGGGCTCGGGGGTGAAGGTGGCGATCAACTTGAGCAAGCGCATGGACGGGAGGCCGATGACGAGCATCTGGCCGCCGTGGCCACCCGAGGCGAACTGGATGTACTCATCCATCTTGCCGGACGGGTTGTACGTCATCACCGCCGCCTTGACGTCGTCCGGCGACAGCCCGCGCGCGCTGGCGATCTCGTCGACGTTGCCGGCGACCGCGCCGCCCGGCCGTGCGTCGTCGCTGTCGTCGCCCTGCTCCGCCGATCGCTCCTCGGCGCGCGGCTGGCCGCTCGTGTCGACGTCCTGCCGGCGGCAGCCGAACACGGCCATCGGTACGAGAACGGCGATCATCAGAACCTGTAGGGTGCGTTTCATCCGCTTTCTACCTCCTTGTGACCGGGCGAACACCGCCCGGAAGCCTCGCAACTCCACACCGATGAGACAACGCTAGCGCCGCTCGCCGATGAGAATCGACATGTCGTGGGCGACGTCGGCGGGCGTGTACGGACCGCTGTAGCTGACCCGCATCTGGCCGGCGGCATCGATCAGCCAGACCCGGCTCGAGTGCATCGTCGGGTCGATCGACGGCGCGTCGGCATGGGCCGCATCGTCGTCCCGGGCCGCGCCGTCGTCATGCGCCGCGCCGTCGCCCTGGGCCGCCGCCTCATCGTGTCCGTCCGCCGACGCCCCGGGCAGCGCGCCGAACAGCGCCCCGACGGTCCGGACATCGTTCACGCTGCCGGTCAGCCCGACGAAGCGCGGATCGTACGCGCCGACGTAACGCGCCATCACGTCGGCCGTGTCGTGCTCCGGGTCGGTCGTCACGAGGACCACCCGCACGGCGTCGCCGTCGGCACCGAGCTCGGCGACCGCCGCCTGCAGCCGGCTCATCGTCTGCGGGCAGACGTCGGGGCAGCGCGTGTAACCGAAGAACAGGGCGACGACGGAGCCGCGCGCGTCGTCGAGCGACCACGGCCGGCCGGCGCCGTCCGTGAGCGTGAAGCCGGGCGCCGGGCGCTCCGGCTCGACCGCGAAGCCGGCCCACCCGTCCGTCGCCGGCGCGATCGACGCGGCCGGATCGGCGGCGACGACGGCCGGTTCGGCCGAACGCACCGGGACCCACCACGCCACCAATCCCAGCACGACGACGCCGAGCATCGCGATCCACAGGGGCGCAAGGCTGAGCGGCGCGTGGCCCGGCGGCCGATCGCCGCGGGGCAGATCTTCGGCGTTAGCGTGCATGCGAAATCCCTTTCCCGGTGCGGCCGACATCATGGGTCCGCCTCGCTGCCGACATGCGCAGGATCGTCGTCCGTCCCTTCACCCGCCGTGGCGACGGCGTCGATGAGGGTTGACAGCGGGAAATGATATGCGTTGGCGACATCCGCAAGCGAGCAGAAGCGGTCGAGCGGGCAGCCGACGCATGCGGTGCGCAAGTGGATGAAGGCCATGGCGCGATCAGGCATCCGCGCCAGAACCTTCGCCACCGTCCACCCTGCCAGGCCATCGACCGGCTCCTCGTTCACGCCGACCCCCACCCCAAGCGGCGCGCCCACCTCGGACGCAGGCACAGCCTACGCCCGGCGCGGCCGGGCGACGTTGCGCTATCGCAAGTTGGCAGGGGGGGGTGCCGCGCGACCCGTCGGCACGGCGATCAGCGCGCGGGCGGCAGGTCCTCGGCGATGGCCACGAGGCTGTGGGGCTGACGGATGACGATCCGCTTGCGACCGGCGTCGATGATCCCTGCTTCGTGCCAGCCGGCGAGCACGCGGCTGACGGTGTACACCGTCGTGCCCGTCATCTCGGCCACGTCCTGGCGCGTCAGCGGGAGGTCGATGCGGACGCCGTCGCTCTGCCGCGTGCCGCTCTGGTTCGTCAGGCGGAGCAGCGTCCGCGCGATCCGGCGCTCGACGCGCTCCGTCGAGAGCTCGCGGTTGCGGGCCTGGAACTCGTGGACGCGCTGGGCGACGAGGCTGAGGCTGCGCGTCGCCAGCTCGGGATGGCGGGCCATCAGGGTCTTGAACGTCGGACCGTCCCAGCCGTAGCCGACGGCCGGGTCCATCGCCTCGGCCGACAGCGGATAGACGTTGCCGGCCAGCACGGCGACGAGACCGAATCCTTCGCCGGGCATGATGAAGCGCACCACGACCTGCTGGCCATCGGGTGTGACCTGGGTCAGCCGGACCCGGCCGTCGACGAGAACGAAGAAGCGCTCGGCCCGCTCGGACTGCAGGAAGAACATCTCGCCCGCGTCGAGGCGGCGCTCGACGGCTGCGGCGGCAATGTCGTCCATCGCAGCGGCGTCGAGACCGGCAAAGAGGTCGAAGACCGCCAGCCGTTCGGGCATCGGACGCGACATCGAATCGTACTCCGTGGCGCTCGGGCGTGGGATTATACCGTCGTCGCCGCTCCCAACTCCCAAACTGTCACCGCGCCCAGTCTGTCACCGCGCCCAGTCTGTCACCGCACCCAGACGGTCACCGCACCCAAACGCCCTCCCCATCCGTGAAGACGTCGACCGCGCCGTCCACATCCGTCCGGCGCACCGCGATGCCCCCCAGCCGCCCGAGCACACCCCCGTCCGGGTGCCCGAAGCGGTTGTCGGCGCCGACGCTGATCACGGCCAGCCGCGGCGCGACGGCGGCCAGGAACGCGGGCGTCGACGACGTGGCGCTCCCGTGGTGCGCCACCTTGAGGACATCGCCCCGCAGGCCGCCCGCCGACCGCACGAGCGCCCGCTCGACGGACGCCTCGACATCGCCCGTCAGCACGAAACGTCGCCGTCCGTGGCGCAGCACGAGCACGACCGAGCGATCGTTCATCGCCACCTCCTCCACGCCGAGCGCCCGCTCGATATCGCCTGCCGGCGGCCACCGCACCTCGGCCGCGACGCCGGCCGCACCGTCCAGCACGAGCCGCATGCCCGCGACGGCGGTGTGCACCACCGCGCCCTCGCCCTCGACCGCCGCGTCCCACGACCGTCCGTCCGGCGTCGCGTGCTCGGCCGCGGGCTGGACGATGTGGTCCACCCGGTACCGCCGCAACACCGCCGGCAGGCCGCCTACGTGGTCGGCGTCGGGGTGGGTCAGCACGACGACGTCGAGTCGGCGATCCCACGGCGCGAATCGTCGGCCCAGCCCATCGAGCACCGCGCTCGGGCTCGGCCCGCCATCGATGAGCATCCGCCGGCCGTTCGGCGCGACGACGAGGATCGCGTCGCCTTGGCCGACGTCGAGGGCGGTGACGTGCAGCAGGCCGTCGGGCTGGGCGAGCACGGCGCGCCACGCCAGGACGGCGCCGGCGCCTGCGAGGACGAAGGCGGGCCAGCCGATGCGCCGCCGGAACGGACGGGTGCCGCTCCGACCCGCCGCATCGTCGACCGCGAAGAACGGCAAACGGGTGCGCAAGCGTGCCAGCCCGTCGCGGACGCCGCCCGCAAGCCGCCGCACCTCGCCCGGCATCGCTGCGACGGCCAGCGCGAGATAGTAGCCGGCGACGAGCGCGAGCGGCGGCCGCCAGGCCAGCCCCGCGCCAGGCAACATGGCACACGCCTCGACGACGCGGACCGTCCACGCCAGCGGCAGCCAGGCCACCGCACCGACGAGACGGCCAAGCCCGGGCGCAACGAGGCCGGCGGCGATCGTCGCGCCGCCGGCGGCCATCACGGCGGGCTGCGCCGGGACGACCAGGACATTGGCCACGAGCCCGACGGCGCCGAGCTGACCGGTGTGCCAGGCGACGAGCGGCCACGTCGTGAGCTGCGCCGCCAGCGTGACGAGGACGGACTCGTTCAGGAGCGCCATGATCCGCCCCGGGGGTCGGGCCGAAGCAGCGCCGTACCGCCGTTCGACCCGCGTGCCCTCGACGCGTGCGCCACTGCCGTCCTCGCCTCCGGCCCGCGGCTCGAGGCGCGCCCCGACCCAACTGCCCAACCGCCCGGCGAACGCGACGAGGCCCGCCGTGGCCGCGAACGACAACTGGAACCCGAGGTCGCCGATGATCGCCGGCCGCCACGCCGTCATCAGCCCACCGGCCAGCGTCAGCGCCGTGACGGCCTCGGACCGTCGATCGTTCGCCAGCGCCACGACGACGAGCCCGCCCATGATCGCGGCCCGCACGACCGCCGGATCCGCGCCGACGAGCAGCGCGTATGCGGCCACGATCGCCACCGTCACCCCGGCCGCCCGGCCGCGCCGGCGCCACCGCCCCAGCCACACCTGCAGCGCCGCCACCAGCAGCGCGATGTTCGCCCCCGAGATCGCGATCACGTGCGTCGTGTTCGTACGCCGGAACGCGTCGGCCACCCGCCGCGGGATCCCGTCGTCGTCGCCGAGGAGGATGCCGGTGGCCAGCGAGGCCTCGGGTTCGGGCAGGGAGATCGCCACGGCGCGCTGCGCCCGCGCCTTGATGGCGATCAGCACCCGCGGGACGACGTAGCCGCCCCGCCGTCCGTCGACCCCCTCCACGTGCGCGCGCCGGACGATCGCGTGCACGCCCTTGCGCGCCAGAAACGTCCGGTAGTCGAACCCCGGCAGGACCGGCGGTGCGACGATCTCGCCGCGCACGCGCACGCGGTCGCCGTACGCAAAGACGGGGTAGCGCGCTGCCTGTGCCAGCAGCAGGCCGTGGACGGGCACCGCCGATCCGTCGTCGCCCCGCGCCGCCGCCGCCCGCTCGACCTTCACGACGTAATGCACGCCGCCGTCCCGCCGCTCGGGCTCCGCCGCCACGATGCCCTCGACGCTCCGCGCACCCCGGTCCCGCCACAAGGCGATGTCCCCGGGATCGAAACGCGGCCGCGCCAGCCAGACCCGACCGGCGCCGGCCAGCACGATCGCGACCGCCATCGCCCCGACACGAACCGCCCGCACGCGCCGGCCCGCGCTGAGAGCGACGAGGACCGCCAGCACGACGAGCGCGCCGCCGAGGCGCACGTCCGGCGGCCGCTCGGTCGGCGGCCACAATCCATCGGCGGCTGCGATGCCGATGAGCCAGAGCGTGCACGTACGGGCGAGCCACATCGGCAGGCAGGATACCGCCCCCACGCCCGCAGCGGGAGGGCGAAACGGACACGTCGGCGACAGGTCGGGCGCCGCGCCCCGGTCAGCTCCGGCCCGCCGGCGTGTTCATACCTCCGCTGAACCGTGGTGCGCCGGTTCCGCGTGGCGCGGGGAGGGCTGAAGGGGCTCTCCCCGCGCCTTGGCCGCCCCTCGATGGGACGGCCCATCCCCCCAATGCACCTGGGCGGTCACTCGATGCGGACGATGCCGAGCCGCACCAGGCCGGGCGCGACATCGGCCGTCTCGCCCCCCGAGCGCGGCAGACGATCGGCGGTCAGCGGGTGGTAGAGCGCAGCGGCCAGCGTGTAGTCGCCCGCCACCAGGTCGGGTGGCAGCGGGATCGCGTGGCGGTCGACGACGATCTCGTCCGGCAGCCAGCCGGTCGTCGGCCGCTGATCCTCCGCCGGCTCCGCGTCGTGCTGCGCGACCGGCACGCCGTCGGCGTTCAACAGCTGGACGGTCACCTTGTACGGCACGGACGACGGGCTGCGCGCGCGCCAGCCCAGCACCACCGTCAGCTCCGCGCCGGCCGTCGCCGTCGCCGGCACGGACGCCGCGATCAGCGTGCCGACATCGCCCAGCCGCGCGTCGAGCACGACCGGCAACCGGGGACGGATCGCGTCGACGTCGAAGACGGCGCCCGAGACGTCCCGCGCCGCGACCTCGACCTCGCCCACCTCGACGCGCACACCACCATCTTCCATGCCGGCGGGCCATGCGGCATAGGCGCTGTAGCGGCCGGCCCCTGCGTTGGCGAAGATCGGGACGCGGAACGTCCGTCGGACGGTGAGGCCGGCGGGCCATAGGGCCAGATCGCCGACGGCGACATCCGCGGCCAGGGTGACGCGGCTGTCGCCGGCGATCGCGCCCGTCGCAGGGTCGGTCAGCGTCAGCACGATCGATGGCGGTCTTCCCGCCTCCCGCAACCGGAACGCCAGCGGCAACGGGAACACCGTCCCGGCCTGAACCGTGCCCGTCGGCATCGCGCCGACCCCCACCAGCGTCAGCCCGGCCGCCGTCCATCCGGCCGCCGTGGATGCGGCGTCACGGGATTCGGCACGCGCGGCCGGCGGCGACAGGCCGAGCGCCCGTGCCGCCGCGGCATCGGAGCGCGCCCGCCAGCCCGACACGACGATCGGCGGCCCGAGCGCCACGGCCCCGCCGAGCGACCGCCCGTCGTCCGCCGTCGCCCCGAGCTGCACCGGCCGCCCCTCGTCCCGCCGATAGAGCCCGAGCAGCAGCCGATACGTCCCCGGAGGAACACCTTGCGGCAACGCGACCGCAACCCGCATCGCCGTCCACTCGTCCGGCGCCCAGCGATCCGTCGACCGCTCGGTGCCCGCCGCCTTCAGGAGCACGTCGACCGGTGCGATCGGTTCGTTGCCCGCCGCGTCGATCAGCCGAACCGTCACGGACAGCGGTTCCGACATCGCCCCCGCCGCGCGCCAGACCGTCTTCACCTCGAAGCGATCACCCGCCGTCACCCCCGACCGATCCGCCCCCCCGGCGACGAGCACCGGACCGCCATCGAACGCCGCAACCGCGCCGGGCTCCCGCCCGCGCGGCAGATGGAGCCGATACTTCTGCGGCCCGCGCTCGATCCCACCGATATCGTGCCAGCCTGCCTCGATCCACGCCTGAAACGCCGCGCGGTCGTCGCCCGACAGATAGCTCAGGTGGCTGTAGGGGCTGCCGGTCTCGAGCGCCAGAAGCGCCGGCTCCTTGCCCGATCGCTGCAGATCGTCCGCGATCCGGCGCCACGTGATCTGACCGCTCGACACGGCGCCCGTGGACAGGGATGCCGCGGCGTACGTCGTCGGACGCCGGGCATAGAAGTTCAGCTCCGAGTAGTCCGACAGCACGACGTCGTCCGGACCGCTCAACGCCGCCAGCACGTCCGCCAGCCGCACCGTGCCGTCCTCTTCACGGGCGGCCGTGTAGTCCCGATCGAACAGGTACCAGCCCAGCGCCAAGCCCACCGCCAACGCGACCGCAACCGCCTTCAGCAGCCCGCCGTCGGCGGAGCGGTCGACCTCGAGTCGCCGCGCCGCAAGGAACACCCGCCGCACGCCCACCGCAAACAGGACAGCCAGCGCCGGCGCCAGGTAGACCAGGTGCCGCGGGTAGCGGTCGCGTGCCAGCGCGAAGAACGCCAGCGCCGACGCCAGCTGCCACGCGAAGATCGCAGTCTCGCGCCCCGGCCTGCGGACCGCGTCCCAGGCCACGGCCAGCGCGACGGCCAGCGCCAGCGCCCGCCCGCCGTCGCGGATCGTGAGCGCGAACAACCCGAAGCCCTCGCCGAGCACCTGACCGAGCGGCTTCGACGCCCCCTGCCGCAGGTGATGGCCGATCGTCGCCTCGATCATCGTCCCGATCCCGCCGCTGTAGACACCGATCGCCGCCAGCCCCGCCAGCGTCACGACGACGGCCGACAGCACGGCCGCCAACCCGTCGCCGACGATCGAGCCGAGCGGCCGCCGTCGCCGTCGCCCGTCCGCCGCCAACCACAGCAACAGCCCACCGAGCGGCCATGGGCCGAACAGCTTGGCCAGCGTCGCCACGCCGAACAACGCCCCGCTGATCACGAGCCACGCCCGTGCCGGCGGGTCCTCGCGTCCGGGCCGCGGCACGACGGCCCGCGCGAAGGCCGCCACCGCCAGCGCCTGTGCGGCCAGCATGAACGGTTCGGGCCGATACACCCGGCCGACGGCGAACACGTCCGGTTGGAGGAGCAGCGCGACGAGGGCGACCGCCGCCACCGCCGGTCCGAACAACCGCCGCGCCGTCGCCCACGTCGCGATGCCGGCGGTCATCGTCAGGCCGACGGCCAGCAGGCGGGCGGCGTGCACGCTGGCGCCGGTGATGCCCATCAGCCAGCCGCCCGGCAGCAGGAAGACCGGAAGCTGCGGCGTCAGGAAGTCGCGGTACGGCCGCTCGCCCAGCGACATTCGCCACGCCGCATACAGGTAGCTCCCCTCGTCGTCGCTGATGAGCCAGCCCACGAGGTTTCGGCGATAGAAGGCGACGAGCGCGACGAACGCCACGATCGCCGCGACGTCCCAGGCGTGCGCGCGCACGAGCGCGACGCCGCCGCGCGCCGACGCCGCCCAGCGCGCCGCGCGCGCGTTCAGCGCGGCAGCACGCTCGGCGCGGTGCGTCGCCGGGGCGGCGACGCGGCCCTCGGCCGGCAGTGGTGTCAGTCCGCCGGCACGTCGGGGATCTGGCGCCGGGCCAGCGTCAGGCGCGTCGTGACGACGACGTGCTGGCCGTCGGGCGCGAGCGTCACCCGCGAGACGGTCTTCGGGCCGTCGGCCGCGAGCGTCCAATTCAGGCCGCGGTCCGTCGACCAGCCGACGCCACGGGCGGATGCCACGGCGACGATGCCGAACTCGTTGCGTGTCAGGACGATCGAGTCCAGGCCGCTGATCACCTGCCCGGAGAACGTGTTCACCCCTTGCCACGTCACGCCGTCGTCGATCGACCGGATCAGCCCGTTGCTCGTGCCGACGAAGATGCGCACCGGCTCGGCCGAGCTGGCCGAGAGGAGGGCGAGGCTGTAGACGCCACGGTCGAGCAGGAGGTTGTCGTCGATCTGCGCCCAGCTCCCACCGCCGTCCGTCGAGCGGTAGAGGCCGAGGTGGTTCGGCAGCAGCCGCCCGACGGCGTCCGTGCCGGCCCAGATCGTCCGATCCTGGGCATAGCGCGGCGAGAACGCGACGGCGCGCCACGGGAACGTGTCGCGGGCCGAGGTCGCGTTCCACGTGGCGCCGGCGTCCGTCGAGAGCCAGCCGTCCACGAGCACGGTGCGGTCGTTGGCGAAGTCGGGCGACACGGCCAGCGTGCGGGCCGGTGCCGGGCCGGCGGTGCGCTGCCAGGCGGTGCCACCATCGCGGCTGACCCAGACGCCGCTGGCCGTCGTGGCGAAGACCGTCCGGTCGGCGTCGAACGCGGGCGACGGCTCGATCGCCTGAATCCTCTCGCCCTCGCCGCGCGGCAGCGCGCCGTCGAGGCGGGCCCACGTTGCGCCGCCGTCGGACGAGCGGTAGAGGCCGGCCGCTTCCGTGCCCGCCAGGAGCAGCCGGCCGTCGCCCGACAGGAACGTCACGCACGTCGGGCCGCCGTTCGGCAGCGCGTCGTACGGGCGCTGCCACGAGCTCCCGTCGTCCGTCGAGCGCCAGACACCGCTGCCGTCGGTGGCCAGGTAGACCTCGCGCTGCACCGGCACGGTGGGCACGGCCAAGTAGGTCGGGGTCGGCAGCGGCTGGCCGGGGATCGGCGTCGGCACGCGCAGCGGCGACATCCACATGATCGGCAGGAAGGAATTGTGGACCATCGACGGGTCCTTGCGCGGGGGGATGATGTCCTTGACGGGCAGCGGCACGAACGCCCGCGCGAACGCGCCGCGCGTGCCGACGAGGCCGGGATCGTCCGTCGCGATCGTGCGCCACGTGCCGCCGCCGTCCGTCGAGACGGCGCCGACGATGCCCACCCCGGCGCCGGTGACGAGGAGGAGCGGGTCGGCCGGGAAGCCGGGCGAGGCCGCCACATGGTGGACGGTCTCGACGGCTGCCGGCAGCGGCAGCTTGCGCCACATCGCGGCGTCGTCATCGCTCTGCCAGACACCGCTTTCGTTCCAGGCGAGCATCGCGCGCACGATCGGGTCGCCCTTGCGCCGCATGTCGTCGCCCCACTCGGCGGGCAACAGGATGCCCTGATGGCGCAGCTCGCCGCCCTCGGGTCCGAAGCGCGGGCCGGCGGACGGTCCGGCGGCCGGCCCGACCCTCAACTCCCAGCTCCGACCGTCATCCGTCGTGCGGTAGATCCCGCGGTCCGTGCCGAGGAACGCCGTCTTGTCGAACGCGACGACCGGCGAGTAGGCCAGCGCGGCGCTGAAGTGCGGCTGCTCGAGGTCGACGACGATGGCGGCCCAGCTGCTGCCCGAGTCCTCGGTGCGATAGAGCTGACCGTCCTCGATCGTGATCGCGTACGCTTCGGGCTCGTTCAGGAAATCGGGCGAGGCGGCCAGGAAGCGGACCGGATCGTCGTCGCCGCCGATGGACAGCTCGGACCAGTCGTTGCCGTCGTTCATGCTGCGGTAGCCCTTGCCGCCGCGCGTGGCCACGAAGAACCGGCCGTCGGGCGCCGACACGATGTTGCCGGCGTCGGGGACCCCGGTCCGGCCGGTGCGCCAGGCGGTGGCGTCCAGGCTGAGGAAGACGTCGTTGCCGGTGGCCACGAGGTGCTGCTGCCAGCCGGTGTCGGGCGCGTCGATCGGGCTCGCGGCCAGGTCGTACACCGGACCGCCGCCCAGCGCCGCTTCGGCCCAGACCGTCGCCGTCGGCGTGCGCGACGGGGTGGGGGTGCGGGTCGGGGTGTGCGTCGAGGTCGGGGTGCGCGTCCGCGTCGGGGTGCGGGTGAGCGTCGGCGTGCGCGTCAGCGTCGGGGTGCGCGTCGGGGTGGCCGTGCGGCGCGGCTGCGCGTGGGCCGCGGGGGCGGGCGCGGCGACGGCCGCAAGGGCGACGGCGAGGGAAAGCGCGGCGGCGGCGCGGAACAGGATGCGCATTCGGTCACTCCCGTGGGTTCGAGGGTCAGCCGCGCAACGGTGCGGCGGGCGTCGGATCGCCCGCTGCGTCGAGGACGCGGCGGACGGTGTAGATCGGCTTGTCCTGAGCCTCGTGGTACGAGCGGACGACGAGCTCGCCCAGGAATCCCATCGACAGGAAGTTCACGCCGAGGATGACGAGCAGGACGGCGAGCAACAGCAGCGGCCGATCGCCGATGTTTTGATGGTAGACCAGCTTGACGACCGTCAGATAGAGGCCGACGAGCACGCCCAGCAAGCCGGAGACGATGCCGATGCCGCCGAAGATGTGGATCGGCCGCGTGCCGAAGTTGCGCAGGAAGTAGAGCGTCAGCAGATCCAGCAACACGCGCGGCGCACGCTTGATCCCAAGGCCGTACTTTGAGGTCCCGTGCGCGCGCGGGTTGTCCCGCACCGGCACTTGGCCGATCGTGACGCCGTACCAGCTGGCGGCGGCCGGGACGAAGCGGTGCAGGTTGCCGTACAGCTTGATGTTCTTGACGACCTCGGAGCGGTAGGCCTTGAGCGAGCAACCGGTGTCCTTCAGGCGGACACCGGTGAGGACGCCCATGACCCAGTTGCCGAACAGGCTCGGGATCCGCCGCCGCAAGAGCGGCTCCTTGCGATCCTGGCGCCAGCCGCTGACGATGTCGTAACCGCCGCGCTCCATCTCGGCCACGACGGCGCCGATGTCGTCCGGATCGTTCTGGAGGTCGGCGTCCATCGTGACGACGATCCCGCCGCGCGCGGCGTCGAAGCCGGCCATGAACGCCGGCGTCTGGCCGAAGTTGCGGCGGAACTGGATGACGGTGAACCGCGGGTCGGCCGCGTGCACGCGCGCAAGCGCCTCGTACGAACCGTCCGTCGAGCCGTCGTCGACGACGATGACCTCCCAGCTTCGGCCGAGGCGGTCGAGGGCCGCGGCCAACCGTTCGGCCAGCAACGGGATCGTCTCGACCTCGTTGAAGAGCGGGATGACGATCGAGAGCGCCGGCCGCACGCCGTCGGCGGTCAGCCGGACGGAGGCCTCACGGGTGCCGGTCAAGGTCATCGAGCGATCATCCTCTCTGTCCACGTCCACACCACGCCGGTCGAGCCGCCGGATCGATCGCGCCTTGATCGAGCGCGTCTGCACCGTGCGCGCCGGTGGGTCGGGGCGTTGGGGCGGGGCGTATTGTAGACGGGTTCGACATCGAGGTCTCAAGCGGTCGCCGGAGGCCGCTCAAGCGCCGCCCGACGCGGTCCGCTCGAGCTCGGCGATCTGCCATGCCACCTGGGCGGCCATCCCGTCACGGATCCCGACGCGCGGCACCCAGCCGAAGGTGGCGCGCGCCTTGGACGTGTCCGCCAGCGCGTGGCTCTGCTCGCCGGGGCGCGCCGGGGCGTGGACGATGCTGGCGCGGCGGCCGGTCAGCGCTTCGATGAGCTCGATCGCACCGATCGCCGAGATCGTCTCTCCACCGCCGATGTTGAACACGTCGCCCGTCGGGCCGTGCTCGACGGCCTTGACGGTGGCGTCGACGCAGTCGCCGACGAACGTGTTGCCGCGCGTCTGCCGACCGTCACCGAAGACCGTGATCCCCTCTCCGCGCAGCACGCGGTCGATGAAGATGTGGTAGCCCATGTCCGGCCGCTGGCGCGGCCCGTAGATGCTGAAGTAGCGCAGGATCGTCATCGGCACGTCGAAGTTGCGGTGGTAGGCCTGCACGAGGTGCTCGGCGGCCAGCTTGGTGACGCCGTACGGCGAATCCGGTGCCGGCACGCGGGCCTCACCGCCGGACGACTCGCGGCCGTACACCGACGACGTGCTGATGTGGACGATGCGCCGCCCCCCGCCCACCTGCCGCATCGCCTCGAGGAGCCGCTGCGTCGCCAGGATGTTGCAGCCTTGATAGGCCTCGAACGCCGTCCAGGATTGGAGGAGCCCGCCCATCGCCGCCAAGTGGACGATGCACTCCGCCTGCTCGACGAGCGGCCGGACGTCCATCGTCCGCAGGTCCCCTTCGACGAACGTGAAGGCGGGATGCGCGAGCGCACCGGCCAGGTTCCGTTCCTTGACGGGGCGCGGGTAGTAGTCGGTGAAGCAGTCGACGCCCAGCACCGTGTGGCCGTCCGCCAACAGGCGTTCGGCGAGGTGGGAGGCGATGAAGCCGGCAGGGCCGGTGAGGAGCAGCGAGGCCGTGACGTTCTCCTTGGGGCGGGCGGATTCTAGCATGCGATGTGCGGTGTCGGTCAGACAGGGAGGCGGGCGGTCGGGGGATGGCCCACGGCCAACGTCGACGATCCTTGCCCCACCGACCGCCTGCCCCCATCCTTATCCGATCCGATCCGATCCGATCCGATCCGACTCCGATCCGTTCCGATCAGCTCTGCTCTGCTCTGCTCTGCTCTGCTCTGATCCGACTGCATCCATCCTTGTTCACCCATCCGTGCGCCGAATTCGCCCCACCCCGCCGTCCGATCGGACGCGCCCCAGCCCGCCGCAGCGCGCGACGCCCGACGCAAGGCGCCGCAACGGCGGGTCCACGAGGTTCTCATGCTGCCGATCGTGTCCGTCACCGGCGAAGCGCACGCGCAAGGGCTGATCCAGGGCCGTGCCCTGCGCGCCGAGATCGACCACAACGTCGCCGTCTACTTCCGCCGCTTCGAAGTCGAGGGCCGGATGTCGCGCCAGCGGGTCCTGGAGCGCGCGGCAACGCTCTGGGAGCGCCTCACCGCCGCGTCGCCCGCGTACGCCGCCGGCGTGATCGGCATCGCCGAGGGCGCCGGTCACGACGTGCTGGCGATCGCCGCGCTGAACGCGCGCTACGAGCTGATGTACGCCCAGTTCACGCTCTTGGCGCTCCACGCCGAGTCGGCCGTCGACGGCTGCACGTCGTTCGCTCTCACGCCCCCGGCGACGGCCGACGGCCACACGCTCCTCGGACAGAACTGGGACTGGATCCCGGACGTCAAGGGTGCGGTCGTCATCGAGCGCCAGCCGGACGGGTTCGCGCGGGCGGCGTTCACCGAGGCCGGCGTGTTCGGCGGCAAGATCGGCCTGAACAGCCACGGGCTCGGTCTGGCGATCAACGGGCTGACCAGCCAGGACGACGACTGGTCGCGGCCGGCGGCGCCGTTCCACGTCCGGTGCTGGCAGATCCTCGGCGAGCGCAACCTCGACGCCGCGGTGGCGCGCGTGACGAACGGACCGCGAGCGTGCAGCGGCAACTTCGTCATCGCCCGGGCCGGTCCTGGGGCAGAGGGAGGCGGCGCCGTCGCCCTCGAGGCGTCACCCATGACGACGTGCCGGATCGCCCCGGACGCGGGCGGGCGGCTCGTCCACACGAACCACTTCTTCGACCCCGAGAGCGCCGGCATCGCCGAAACGCCGAACGTCCAGCGGTTTGCCTCGCTCAACCGCTTGAACTGCCTGCGCTCCAGCCTGGCCGATCGCACCGGCGTCACGGTGGACGACCTACAGACGATGCTGCGCGACCACACCGGCTACCCCTACTCCGTCTGCCGCCACCCCGACCCCGACGACCCGTCCGGCGACTACCGCACCGTGACGTCGGCGATCATGGACCTCGACGCGCGGGCGATGTGGATCACGGACGGGCCGCCGTGCGAAGGGGACTACCAGTGGCTCACGCTCTGATCGCCCGGCGTGCCTGCCGAACCGGCGCTGCGCCTACGAGACGTCGGCAGGACAGGTCCGAATGCCGAACAGCGTGTACACCGGGCACCGGCCCGTCAACGCCGTGAGTAGCGGCACCACGCCCACCCAGCCCCACGGGGTTTTCGGGCCGACGAACACCAGAGCGATCAGCGCAACGCCAATGACGATGCGCAGTGCGCGATCCCACGTGGCCATGTTGAGTTCCAGGAATTTCGACATCGACTCTGACCTTTCCGGGCGGCCGTTCGCTCTACGGACGGAACGACATGCGAATGCGGCGAGGATTGCCGACCTCATCCTATCGCGGTTGCGCGGTCCGTCAATCGTGCAGATGGCCGGTCGCAGGATTGGCCGACTGGCCAGTCCGGCGCTTCGATGCGCCGCCGGATCGCACCGCCGTAGCCGCGCATGAGCGATCCGCACGCGCGTCGCCCGCCGTCCGGGCCGCGCCCTCGCCGGGCCGGGCGCGGGCTGCCCCCGTCGCTCGTCGCGCTGCGCTATCGCAACTACCGCCTGCTGTGGGCCGGCCAGCTCGTCTCGATCGCCGGCAACCTGATGCAGAGCGCGGCGGTGCTGTGGCACGTCAAGCGCTTCTATCCGGGGGCCGACCAACTGGACGCCGCCGCCGTCGCCCTCGGCCTCGTCGGCCTCGTGCGGATCGGTCCGATCATCGTCTTCTCGCTCGTCGGCGGCGTCGTCGCGGACGCGATCGACCGGCGCAAGATGCTCATCATCACCCAGGCGTCGATGGGCACGGCGGCCGTCGTTCTGGCCGTTCTGACGTTCAACGGCCTGTCCGTCATCTGGCCGATCTACGTCCTGACCGCCATCGGCGCCGCCGCCGCCGCGTTCGACAACCCGGCGCGCAGCGCGCTGGTGCCCAGCCTCGTCCCCCCCGAACACATGGCCTCGGCCGTCAGCCTGAATACGACGATGTTCCAGCTCTCAGCCGTCGCCGGGCCGGCGCTCGGCGGCCTGATCATCGCCACGCTCGGCCTGGGCTGGGTGTACGCGATCAACGCCGTGTCGTTCGGCGCCGTCATCGCCGCCGTCCTGCTAATGCGCGACATCCCGGCCGGCGCCGGCGCGCAGGGCGGCGCGATCAGCCTGCACGCGGCGTGGGAGGGCCTCCAGTTCGTCT
Source organism: Ardenticatenales bacterium (assembly GCA_020853525.1). Classification (GTDB taxonomy): domain Bacteria; phylum Chloroflexota; class Anaerolineae; order Epilineales; family Epilineaceae; genus Avedoeria. The sequence goes on along the minus strand of JADYYS010000011.1, from coordinate 52,308 downwards.
TTCGGGCGCCCCTCATCCGCGGCTCGATGCTGATGGACTTCTTCGCGACGTTCTTCGCCTCGGCCACGGCGCTCCTGCCGATCTTCGCCGAGAACGTGCTCGACGTCGGCGCCACGGGCTACGGCGTGCTCCAAGCGGCGCCGGCGGCCGGGGCGTTCGTTACGGCGCTGATCATGGTGCCGATGATCCGCCGGATCCATTACCGCGGCTGGGTCATGCTCGGCTCGGTCTTCGTCTACGGCGCCGCGACGGTGGCCTTCGGCCTGTCGCGCAGCTTCTGGCTGACGTTCGCGTGCCTCGTCGTCTACGGCGCGTCCGACATGGTGTCGACCGTCATCCGCAACGTCATCCGCCAGCTGGCCACGCCGGACCGGCTGCGCGGTCGGATGACGAGCGTGAACATGATCTTCTTCATGGGCGGCCCGCAGCTGGGCGAGCTCGAGGCCGGCCTCGTGGCCAGCGTCTGGGGCGCGGCCGCGTCCGTCATCAGCGGCGGGATCGCATGCCTCGTCGCCACGGGTTGGGTGGCGGCATCGACGCCGGAGTTGCGGCGGTACGAACGAGAACCGGAAGAGATCGCGTCCCATCTGTAGGGGCACCCCCCCGTGGGTGCCCATCGTCGCAAACCATGCGGCTTGCGGAACCATCGGATCGGCAAACCATGCGGATCGGCAACCATGCGGATCGGCAAACCGTGCGGATCGGCAAACCATCGGATCGCGTGGACGATGAAGGGCACCCACAAGGGGTGCCCCTACAGGGCGCGCTTCGCCATTCCCCACACCTCGTCCAGCATCCCTTCCGTCAACCGCCCGGTGAACGTGTTCTGCTGGCTGGGGTGGTAGCAGCCGATCAACCGCACCGCGCCGAGGTCGTGCGCCGCTCCGTGGCCGAAAGCGGGCGCGGGGCGCGGGACGGTCCAGCCGAGATCGCCACCGTCCTCGCGACCGACGTCCAGCACCTTCTGCCACGCGAACGCGCCGAGCGCGACGATGACGCGGACGTTCGGCAGGAGCGGGATCTCGCGGCGCAGGAACGGCCGGCAGGCGGCCCACTCGTCGGGCGTCGGCTTGTTCGCCGGCGGGGCGCACCGGACGGCGGCCGTGATCCAGGCGCCCGTGAGCGTCAGGCCGTCGTCGCGCGCCGTGGCGACGGCTTGGGAGGCGAAGCCGGCGCGGTGGAGCGAGCGGTACAGCCACTGGCCCGAGCCGTCGCCCGTGAACATGCGGCCGGTGCGGTTCGAGCCGTGCGCCCCCGGCGCCAGGCCGACGATGAGGAGCCAGGCGTCGGGGTCGCCGAAGCCGGGAACGGGGCGGCCCCAGTACGTCTGGTCCGCGTACGCGGCGCGCTTGGTGGAGGCGATGTGCTCGCGCCAGGCGACGAGGCGGGGGCAGAGGCGGCAGGCGGTGACGTCGGATTCGAGAGTGGTTAGCGAGGACCTCACCCCCCGCCCCCTAGCTCCACCGAATCCCTCGGTCGTGGACCGCCTGCCGCAGCGCGTCGCTGGCAGATGCGAGGTCGACGACCTCGACGAAGTAGGGCACGGTGCTCTCTTCCAAAGCGTCGACTAGTTCGAGCATAAGTCGATCAGGAATGGGGCTATCCGCCTCGATGGCCACATCGATGTCGCTCCTCGGTCTTGCGTCGCCCGTGGCGGACGAACCGAACAGCCAAACGCGCGCCATATGGCCCTCAAGGGCGTGTAGCACGATGGCTCGCACTTGTTCGAGCGCGGCGCGTCGAGTAGGTGACAGTGTGGCAGGAGCGATCATCGGCGGTGAAGATAGCACAGGGGTCAGCGCGGCATCGACCGCTCGGTTTCCGCACGCGAGTCCCTACTGCCCGACGCCGCGGAACCCGTACCCCACCAACCCCGCGTCCTCCGTCAACACCCACGCCCGCCCCCGGTACAGCCGCAGCGCCTTCACGACGCCCGGCACGCTCGCCGAGGTCAGCCGAGTCGGATGCCCCGGATCGCAGATGTCGATGAGGTCCAGCCGCTTGCTCCGCGCCAGCAACACGTGCGGCCACGCCATCACGATCGCCACGGCCTTCTCGTCCCCGTCGTCCCACGCGCCGACCTCGCGGACGGCGTCGATGTCGGCGATGTTGTAGACGCGCAGGCCGCCCTTGCCGGCGGCGACGTAGGCGTGGTGGCCGTGGATGACGACATCGTTCTGTTGCATGCCAGGGGAATCGAGGTGCGGCCCGAAGCGCGGGTCGGACGGGTCGGTGAGGTCGATCGCCTGGATGCCGCCCCAATCCGCGTAGCCGAAGTCGCCATGCTGGCCGGCGTCCACACCGACCGCTGTGCGTCCGTCGTCGGTCAGGGCGAGGGCCGTGTAGCTGGCCGCCGGGGCGGGCGACGGCGCGTGGATCGCGTCGCGGAGCTGGACGCCGCGGACCGCGAGCAGGCGCATCGCCGCCGGATCGGCGGCGTCGACGACGGCGAAGTGGCAGCAGTAGCCGCCGAGGACGATCCGGTCCCCAGCCTTGGCGAGGACGCCCGCGGTCCAGCCGCGAAAGACGAAGCCGCTGCCCCAATTCTGGTCCGCCGCCCGGTCGTCGATCACGCCGACGCGGCGCGGCGCGGCGGAATCCGTGAGGTCAAATGCGATGAGCTGGCCGGCGTTGCGGTCACCGACACTGTACGCCACGGGACCGTCGACAACGACCGCATCCAGCCCTGCGGCCGGCGAACCGTCGACCGTGTACGACTGCATCGGGTTGACGCCCAGCGGTCGCGGTTCGCTCGGACGGGCGACATCGAAGCGGTCATCTCCACTGTACAGCGTCTTGCCATCGGGTCCGCCGTAGAGTACGGACCGCCACGCATTGGACAGACCGTCCACCGTGACGTTTCCCCGGAGCGACGCTCCGCCGGCCGCAGTGACGACGACGATCTTGCCGTTCGTACCGCCGGCGACCACGAGCCTGGCCCCAGCGAACGCCACGCCATCGCCCCCGTCATCCGCGTGCCGCGCGAACAAGCCGTCGGTGCCGGTCCCCAACCTCCTGGGAGTGAACGGGTCCGCCACGTCCCAGACCTCGAGCGGTCCACCCGAGATCGCGATCCGGTCGCCTGCCAGCGCGAATCCGGCCACCGCCTCGTCGCCGCGAACGAATCGCTCATTCGGCTGGGCAAACGACCGCGGCCGCCGCGGCTCCCGCAGATCGTAGACATGCACCTCCCCGTTGTCCGCCGCCACCCACGCCGTCTCCCCCACCCGCGTCACCCGCCGCGCCTCCCCGTGCGCCGCGTCCTCGCCGACGATCGTCATGCGCGCCGGGTCGGCGACATCGAGAACGAGCAGCCCGTGCTCATCGACGGCTGCGTACGCCAGCTGCCCGTGCGGGGCGATGTCGAAGACCTTCGCCGGATCGTCCCCGTCCGGCGGCGCCTGCCAGGCGCCCAGCTCGTCGAGGGCGGGCGACGCGGCGTCGAGGACCACGATGCCACGCCGGCCGAGCGCGACGTACAGCCGCCCGGCGTCGAGGACGAGCGATCCCGACTCGCCCGGCAGGTCGCGCTCGGTCGTGAGGGCGATGCGCGCCGGGTTGGCGACGTCGAAGACCGCTACGCCGGCGCCCCCGAGCGCGGCGTACAGCCGGTCGCCGTCGAGCACGAGGTCGCGCACCGCCCGGCCGAGGACGGCGCTCTTCGCCAGCTCGGTGGGTGCGTCACCGCGGTCCGTCGGGCGGAGGTCCCAGGCGACGATCCGCGGGCCGATGCCGACGTAGGCAGTGTCGCCCCGCGCGGCGACGGCCCACGTGGCGCCGCCGACCTGGCCTTCGACGGCGAGGTCGGGGGGCGGGGCGGCGTCGAGACGCGGGAGGTAAACGGCGGGGGGTGGGGGCGACGGATCGGACTGGGCGATGGCGGACGATAGAGGCGCCGCAGTCGGCGGCGATGCGGGCCGAAGTCGAACGACGTTCATCGCAAGACCGGCCGCGACGAGCAGCATCACCGAGGCGACGGCTCGCACGGGGGCGGGGTGGGTCGGGCGGCCGAGGATCCTTCGCAGCGACATCGTGCGGCTCCGTTCGTCGAAGGGGCGGCGACGTGTGGCGCGGGCGGCGGCGCCATCATACTGGACGGACGCAGCCGCTTCGGGAGCACGAACACCATCTGGCGGTGCGGCACCGGCGCGAGCAGCTCATCGCTCAGCCACAGCGTCCAGCCGGCCAGTCGCTTGGCGTGGCAGCTGCTCGCGGACTCTCATGACCCGTCGGCGCTTACCGTGAATCCCTTAACCCGGACGCCCGTGCCCAGCAGCAGCCCGTCCACCGTCATCCCGGGGTTCACCACGCTCACCTGCTCAAGGAGGACCGTCTCGTGGACAAACAACTCGGCTCTGCCCGCCGCGATACGGGCCGCCGCGGCCGCCGGCCTTCCCGCCGTCAGCGCCTCAGCCTCGGCTTCCGCGTAGACCCGGGCGAGGACTTCCTGGGGAACGTCGGAGCGGCTGAGGTAGCGCGGGCGGCAGAATTCCACCTGCCGGGCAAGTTTCGGATGAAGAGCCTCGGCCTGCGGGCCGCCCTCTATGTCGACCAGCGACAGGTCGGGACCCGGCCATGGGGCCGCCGCCGCGACCGGCTGCACCTCCGCAGAGGCCTCGGCCTCGTCAGCAGCTTCGCCGTCACCACCACCGCGCTGACGCCGGAGCTCAGCCAAGCGCAGCTCACGCGTACTCGGCCTCCGCTCGCCCAAACGTTCGGCGAGCTGGCGCATCTTGGGCTCCGGAGATCCGGCGGCATCATCGATCGCCGCCCACGCGGACGGCACGACCAGCTGGCCCAATGCGTTGAGGGCGGCGAGGCGGACTCCCTCGTCCGGGTCGGCGATGGCGGCGGCGAGGGCTTGGGCGGCGGCGTCGGCATCCGGGGAGCCCATAGAGCCGAGGGTGTCGGCGGCGTGCCGTCGCGCCTCAGGATTGCCGCCGCCTAGTGCCGCCACCAGGGCCGGGACGGCCGCCGCGCCGAACGAGCCGAGCGCTACCGTGAGGCTGTTCTGGTGCTCGGAGTCGCCTCGGGAGAGCTGCGCGACGAGTGCGGGCACCACGCGTGGATCGAGTGTCTGCGCCGCAGCCCAGTACGCTCGCGCGGCCACGGCGTCCACCGGGTCGGCGATCAGCGGGTCCAGGTGGGCGGCATCGTCGCGGGAGCCCACCTTACTCAAGGTATGGAGGGCCTGGAGGCGGGCGAGCCAGCGCGGGCTATGGAGGGCGGCGCGGACGTGCGGGAGGGCGGCATCCGGCATGCGCAGCGCGGTCCAGGTGAGGATCTCGCGGATGTAGAAGTCGCGCTCGCGGCCGAATCGCTCCACGATCGCGGGGGCGGCCGCCTGGTGGCGCCCCTCGCCGAGGTCGAGGGCGGCGCGGAGGCGAACATCGGGGTCGACGTCACCGAGTAGGTCGATGAGCTCTGTCGGAGTCGTCTCGGTGCCAACCAATGCTTTCCTCCGCGCGGTCGATGAGAGGAGATTCGTCCTCACCTTATGTACGTGCGCGACTACGGCGCGTCCCGTTCAACGCGACCCCTCCGGCAAGACGAGCGCCGGCAACGCCCCCTCGATCGCCCCCCGATGCACCTCCAGCCACGGCGGCAGGATCAGCTGCTCCCCCAGGTGCGCCATGTCCTCGTCCCGCCCGAACCCCGGCCCCTCGGTCGCCAGCTCGAAGAGCGTGCCGCCCGGCTCCTTGAAGTAGATGCTCTCGAACCAGAAGCGGTCGATGACGGGCGACGGCCGCAGGCCCGCGTCCTCGACGATTTCGCGCAGCGCCGTCCCCTCGGCCACGTCGTCCACCCGCCACGCCACGTGATGCACGCCGCCCGTGCCCCACGTCCCGCGCCGCTCCTCGGGCAGCTCGCGCACATCGACGTACGTCCCCGAACCGCCGCTGCCGGCGGCGTAGCGGTGCCAGCCGTCCTCCACGCCCGCCGGCGTCATGCCGAGGAGCGTCGTGAGGGCGGCGACGGTCGGGCCCATGTCGCGCTCCCACATGCGGACGGCGTGCAGGCCGCGGATCTGGTGGGCGACGGGCACGGCGCTCTTGTCCCACGGCACGAACGGGCGGTCGTCGTCCGTTGCGACGAGGGCGAGGTGGAGGCCGTCGGGGTCGCGGAAGGGGAGGACGGTCTCGCCGAAGCGCGTGACGAAGCCGGCGCCGGCCGCTGCGTCGCCGCCCACGGATTCGCCGTCCGTCGGCCCGACGTCGACGCCCGCGGCCGTGAGCCGATCGTGCCAGTAGGGCAGGCTGGCCGCCGGCACCGCCAGCGCGACCTCGACCGCCAAGCCGATGCCGCGGCGCGAGCGCTCCATCGCCGGCCACGGGAAGAACGTCAGGTCCGTGCCGGGCGTGCCGGCGCCGTCGGCGTAGAAGAGGTGGTAGGTGTCCGGGACGTCCTGGTTCACGGAGCGCTTGACGAGGCGCATCCCGAGCAGGCCGGCGTAGAAGTCGACGTTCAGCTGCGGGTCGCCGGCGATGCACGTGATGTGGTGCAGGCCGTGGATGGTGGAGGACATGGGCGTGCTCCGTTCCTTGGATTGTTGGGTAGCCGACCGCCGATGGAGCGATCATGGGAGCGATCATGGTGGCCGCGCATCGAGGCTAGGCAGGGTCGCGCGCACATCCCTCATGTGAATCTGCCGAATCGCCCAGGCGATCGAGACGGATCGCCTATGGGATTCCGACGATCCACCCGGGCGATGCGTGGGGATCCCCGGCAACGACGATCACGCGCACACCGACGTGGCGCGGCCGCTCGTGCCGCTCAGTCCCCCGGCTCGCCGATCAGGCCCACCGCGCGATCCTCGTCGAATTTGACGCGTGCATATACGTCGCCGAGCGCCAGCGTCACGCCGATGGCATCGAGTTGCAGTGAGGCGTCGAGGCCCTGTACATCGATGTACGTCCAGACATCGCCGTTGCGCGTGAAGACCTCGATCTGCGGCCTGTCCTGGCTGACGAGGACGTACTGCTGGAGCGAGGGCATCTGGCGATAGCGGAACCATTTGGCGCCGCGGTCGTGGGCCTCGGTCGACGGCGAAAGCACTTCGAAGATCACGGTTGGGTTTAGCAGGTTGTCGTAGCCGTCGTCAGAGAACTGGGTCTCGCCGCAAACGACCGTGACGTCGGGGTACACGAAGTGGTTCGCATCGGTCCGCACGCGCAGGTTGCTCTCGAACGGCTGGCAGTCGCTTCCGCGAAGCTGGCCGTTGACCATCGAGCCAAGGTCCATGATGACACACGAATGGTAACGGCTGCCGCCACTCATCGCGACGACAACCCCGTCCATGTACTCGTGCTTGAACTCAGCCAATGCTTCCTCGGCGAGATACTCTTCGGGCGTCAAGAGGGTTACGGTTTGTGGAATGGCCATGGACGGAACATCCTCCTCCCGGACTTGCGGCGGCCAGGCGCGAGGTAGCGCTCCCGCACCCGCCGAATCATACACGGCCGCGGGACGGGCGGGTATCGGGTTATGATTCGCCGATGATCGCCTCCTCCCTCGCCTGGCTCGCCCTCGTCGCGCTCGCCGGCACCGTCCTCGCCGACGCCTGGCTGCCGTGGCGCGACCGCACGGACGCCCTCGAGCGCATCGTCCTCACGCTCGGCCTCGGCTACGCGTGGAGCGTCGTCGCGGGCATGGCGCTGAACGCGACGCCGTGGGGCGTGCGCGGGGCGACGTTCGTCGGCGCGACGCTCCTCCTGGCCGTCGTCGTCGCCGGCGCCCAGCGTTGGCGCGGCGGCCAGGCGTGCGGCCGCCCCCGCCCCCTCGACCGCCGCACCTGGCTCGCAGTCGCCGCCGTCATCGCCTTCGCCGCCCTCTTCCGCCTCCCGAACCTCGGCTGGTCGGAGTTCCAGGGCGACGAGGCCCTCGTCCTCCACAAGGCCGCGGCCACGATCGACGGGCGGCACGACGCGATCTACGTCCACAAGAAGGGGCCGGCGGAGATCCTGATCACCGCCGAGGTCTACGCCGTGCAGCGCCGCATCGACGAGGGCACGGCGCGCCTGCCGTTCGCGGTGGCGATGCTGGCCGGGCTGGCCGCGCTGCTCGTCGTCGGCCGCGGGCTGTTCGGGGCGCGCGTCGGGCTCGCGGCGACGGTGATCCTATCGCTCAACGGCTTCTTCATCGCCTTCGGGCGGGTCGTGCAGTATCAGGCGCTGGTGTTCCTATTCGGGACGTTGGCGCTGTGGTGCGCGTGGCGGTATCGGCACGCGGCGGACGACGATCGCGACGGGGCGGGACGGTGGCTCGTGCTGTGCGCCCTCTTCCTCGCCTGCGGCCTCCTCTCCCACTACGACGCCGCCCTCACCGCCCCCGCCATCGCCTACCTGGTCGTCGCCCGCTGGCGCGCGGTCCCCGGCAGCCTGCGCCGCGAACGGTGGGCCGTCGCCGCCGGCTTCGCGCTCGGCACCGCGCTCCTGTCCGCGTTCTACGTCCCGCTCGTCCGCCACCCGTACTTCCAGTCCACGACGCTGAAGTACCTCGTCGAAGTCCGTCTCGGCGGGGGCGGCGGCGAGGGCGGCGGCGCGCCGTACGATGCACTGCCGAAGTGGATGGGCCTCGCCAACTTCTACAGCAGCGCGTATTACCTGTTCGCCATCGACCTCCTCGTGGCCGCCGCCGTCACGGCGCGCCTCATCCGCCGCTGGCCCCGCGCCGGCTGGGCCGCCGCCGCGTTCGGCGTGCTGGCGATCCCCGCCCTCGTCCTGCGCCCGGAGTGGTTCGCGCTCACGGACGACATCGAGGGCCGGAGCTGGGCCATCCTCGTGATCGGCGTCGCCTTGGCCCTGGTGGTCCTCGCCGCTCCGCGCGACCCCGCCTGGACCACCACCGCCCTCTGGCTGGCCGCACCCGTGCTCTTCTATGCCACGCTCGTGGAGGCGCCGCGGACGCACTTTCACGTCGTGTTCCCGGCGCTGAGCCTGATCGCGGCCCTGACGATTGCCACCGTGTGGAACCGCCTACACCCCGCCCCCAGCATTGGGGGAGGGGTCGACGAGCGAAGCTCGCCGGGGGTTGGGGGCGCAGGCCGCTGGGCAACGCCCGTCGCCGGCGCCCTCGCCGCCTCCCTCGCCATCGTCGCCGCCTACAGCGCGTTCTACAGCTGGATGGTCTTCGTCCAACACGATGTGGCCTACAAGCGCGGCTACCCGGACGTGCAGGTGGCGGGGGCGTGGTACCCGTTCGCGGAGCTGCCGGGGAGCGGGTGGTTCGGGTTTCCGTACCGGGCGGGGTGGAAGGCGATCGGCGGAATGCAGTGGGGCGGAGAATACGACTCGAACGAAGAGCCGGCGGTCACGGCTTGGTACAGTCGAGGGGCTCCGCGATGTGGGGAAGATGCGCGTTGGATGTTCGTGGCGGATGCGGTCCAGGATGTCCAGCCGGTACTTGGCGAAGAAGAGCCCCGGGATGCGCCGCCGTCGGATGAAGACGTCGCCGCCGCCGGGTTCGCGAAGATCGGCCACGTTTCCGGAGGCGGCCCGCACGGCATATCGCTCTGGCAGCGCGGCGGCGTTCTGCCCGGCGGTCCGATCGAGCTTGGGCTCGAGAGCCCGGCTGTGTGGGGGTTGGGGACTCGTGAGAGGGAGTTCGACCGAGAGCTGACCGACCCGCACTATGACGCCGGTCTGCCCTTCGATGACCCAGGGCGCATCGTCGACCATGATCGAAGCGACGTGTTCGGCGAGCCGCCCACGCTGATCCTGGACGGCTGGAGCCTCGAAACGCCGTCCGTTTCCGCCGCCTTCTTCACGAACGGCGCCCGCGCCGTGCTCCCCGGCGACCAGATCGCGCTCACCCTCGCCTGGCATGCCCTGGCGTCGACCATCTCTCCCAACGCCCAGGTCTTCGTTCACCTCGAGCGCGAAGGCGACCGCACGATCGGCCAAGCGGACGGCCCGCCGCGGACTCCGGCCGAGACCGTATGCGGCAAGCCGCGTCCCCTCGCATCGCTCGCTGCCGGCGAGACCGTGCTGGACCGTCGGGTCATCGATATCGCCCCGGACGAACCGCCGGGCGAGTACCATCTGCTGGTGGGCATCTACGACTACGAAACGGGCGAGCGGCTGCCCGTCAGCGCGGGTCCGGACGCCGGCACGACGCGCGTGCGGTTGGCCATCGTGAACGTGATCGCCGCGCAGGGCGGCCCATGACCCCCCCCAACCCCCGCCTCCCCACCGCCCTCCGCCGCGCCACCGCCTTCTTCGCCGTCGCCATCGCCCTAGCCGCCGCCGCCGTCCGCCTCCCCAAGCTCGACGTCTTCCTCACTCCCGACGAAACCCGCTGGGCCTGCCGCAGCACGAACTTCTACCACGCCCTGGCCACCGGCGACCTCGCCGCCACCTACCAGAAAGAGCACCCGGGCGTCGTCACGATGTGGCTCGGCGGCCTCGGTCAGCCGATCGACGACGATGCCGACTGGCGGATCGCGTGCCGCGATATCAACCCGAGCGACCTCGTCAGCGACGCGCCCCGCCCGGCGCTGGACGAGATCACGACCCGCCTCTTCCGCGGCCGCCTCCGCATCGCCCTGTTCATCAGCCTGGCGATCGGCCTCATCGTCTGGCTCCTCGGCCGCCTGTTCGACCACCGCGTCGCCCTCGTCGCCGGCCTGGTCGTCGCCCTCGACCCGTTCTACGTGGCCCACAGCCGCGTCCTCCACCTCGACGGCGTGACGACGACGCTCATGACGCTGTCGCTGCTATGGCTGCTGCTGTGGCTCCACCGTGGACGACGCCGTCGCGACCTCCTCCTCTCCGGCGTGATGGCCGGCCTCGCCGCCGTCAATAAGTCTCCCGCGCTCTTCATGGCCCCCGTCGCCGGCCTCCTCATCGCCGCCGACGCCCTCGCCGTTCGACGCCCGCGGACCGTGCGCGAAGCGTTCGGCCTCGTCGTCCCGCTGGCGCGCGATGTCGTGGCGCCGCTGGCGATGTGGGGCGCTGCGGCGACGGCCGCGTACGTCGTCGTCTGGCCCGCCATGTGGGTCCATCCGATCCGGTCGCTCGCCGACGTCCTCGGCGGCGCCGAGAGCTACGCCGACCAGGGACACGAGGGCGGCAACTACTTCTGGGGCCGGCCCGTCGTCGACCCCGGACCCGCCTTCTACCCGGTGGCGTGGGCGCTGCGGACGACGCCGGTGGCGATGCTGGGGTTGGTGTTGGCGGCGTGGTTCGGATGGCGGCGCCGTGGTGCGCAGCCAGGCGGTGAACTGGTGGAGGCCGGCGGTCGTTCCGGGGACCGCGCGGGGGCACGGCATGCCGTGCCCCTACACCACGGTGGTGGCAAGAACGAGGGGCTCTTAGATGATGCGCGCCTGCCAGACGACGATCCCGCGAGCCTGGGGGTCCAGCCCAAGGGCCGTGTAGGGGCACGGCATGCCGTGCCCTCGCCCGCCGCCGAACGCCTCCCCGCGGTCCCACCACGCACCGTCCGCCCGATCCTCCTCGCCCTCGTCGCCTTCGCCCTCCTCTTCGCCCTCATCATGACCGGCGGCGCCAAGAAGTTCGACCGCTACCTCCTGCCCGTCTTCCCGGCACTGAACATCGTCGCCGGCTGGGGCATCGCCACCGCCCTGGTCGCATGGGGCGAGCGCGGCATGCGCCGCAAGCAGGCGGACGATCGGGACGACACCGACGCGTCGACGGCTTCGGCAGCTTCGGCGGCTTCAGCGACCTCAGCGACGTCGGCGACATCGTCGGTGGACGCCACGATGGCCGCCATCCAAGCCGAGGGCGCCATCGCCTTCGGCGCGCTCGCCGTCGCGTGGTCCCTCGCCTTCACGCTCTATGCCCACCGCCCCTACTTCCTGGACGGCTACAACCCGCTCGTCGGCGGATCGCGGGCCGGTGAGTTCGCGCTCCTCCTCGGCTGGGGCGAGGGGCTCGACCAGGCGGCGGCCTACCTGAACGCACAGCCCTCGCCCGAGACGCTCCAGCTGGCCACGCGCTACCGATCCGTCGTCGGCCCGCAGTTCAAGGGCACGGCGTACGGCATGGACGACATCGACCCGGCTATGACGGACTACTTCGTCTTCTACCGCAACCAGCTCCAGCGGATCCTCGACCCCGAGCTGATCGACCGCTACTTCGGCCCCGAGGCCCGCCCCGACCATGCCCCAACGCCCGTCGTGGCGCCCGAGCTGACGATGAAGGTGGGCGATCTGACGTACGGCTGGGTCTTCGCCAACCGCAACTGGGAGCCGGCGGCCCACTTCATCGACGACCGCGCCGACCCCGCCCGCGACGCCGTCCTCGTCCGCGCCGGCTCCGGCTTCGCCCGCGGCTACAGCGGCCCCCTCGTCGTCATCGAGGTCGATCCGGACGCGACGGACGAGGCCGTCGACGCGCTGCTCGAGGCAGCGTTCATCACGCACGAACGCCTCTGGTGGGTCCGCTACGAAGACGTCGTCCCGTACCGCGCCCTCCGCCGCGTCGACGATGCGCTGGCCGTGAACGCCTACCGCACCGCCGACAGCGCGTACGACGAGCTGCGCGTATCGCGCTTCGACCGGGCGCCGGAAGTCCAGACCGACACCGCCGGTCCATCCGTCGTCGATCCGCTGACGAGCGGCGGCGCGCCGGCGGGCGTAGACCCGACGGCGGACGGCGGCGCCTCGTCCGGTGTCAGCACGACGATGCAGATCCGCACGACGGCGGCGTTGTCGGAGCCGATCGGCTACTTCGACCGTGATCCGGCGGATCCGGCCGTCGGCGTTGTCCTCGTCGGCATCGACGTGCCGACACGCGCGGCGGAGCCCGGGCGTGGGTTGCCGATCACGTTGCGCTGGGAGCGCCCGGCCGCGGTCGACGCCGACCTCGTGGGCTTCTTTCATCTCGTTCCGGCCGCCGACGTCGGCGTGATCGGCGCGCGTCGGCTTGCCCAGGACGATCGGCCGCTGCTCGATGCCGCCGGTCGCCCCACCTCGCAATGGCCGCTGAACGAGACCGCGCTCGACCGCCGCGTCGTGTCCGTCCCGGCCGGCACCGTCCCCGGACGCTACACGCTGCTGATCGGCGTCTATGATGGCCGCACCGGCCGCCGCCTCGACGCCGCGGCACGTCCGGCCGGCGATCCGACGCCGTTGACGGACGAGCAGCGGCTGCCGGACGGTGTCTTCGCCTTCCCGATCGACGTCGGCCGCGCCGCCGTCGCCTTCGACGACTCGGCGCTGGGCCTGACGCACGGCCACATCGACGCTCCGCTCGCCGACGCCGCCGCGCTCTGGGGCTTTGACGTGGACCGGCCGGTCGAGGCAGGCAACGCCGCGGCGGTGACCGCTGTCTGGTCCGTCCCGGCCGGCGCCTCGACCTCGACGACCGCCACGGTCGGGACCCCCACGTCTCTGCCCGCCTTCGTCCACATCCGCATCACCGACACGATCGGCGCCAACGTCAGCGACATGACGGCGCCGATCGTCGCGCTGCCCGTCGACCGGTGGCAAGCCGGCGACCGCCTCCGAGCGGACTACTACGCCCCGATCTACGGCCGCGCGATGGCCGGCGAGGGCTTCATCCGCTTCACGCTGCTCGACGCGGATCAGCGGCCCTTGCGCGGTCAAGGTCCGGACGGCTGGGCGTCACTCACCGCACCATTCACGATCGACGGCCCCCTCCGCATCTACGACCCGCCGCCCGACGTGCCGTCCGACGCCCCGCGCGACGTCACGTTCGGCGACCTCGCCAAGCTCCGTGCGGCCGAGGTCGCCGCCAGCCGCGTCGACGCGAACGCCCCGGTGACGGTGACGTTGTGGTGGGAGGCGCTGACGCAATCCGATACCGACCAGCTCTTCTGGATCGGCTTCATGAATGGCGACGGCGACGTCGTGTCCGCCGAAGGCTTCGCCCCCGCCGACGGCCGGCGGCGGATCACGTCGTGGATCGGCGGCGAGGTCATCCGTGATCGCCACATCCTCGTCGCCGACGTGCAGGCTGCCGGTCGCTACGACATCGTCGTCCGCCTGACGGCCGCCGACGGGAGCGACGCGCCGGTGGCCGCGACGGGCGACGGCGCGACGGGCAGCGACGGGTGGGTGAAGGTCGGACGGGTGACGGTGCGGTGAGGGCCTCACGTGGTCGCATCGCGACCTCATTCGCCTGCCTCGCCATCTTCACCCTAGCCCTGGCCCCCCGCCTCCTCGCCCCCGCCCGCTTCGTCACCTGGGACGAGCCGACGTGGGCCGAGCGGTCGACCGCATTCCTGCAAGCGCTCGAGGGCGGCGATCTCCGACAGACCTTCCAGCGCGAGCACCCGGGCGTCGTCACGATGTGGGCCGGCGCGGTGGCGTTGGCGATTGCCGATCGCCCGTCGGAGTCCGTCGTCGATGACGATGTCGATCCGCTCGACGGCATGCGCGCCGCAATCGCCCTCCTCACCGCCCTCGCCATCGCCCTCGCCTGGTGGCTCGCCCGCCCCCTCGTCGGCACGCCGGCAGCGACGACGGCCGCCGCCCTCCTCGCCTTCGACCCCTACCTCCTCGCCCACAGCCGCGTCCTCCACCTCGACGCCGTCGCCGCCTCGCTCGCCCTCGTCGCCGTCCTCTGCCTGGCGCGCTGGCTCGACGTCCTCGCGCGCCGGCTCGACAGCGCGCCACCCGCGCCCTCGAAGCGCTGGCTCATCGCCACGGGCGTCGCGACCGGCCTGGCGATCGTGGAAAAGTCGCCGATGCTCGTCCTGGGAGCATTCGTCGCGGCGGTCATCACGGTGCGGATCGTCGTCGACGCCGTGCGCAGCCGGAGTCGGACGCGTGTGGGCGACGGCCTCGTGCGGTGGCTGGACGCCGGCGTCGTCGTCGCCGTTGCGGCCGCCATCACGTACGTCGCCGTCTGGCCGGCGATGTGGGTCGCACCCGTCGAGACATTCCAGCGCATGCTGGCGTACGCGGCCGAAGGCGCGGGGCAGGCGCGCGAGGCCGTCTTCTTTGCCGGGCGGGTCTCGCCCGACCCCGGCATCGGCCTCTACCTGGCCGCGATCCCTTGGCGGATGACGCCGCTGTCGCTCGTGGGGCTGGCGGTCGGCGTCTTCGCGGCCGGGCGCGAGGCGCGGCGTGGGCGGTGGACGGCGGCCTTGCTGCTGGCGTGGGCGGTGGTCTTCGTGCTGGCGATGGGTGCGGGCGCCAAGAAGTTCGAGCGCTACATGCTCCCCAGCCTGCCGGCGCTCGACGTCGTGGCGGCGGTCGGGCTCGTGGTCCTCGTCGACGCCGCGCGGCGGTGGCAGGCGCGGGAGGGGGTCGCGATCGATGCGCCCGACACCGCGACGCCTTCGCCGTCGGCGTGGGCCGTGGCGGACCTCTGGGGCGTCGGCCATGTCGGGCGGCAGGCGCGACGGCAGGCCGCGGCGTTGGCGGCGGCGGTCGCGCTGCAGGCCGCGTTCGTCGTGGCCCACCACCCGACCTACCTGGCGTGGTACAACCCGCTCCTCGGCGGCGGGCCGGCGGCGGCGCGCGTGCTGCCCGTCGGCTGGGGCGAGGGCTCGGACCTCGTCGTGGCATGGTTGCATGCCCAGGATCGCACCGGGTGGTCGACCGCGGCGGAGCACACCGTCGCCACAGCCAGCGACGTTCTGCTCGCGTACGGTTATCGTGGCCGCATCGTGGCGCCCAAGAAGTGGCGCGACGCCGGCTGGCTCGTCGTCATGATCGACGACCGGCAGATCGGCGAGCCGGAGGAGATCCTGTCGGCGGTCGAGGGGCGACCGCCGACACACGTCGTCCGGCTGAACGGAATCGACTATGCCTGGATCTGGGCACGACCCCGATGATCGGAGGTCGGCAACGCGAACGGCGCGGTCCCGATCAGGGCAGCACCGGCGTCGCGGCGCTGCCGGCCGGCACCGTGATCATCAGCGGCGCGCTGCCGTCGTCGGCAGCCCCCGCTGCGCCCGGGTCGGCGGCACCGCCCGCGGCGGGCGGATCGACCGGATGGCCGGCGGACTTCCACGAATTCAACCCGTCCCACATGACGACGACGTTCTTCATCCCCTTGTCCACCCACGTTTGCGCCGCACGGACGCTTTCTTGGGCGGACGGTCAGGCACAGTAGACGATGATGTCCTTGTCCGTCGGCAGCTCGCCCATGCGGGCCTCGGCCTCGGTGTACGGGATGTTCACCGCGCCCGGAATGTGCTCGTAGGTGAACTCACCGGGCGCGCGCGCATCCACGAAGAGCGCGTCGCCCTGCTCGAATCGCTGGAACGCGTCCGCGATCTCGATCCGCGGCAGCTCGGCGAACGCCGGGTCGACGGTGGGGGCGCCGTCGATCGGCGCCACGGCGGATGTGGGCAGGGCGGCGGGGTCGGCCGGGGCGTCCACCTGGGCGGTACTGCCCGGCGCGCCGGTCCCGCGACCGACCAGGAGGCCGACGGCCAGCGCCCCGCCGAGTGCGAGGACGGCCAGGGCGGCATAGAACACGCGACGGTCGATCTTGAAGGTCATGCGGCGTTTCCTTGGCGGAGGGACGGGCTTGCGAACCGGCATCTTAGCACGGGCAGCCGCTTTGGCGGACCGGAACTTCCCGCGTATCGTCGCCGCAGGGTCCGTATCCGTTGTCTCTCATGAGACGTTCTTATCGATGTGCTGCTGGTTACGAATCCGTAATGGAGCTTCCACCGCCCATGCGCCGCCGCCTCACGTCGCCGTGCCGCGCCGCCTGCCTCACCGCCGCCGTCCTCACGGCCGCGGCGTTCGTCGGCGCGTCGGCGGTGTCCGCGCAGGGCGCCCGTCCCACGTTTACGGACCGCGGCGTCCTGCCGCGCGGGCCGATGGGCGGTGTGCCGATGGGCGGCAAGAGCCTGGCCGTTGCGCTCGGCGACCTCGACGGCGACGGCGACCGGGACGCCGTCATCGCCCGGATCGCGGACTGCCCGCGCTGCAAGGGCATCAGCCAGGTCTGGCTGAACGACGGCAAGGGCGCCTTCACGGATACCGGCCAGCGCCTGGCGGCGGGCAATGCCTGGGACGTCGCCCTCGGCGACCTCGACGCGGACGGCGACCTCGACGCCTTCTTCAGCATGGGCGGCTTCGACGAGCTGATCCCGGCCTTCGCCGTCGACGGCGACCCCGACCGCTTCGGCGCCGGCGACCAGGTCTGGCTGAACGACGGCCGCGCCCGCTTCGCCGACAGCGGCCAGCGCCTCGGCCACGCGGACGGCCGCGGCGTCGCCCTGGGCGACCTCGACGGCGACGGCGACCTCGATGCGTATGTCGCCAACAACCACGAGACCGGACCCGAGGACCTCGGCGTCGTCGTACGCGACGTGCCCGACATCGACCACCCGCTCCGCGTGAACCGCGGCCAGGCGGACAACGTCTGGGTGAACGTGGGCGGCGGGCGGTTCGCCGACTCCGGCCTCCGGATCGGCGAGCGGCGCGGCAACGCCGTGGCCCTGGGCGACCTCGACGGCGACGGCGACCTGGACGCCTACACGGCCGAGACGGGCTTGGACAAGCTCTGGCTGAACGACACGCCGCCTCCCGGCCCCGGCCCCGCCGGCCCGCTGTCCGCCCGCCCGATCCAGCTGCGCGACAGCACGCTGCGGATCGGCGAGCGGCACGTCAACGGCGACGGGCCGCACACCGTCGACATCGCGCTCGGCGACCTCGACGGCGACGGCGACCTGGACGTGTTCGAGGCGAACGCCGGCGCCAGTCCGGGCGAGAACCGCGACAAGGTCTGGATCAACGTCAGCGAGCCGGACAACCCGGCACGGCCGACGCCCGACCTGACGTATTGGCCGCGACAGTCCGGCACCATCGCGTTCCGGGACAGCGGCATCGTCTTCCCTGCCCTCTACAGCTTCGGGGTTCGCTTCGCCGATATCGACGGCGATCAGGACTTGGACGCCGTCGTCGCCGAATCGGGCGTCTGCGGCGCGCCCAACGTCGTCTACCTGAACGAGAGCCGGGGGAAGGACAGCGTCGTCCTGGTCGACAGCGGGATGCGGCTCGGCAACGCCAACACCTGGGGGCTGGCGGTCGACGACGTGAACGGCGACGATGTCCCCGACCTCTTCGCCGCCAACTACGGCGCCCCGCCCGACGGCTTCTGCCGCTTCGACGAGGGCGAGGCCGACGAGGTCTGGCTGAACGTCAGCGCCACCGTCCGCACCTCGAGCAATCCCTCGCCCGACCTGTTCGAGGACACCGGCCAATCGATCGGCGGCCGGCGGATGGGCGGCGGCAACAGCGAGGGCGTTGCGCTCGGCGACCTCGACGGCGACGGCGACAGCGATGCCGTCGTCGCGAACATCGAGAGCGAGCGGGGCGGGCCGAGCGCGGGGGCGGACCTGCAGGTGCTGACGAACGACGGCGCCGGCAACCTGTCCGTCGCGCAGATCGCCGGACGCTACAATGCCAAGGACGTCGTGCTGGGCGACGTGGACGGCGACCGCGACCTCGATGCCGTCGTCGTGAACACCGGCCGGACGGGCGCGGCCGACGCCGTGCTCCTCAACGACGGCCGGGGCACGCTGCGCGACGGCGGCCAGCGGCTCGGCAACGACCGCGGCAACGCGGCGGCGCTCGGCGACGTGGACGGCGACGGCGACCTCGACATCTGGTTCGCGAACACCGGCCCCGACACCGTCTGGCGGAACGACGGCCGCGGCACGTTCAGCGACAGCGGGCAGCGGATCGGCGTCGGCACGTCGCCCGACTACCCGGGCGACCGCGACCGGGCGCCCTTCACGACGGACGTCGCGCTCGGCGACCTCGACGGCGACGGCGACCTCGACGCGTTCCTGGCGAACGCCGGAATCGCCCGCGAGGAAGACAAGGAGTCCGTCTGGCTGAACGACGGCCGCGGCGGCTTCACGGAGCGACAGCGCTTCGGCGGCGACTTCAGCTTCGGCGTGGCGCTCGGCGACCTCGACGAAGACGGCGATCTTGACGCCTACGTCGCCAACGCCAACCTGCGCGGCGCGGCCGACGTGGTCTATATGAACAACGGCAACGGGACGTTCGACCCGAACGCGCTCCGCCTCGGCCAGGCCAACTCGACCGGCATCGCCCTGGCCGACTTCGACGGCGACTGCGACCTCGACGCCGTCGTGAGCACGCTGCGCTGGCTGCCCAACCCCGCCCTCGGCCTCGACGCCTGCCCGAGCGAGCGGGGCGATCTGGTGTGGCTGAACACGACACCGCGCGACGCCTTCCGCCGCCCGCTCGGCCCCGTCGCGTTCGACCCGGCCCCCGTCCGCCTCCTCGCCCCACCCGCCGGCAACCACGACGGCCTGGCGGTCGCCGCCGCCGACCTGAACGGCGACCGCTGCCCGGACATCGTCGTCGCCAACGCGGGCGCGTGCGGCGAGCCGGAGAACGTCTTCCTCAACGACTGCATCAACGGTCCGTGCCAGACCGCCACGGCGACCCCGACGAGCTCGGCCACGCCGACGAACACGGCAACGCCGACGAAGACCGCCACATCGACCCCTACCGCGACGCCGACGAACACGGCCACCGCCACGCACACGGCCACGCACACGCCGACCGCGACCCCGACGAGCACATTCACCGCCACGCCGACCCAGACGCCGACGGCGACGCACACGTCGACCGCCACGCCCACGAACACCGCCACGTCGACCCCGACCGCGACGCACACGGCCACCTCCACGCCCACCCCAACGCTTACGCCGACCGCCACGCACACGTCGACACCCACGACGACGCCGACGGCGACGACCTCGCCGACGCCCACCCGCACGGCGACGGCCACGCGCACGGCCACCGCCACGCCCACCCCGACGATCACGCCGACCGCCACGTCGACCGCCACGCCGACGCGTACGTCGACGCCCACCCACACGCCCACCGCCACGCCCACCCGGACGCCCACGCACACGTCGACCACGACCCCGACGCACACCCCGACCGCCACACCCACCCGGACGCCCACCGCCACCGCGACGCACACGCCCAGCGCGACCCCGACCGGCATGGCCGCGCCGTGCGTTTGCCTCGTCATCTACCAGGACTGGCGCGTCACCGACTGTGAGCGCCCGCCCATCCTGGCCACCGCCCAGGCCCAGCTGGCGCTCGTCTTCCAGAACTCGGACGCGGACCCGCCGGGCTTCTACGGCCTGAACGACCTCGCCAACCCGAACGTCCCCGGCAGCCCGAGGTACCCGACGCCCGGCTACGACGAGCTGCCGAACCCGCGCCGCGTCTGCCTCGACCTCACGAACCGCGGCATCCGCTACAACAAGCTGTTCAACCCGCCCGTCTGGCGCGCCGGCTGCCTCGTCGGCCCCAACGTCACCCCGCCGCCGGACCCGGTGGCCACGTGCCCGCCGCCGCGGTCGTATCGGCCGTAGCCCTACGGCGCCCTACCCCGCCCTACTACCCCGCCCTACCGCAGCGGGAAGATCGCGACACCGGGTCCCGGGCGATCGATGCGCCAGAGGTCCGTGCACGGCCCGTACACCTGATCGAACACGAACGGCGGCGCCGCACCACCCTCGGCGAAGGTCCGGAACGTCGCGATCGGCTCCAGGCGCCCCGCGACGTCCGCATACCACGCCCGGGCCGCCGCATCGTCCTCGCGGTCGAGCAGCCGTCGCTCCGTGCTGAACGTGCTCGTCACCAGAAACGCCGGTCGCCGCCCGCCGTCCGTTGCGTCCCTGATCCAGTCGTCCAGCGCCCGCTCCGGCAGCTCGAGCGTCCCGACGGACTCGACCTCGTACCCCAGCCCATCCAGCTCCGGCCCCCCGGACTGCAGCACGATCGCCGCCCCCGCCGGCACATGCTCCACGATCCACTCGCGTGCCATCCCGCGCGTGTCCGTGCGCCCAAGCAGCACGTTGTGCCGAACCGCCGCAACGAGCGACGGCGCCCCAACCACCACCCCGGCCATCGCCACCATACCCCACGCGTAGGGGCGATGCGAACGCATCGCCCGATCCCCACCCACCCCACCCCTCGCCCCGCCTCCCCCAACCGTCCCCTCCGACGAGCGCCCTTCCCGCCACCGCCCCTCCCGCCACCGCCCCACAACCCCGGCCCCCACCACCACCGCATCCGCCGCCACCACGCACAGCAACGGCACCGCCGGCAGCATGAACCGCGCGAACATGTTCAGCTGACTCCCCAAGTACCCCCACAGCACGATCGGCAACACGACGACGATCACGTCGTCCGCCCGCCGCCGCCCCAACGCAAGCCCGATGCCGACGATCGACGCGCCGAGCATCGGCCACCCGAGGCCCCAGCCGAGCGACTTCAGGTAGAAGATCCAGCCCGGTGCCGGATCGATCTGCAACCCCTTGAACCCCTCCCGCCCCCGCGTCGCCAACAGCACGACGTCGGCGCGAAACGCGGGCCAGTCGAGGACGGCGAACGGCACGGCGGCCAGGAACGCGGCGACGAGTGCGAGCGCGGCGAGCGCGACGGGTAGGGCGATCAGGCGGCGAGCGAGACGGCGAGCGAGACGGCGAGCGTCGAGGCCCAGCCGCCGGGCTGCCGCGCCATCGCCACCCTCGCTCGCCATGTCGACAGCGCCGTCCACAGCACCGCCCACCGTGCCGTCCACCGTGCCGTCCACCGTGCCGCCCGCGTCGCCGTCGCCCGCCGCCAGCCACGCGATCCCGAGCGGCAGCGCCGCCACCAGCGCCGTGTACTTCGTCGCCGCCGCCAGCCCGACGACCGCCCCGCCGAGGACGAGGTCGCGGGCGCGGTCCCGGTCGGTCGTTCCGGCGCGGACCTTCAGAGCGATCGCGACGGCCAGCGTCGTCAACAGCGCTGCCGGGACGTCGTTCACGGCGTAGTGGCTGTCGCGGGCGTGCATGAAGGCCACGGCCAGGAACGCGGCGGCCAGCAAGCCGGTCGTCCGATCGCGCAGCCGCCGGCCGATCGCGGCAACGACGAGACACGTGCCGGCACCGAGGACGCCGACGAGACCGCGCGCGATGACGTGCGCGGTCGTCGGATCGGCCGCGACGGCGCCCTGCCACGCGGCGACGTCCGGCCAGGCGCCTGCCGCACGGCCGACGGCGTACCAGACGGCATAGACGAGCGCCAGGGCGTACTTGAGCAGCGTCGGGTTGTTGAAGCGGCCGGGGTTGAGGTCGCCGCCCAGCGCCGCCACGGCGGCGTC
Organism: Ardenticatenales bacterium; assembly: GCA_020853525.1. Lineage (GTDB taxonomy): Bacteria > Chloroflexota > Anaerolineae > Epilineales > Epilineaceae > Avedoeria. The sequence goes on along the minus strand of JADYYS010000011.1, from coordinate 30,211 downwards.
GACGTACTGATGCTCGTCGGGGTGGTACGTCGCCGGAAGGCCGAAGCGGTTGCCCCACCAGCGCAGCACGAGGGCGAGGACGAAGATCGCGCCGAGGAGGAGGACCGCCCGGCTGTCGCGCCGGGGCGTCACATCCGTCACACCGCCCCCGTGTCGTCGACCTCGGGCGGCCCGGCCGATTCGGCCACGGCGTCCGGCGCCGCATCCGACGCCGCGACCAACCCCCCGTCCGGCCCTGCGTCGGACACGACGGCCGCCACGTGGTCGCCGCGCAGCAGGTAGAGCACGCCGCCGACGGCCGAGACCAGCAGGTTCACCGCCTGGAACAGGATCGAAACCGCCAGCGCCTGGTCCGCGGCCACGGGCGGCGTCAGCGCGCCCATGACCACCTGATAGCCCATCTCCCGAACGCCCCACCCGCCGATCGACGGCAGCATGGCCGACAGCGCCACGATCGGCACGACCGCCGTCCACGTGGCCACGGACACGCTGTCGATGCCCACAGCGCGACCGAGCACGGCGTTCGTGCCGACGAGGAGCACGGAGAAGACGACGCCCCAGCCGAGCGCCACCGCCAACGCTCGCACCCCGTACTCGGCGAACGAGCCGACGAAGCGCGCGACGACCGGGCGGTGCACGATCCAGCCGACCAGCGGCAGCCGCTCGGCGCGCGACCACCACAGATCGGCGCGCATGAGCAGGCCGAGGCCGACCACGCCCGCCACCCCGATGCAGGCCAGGAAGACGGCCATCGACGTCGTCACGCCGGGCGTGAACGGCAGCGCCACCAGGCCGAACGCCAGGAGGGGCAGCAGGCCGACGGCCCGGTCGACGAGGACGGTCGAGACGGCGCGCGCACCCCCCAGCCCGTGCGGCCGGGCATCGCGCGCCAGGAGCGCCGCCTTGACCGCATCGCCGCCCACGCCGGTCGGCAGGATCTGGTTGAAGAACGTGCCGACCATGAACAGCTCGGACGCCCGGCTGAGCGTGATCGGGTAGCCGAGCGGCCGCACGAGCGCCTGCCAGCGCCAGCCGCGAACGATCGTCCCGATGCCGGCGTACATGACGGCGGCGGCGACCAGCAGCCACGGATGGTCCGCCGAACGCCGCAGGTTTTCGACGACGTTGCCCACGACGTCCTTGCCGCCCTGCTTGTAGATCAGCGCGAACAGCCCGACGCTGACGGCAACCCGGAACGCCACGCGCAGCGCCTTGCGGGTGCGCGAGGGTCGTGGCCGGGCGGTTGGCTGGGGCATCGGCGAAGATTGTACCCAACACCGACCAGCCGGGCACCGTCCGGCCGGGCGCCGTCCGCCCGGGCGGACGACCTCCCGCCCTTCGCCGCCCCCGGCGCGCCGCCGCGAACCTCCGGCTACGGCCGCTCGACGATCACCGCCCCGATGACCCGTCCCGCCCCCGCCTCGACGGCCCGCCCGGTCGCCGGGTCGACGGCGTTCACCGCCACATCGTACGCTCCGGCCTGCACCGCCTCGCCGAGCGTGAAGTCATGGCTCACGACGGTGATGTCGGCCTCGGGCCACGTATCGATCGGGGCAAGGCGGTTCGCCGGCGGGTCGTCGAAGTCGGCGGCGACGCGGCCGGCGCCGTCGACGAGCCGGAACGCGATCCGATAGCCCGGCGCCCCGTCGCGCCCGACCTTCCACGCCGCGCGCACCCGCCCCGCCCGCCCGGCGCGCAGCGGCAGCGGAGCGATGCTCCACCCCACGAGCTCGAGCCCGCCGAGCGGCTCGGGCACGACGACGGGCGGGTAGTCGCCGCCGTCCAGCGACGGGACGTGCTCCCAGGCGCCGACGGCCCATGCGGCCTCGCCCGCACCGACGATGCGGGCGTCGACCGCGCGGCCGTTCCCGTCGAGCCAGACGCGCAGCGGGTCGTCGACGGGCACGGCCGGCGGCATCCCGTCGCTCGTGGGCAGCGCGGTCGCCGCGGTCGCCACCGGCCACGCCACCCAGACGCGCGGCGCGGCGAGCGCGGCGGCCAGCCGGTTCGCGGCGGCCGCGGCCGTGCTCGGCAGCGCGTCGACGACGGCCAAGCGCGGGCCGCCGCGCACGGCGGCCGCGGCGTCCGCCACGGCCCGCGCGACGGCACGGCCCTCCGTACCGCGGGCCGAGCGCTCCACGAGGACCAGCGCATCGCCGTCGAGGGCGCGCGCGACGACGAAGTCGACGAGCGGCTGCCACGGCGCGGACGGCGTCGGCGACGGCGAAGCGGGCGGGGCGCTCGCTCGATCCGGCACGGGCGCCGCGCGCGGGGCCAGGACGAGCGCGGCGAACAGCGCGGCAGCGGCGGCGATCCCGAGGGCGGCGGCGGCGCTCGGCCGCACGCGCGGCGTCGGATCCTCGCGCACGGCGCTCACGCCGCGCCGCCGTCCGTGCCCCGGCGCACCGGCTTCCACCGTTCGAGGATGTCGTGGTAGCACCGGAGATGCTCGGCGGCGATCGCATCCCAACCGAAGTGGACAGCGACGGCCCGCGCGCCCGCGCCGAGGTGCGCGGCCAGCGCCGGATCGTCGAGGACAGTGCGGACGGCGGCGACGAGCGCGGCGGTGTCGCCGGGCCGGACGAGGCGCGCCGAGGCGCCGTCGACGAGCGGTGGGAGGGAACCTCCTCGGCGCAACGACCCGGCGTCGGCGCGGGCGTCGGAGCCGGCGTCGATGGCCCGCGCCGTGTCGCCGGCATCGTCGCCGACACCGTCCGTCGGCCGCGTCGTCACCGTCGGCACGCCGTGCGTCAGGGCCGCCAGCAGGCTGCCGCGGCGGTAGGACGCGCCGTCGGCATAGGGCAGCACGGCCACGTCGGCAGCGTGCAGCCAGGCCGAGACGTGAGACGGTGCGATGTGGCCCGTCCAGACGACGGCATCGGTGAGGCCGCGGGCGGTCACGTCGGCCTCGAATTGCGCCAGGTAGGCGGCGTTCGTCGGATCGCTCGCGCCCGTCTTGCCGCCGATCATGACGAGCACCACGGCGCGCCCATCGCCGCGCAGCGCTTCGACGACGTCGATGAGGTCGCGGCCGCCCTTGCTGGCGTTCAGAAAGCCGAAGTAGACGAGGACCGCGGTGCCGTCGGCCACGCCGTTCGCACGGCGGAACCCGGCGCGATCATAGTCCGGCGGCGGGGCATCCGGGATGTTGCTGCCGATCGGCACGAGCGCCAGCTCCCAGGCGCGGCCCCACTCGGCCAGCACCGCGTGGTCGGCGGCGTTCGTCGCGACGGTGAGGTGGCTGAAGCGCGCCGGCAGCAGGTTAACGAAGCGGCGGAGACGGCCGGCCTTCGGGAAGAGGTAGGGCACGTTCAGATCGTGGTACGTCACCGCCGTCTTGACGGTCGTGAACTGCCGCAACCAGCGCGGCACGGTGTTGATCGCCGGGTGCATCCCGAACGCGGCCGTCTGGTACTGGATGTGGACGAAGTCCGGCGCGAGCGTTCGCACCGCCCGGTGCAGCTGCATGAGCACCGGCCAGCGCCAGTCCGGCACGACGCCGTGCACGGCCACGCCTCCGGCGGAGAGCTGGCGGGCGGGCGCCGCGATCGTCGCGGGCGTGCGGCGGGTCGTGAGGACGTCGACGAACACGCCTTGCGCCGCGAGGGCGTCGGCCAGGCAGCGGGTGTAGTCGGCGACGCCGCCCTCGTCCGGGGGGTACTCGCCGGTGACGAGGCAGATGCGCTTCAAATCGACCGGATCACCGCCCAGTACGCGCGCACGCGCCCCGCCCGCAGCGCCCGCTTGTGCCCCACCATCCACTTCAGCGCCTCCAGCAGAAGCTCGGCGGCGAACTCGATCCGTACGCCGACGCGCACCAGCCCCGCCACGGCCCGGCCGTCGTGCTTGGCGCAGTATCGTAGCCGCGAGCGATGGAAGTGCACGTGGCGGGCCGCGGCCACTTGGTCGCTCGAGCGGCCCTCGTGGTGGACGATCTCGGCTTCCGGCTCGTACCGGATGCGCCAGCCGGCATCGCGCAGGCGACGGCAGAGATCGGCCTCCTCGGAATATAGGAAGAAGCCCTCGTCGAACCCGCCGGCGGCGCGGAGCGCCTCCGTCCGGAAGACGAGCGCCGCGCCGTTCAGCCAAGCGACGTCGTGGGCGGCGTCGCCGGATACGTCGGCCATGTGGTAGCGGCGGGCCGTCGGGTTGTTCGGCCAGTGCCAGGCCAGTGGCGTGCTCTCGCACAGCAGCGTGAGCGGCGTCGGGTCGCGGAAGCGGCTCGGCTGGACGCGGCCGTCCGGGTAGCGCAGGCGCGGGCCGACGGCGGCCACGGCCGGATCGGCGGCGAGCGCGTCGACGAGGAGCGCGAGCGCGTCGGGGGGAACCTCGGTGTCGGGGTTGAGGATCATCGTGTAAGCGGCACAGGCGGGCGCGTCGGCATCGTCGCCGGCCGCCGGCAGCACGCCGATCGCCCGAAACGCCTGGTTGTTTGCCGCCGGGAAGCCGCGGTTGTCGGCGTTGGCGATCACACGCACGTTCGGGAACGCTGCCCGCACGGCCTCGACCGTCCCGTCGCCCGAGGCGTTGTCGACGAGGACGACATCGACCGTGACTTCGTGGCTGCCGTACACGCTCGCGAGGCAGCGCAGGACGAGATCGCGGACGTTCCAGCTGACGATCGCGACCGAGAGGCGAGTGGACAGGCGGCCGACAGTGTGCGCGCCCGTTTCGTCGGCCGCGCGACGCGTCGTCGCGGGCTCGCCGGGCGGCTCAGGCACGCCGGGCGTCGCGCCGCCGACGACCGCGACCACCGGTGCTCACACGTCGCGGGCGACGGCGTATGACGCCACGGCAGCCAGATCGTCCCGCGCCGCGCCCGCCGGGAGCACGCCCAGGTGGGCGACGGCCTGCGCGACGGCGTCGCGCGCGGCGTCGTGGGCGCCGGTGATCGCGGCGCGGTCGGCACGCACGGCGTCGACGAGGGCGGCGACGGCGGCGGCGTCCGGCTCATCGCCGCCGGGGGCCGTCAGCCACGGGGCGGCGGTCGGATGGGCCGCCAGGTGCAGCATCGTCGGCAGCGTCACCTGGCCGGACCGCAGGTCGCCGCCGACCGGCTTGCCGAGCCGGTCGGGATCGCCGGTGAAGTCCAGAATGTCGTCCATGATCTGGAACGCCGTGCCGACATGGCGGCCGTACGCGGCAAGTCCGGCAACCTCGGGTTCGGTCAGCGCGGCCAGCATGGCTGTCGCCTCCGTCGCCGCCTCGAACAGCGACGCCGTCTTGCCGTAGATCCGCGCGGTGTACTCGTCCCCCGTCGGAATGCCGCGCCGGCCGAAGAGCTGGCGCAGCTCGCCGGCGGTGATCGTCTGCAGTGTGCGGGCGAAGATGTGCTGCACACCGATGTCGTTCGTATCGGCGGCGAAGCGCGCGGCGCGGGCGAAGAGCCAGTCGCCGGCCAGGACGGTGGCGCCGGGGCTCCAGCGGACGTTCAGTGCCGGCAGGCCGCGCCGCAGCAGCGCGCCGTCCACGAGATCGTCGTGGACGAGCGTGGCGGTGTGGAGCGTCTCAACCGCCGCTGCGAGGCACGTGACCGCGTCATCGTCCGCGCGGCCGAGGCGCGCCACCAGGAAGACGAGCGCCGGCCGCAGGCGCTTGCCGCCGCCGGCGAACACGTAGCGCAGCAGCTCGGACACGAGCGGGTACTCGATCCCGCTGTCGTCGCTCAGCACGGCCTCCAGCCGCGTCAGGTCGGCCCGCACGCCCGCCAGCGGATCGCCGGCCCGCACGTCGCCCGCCGCCGCGCTGCCCGCCGCCGGGCCTCCATCCGGCAGGCCGCGCTCGATCCGCACCGCCGCGTCGCCGCTCACGGTGCCCGCCTCACGCCGCCGCCCCGACATCGCCCCACCGGAACAGCCGCGCCGCGTTCGCCGACGTCGCCCGCGCGACGGCAGCGACGTCCTCGCCGCGCAGCGCCGCCACGTGCTCGGCGATCAGCCGCACGTACGCCGGCTCGTTGCGCCGTCCGCGGTTCGGATGCGGCGCCAGGTACGGTGCGTCCGTCTCCAGGACGAGCGCCTCGAGCGGCAGCTCGCGCGCCACGGCGTGCGTCTGCGCGTTGCTCTTGAACGTCACGATGCCCGACAGCGAGATCAGGAAGCCGAGCCCGACGTAGCGTTCGGCCAGCGCGACGTCGCCCGCGAAGCAATGCAATACGCCGAGCGGCCGCCCGGCACCCGTCGCCTGCGCGCTCGCCCACGCGCGCAACACGCCGAACGTATCCCCATCCGCATCCCGGCTGTGAATGACGACCGGCAACCCAACCCGTATCGCAAGATCGAGCTGCGCCTCGAACGCGGCGCGCTGCACCTCGTGCGACGTCCGGTTCCAGTAGTAGTCCAGCCCGATCTCGCCGATCGCCACGACCCGCGGCGCACGGGCCAGGGTCTCGACCGCCGTCAGCATCGCCGCCGTCATCGGGCTCCCGTCGACGGGCAGGTCGTTCGGGTCGATGCCGACCGTCGCCCAGATCTCGTGGTGGTGCCGCGCCAGCCGGACGGCGCGGGCGCTCGACTCCAGGTCGGTGCCGATCGTCACGAGCCGCGTCACGCCTGCCCGGCGCGCGCGGCCGAGGATGTCCGTCGGCGGGTCGTCGGCAAAGGCGTCGGCGTCCAGGTGGCAGTGCGTGTCGACGAGGGCGAGGTCGACGGCATCGGTCGGCGACCATGCGGGGTCGACGTCGAGTGCCGGCGCGCGCCCACGGTCCACCGACGACGTGCGAAGGCGCGTCGCGGCGTCGGGGCCGAGGTACAGCCCCCCGTCGGACGTCGTGCGGTCGCTCTGCGTCATCCGACCGCCCTGCCCGTGCGGTCCAGACCGGCCAGCGCCAGACCGGCGTTCAGCAGCGCCGCCACGCGGTCGCCATGCGTCGTCTCGACGTACACCCGCATGAGCGGCTCGGTGCCCGAGAACCGGATGAGGAGCCAGCCGTCGTCGGGGAACCAGAACTTGTGTCCGTCCTGCCGGTCGATCCGCACCACCGGTACATCGGCCATCACCGCCGGGGCGGCGGCGGACAGGCGACCTTGGACGGCCGCGCGCTGCGCTCCGTCGAACACGACGTCCACGCGGTCGTAGTGCCATGTCGCGCCGACGGCATCGTACAACGTCGCGACGAGTTCGGACGGGGTCTGGCCGGTCTCGATCATCGCCTCGAGGAGCGCGAGCGCGACGAGCAGGCCGTCGCGCTCGGGCAGGCCGCGGAACGCGAAGCCGCCCGACTCCTCGCCGCCGATCATCGCATCGGTGCCGAGCATCTTCGGCCCGACGTACTTGAAGCCGACGCCGGTCTCGTACACCGGCACGCCGTACTTCCGGCCCAGCACGTCGAGCATGGACGTCGTCGACAGCGTGCGGACGATGGCGCCGCGCTCGCCCTTGATCTCCAGCAGCCACCACGCCAGCAGGCCGAAGACCTGGAGCTGGTTGACGAACCGGCCGTGCTCGTCGATCACGCCGATCCGGTCCGCATCGCCGTCGTTGGCGATCCCGATGTCTGCGCCGGTCGCGCGGACGTGGCGGGCCAGCGCATCCGTGTTCGGCGGGATCGGCTCGGGGCGGCCCATCTCGGGGAAGAGCGGGTTCGGCGTGCCGTGGATCGTGAGGAGCTCGGTCCGCGCGCCCGGTCCGAGGAGCCAGCGCAGCCAGCCGAGCCCGGCGCCCCACATCGGGTCGTACGCCACGCGCAGACCGGCGTCGGCGATCCGGCGCAGGTCGACGCGGGCCGCGGCGTGCGCGCGGTAGCGCGGCGCCGGGTCGAAGATCCGGATGCGCCCATCGGCGAGGGCGTCGGCGAACGGGACGCGCTCGACGTCGGCGCCCGGCGGCGGGATCTCGGCTTCGAGGAGGGCGAGGGCGGCGGGCGACAGGGCCGCGCCGTCCGCGTCGCGGACCTTGAAACCCAGATCGTGGGCCGGGTTGTGGCTGGCGGTGAGGTTGATCGCCCCGGCCGCTTCCTGCGCGCCGACGCTGAAGCTGATGACGGGCGTCGGCGTGGCATCCGCCGTCAGCCAGACCGGGACGCCGTGCGCCGCCACGGTCTCGGCCGCGGCGATCGCAAAGTCGCGCGCGCCGAAGCGGCGGTCGTGGCCGATGACGATGCCGCGGGCCTCACCGTCCGCGTGGGCGGCGTAGTAGCGCGCGGCGGCGGCGCTGACGCGGCGGACGTTGGCGAACGTGTAGCCCTCGCCGATCCGGGCGCGCCAGCCGTCCGTGCCGAAGACGATCAGGTCGCTCGGCGCGATCCGGGCCGTCGACGTCGCGCCGCCTGCGCCGATCACGACGCTCACGCCGTCACCGCCGTGTTGGCCGCCTTGACGACCGCCATGTCGGCATCGACCATGCCCGACACGAGGTCGTGGAACGAGACCGTCGGCGCCCAGCCGAGCTTGGACTTGGCCTTCGAAGCGTCGCCGATCAGGAGCTCGACCTCGGCCGGGCGCATGAACGCCGGGTCCTGGCGGACGTGCTGGCGCCAATCCAAGCCGACGTGGCCGAACGCGATCTCGCAGAACTCCTGGACGGCGTGCGTCTCGCCGGTGGCGATGACGAAGTCGTCGGGTGCGTCCTGTTGGAGCATGAGCCACATCGCCCGGACGTAATCCGGCGCCCAGCCCCAGTCGCGCCGCGCGTCGAGGTTGCCGAGGACGATGTGGTCCTGCAGCCCGTGCTTGATCCGCGCCACGCCGTTCGTGATCTTGCGCGTGACGAACTCGAGGCCGCGCCGCGGCCCCTCGTGGTTGAACAGGATGCCGCTGGCGGCGAACAGGTCGTAGCTCTCGCGGTAGTTCACCGTGATCCAGTGCCCGTAGACCTTGGCCACACCGTACGGGCTGCGCGGGTAGAACGGCGTCTCCTCGCGCTGCGGAACCTCTTGGACCTTGCCGAACATCTCGCTCGACGAAGCCTGGTAGAACCGGATCGACGGGTCGACGATGCGGATCGCATCGAGCAGCCGCGTCACGCCGAGCGCGGTGACCTCGCCGGTCAGCACCGGCTGATCCCACGACGTCTTCACGAAGCTCTGCGCCGCCAGGTTGTAGACCTCGGCCGGCCGGTGCTCCTGCAGGACCCGCACGAGCGAGTACTGGTCGAGCAGATCGCCGGGTACGAGGGTGAGCCGCTCCTGGATGTGGGCGATCCGTTCGAAGTTGACGGTGCTCGTGCGGCGCACCATGCCCACGACGTGGTAGCCGAGGTCGAGGAGAAGCTCGGCGAGGTGGGAGCCGTCCTGGCCGGTGATGCCGGTGATCAACGCTGTGCGGGACATCGTCCCCTCCATCGGTTCGGCGGCGAGGCCGCTGCTGAAGGCGCGATCGTCGCGCCTGGAATCGGGTCGAGATCGGCCGGTCGGATCCGTCTTCGTCAACGTCTTCGTCAACGGCTTCGTCAAGCTGTCGTCGGTTGCACCGCGCCCGTCGCGACGCGCAACCGCCAGTCGGCTAGAATGTCGTCGAGCGTGGTCTCGAACGGAATGGACGGCGCCCAACCGATTTCGTCATGCGCCCGCCGCGCGTCGCATCGGGTCTCGGGCACGTCGGACGGCCGCAGGCGCGCCGGATCGACCTCGACCTTCACCGGCACGCGCGCCCGGGAAACGAAGTGATCGACGATCTCCTGCACGGCGCGACTCCGCCCCGCGCCCAGGTTATACACCACACCGGCCGCCCCGCGCTCCGCCGCCAACCGATACCCGCGGACGATGTCGCGCACATCGCTGAAGTCGCGGCGCGCCGACAGATCGCCTACCTTGAGCGGCCCGCTCGAACGGCCCGCCTCGATCTCCGCCACCTGATGCGCAAACGACGCCGCCACGAACCGATCGTCCTGCCCCGGCCCGATGTGCGTGAACGGTCGCAGCCGCACGACGTCGACCGCGCCCGCGTCCGGCCAGCGCGCGGCGAACTCCCCGGCCATCAGGTCCTGGGCCGCCTTGCTCGTGGCGTACGGGTTGCGCGGCGCCAGCGGTGCCGACTCGTCCGTACCGGCGCCGGCGACGCTCGCCGCCCCATACACCTCGTTCGTGCTGGCGACGACGATGCGCGGCCCGAGTCCGCTCGGCCCGAGACCGCCCGGCCCGTGTCCGCCCGGCCCGCCCGGCGCCGGCCGCGCCCGCTGCTCGCGCGCCGCCTGCAGCACGTTCAGCTGCATCCGGACGTTCGTCTCGAATGTGCCCCACGGGTCGCGCCAGCTGTCGGGCACGAAGCTCTGGGCCGCCAGATGGAAGACGATGTCGGGCCGGAGCGCTTCGAACAGCTCGACGACGGCCGCCGGATCCCGCAGGTCGACCGCCACGGGTTCGACGGGCTGATCGACCGGCGGCGGCGCCGCATCGGCCCGCCACGTCGTGCCCCACAGCCGCCACGGCGTCATTGCCGCCAGCTCCGCGGCGAGGTGGCGGCCGACGAAGCCGCCGTATCCGGTGATGAGGACGCGCACGCTTCCGTTCCGCCTGCTCTCCGGCCGTTCGTCCCGGCCACCCGCCCACGCGATCCCATGTCCCGGGCCGCGTCGCGGTGCTGCGTCGATCACGGCCGAAGGCCGAAGGTCCATTTTAGGAGCGCGGCACCTCGACACGCAAGGCCGTTGTAGGGGCGACGCATGCGTCGCCCATGACGTGCGGCCCATCGTCGCCGTCTGCCCAAGCCAAATGCCCCCATCCCGCAACCCGATCGCCACCGCCATCACCACCGCCATCGCCACCGCGACTTCCCGGCCCGAGCGCCCCCGCGACGGCCTACGGCCCGGTGCCGCCCCGTTCGTCACCGTCCGCCCTCACCTCCGTGACGGGCGTTCGTTTCGGGCGACACCCAATCGCCACGCATCGGTCACGCAGCGCCCGGAGTGGACGCGTAGTGCGCCCGCGGTGCCACGAAGTCGGACACCGGATTCAGACGCCCCGTTCCCCACCCAAGCATTGCAGCCCCACGTCGCCCCCGCACCCCCCAGCCCTCGACCCCCGCCCCGTGCCGCTTGACTCCGCCTCCCCCGCACGCCATACTTGCCCGCGATTTAGGCTCACCTAAATTAACTGCATCCGCCTCACCCGGTCCACATCGCCTCAAGGAGCCCCGTCATGGAATCGAACCCCGCCCCCCTCGTCCACATCGCCTTCGTCCTCCAGTTCCTCGCCTTCGCCGCCATCCGCTTCTACTGGTTCGCAAAGACCGCCCCGTCCCGCGCCGGCGCCCGCCTGCTCGAACCGCAGTGGGCGATGTGGCTCCGCCTCGTCCTCGGCCTGCCGATGCTGGCCCTCATCGCCGCCTACTTCGTGCGCCCCGGCATCCTCGCCTTCGCCGACGTGCCGATGCCGACCGCGGCCCGCGCCGTCGGCATCGCGCTCGGCATCGGCGGCCTCGCCCTCTTGTGGTGGGTCCAGCGCACGCTCGGCGACAATTTTCATTCCGTCCTGCACGTCCGCAAGGGCCACACCCTCGTCACCGACGGGCCGTACCGATACGTGCGCCATCCGATGTACACCACGTTCTACATCATCGCCGCCGCGTACTTCCTCATGACCGGCAACCTCGTCATCGCCGCCCTCTGGACAGTCCCGCTCACGTCCATCCTCCTCGTGCGCACCCGACGCGAGGAGGCGACGATGCGCGCCGAGTTCGGCAGCGCGTACGCGGACTACGCGGCGCGGACGGGGCGGTTCGTCCCGCGGTTCGGCTGACGGGCGTCGCTGTGGCGCCGTAGCCACGTAGCGCCGGTGCGACGTGGCGAAGGTCGGCGCGGTCGAACAGACACCGCCCGCGCCGACCGGCTCAGGCCCATGCTACGATTCCGGCCGTGTCGTAGCAACCGGATTGCCCCCATGCGAGGCCCGCGATGCCGCACCGAGCCGCCCGCCCGCCCGCCTCCACGTGGATCGCCGCGGCGATCACCATCGCCGCCCTCACCGTCGCCGCCGGCGCATCGCCGGCCCGCCGGGCGCGCGCGCAGACGCCCGGTGCGCCCAAGCTCGAGATCGCCCTCTTCGCCCCGTACATCGTCGTCCGCACCGAAACCCCTGGCCGGCCGGCGGTGCGGCTCGTCGCCGCGGACGGCGCGGTCAAGATCGTCGTCAGCGCGGCGGGCGACCGGCCGGCGGACGGCCGCTGGATCGTGCCGCTCCGCACGCCGGCCATGGAGCCGACCGAGTACATCACGGCCGATCCCGGCGACACCGTCGCGGTCGAGGTCGACGGCCGGACGACATCCGTCGTCGTGCCCCGCATCACCGCGGACGTCGACGCGGACGGCGATGTCGTCAGCGGCACCGTGCCGCCGACGCTCGGCGTGTATGTCGTCGTCACGCGTGACGAGACGCTGTACGGGCCGATGCAGCCGGCGCCCTCGATCGTCGTGCCGGCGTCGGACGGGAAGTACCGTGCCGAGCTGGCCGGGACGGTGGACATCGCGCCCGGCACGTGGGGCTATGCCGCCTTCACCGATGCGGCGCAGAACCTCTTTGCCCTGGCCTTCGCGCCGCCCTTCGTCAACGTCTCGCCGGCGCGCTTCACGGCGATCGTGCGCTCGAACGCCGACGCGCGACCCGAGGTGGCCGTCATCGACGACCTCGGCACCGAGATCGCGCGCAGCGGGCCGCCGATCCCGGTGGCGGCGGGGCTGTTCGTCGTGGTCCTCCTGCGCGGCGGCCGCCCGGAAAACGGGGCGTTCCAGCCCCAGCCCGGCGACCGGGTCGCGCTGATCGTCGACGGCAAGACGGTCGTCGAGGAGACGCTGCCGGACGTCACCGCCGTGATCGACCCCGATGCCCGCCGCGTGGCCGGCCGTGCCCCGGCCGGGGCGCGCATCGTCGTCACCGCCCGATCGAGCGAAGCGGCGACCGACACCGCCGGCCGGGCCGTCGCGGGCGCCGACGGACGCTACGACATCGCCTTCCCGGCGCTCCCGTTCGCCGCGGACGCCGTCGCGTTCGCGCTCGCGTGGTCGGGCGGCGGCACGGCGTACGAGGTACCCGGCCGCGTGCCGCAGGTCGAGGTGGACCTGTGGGGCAACGCGCTGCGCGGCTACGTCGCCGGCCGCGGCGAGGTCACGGTCGCCCACGCCCCGGCCGATGGCCGCGCGGCGGCCACCCGCATCGTCCCCCTGGAGATCGACGGCCGCTTCGAGGCCGAGGTGTACGACCGATCGGGCCAGCCGACGATGTTCGCGCCCGGCGACGCCGTCACGCTCACGCCCTCGGACGGCGAGCCCTTGGCGCTGACGGTCCCGCGCGTGACCGCCGTCGTCGCCGAGGGCGGGGCGCTCGTCCTGGGCGAGGCGCCGCCCGGCGCCGCGCTCCGGACGACCGTGTTCGCCGACGAACCGGACTACTTCGCCGTCCGCCCGGTCGCCTCGCCGTCCATCACGCTCGAGGGCCGGGCCGCGGCGGACGGCCGCTACACCCTGCGCTGCGCCGATGCCGGCTGCCCGGCACGCTACGGCCGGCTCGTCGCCGACACCGGCCGGGTGCGCGCCGTCCTGCGCTGGGTCGATCGGCCGTTGTCGGGCATCGGCGTGACGCAGTCCAACGCCTTCGGGCGAGCGACGGGCGGAACGGCGGTCGATATCACGTTCGCCTCGGGCGCGCACAGCGGCGCCCACCGGTCCGCCGTCGCGCAGCCGTCGCAACTCGACCGGCTGCCCTACTGGGAGATCGACTGGGCCGATCTCCACCCCGACGGCATCCCGCTGGGCACGCAGCTGCGGCTCGGCGTCGGCGACGAGACCACCGACGTCACGGTGGCGCCCGTGACGTGGCAGGCCGACGTGCTGGCGGACCGCGTGACCGGCAGCGCCCCACCCCTCCACGCCGTCGTCATCCTCGTCCAGCCGGCGGACCCGGACCGCGGCGCCACTTCGACCACCGTGCTGTCCGGAATCGACGGACGCTTCGCCGCCGACCTGCCGGGCTTCAACCTGCGCGCCGGCGACCGCCTCTACCTGTACGTGATCCGGCCGGGCGCCGCGTACTTCCTGCAGTACGTCGATCCGGGCGTTCAGGGCCCCGAGGAGCCGATGCCGGTTGCCTCGGCCACCCCTGGGCCGCCCTCGACGCGCCAGGCACCGCCGATGCCCACGATGGGGATGCCGACCGCGACGGCGGCGTCTTCCACGAACCGCCGTACGCTGTACCTTCCGGTGGCCTGGCGATAATCGCTGGTGGGGGCACGGCATGCCGTGCCCCTACACGGGCCTTGGGTGGTGACCGATCACGGACGCGAGGCTGCGTGCAGGCTCAACCCCGCCGAACCCGCGACGCGCTCACATAACCCAGCGCCCCGAACAGGATCACCCCGATCGCCCCCTCGACGGTCGCCACCCACTGCGCGCCGGGCGCGGACGCGACGAGCGGATAGGCATCGATCGGGGTGAGCGACGCCGCCGAGAGGCGGAGGCCGGCCAGCCAGCCGGTGCCGGCAACACCGTGTTCGAGGTCGAGGATCCGGCCGGCCGACTGGTAGTAGGCCGCGAAGAGCACCCAGACCATGGTCAACGTGAGCATGAGCCGGCCGTAGCTGGTGCCGTACGCCGTGGTCAGCCCGCTCAGCCGGCCGGCGGCCCACAGACCGGTATGCTTGACGTGCTTCACGCCGCCGCACGCCGCACGCCGCAGCCGTGCCGTCGCGGCGGTCGCGGCGGCGGGCGAGGCATGCGCGGTGGATGCGCAGTCGATCGTCCAGTCCTTGATCCAGTAGCGGCGCGCGCGGTCGGGGCGGTGGCTGGCCGTGGCCATGCGGCACGCGCGGACGTGCGCCCAGCGGGCGTCGCCGAACCGCCCTTCCGCCTCGAACGTCCGCCGCAGCGACTGGTACGCATCGCGGGCCGCGACGAGGTCGCGCAACTCCTCGCCGATTCCGTCGCCGAGGTGCGCGCGCTGCAGCGCGACACCGTCGAAACGCGCCCGCCCGACGAAGGCGTAGCCGAAGTCGGTGGCCTCGTCGACGTGCGCATAGGCGAGGTTGCTGCCCGCGAGGAGCGCGCCCCCGAACCGGGCGCCGCGCAGATCCGCATGCGCCAGGCTGGCGCCTTCGAGGCGGCTCCAGCGGAGGTCGGCGCCGCGCAGGCCGGTGCGGCAGAGCACGGCCGCGTGAAGCAGCGCCTCGCGCAGGTCGATGGCCGTGGCCACCGCCGAGCTGAGGTTGGCGGTCAGGAGCGAGGCTCCGCGGCAGTCGGCGAACGAGAGGTCGGCCCTGGACAGGTCCGCGCCGGTCAGCTGGGCGTTGCGAAGGCTGGCGCACGCCAGGTCGGCACCCGCCAAGTCGGCGCCGATGAGCACCGCGCCGTCCAATCGCGCCTCGCGCAGTCGAACGCCCCGAAGGTTGGCACCGCACAACGATGCCCCGCTGAGATCGGCTCCGGCGAGGGAAAGCGGTGCCAGCCCGCCCGTACGGCGCAGCAACAGCACGCCGCGCGTCGAGAGATCGATTCCGCGCAGGTCGGCGTGCGCCAAATCGAGCGGCTCACCCGAGTCGCAGGCGGCCACGACCGCGCCGGCGCGGTCCTCCGGCGGCAGCTCGGCCAGGAGAGCCGCGAACGCCGAACGGCCGCGTTCGGGCCACGACGCCGCATGCCGCTGCCGCCGACCGGGCAGCACGGTGACCGGGGTCGGGCTCGATGCAGGGAGCACCAGCGTCGGATACGTCATCTCGTGGCTCCGTTCGGCAGATTCCTGGGCGGCGGCGCGTGCGTGCGGTCGAAGGTACCATGCCTGCCGACGAGGCAACAAAGGCGTTCATCCGTCGCCTGCGAGCGTCTTAAGGCCGACCACAACCGGTAGCGTCCGACTGCATCGCGGCGACGGCACCCCTCGTTGTGGACAAACGTGTGGACAAATCGCGGACAACGCCGGGACAAGCACACGGCGCGGATGCCGCACCGTCACCAGCCGGTCGGACGTCCGTCGATGCCCGGGGCAAGCGCGCCCCACGCGCCCGGCCGCTGTCCGGCCGCACCCGTCCGCAGCGGCTCCCACGGGCCGAGCCGCCCCGGGAACGGATGGATCCGTTGCACGCCCGCCATCGCCGCCACCGTCACGACGCCCTGGCCCCGCGGCAGCCATCCGACCCGCCGACGCTCCGCCTTGCGCACATCGGCCGCCAGCATGTCGAACGCCGCACCCGCCGTGCGCATCGCCAGGAGGTAGCCCTCGGCCACGATCGCCGGTGCGGCCCGTCGTTCGCGTTCCCGGTCGGCGTCACGCAGCTGGGCGATGGCGGCCAGCGTGCGGCGCACCGCGGTCGGGGCGCAGTCCCGGCGATGGGCCTCGACGAAGTGATCGGCCCGATCGACCGCACCGTGCGCCGCGATGCGCGCCAGCGCGACCGCCCGATCCATCAGATCCGGCGCCCCGCCGTCGCCCGGGACGTCGGCCGCCGCTGCGCCGAGCGCTCGCGCGGCCGTCGCCCAGCGCTCGACGGCCGATGCCCAGTCCGGCGGCGTGGCGTCAGCCGCCGCGTCGCCCTGCTGTGCCGCTTCGGCCGCTGCAGCCATCTCCGTGCGCACGGCGGCAGGCGCGGTCGAGAATCGTTCCTGCGCCGCGGTGAGGCCGGCACGCAACGCGGCGCGATGCTCGACGACGGCCGCCTTGGCCGCCTCGAGGTGGCGCGCCCGGGCGTCGATGGCGGCCAACAGCTGACGTGCCCGCGCCAACTCCTGTGCCGCGGCGGCAAGGCCGGCGGCGAGACCGGCCGCCGCGTCGGTGCCGAGGTCGGCGAATGGAGCGGACAAGGCCACATCGAGGCCGGCCACCGCCGCATCGAGGCTCGCTTCGGCCTCGGCACCGTCGCCGACGATATCGGCCCACGACGCGGGCGCGTGGGCGTGCAGCACCGCATGGCGCCGCCTGACGTCGGCCACGGCCGCTTCGGTTCGGCGCAACCGGCGGGCCACGCGGAGGATGCGGGCGGCGAGGTCGATCGCATCGTCGGCCCGGCAGCCGGCGTCGAGCGCCGCGCCGGCCGCGGCGCGGTCGCGTGCGCCGGCCAGCCACGCCGCCGGGACGGCGAAGGCCGCTTCGCCGGGCGGAAGGCGGCGGGCGTCCATGGCCGACGCCAGCCGAAGGGCGTCATAGCTCGTGCGGGCGGCGGCGATCGCCTGTTCCGCCTCCTCGAGCAGCGCATCGGCGCCCTCGTGGAGGCGGGCGGCCCGCTGGGCTTCGCGCTCGAGCTGCCGCGTGTACACGCCGAGGGCGCGCGCCTCGACCAGCAATCCCTCGATGCGCTGCTGACCCTCCTCGCCGCGGTCAGGAAGCTCCCCGGCCGCCCGAAGGTGACCGACGACCTCGGCATCCCGGGCCAATGCCTCCGCACGATGAACCATCGACTGGTGGCGGCGCAGGAGCATCACCCGCACCCGGTCGCCGAGCGGCTCGAGGGCATGGCTGACACGGTCGAGGGTCGGGCTGTCCGTCACGAGGCGCTGCGCGACGAGCGCGAGCTGGGCATCGAGTTCGCGCACTGCCGGCGGTTCGGGTGCGGCCCCGGCCTCGTCGGCGGTGCGGCGGCGGCGGTTGAGCCAATGGAGTGCGCCGAGCGCGGACGATCCCAACAGCACCCAGACGAGCGTCGCCGCGATCGACGGCTCGTCGGCCGCGTCGGGCGGCAGCGCCGGCGTCGGTGCCGGCACGGGCGTCGGGCGGGCGTTGAGGCCGGCGGGCGCACGCTCGAGCTGCGCCGCGACGGCTGACAGGCCCGCGGCTGCGGCGGCGGTCACGTCACCGGTCGCCATCCCGTCGGCCATCGCCGCGCTGACGGACGGCGGGTCGAGGTAGCCCGCCAGCGGATTGTCGACGGCGTAGGTGAATGTGGTGTAGCCCGGTTCACGGCAGATCAGCCAAGCGACGGTATCGTTGTACATCTCGCCCGCCCGCTGGGCGGCGCCGTGCTCGACGAGGCCGGCGTCGAGCGCGCTCTCGGGGTCGTCGCCGCAACGATCCTGGATCAACAACAGGCCGTCCAGGCCGCGCGGCGTGCCGATCCGCGCCTGGAACAGCGCGTCGAGCGCCGCGCCGTCGACCGCCACGCTGCTGCGATTCACGACGATCCCATGGACGGGCGGCGGCGACGCGGTGGGCGGGGGCAGGACCGACGGCGCACCGATCGGCGTGGCCGCGTCGGCCGCGGTGGGCGAGCGGAGGGCGAGGCCGACGGCGAGCCCGGCGACGAGCCCGGCGACGCGGATCACCAGGTGAATCGGGCGCAGCGATGGCACGGGGCTTGCTGCACGGCGCAGCTTCATCCGCAAACGGGGGGCAGGGCGGTTCGGGCGTGCGTACGGCATTCGCCGGCTATGGTAGATCGAACCGGTTCCGTGCGGCAGCTGTAACGCGTACGGGGTGCGGTGAGACAGGGGTGTGGGAGAGAGAGCGTTTGCACTCGAGGTGGTTCGCTTGGTCTTGGTAGCAACCGGCAGCGTTTGGCAGGAGTGAATCGACAATGTGGCAGGAACACGACACTGGTCCCGCGGACGAGGCGATCATGGACGCCTTGGTCCGGCGCGCCGACGACGTCGGCGTGCTGACGACGGCGGACGTGATCGCCGTATGGCCTGAAGCCGCCGACGACATCGGGGTGGCGGTCGATCTGTTGGAGGATTTGGGCATCGAGGTCGATCTGGCCGAAGGGCCGGAGGAAGCCGATCTGGCACCGGTGCATCGCGTCGACTTCGAGGGCATCGAGTCCGATGACGCCGTGAGCCTCTACTTCCGCGAGGTCGGCACGATCGATCTCTTGACGGCGGAGCAGGAGATCGAGCTGGCGAAGCGGATCGAGGCCGGCCGCGAGGCGCAGGCGGAACTCGAGGGTACCCCGCGCCCGTCGGCCAAGATCGCCGCTGAACGCGCGCGCTTGGTGCAGGACGGTGAGATGGCGAAGCGCGAGCTGACGCAGGCGAACAGCCGGCTGGTCATCAGCATGGCCAAGCGCTATCTCGGACAGGGCGTGCCGTTCCTCGACCTGATCCAAGAGGGGAACCTCGGCCTGATGCGCGCGGTCGAGAAGTTCGACTGGCGCCGCGGCAACAAGTTCAGCACGTACGCGACATGGTGGATTCGGCAGTCGCTGACGCGCGGCCTGGCCGACCAAGGCCGGACGATCCGCGTGCCGGTGCACATGAACGATCGGATCCGCAAGGTCTACGCTGTCGCGCACGCTCTCGAGACCGAGCTTGGTCGGCGCCCGTCCGCGGCCGAGATCGCCGGCGAGCTCCAGATCGAGGTCGAGAAGGTCGAGGTTGCGCTGCAGGCCAGCCGCCGCAGCATCAGCCTCGAGAAGCCGGTGGGCCACGAGGGGGAGAGCGAGCTCGGCCAGTTCATCGAGGACGAGCAAGGCATCGACCCGCTCGAGACGGCGTCCCTGGATCTGCTGCGCGGCGACGTCGAGTCCGTGCTCCTGGGGCTCACCGCGCGGGAACAGCGGGTGCTCGAGCTCCGTTACGGCCTGCGCGGGCATCGTGCCTACACCCTGAAAGAGGTCGGCAAGATCTTCGGCCTGACGCGCGAGCGCGTGCGGCAGATCGAAAAGGAGGCGCTGCGCAAGCTGCGCCACCCGAGCCGGGCACAGATGCTCAAGTCGTATCTGAACTAGTACACCACCACTGGACACGCTCGGGGTTGCCGCCAGAGTGGGGAACCCGGAGATTCTGCAGTGGTGGTACTAGCCGGACGCGCCCGCGGCGCGGCTCAGAAGATCGAACGAAGGGGGGAGCGCGATGCGTTCCCCCCTTCGTGGCGCGACTGGAGCGCAACCGTCTGCGCGCGATCGGGAGACTGTATTAGAATGGTGCCCACCGTTGGGGGGTCGTCTAACGGTAGGACAGCGGACTTTGAATCCGTCAGTCCGGGTTCGAATCCCGGCCCCCCAGCCATCATTTCACAGACCACCAAGACCGGTGGACGCTCGGCGCCCGGACTGCGTTTGGCGAAATGATGCCAGCCCTGATGCCGACCCTCGCCAGGAGACGCGCACGGTACCCGTCGCTTGGCTCCACGTCGGAATCGCCGCTCGTCGGAATCGCCGTTTTTCTGGTGCGTCATCGGAGCCGCCCTCGCCGTATTGGCGCTCGCGCCGCTCTACCTGGTCACAGCCGCTGCCCTGCGCTTTCTAACCTCTCGTCGACCCCGTACCGGAGCATGCCCATGACCTCCCTCCCGACACGCGTCCTCGGCGTCCTCGCCGCCCTCGGCGCCGGCGCGCTCGCGTCAAGCCCCGTCCCGTTCGCCCCGCGCTCCGTCGCACTTGCCGACAACGACGCGGTCGCACCACATCGGATCCACCTGCCGATCACATGCGCCGCGGACTGCACGCTGGCGTCCGTCCCGGCTGGCGCGGCGCCGAACACAACGGCGTCCCCGACCGTCGCTCCGTTGCCTGACCCGACCGCCGCGCCGACAGCGACGCTGGCGCCCGGCATGCTCCCGCGCTGGCGGCACCTCCGGCCGGCGAACGACGTCCAGCAGATCGTCGCGGATCCGCGGACGGGCGACGTCTGGTCTGTGGGCTACGACGGGATCGCCCACCGTCCGGCAGACGGATCGGCGACCATAAGCTACACGGGTGCGGACGGCCTGCCGCACGACTATCCCGGCACTGCGCTGACGATCAGCCTCGACGGGACGGTCTACACGGCCGGGGAGGGGCCGACGTTCGAGGGCGTCGTGGCGTGGCGCGGACCGGAAGGGCGCTGGATCTCTGTGGAAGCGCCGCTGATCGCCCAGCACGTCGCAGTGGACCGCGCCGGGGCGATCTGGATCGGAGCCGACAGCGGCGCGGCGGTCCGATCCCCCGATGGCGCATGGGCGTTCCCGCCGCCCGGCGCCCCGGACGCGGCCACGAACATGGTGTCGGACATCCTCGCCCTGCCGAACGGCGACGTCTGGCTGGCCTTGGGGCAGCAGGGTGCTGCCGTCCACCGCGCCGACGGTGGGTGGACTATGTTCGGATCGGCTGACGGGCTGCGCGTCGACCTCGGCGCCGTGAAGGACATCGCCCTGGCCCCGGACGGGCGGGTGTGGGCGGTCATCTACGGCATCGCGTTTCCCGAGCCCGACTTCAGCGAAACCGTCGTCGTCGACGTCTTCGGAGCTGACGGGCGGTGGGTGCCGGCTCCGTTGGACGGGTTCGAGATCATCGATCCGGCGAACATCCCGAGCACCGTTGCCTGGGACGCGCAGGGCCGGCCGTGGTTCGCGGGCGACAGCGGGATCTACATCCCGGACGACAGCCGTCCCGGGCGCTGGAAAGTGGATGCGCCGCCTACGGTCGAGATCGGTGGCATCACCTTCGCAGTGGACACCACCGACTTGGCGATCGATGCGGACGGGGCGGCGTGGGTGGCCACGGGCGCGGGAATGATGCGACGCACGAAGGACGGGGCGTGGCGCCGGGACTGGCTGCCCGGGCCGGGCGACGCGCGCGCCGTCGCGGTGCGAGGAGACGAGGTCCTCATGGACGGCGACCTCCGGCGGCCGGACGGGAGCTGGACATGGCTCGGCGAGGGCTACCCCACCACGGCCGCCGCGCCGTGGGACGTGGCGTACGCTGCGGACGGCATCTGGTTCGCCACGGAAACGGGTGCTGTCCACCGCGCCTTGGATGGAGCGTGGACGCATGTCCAGGATCCGGTGGCGCTCGGCGGTCGGCGTGTCGACATCGTGCAGCCGGCTGCGGACGGGTCGATCTGGTTCGCGGCGCTCGGCGGCGCGACGATCGCGGGCGTGACGCGCCATCGTCCAGACGGCGTCTGGGAGGGACAGGATGCTGCGCTGGGCCTGCGGGCAAGGAGCGTGCACGGGCTGGCGACAGGGGTGGATGGGTCCGTCTGGGTCGGGCTCGCGGCTGGCCAGCAGAGCCTGGTGATGTCCCGAGGCGCGGACGGTACATGGGCGGAAATCGCCCTGCCGAGCCAGGTGGCCGCCCATGAGATCACCGCCATGGCGGCCGACGACGCAGGAGGGCTGTGGCTGTACCTGAGCGGCCTCGGCTTGATCCGGCGTGCCCCGGACGGGACGTGGGACCTGTTCGAGGGCCAGCCGGGCTACGACGTGACGCGCAACGGAGGTCGACCCGGGACCCGGCCGGCCTTGGCGATCGCACCGGACGGGAGTGCCTGGCTGGGCGGCCGGTTCGGGGAGCTTCTCATCCGGCGGCCGGACGGGTCGTGGTACACGGTGCCGCAGGTCGACCTCTCACAGGTCCGGGACATCGCGTTCACGCCGGACGGGAAGGCTTGGATGACGGTGTTGGGTGGGGGGAGCCCACGAGTGTTGGAGGGGGGGCGGTAGGGGCTGGGCGTGAAGGCTATTGCGGAATGAACTCGTGAGCGAACTGACCCGCTGGCGGGCGAAGGTGCCGGTTCACTCCGGAGGCCGATACACAGTACGAGACGCTGACTTCAGCGGGGCTGCTCCAGGTACGGCAGGCAGATGCTGCTCCAGCGCGGTATCGCGGGCGGCGCGTCGGGCAGCGTGTTGGCACTCAGCCAATAGATTCCCGTCTCCTCGGTGATCGCCACAAGGACATCGCCCTGCGTCGTCAGCGATCGCACCGGGCTCGGGAGCTGTGCCTCGAACACCGGGCGGCCGCCGACATCGCCCACGGAGTAGGCCGCCACGTGGCTGGTGTCGTTCGCCCGAGGTGACGCGGCGAAGACCAGGCTGGGCGAGACGGCGACCGCTTGAAGGTCGTTGATGGCAATGTCCCCGATGGCACGCGGCATGAGGGCGTTGGCGACATCGAAGAGGCGGAGACCGCCCGCGATGGCCACGGCCAAGTGGTTGCCGCCGAGCGAGATGCGTTGCGGGTCGAAGGGGAGAGGCAGGACGGCGACATCCGACACCGACCGCACAAGCGTCGGCTGCGACGCGTCCGCCACGTCGACAACCTGCAGGCCGTTGGTTGTGGCGACGTAGACGACGGACCCGCGCATTGCCACGGCCACCGGCGAGCCGGGAACGGCCGTCTCGCCGGCCAGCGTCGCGGTGCCGTCGTCGGCCAGGCGGTACAGCCGGAGGGCCTTGTCCACCGGCGGGGACGGAGGACCACGGAAGTTGAACGTGCGCTCCACGAGCACCGCTATGAGTGGGCCATCGGCGGCGACGCCGACGGCGTGCGCGTCCAGGTCGAGCGCCGTCGCCGGCTGCGGGACGCCATCAGCGCCGAGTTGCGCCAGGTAAAGGGAGGACCCGCCCGAGCCGATGTCGATCATCCCGACCGTCCCGTCCGCCAGCGCCATTTCGGTCACGATGAGCGACCAGCCGGTGTGCCAGCGGGCCGCGCCGACGCGCTGCGGCCGGCCCGGGTCGCTGGTGTCGATGGCCGCCACGAGGCTGTTGGCGACGGTGACGTAGACCCGGTCGGCGTTGGCCGCCGCGCTCGTCATGTCGACGAGGCTGCGCCATGTGCCTGTGTGCGTCGGATGCTGCGGGCCATCGGCGATGGAGTAGACGCCTACGCTGCCGAAGTTGCCGTAGGTCTCATCCTCGTCTTCGGTGTCGGTACTCTCCGCCACCACAAGCCGGTCACCGTCGACGACCAAGTCCCGGATGTGCGACGGCAACGAGCCCACGACCTGAGGTTGCGACACATCGGTCACGTCGACGAGCTCCACCTCCCCTGCGTCCAGGATGTACAGCATGTGTCCGACCACCGCGACCGAGGTGGCGATGGAGTTGATGTTCGCCACCTTGTGCATGTTGTTCGGGTCGTGGATGTCGATGATGGCCACGCCGGGATCGATGGCGCCGACGCCGGCGAAGGCAAAGGAGCCCTTGACGGCCAACCCAGGGTCGCCCGTGCCCCCGTACTCGCCGACCTCGAACGAGCCGATCCGCCGGGGGTGAGCGGGATCCGAGACATCGACCGCCTGGAGTACGGCGGTGCCATCGAACGCGGAGTGGTACGCGGTCGTCATGACGTACACCGGGCCACCGTCGCGGCCGAGCGCCGACGGCACCTCGTCCAGGACCAGCGTACCCACGATGCGCGGCGCCGTCCGATCCGCAACGTCGACGGCGAGGACCTCGCCGCCGTGGTAGGTGACGTTGCCAGGGCTGGCGGGAACGTCACCGGCCTCGCCCGCGGGGCTCGGTGTCGGGGGCGACAGATCGTCCGTCGTCTGCATTCGGGTGGCGACGATCAGGGTGTCGCCGTCGACCAGCATGGCCACCGGCACGCCCTTCAGGGGCAGCATGCCTTGAACGGAAAGCTGGCCATTGGGGCCGGGACGGAAGAGGGCGATTCCATTGGGGCCGCCCTCGTCCTGGATGCCGTAGCCCACGGCGATCGCCCCGTCCAGCGCCGCCAGGGACTTGACCCTCGCCGGAAGCGGGTCGGACGCCGCCAGCTCGACCGGGTCGTCCTTGGCGGCCCCATCGAACATGATCAAACGCGGCCCGACGCCGGCGAAGATGTGGCCGTCGCCGACTGCCACCTTGGTCACTGCGCCGCCGAGCTGGGCTCGGACCCGATGCGCTGGCTCCGCCTCGAGTCGCAGTTGCATCGGGGACGGAGGATGGAGGAGCGCCGTGACCCACGCGCGCGCCTGGATCGGCCAGGTATTGGGCGTCGCGATCCAGACCCCGAGCCCGAGCGCCATCAAGAGTGCGAACCTAGCTGTCATCCGGCGCACGTAGACCATGGTATCGGTCCCTTTCGATGATGCCGTGATGGCAGGAACCTGTTCACGTGCCGGGAACGCGCGACAACGGGGCGTCATGACCAACGGCTGCCTGACGGGCATAGTCGAGGAACACGACGCCGTCGCTGCTGGTGGTCGCGGAGCGTACCTGCACTCGGAATGCTGATCTGCATGCTCCACAGCATACGGCGGCTCCTACCTGCGGACAACCGCTACGCTCGGCCCGCCCACTGAACGCTTACGCCAGGTGGGGGCGGCAGAGGGAGATGCTGCAAGTGCTGTAACCCGGCCCGGTCAACGCTTTGCGGGGACAGCTGCATCTCGCTCGACAAGAACTGTCACAAGGGCGCCGGCTGCGCATGCAGCGGCGGCAGATGAACGCGGCGCACGTCATCTGACAACGCGGTGCGAGGCGTTCGCGCGGCGCTCATGAACGCCCGATCGGCCGCCCCCGATCGATCACCTGAGGGAGGATGAACATGACCGACAACCGCCAACCCCAGCCGCGTCGCCGCACGCTCGTCAGGACACGCACGCCGGCGCCGGGCAAGCGGACCACGCTGATCGCCACCGTCCCGACGGCGAGCGGATCGCCGCACCGATACTACGACATCGGCGACGAGTCGGACGAGGAGATCGCCGCGATCATCATGGCCGACCTGCTCGCCGACGAGGCGCGGAAGCCCTGAGCGGTCGACCAGAGCGCGCAGGCACGCAAGGCGCTGACGCCAGTTGATGCCAACCGTGATGCCAACCTGCGTGGCACATCCCGTCACATGTTGGCCGCCGACGGCCGTTCTGGTCACCCGCCACAAGACACGCTAGCATCCGTTGCTGCAGGCTGGCCAAGGCCAACGTCCCCTCAACGTAGCCTTATGAATCCGTCAGTCCGGGTTCGAATCCCGGCCCCCCAGCCTTCGACGGCGCGCCTGCGTCGTTGCGACAGGAGCGCGGAATCGTGAGCACCGGCATCGCCCCCGATGCGCCAACGACGGTGATCGCGCCGGGCGGTGATCCAGCCCTCGGCGGCGACATTGCGTTGGTCCACGCGCTGCGCCGGGGGGACGAGGCCGCGTTCGCCGATCTCGTCCACCAGCTGCACCCGTCGATGGTGCGCTTGGCGCAGCTCTTCGTCCGCGACCGCGCCACGGCCGAAGAGGTCGTCCAGGAAGCGTGGGTCGGTGTGTTGCAGGGGCTCGACGGGTTCGAGGGTCGCAGCGCGCTCCGCACGTGGATCTTCCGTATCGTCGCCAACAAAGCGCGCACCCGCGGTCGCCGCGAGGCACGCACCGTGCCCTTCTCGGCCTTCGCCACGGAGGACGGCGACGACGATGGCGGCTCCGCCGATTCCGACCGGTTCTGGGGCCTCGGCACCAGTACGGTGGGCTACTGGCAGGCGCCGCCCGAGCCGTGGCTCGATGCCGAAGGGCGCGTGCTCGCAGCCGAAGCGCGCGATGTCGTCGACGCGGCGATCGCGGCACTGCCGGAGCGGCAGCGCGCCGTCATCACGCTGCGGGACGTAATGGGCTGGGATGCCGACGAAGTCTGTAACGAGCTGGACATCACGGCGACGAATCAGCGCGTTTTGCTGCACCGTGCCCGCACGGCGGTCCGGCACGCGCTCGAAGATTACCTCCACGCCGCCTGAGCGTGGCACCGGGAGGAAGACCATGGCTGAAGGGATGACCGCGTGATGCAGCCCTCGATCGAACCCCAACCGGCGGACGTTGCGGACGCGCACTTGCACGGCGCTCCGCAACTCACGTGCGAGAAACTGGTCGACGCGATCACCGACTACCTCGAAGGGGCCATGGCGCCCGACGATCTCCAGCGGCTCGAGCTCCACCTTTCCTTCTGTCCGCCGTGCCAGCTGTACCTCGACCAAATGAAGCTCACGATCGCCGCCACCGGCCGGCTGCGCGCGGCCGACGTCTCGGCCGAGGCCGAGACCGTCCTGATGGCGCTGTTCCGCGCTTGGG
This sequence comes from Ardenticatenales bacterium, assembly GCA_020853525.1. GTDB lineage: Bacteria > Chloroflexota > Anaerolineae > Epilineales > Epilineaceae > Avedoeria. The sequence continues at coordinate 3,611 of JADYYS010000011.1, read as the reverse complement.
CTGCCGACGCCTGATCGAGACACCGTCCGAACCCCGCGGCCGCCGCACCGCCGTCGTCCCGATGCCACAGCAGAGTTGTCGCGCCCGATGCGCCTTCCCGACTGGCCGAAGAGCCGCTCCCTGAAATGGTTGATGCCCGGCATGCAGGTCAAGCGCTGGCTGGCCCTGCTCCTGGCCGGCATCACCGCGATGGCGCTCGGGATCGCGTACTCCCTCATCGACGCCTACCGGGATTCGGCGCTGCCGGGCGACATCCAGCCCCTCCTGTACGTCGCCACGCTGCAGTTCCTGCCGCAGGCGGTGCGCGCCATCCTGTTCCTCGTCATCGGCCTCGGCATGGCGCTCGGCGGCCTGTACGGCCTGAACCGTTCGCTCCTGACCGCCGTCGCGCCCGAAGGTTCGCCGGCGCTCGTCGACATCGTCGACCGCCGGCGCCGCCGCCGTTCGGACGCCAAGATCGTCGCGATCGGCGGCGGCACCGGCCTCTCGACACTTCTGCGCGGCCTCAAGCAGCACACGGACCAGATCACGGCCATCGTCACCGTGGCGGACGACGGCGGGTCGAGCGGGCGGTTGCGACAGAGCCTCGGCGTCCATCCGCCCGGCGACTTCCGGCAGTGCATCGCTGCGCTGGCGAACACCGAGCCGCTCATGCAGCGCCTGTTCGAGTACCGTTTCGGCGACGGCACCGAGCTGGGCGGTCACGCCTTCGGCAACCTGTTCATCGTCGCGATGACCGGCATCACCGGCAGCTTTGAGAGCGCGCTGCGCGCGTCGAGCCGCGTCCTCGCGGTCCGCGGCAGGATCGTCCCGTCCACGCTGACGCACGTCACCTTGTTCGCCGAGCTGGCCGACGACCGCGTGATGGCCGGCGAGTCCCGCGTCCCGCACGGCGAGGCGCCGATCCGCCGCGTCTTCCTCGAGCCCGACGCGCCGGCCGCCTACCCCGAAGCCGTCGCCGCGATCCTGGACGCCGACCTCATCATCCTCGGTCCGGGCAGCCTGTACACCAGCGTCCTGCCCAACCTACTGGTCCCGGACATCGCGGCGGCCCTCGAGGCCACCCGCGCACCCGTGGTCTACGTGGCGAACGTGGCCACCCAGCCCGGTGAAACGGACGGCTACAGCCTGGAGGACCATGTCGAGGCCCTGCGCCGTCACCTCGGCCGCCCGGTGATCGACATCGTCCTCGCCAACGACAACCTGGCGCCGCTCGCGCGCAACCCCAACCTGCCGCTCGTCCCGCCCGTCCTCGGTGCAAGCCGCAACGGCTACGTACCCGACCTCATGCGCGCCGACCTGATCAGCGACGCCCAGCCCACCCGCCACGACCCCGACCGCCTCGCGGCCGCCATCGCCCGCCTGCTGCGCGACGCCGGCCGACGCGGTGGCGACAGCGCAGCCTGAGACACCCGCGAAACGCCCGGTTCCTATCCTGGCATCCTGAACCGGATCGCGGCGCCTGCCGCCGCCGCCAGGAGCCAACCGCATGTCGCCGCCGCCCGTTCGACGCACCGCACCGCTCGCCGCGACATCGCCCCTCGCCGCGCCGCTCCCGCCGGTCGAACGGGCACGCCGCGATCCGCGTGCCGATCCCCCGGCCGACTGTCTCAGCCGCCGCGAGCGCGCCGTGGTCCTCGCGCTGTGCGAGGGTCTGGATCGCCCGGCGATCGCGCACCGCCTCCGCCGCAGCCGCAGCACGTGCGACAAGGCGATCTCGGCGATCTATCGGAACACCGGCTTCGGCACGGCCCACCAGGTCGTCGCCTGGGCGCACCGCATCGGCCTCTTCGGCGGCGCGTCGGGTTCATCGGCGGGGCCGCAGCGGTGAGCGCCGACGCGATCACGCCGCGCGCGGTTCGGATCGCGCTGCGCCAGCTCTGGTCGGACCGCACGCCGGCCGACGGCCCGCTGGCCGACCTCGTCCTCGTCACGCGCCGGCTCGATCGGCACGGCAGCCCGGTCACGCGGTCGAGCCGGCAATGGGCGCTCGGCCAGGTGCTGTGCGAGACGGTCGAGGCCGAGCTCGCGCAGCGGCGGGCGGGCGGGGCGGCCGCGGAGGTTCCGATCACCGGGTTCCCAACGGCGCGGCGCGGCGCCGATCCTTCCGCGGCGCTCGAGCGCGTGCGGCTGGACTTCAGCACCGACGACGCCGCGCTCGAAGGCTGCAGCGCGGTGTACCACCTCTACCTGCGCCCCGACCTCGGCCTCTCGACCAGTCGCCTGGCCGCGCTGGTGTCCGGGCGCCACCCGCGAACGGTGCAACGCCGCCTCGGACTCGGCCTCGACATCATCGCCCACCGGTTGCGCCTCCTCGAGGCCGGCGCCGCAGCGGAGCACCGGCGCGAACAGCTGCGCCACCGCCTGCCCGCCCCGAACGGCGGTCAGCTGTTCGGGGTCGACCGGATCCACGCGCAGTTGCGGTCGTGGTGGGCGGACGAGCGCCGTTCACCGGTCCTCGTGCTGTTCGGACCGGGCGGCAGCGGCAAGTCCGCCGTCGCCGCCGCCCTCGTGCGGCAGCTGCTGGACGGCGAAACGCCGGCGCATGTGGCCTGGTTGCGCGCGTGCGATCGGCGGCGGCGTCCGGTCCCCGGCGGGGCCGGGATCGTCGATGAGGCCGGGAGCGTCGACCCGCCGCTCGCCCGCCCGACGCTCCGCGAGGAGGCGCCGGCAGGGCGATGGTCCACGGCCGTGGCCATCGAGGAGCCGCGCGACGCACGGACGGACCGACTCGATACGATCCCCTCCCCCATCGGCGGCACGGCAGCCGCCGGACGGTCGGTCCTCGCCGCCGGCCGCGCGATCGGTTCCACCGCCGACTCGCTCATCGTCGTCGACGGCGTGGACGACGCACGCGAGATGTGGGCGGTCGCGCGCGCCATCGCGCGCGTGGGCGCCGGCCCGCGCTGGCTGATCACGAGCCGGCTCGGATGGGGCGCCTTCCAGACAGCCCGGACCGTTCCGATGCCCGCCCTGGACCCCACCGCCGCGCTCGCGCTCTTGCGCCACGAGTGCCGCCGCCGCGCGCTGTACGGCGTCGCCGCGGCGGCGGACCGCGCGCTCGCCGGCCTCGTGGCGGCCGCGGCCGGACATCCGGCGGCGATCCTGCTGGCCGCCGGCGAGCTGCGCGCCGCGCCCGTCGACACCGTCGCCGAGCGCCTGCGTGCCGGCGCCGGGCGGGCGGGCGACCTGTACGCACGGCTATGGGACGGCGCATGGCGCACCGCGCCGCCGGCGGTGCGGCGGGTCGTCGATGCGGTGGCGGGGCTGGAACGGGCGGGTCGGGTGGCGGATCCGGAGGCCGTCGCGGCGGCAGGCGGATGGACGGGCGACGACCTGGAGGCAGCGCTGCGCGCGGGGCTTGACCTCGGGCTGCTTGCGGTGGGGGACGACGAGCGCGTCTGCTTTCGAACGCCGCTGTTCCTGGCGATCTGGCGGTCGGGCGGTTGATCGATGGCGGTCCGCCGTTGGGCGGCCGACGGGCCTAGTAGCCCGTCACATCTCGATTTGCGGACGACGAACCACCGGCAGCTGAAGCTGGCCGGCTGGTGGCCTTCGGCCATTGCGCCCGCCTTCGCGGGCGCTTCGGACTTCTGGGTGCCCGCGAAGGC
>JADYYS010000010.1 GCA_020853525.1 Ardenticatenales bacterium | reverse complement strand
TGCTCGTTCGACAGGATCCGGGCGTCCGCTCCCATCTACGCGCCGACGGCGACCCGGCGGCAGCATACAGGCCAAACCTGATGCGGGGGGTCCAGGGGGGCGCCGCACCCCCTGGCCGGGGTGCAGGGGCCAGGCGGCCCCTGCGAACAAAATGCACGAACCCAAAACGCCCCGACCCCAACCCTCCCCGCCCGCCGGCTCTGCACCCGTCCTTCTGGCACCCCCACCCACCCCGCCCGCCGGCCCTGCACCCGTCCTTCTGATACCCCCAACCCACCCCGCCCGCCGCAACGCCCCACCCCTCCGATCTACACCCCTGCTATCCTTCCCCCCCGGCCGCGCCTTCTACCTTCTGCCGCACGCCGTTCGCGCCCGACGCTCAGCCGGGGGAGCCCGCATGTCGATCCAACCGAAGGCCGACACCCGGTCAGCCGCGACGCTGCGCGCCCCCGCCCATCGAACCCCCTACCCTCGGGCCGCACGCCCCACGTCCGCGGCCGCCGTCGTTTCGGTGGTTGCATTCGCACTTGCCCTCGCCGTCCCGCTCGCGCTCGTCGCCACATCTCATGACGCCGCGTCCGGCGCCCCCGTCGCCCAGCTCGCCGCCGCTTGGCGCAACACCGCAACCTACCCCCTCCCGCCCCCGCCCCCGTTCCCGCTCGCCCTCGCCTTCGACGACGCCGGCGGCCTTTACATGGCCGACGGCCGGACGCGCCGCATCGTGCGCTACGACGGCGGGGGGGCCGTCACGGGGGGGTGGGACGTCGACGGCGTGCCGCTGGCTGTGACGTGGGACGCGGCCGAACGGGTCGTCCTCGTCTTCGTCTTCACCGGCGCCGGACCGTTCGTCGAGGCTTGGCAGCCGGACGGCGTGCGGCGCTGGAGCGATCGGGTCACGGACCAGTACGTCCGCGGCCTCGAGGACCGACTGTCCGTCGATCTGGGCTGGGCCGAAGGCGATGTCGGACCGACCGTGCTCTTCAACGGCGAGGCGTCGCGCTACGATCGGGCCGGCGGCCTCCTCCAGCGCGCCGGCGGGCGCTGGATCGCCGCCGACGGCCGGCCGATGCGGATGGCCGTCCTCTCCGCCACGCTCGTCGCCGCGATCGAACCCGCGCAGCAGCGGCTGCTCTTCGTGGACATCGCCCGCGGCGTCCGCGCCACCGTGCCATTCACGGACGTCGTCCCGCTGGCCGTTGCCGCCGGGCCCGCCCTGGCGTTCGCACCGCCCGCCGGAACGACGACCGCCCCGCCCGTCGTCGCCCACGTGCTGGCCCGCGGCGTCGAGCGCGACCGCGTCGGCCTCGTGGTGCTGAGCATCGCTCCGGACGGCCGCGCGGTCGGGCGCTGGGCGGTGCCGACAGCGCAGGGCGGCGCGCCGGGCGATGACGCAGCGCGCTGGTCGATCGCCGTCGGCGCCGACGGCCTGGCCTTCACGCGCGGCGTCGAGCGCTTCAGCCTCGAGCGCTTCGGACCGGGCGGGCAGCACCGCTTCAGCGTGCCGATGGGCCGCATGGCCGGCACGTTCGGCCGTCGCGCCGCCCGCACGCGCGCGAACCTGGTCAGTGGTTCCGCCGCCCTCGGCCTCGCCGCCGGTCCGGCCGGCACGCTGGCCGTGCTCGACGGCCCGGGCTCGCGGATCCTCGCGCTCTCGGTGGACGGGACGGCCGCCGGCAGCGTGATCCGGCAGACCGTCGTGCCCTACGACGTCGTCGACATCGCCTCGGACGCGGATGGGGCGATGGCAAAGCCGGCCACGGCCCGCTACTACGTGTCGCTTGCCGACGATCGGATCCGCCGCGTGAGCGCATCCGCGGACGTCGCGCGCTACACCGACCCGTGGACGGCCGATTGCGGCTGTCCGCTCGGCGGACGGCTGTCGATGGGCGCCGGACGGCTCTGGCTCACGCGGCCGGCGACGCGCCGCGTGGCGGAGATGGAAGTCGATGCCGGGACGGTGCGCGAGGTCGTCAAGGCGGGTGCGGTCGGGCTCTGGCCGGCGGATGTCGCGGCCGGCGAGGACGGCAGCGTCTGGGTGGCCGATGGGATCGTCGGGCGCGTCGAGCGTTGGCGGCTCGGGGCGTCGGAGCCGGCGGCCGCGTGGCAGGCCGGCGTGCTGATCGGCCCGCGCCGGCTCGCGGCCGGGCGGTTGGCGGACGGGACGGACGCGGTGGCCGTGCTGCTGGCCGACGGCCACATCGAGATCCATGAGCGCGCCGGCGGCAACCTGATCGCAGCGTTCGAGCCGCGCCTGATCCCCGACGAGCCGCTGCTGGCGGACGACTTGTTCCTCACCGCCGACGGTTCCCTCGCCTTGGCCGACGCCGTGCGGCGCGCCGTCCACATCTTCGCCCCCGTGGGCGTGGCGACGCCGACGGCCGACGCGACGCCCGACGCGACGCCCGACCCCGCGCGATCGCCCACCCCTGATCCGAACGCCACGCCAACCGCTTCGCGCACGCCCGACGCCGCACCGACCGCGACGCCCGTCGCAACGCCCACGGCGATCGTCGGCGGCGGCACGTGCCGGGTCTCGGGCGACAAAGCCGTTGGGCCGAACCGGATCCTCCTCGGCCGGACGGCGGCCGTGACGTTGACGCTCAGCGTCGACTGCCCGGGCCAGCCGCGCCTTCTCGGGGCGGATGTGATGCTCGTTCTCGACCGCTCGGTGTCGATGTCCGGAGATGGGCTGGCCGGGGCGAAGGCGGCGGCGCTCCAGTTCGTGTCTCTGCTCGACGTGCGCGTGCATCGCGTCGGCCTCGTGTCGTTCGCGACGGACATCCGGTTGGAGGCGGCGCTCGGCGCCGATCCGGTGCCGGTGGCCAACGGGATCCACCGACTGGTAGCCGGCGGCGAGACGAATCTCGGCGCTGCGCTCCTGGCCACCGGGCGCCACCTGGAGGCGCGGCGGCGCGCGGACGCCCAGCCCGTCATCGTCCTCCTGACGGACGGCCATGACACCGTTCAGGATGAAGACCCGGTGGCCACCGCGCTCTGGCTGAAGGGCTGGGGGGTCCAGATCTACGCCGTCGGCCTCGGTGAGAGCGCCGACGCCGCGTCCCTCGACCCGCTGGCGACGGACCCCGCCCACGTCTTCCTCGCGCCGTCGCCCAACGAGCTTGCGCCGATCTACGCCCAGATCGTCCGCCGTGTCGGGACGTCCGGACTGGTGGCCAACCTCAGCGTCGACGACGATCTCGCGCCCGGGATCGGCCTCGAGCGCGGGTCGGCCCAGCCGCCGGCGCTCGAACGCCCGGACGGGCTGTCGTGGGGCCGGGCGGTCCTCGGACCCGAGGGGTTCGCCGCCGAGTTCGTCATCCGTCCGACCGCAGCAGGGCGCCACGCCGTCAGCCGCTCGGCCGTCGCGCGCTGGACGGACGCCGCCGGCGCCGTGTACGCCTTCCCGTTTCCGCCGGTCGAGATCGAGGTGGTCGTTCCGACCGCCGTGCCGTCCCCGACGTCGACGCCGACACCCGAGCCGTTCCGCGCCCACCTCCCCGTCCTCTGGCGCATGGCCTGCATCCCGGCACCCAAGCCGGCGGATGTCGTGCTCCTCATCGACACCTCCAGCAGCATGACGGGTGACAAGCTGACGCTTGCCAAGACCGCCGCCAAGACGTTCGTCGGCCTGCTGGACCTCCCGCGCGACCACGCCGCCGTCGTCTCGTTCGACGAGCAGCCGCGCGCGACGACCGGGTTGTCGGGCAGCCTGGCAGTGCTCGAGGCGGCCATCGGGTCCCTCACGAACGGCACCGGAACGCGGATCGACCGCGCCCTCGAGTCCGCGCACGCCATGCTGGCCACAACCCGTGCCGATCCGTCGCGCCGCGCCGTCGTCGTGCTGCTGACGGACGGCGGCCAGTCCGGCCCGCTCCCGCCCGTTCTCAGCGCCGCCGAGGCGCTCCGGAGCGGCGGGACCGTGTTGTATGCCGTCGGCCTGGGTCCCGACGCCGACCTGGCGCTCCTGCGCACCGTCGCCGGCCCCGGCCGCCTCTTCACCGCGCCCACGCCGGCCGATCTGGCGGCCATCTATGCGGAGGTGGCGGCGGTGACGGGGTGCCGGTGACCGCGGCGACCCCGTGACGCGCGCGCCCGTTGGTTCGTTTCAGCGCCGCCCCGCCCAAGGCAGCCAAACCACCCGTTGGCCCCCCGGCGTGAGCACCGGCGGCGGCGTGCGCGGCTCCGGCGTGTCGGTCGGCTCCAGCGTCGGCCGCGGCGTCATCGTCGGGGGAGGGGTGGCGGTCGGCAGGAGCGTGTCCAGGAAACCGGACGGGAAGTAGGCGTAGCCGGGCTGCTGACCGAAGCGGTATGCCAGGCGCGTGAAGCGCGTGCTCTCACCGATGCGCGCCGTCTGCGGCCGCACGACGACGCCGATCAGCTGCGGTCGGCCGCGCGGCAGGCGCTCGAACGTCCAGATCGCTTCGGCCGGGTGGTCGGGGTCCATCGTGCGCGGCAGCGGCACGTACTTGTCGAAGTCGGGTTCGATGTCCTCCGGATAGCCCTCGATGATCTGGATGGCCGTCGGCTGCACGTTGCCGAGTTCGGCGGCGATGCCCATGAACAGCTCGACGAGCAGCGCGCTGTCCGGGGCGAGCAGCGCATCGAGCCCGCTCGAGGCGACGGACGCCAGCTCCGGGTCGCAGTCGCCGGCGCAAACCGTGATGATCCGGATGCCCTTGGCCTTCATCCCCGTCGCCGTCGCGAGCATCACCGGCGCGGCGCCGGCTGCCTCGCGACCGTCCGTCAGGAGGACGACGGCGCCGAGGGCGTCCGGCCGGCGGGCATCGAGCAGTCCCTCGGCGGCGACGAGGGCGCTCGTGATCGCCGTCCGGCCGCTGGCCTCGAGCCGGGACAGGGCGCCGCGGACGGCTTGGAAGTCGGCGTCCAGCGGCAGCCGGGTGTCGACCGCGGTGCTGAACGTCACGAGCCCGACGCGGGTGCCGGACGACACGCCGTCCAGGAAGCCCTCGGCGGCGCGCACGGCGTTGATCAGGCGGGACTGGCTGGCCATGGAATCGGAGTGGTCGATGACGAGCACGACGTCCAGCTTGGCCGTCGTCGGCGGGCAGAGCAGCGCGGCGGAGAGCGTGAAGGTGATCGGGTTGCCGGCCACGGCGTCGGTGCGGCGCGGCAGGCGATCGAGGTCGGGCGTGCACGGGCCGGCCGTGCCGGGCGGGAAGACCGTAACGGAGGGCGATGCAAGGCGGGTCGCGGCCGAGCGGTCGACCTCGTCGACGAACGTCAGGCGCGTGTCCGTGCCGAGCGGCAGGTCCGTGCCGAGCGTCTGCGGGATGACGGCGTAGCGCACCGACTCGCTGCCGGCTCCGGAGCGGGTCGTCATGTGCCACGTCAGCCGCGGGCCATCGATCTCGTCGGGCGGCGGCACGGCCGAGCCGGCGACGAAGTGCATGTCCGGCGGCAGCGTTTCCTCGATCGTGGCTTGCTTGATCCGGATCGTTCCGTACCGGTGGGCGAGGGCGCTGAGCAGCGCGTCGAGCCCGGTCGGCGTCACGGCGTGGTGCTCGCTCGGGCCGCTGGCCGCCTGTTCAAGCGCCGGGTGGCAGCGCGGGTCGATGCAGATCGTCGTTACGCGGACGCCGTCGGACTTGAGCCGGTCGGCCGCGGCCAGCAGCGCCTCAGGGGCCCGGTAGCCGTCGGTGATCAGGATGACCCCGGCCGCTGCGTCGGCGCGTCGCCACTGCAGTTCGTCGCCGGCGGCGGCCAGCCCGGCGGACATGTTCGGCTCGCCGAAGCCACCGCCCGTGATGTCGCCCAGCGAGTCGAGCGTGCCGTGGATGCGGTCCAGGTTGGCCGAGAGCGGCACACGCAGCATGCGCTGATCCATCGTAACGAGGCCGGCGTAAACGTCGAGCGCATCCGTCTCGAAGAGCAGCGTCCGCACCGCACCGCGAATCCGTGAGAGCTCGTCCACCGTCATCGTCACGCCGGCATCCAGGACGATGACAAGGTCCTGCCGCCGCAGATCGGTCGGGCAGTTCGTGTCGAACGCCACCGTCACGTTCACCGGCTGCGACAGCACGACGCTCGGCTCCCATCTCGTCTTCACCGCCGGCGGCGCGCAGGCCGTGCCCGCCGATGCGGCAACGACGGACAGCGGCGCGCCGGGAAGGCGCAGACGGGCCGAGCTGTACGCGTCGTTGTACACCAGCCGCGCCGTGCCCTCGCCGGCGAAGCGGACGAGGCCGAGCGCCGCGGCGGTGAAGCTGTAGCGCACGTACAGCGGAGCATCCACCTGCGCCGCCAGCGGGCCGATGTGGAGCCCGGCAGCGTCCAGGGTGACCGTTCCGGGCGTGCTCGTCACCGCGCTGCCCGGGACGTACCGTGCGCCGCGCGGCAGCACGTCGTCCACGGCGATGGACGTCAGCGCGGCGGCCGTGCCGCGATGCTCGGTGAGCACCCGGCCGAGGAGGATCGCATCGCGCAGGCGCTGCAGGTCGGGGAAGTCGTAGGCCCACGTGAGCGCGGGGTCGCAGCCGCCACCGACGCAGATCGGCACGATCTCGATGCCGCGGGCGTCCGCCGACCTCAGCGCCGCCGCGACGGCGGACGGGGACGACCGGACGGCCGACGCGTTGCCGATGTAGTACACGATCTCGTGCGACACCGGCTGGCGCACGATCGTGTCGATGGCGGCGTTCAAGGCGGCAACGGCGGTACCGCCGGGCTCGCCGCGCCAAGCGCGGATCGGGGCGTTCAGCGAGTTCACGTCGCGTGTCGGCGGGACGACGATGGGCTGCGGCGCGACGTTCCAGACGATGCCGTAAATCCCGTCCGCACCGCCCGGCGGATCGTACCACGCCCGCGCCGTCGTGACGTGGCGCTCGATGTTCTCGTTCGTCAGGCTCGCCGGCGGCTGGAGGGCGATGATCCCGTTCGTCTGCACCGGGAAGGCCCAGCAGCCGCGCGGGGTGAACTGCAGTGTGACCTCGACGCGATCGCCCGGACGGGCGGTCTCCGGGTTGTAGCGCCGGCTCGCATCGAGCCGGCAGTCGCTGTCGGCGCGCGGGACGACGACGGTGAGCGGGATGTCGATGTCGGCGGTGAGCGGCCGGCGCTCGACGAGCGGCTCGGGCTCGCGCCGGAGCAGCCGCGTGGTGTCGAACGCGACGCCCCAGGCGTAGCGCGCTTCGCCGGCGGCGCTGACGGCGGGGTCGACCGGCGCGGCGCGCAGGCGGTAGCGGACCTCGCGGATCATGATGCCCCGGTCCTCGACGTCGGCGTCGAACCGCCACGCCGCTTCCGTCGGCGACCACGTGTCCGGCGGCGGATCCGTGCCGTCTGCGCCGGGGCTGATCGGGCTGAGCGTCAGGCCGGCCGGCAGCGTTTCGGTGATCGCCATGCCCTGCAGATCGTCGATGCCCGCGATGCCGCAGTCCACCTCGGCCCGGATCGTGACCTCGACCTCGCCGCCCCAGGCCACCTTCGACACCTGCGTGCCGTTGCGGTGGAAGTCGCGGCTGTAACGGGCGCTGCACGGGCGGTCCGCCGTGGCGGGCCGGGCCAGCGCGGGTCCGCGGGCCGGCCCGGCGACGAGGCAGAGGATGGCCGTGGTCAGCACGGGGGCGGCCAGGACGAACGGGGTTCGCGTTCGGCTTACGATGGCGACGGCCATGTGCGACTCCGGGGTGCGATCGGCGCGGCACGCGCCGGGAAGAACACGCGCCGACCGCGAATGTGGACAGCGGATCGAGGAAGCGGATCGGGGAAGCGGATCGACGATAGGGACATCGAACCCCGGCCGAAGGTTGCACCGTCCGCCGGACGGCGCTCTGCTAGGATAGCGCGATGACCGATCTCATGGCGTTCCGCCGCCACACGACCGACGACCTGCGCGCCGCGCGCCCGTCCGCCGCAGCGCGCGACGCGACGCGCCTGCCGGTGGTCGTCGTGTTGGACAACGTGCGCTCGGCCTACAACACCGGCCTGATCTTCAGGCTGTGCGACTGCATCAACGTCACGTCGCTCTGGTTGACCGGCTGCACGCCCTATCCGGGCGCGAACGCACACGCCGACTTTCATCTCAGGAAGACGGGGGTCGGCGGCAGCCTGGACGTCCTGCCGTGGCGGCACGTACCCGAGGCGGCGCCGGCCGTCGCGGCCCTCAGGGCGGAAGGCTGGCGGGTGATCGCCGTCGAGCAGGCGACGGGCAGCGTGCCGCTGGCCGCGGCCGACCTCGCGCCGCCCGTCGTCCTGATCTTCGGCCACGAGCGGTTCGGCGTGGATGACGCGCTGCTGGCGCTGGCCGATGCGGTCGTCGAGCTGCCGGTGCGCGGCGTGAGCAACAGCCTGAACGTGGCGCTGTGCGCCAGCGCGGTGCTGTATGCGGGGCTGCCGGCGTGGGAGCGGTCGATCGGCGGCGGTTGAGGCGACGCCCCGCCATCATCCGGTGCGTCCCCCGGCGGTCCGATGTCCGTCCGACGTCGGCTTGAACCGCACCCTGCGCGGGCGTACCATCCGTCCTGCCATCCCGCCCGCCACACGACGACGCCCGATGGGGCGTCGCCGCCGCGTGGCACGGCGGGCCGTCTAAGGAGGCGCGACGTGTCGGACACGGTCACGGTCACCACCCACCAGTCGTGGTTCAGCCGCGTCGGCGGGTCGTTCGTCGGGATGCTGTTCGGGCTGCTGATGGCCCTGGCCAGCTTTCCGCTGCTGTTCTGGAACGAGGGGCGCGCGGTCACGACGGCGCGGACGTTGAACGAAGGCTCCAAGACGGTGCTCTCGGTGTCGGCGGATGCGGTCGACGCGGCCAACGACGGCAAGCTCGTCCACATGACCGGGTTGGCGACGACGGCTGAGACGCTCACCGACCCGGCGTTCGATGTCTCGGCGAATGCGCTCAAGCTCACCCGTTCGGTCGAGATGTACCAGTGGCAGGAGTCGTCGCGCTCCGAGACGAAGACGAAGCTGGGCGGCGGCCAGGAGACGGTCACGACCTACACCTACGACAAAGCGTGGTCCGACGAGGCGATCGACTCGTCCGGCTTCCAGGAGCCCGACGGCCATCGGAACACGGGCGAGATGCCGTACGACAGCGACAGCTGGACGGCCGACCGCGCGACGATCGGCGCCTTCGTACTGCCGGCCGACCTCGTCGCCAAGCTCGGCGACGGCGACGCGATCCCGGTGCCGGACAGCGCGGCCAGGGACGGCCGCCGGATCCAGGCCGATCGGCTCTACATCGGCAAGGACCCCGACGTGCCGGCCGTCGGCGACGTGCGGATCCGTTTCACGGCGCTCGAGCCGCAGACCGTCAGCGTGATCGCCGCGCAGTCGGACGACACGCTCGCCCCGTACACCAAGGCCGGCAAGCCGATCGCGATGGCCTCGGTGGGCACGCACTCGGCCGAGGCGATGTTCGCCGAGGCCAAGGCGGCGAACACGATGATCCTGTGGTTCGTACGGCTCGCCGGCTACCTGCTGATGGCCATCGGGTTCGTGCTCGTCTTCAACCCGCTCGGCGTCATCGGCTCCGTCATCCCGTTCGTGGGGCGCCTGATGGGCTTCGGCGCCGGGCTGTTCAGCTTCCTCATCGCCGTCCCGCTCACGCTGATCACGATCGCGCTCGGGTGGGTCGCCTACCGGCCGGTGGTGGCCGTGGTGCTGATCGCGGCGGCGGTGGGCGTCGTGTGGCTGGCGCTGCGGCTGCGGACGGGGGCGGCGGGTAAGGCTGCGGGGGGGGCGGCGGCTTGAGCGGGGGGCGGTGCGGTGTCGGTTGTGACAGGTGCGACGGGTGCGCGACGGGTGCGCGGCGGTGAAACGGCGTTCAAGAGAAGCGAATCCACGATAGGCTGGGGGGGTCGTCTGAACAAGGAGGCTCCCGCAGATGCTTGGCTACGCCGTTGTCGACCGTTGCGCGCGTATCGCCGGAGTCCTCGCCATTGCCTGGATGTCATGCCTGGTGCTGCTGTTAATGTCGACCCCGACGCCGCCGGCAACGGCGTCGCTGCGCCCGAGCCGCACGCCCACGATCGTGCCGCCCACACGGACACCGTTGCCGACCACCACACCGCCACCGTCGCCAACCGTCACCGCGCCGTCGACTCCTGTGCCGTCACCGAGGTCCTATCCCGTATCGCTCACGCTCGAGGACGCGCGGCGGAGCGTGCGCGAGCGGATGGGCGCGGCGCCGGGCCTGCGTGTCGGCGGTGCGGCGTATGTCACCGGGCGCGATCTCTTCGAGCGTTGGCCCTATCGCCCCGGCGTCGCGAACGCCGGACTCACGTACCTCGAAGTGATCCATTCGTTCGACTGGCGATCCACGGAGCCTCAGGCCGCACCGCTCGCCGATGTCGTCGTGGTCGTCGATGACGAACTACACGTTCTACGAGCGGCAGGACGTCGTGACGGAGACGATCGACGCGGCCTGGGCGTGGCGCTGGAGCGGCGATGCGGACGTGCGTGTTCCGGCCGGCCGGTTCCGCGGTTGCCACGGGCTTGACGTTGCCTGGGGATCGAATTCCGGACGGGCATACGATTGGTTCTGCTCCGGGATCGGCCTCGTGCGGCATGACTATCACGACTACGGCAGGGTGCGTTGGGAATCTTGTGTAACCAGCCGGCCGCAGGTCAGAGGGGGAGGCGGTCATCGAAGCGGATGGCGAGCTGATTGAGGACGAGGGGCCAGCCTTGGATGGCTCCGGTCCAGCGTTTG
>JADYYS010000009.1 GCA_020853525.1 Ardenticatenales bacterium | reverse complement strand
TGCCCGCCTTCGCGGGCACCCAGAAGTCCGAAGCGCCCGCGAAGGCGGGCGCAATGGCCGAAGGCCACCAGCCGGCCAGCTTCAGCTGCCGGTGGTTCGTCGTCCGCAAATCGAGATGTGACGGGCTACTCGTACCCCACCACTGAACATGCTCGTGGTGGCTACCAGAGTACGGAACCCGGAGAATCTGCAGTGGTGGTGTACTGGAGAGCCGGGGGCCTCAGCCCCTGGCGCCGACTTGCTTGTATAGGGTTGTGCGCACTTTGCCCAGCCAATGATGTTCGCATGTACTCCGCAACCTTGTACAAACGATTGCGTCGCCGGACGCGCCCTGATAGACTGCCGCCATGCACTCCCCCCGATCCGTCGAGCACACATTCACCGTCGGCGCACCGCTGGCCTCGGTCGCTGCCTTTCACCGGGACACCGCCGTCCTGCCCCGCCTCACGCCGCCGCCCGTTCGCGTCCGGCTTGGCGCGATCGAGCCGTTGGCCGAGGGCTCGGTGTCCGAGTTCACGCTCTGGTTCGGCCCGATTCCGGTGCGCTGGCGGGCGGTCCACACGGACGTGGATCCCCTCCACGGCTTCACGGACACGCAGGCGTCCGGCCCGATGCGCTACTGGCGCCACACGCATCGCTTCGAGGCGCAAGGCCCCTCGGCGACGCGCGTGACCGAGCACATCGCCTATGCCCATCACCCCGGCATGCGCGGGCTCGCCAGCCGTGCGCTGTTCAACCGCGTGGCGCTCCGGCTGCTGCTTCGCTATCGCGCCTTCGTCATGCGCCGCGCGCTCACGGGCGCCGCGGCCCCGTACCAGCCGGCGCTCGGCCGATGAAGCCGCTCCGCGTCGTCGTCATCGGCAGCGGGTTCGGGGGCTTGGCCGCCGCGGCGCGGCTGCTGGCGCGCGGGCATCACGTGACGCTCCTCGAGCAGCGCGACAAGCTCGGCGGGCGGGCATACGTTATCGAGCAGGACGGTTTCCGCTTCGATGGCGGCCCGACGGTCATCACCGCGCCGTTCATGTTCGACGACGTCTTCCAGGCCGCCGGGCGCCGCCGCGAGGACTACGTCCGGTTCGTACCGCTCTCGCCCTTCTACCGGATCTTCGATCCGCACGGCCGCTCCTTCGACTACAACGCCGACGAGGCCTTCACGCTGGACCAGATCGCGCGGTGGGAGCCGAGCGACCAGGACGGCTACCGGCGCTTCATCGCCTCCACCCGGGCGATCTTCGACAAGGGCTTCGTCGAGCTGGCCGACAAGCCGTTCCTTCACCTGTCCGACATGCTGCGCGTCGTACCGGATCTGTTGCGGCTCCAGTCGCACAAGTCCGTGTACGACTACGTCGCACAGTTCGTCCACAACGACTTCCTGCGCCAGTGCTTCTCGTTCCACCCGCTGCTCGTCGGCGGGAACCCCTTCGACACGACCGCCATCTATGCCCTGATCCACTATCTCGAGCGGGAGTACGGCGTCCACTACGCGATGGGCGGCACCGGCGCCATCGTGGACGGGCTGGGCCGGCTGATCACCGAGCTCGGCGGCACGGTCCGGCTCGGCACGCCCGTGGCGGAGATCCTCACCGCCGGACGGCGGGCCACCGGCGTGCGCCTGACGGACGGAACCACCGTGCCGGCGGACGTCGTCGTCACGAACGGCGACGTGGCCGACACGTACAACCGGCTCCTGCCGCGCCGGCGCCGGACGGCCTTCGCGCGCTGGCGGGTGAACACGATGCGCTACAGCATGTCGTTGTTCGTCATCTACTTCGGCACCCGGCGCCCGTACCGGGACAACGGGCTGGCGCACCACAACATCCTCCTCGGCCCGCGCTACCGCGAGCTGCTGGACGATATCTTCCGGCACAAGACGCTGGCAGACGACTTCTCGCTGTACCTCCACATGCCCACCCTCACCGACCCGTCGCTCGCCCCGCCCGGCCACGAGGCCTTCTACGTCCTGGCGCCGGTGCCGCACCTCGGCTCCGGGATCGACTGGTCCCGGGCGGCCGGTCCGTTCCGCGACCGGATCATGCAGTTCCTCGAGGACCATTACCTGCCGGACCTGCAGGCCAACCTCGTCACCGAGCACGTCATCGACCCGCGCCACTTCCGCGACACGCTCACGAGCCACCTCGGCGCGGCGTTCTCCGTGCAGCCGATCCTCACCCAATCCGCGTGGTTCCGGCCCCACAACCGCGCGGCGGCGTTCGACAACCTGTATTTCGTCGGCGCCGGCACGCACCCCGGCGCCGGCCTGCCGGGCGTCCTGGCATCGGCCAAGATCGCGGACGATCTGATCACGGCGGCGAGCGCATCGTGATGGACGACGCATCATGACGGACGACGACCGTTTCAGGCTGGCGGCCGCCTATGCGCACGGCGATCACGTGGCGCGCCGGAACTCGAAGACGTTCTACCTGGCGACGGCGCTCCTGCCGCGCGCCTCGCGCCGCGCCGTCCGCGCGCTGTATGCGTTCTGCCGCACGACGGACGACCTCGTGGACAACCACGGCGCGACCCAGGCGGACCTGGCGCGGTGGCGCGCCGCGGTCGTCCAGCCCGTCGGCGCGCAGCGCGACCCGGTGCTCCTGTGCTGGGCCGACACGCGCGAGCGCTACGGGGTGGACGGACGGTACGAGGCCGAGCTGATCGACGGGGTGGCGCTCGATCTCGAGCAGACCCGCTATGCCAACTGGCCCGAGCTGGAGCGCTACTGCTACCTCGTGGCGTCGACCGTCGGTTTGCTGTCGATGCCGCTGATCGGGCTCGCCCGGGGCGTGTCCTTTGCCGAGGCCGAGCCGTATGCCGTCAAGCTCGGCATCGCCCTCCAGCTGACGAACATCCTGCGCGACGTCGGCGAGGATGCGGCCCTCGGCCGGGTGTACCTGCCGGCCACGGACCTGGGGCGCTTCGGATTGACGGCGGAGGACGTTCTGCGCGGGGTGCACGACGAGCGGTTCGTGGCGCTCCTGCGGTTCGAGATCGCCCGCGCCCGCCGGCTGTTCGACGAGGCCATGCCCGGCATCGCCCTTCTTTCGCCGACGGCCCGCCCGGCGGTGTGCGCCGCGGCGATCCTGTATCGCGCCATCCTGGATCGGATCGAAGCGATCGACTACCGCGTCCACACGGAGCGGGCGCACACCACGGGGGTCGGGAAGCTCCGCCTGCTGCCGGGGATCCTGTGGACGGCGCTCACGCTCCGGCCGCCGGGCGCGGCCGGAGCGGCCGGAGCCGGAGTCGTGTCGGCGCGTCCGGCGGCGCGCGTCGACGACGACATTCCGGCACTGTGCTAGCCTCACCCGATGACGTATCTCTCGTTCCTCGGCGTGTTCCTCGTCGCGCCGCTCGCTGTCGTCGGCGTTGTCA
The DNA here is from genome assembly GCA_020853525.1 of Ardenticatenales bacterium. Lineage (GTDB taxonomy): Bacteria > Chloroflexota > Anaerolineae > Epilineales > Epilineaceae > Avedoeria. The sequence continues at coordinate 63,402 of JADYYS010000009.1, read as the reverse complement.
CGCGGCGGAACACGCGGCGCGGCCGGCCGCTGCCGGCCGCCGCCCCTTGGGCGCTGGCGGTCCACGTCTTCCTCGCCGTGGCGTACACCACGCCCTGGGACAACTACCTTGTCGCGACCCGGGTGTGGTGGTACGACCCGGCGCGCGTGCTGGGCGTCACGCTGGGCTGGGTGCCGCTGGAGGAGTATCTGTTCTTCGTCCTCCAGACGCTCCTGACCGGCCTGTGCCTGCTGGCGCTGCTCGGCCGCCGGCGCCCCGCGGATCCGCTTACCCCGTCGGGAAGGGTGCGATTCGCCTCGACCGCCGCGTTGGGGCTCGTGTGGGGAGTCGCCGTCTGGATCCTGGCGGCCGGCTGGCGGCCGGGCACCTATCTGGCCCTGATCCTGGTGTGGGCCCTGCCGCCCATCGCCCTCCAGCTGGCGGTCGGGGCGGATATCCTTTGGCACCGCCGCGGGGCGGTGCTCACAACGCTGGCCGCGGCCACGCTGTACCTGGGGGCGGCGGACACGTTGGCGATCCACAGCGGCGTCTGGACGATCGATCCCGCGCAGTCCCTCGGCCTCCTGATCGGCGGGCGCCTGCCGATCGAGGAGCTCGTGTTCTTCTTCGCCACGAATGCCCTGGTCGTGGCCGGGATCACGCTGACGGTGGCACCCGAAACGTGGGCGCGCGTCCAGCGGGCGACGGCCGTCCTTCGGCGCCGACGCCCGCTCGGCCAACGGGCATGAGCGTGGGCGCGGCGGGCGACACGGCGGGCTGGCTCGCGCAGCTCCTCATCGGGATCAACACGTTCCTCGCCGTCCTCGTGGTGATCGCTCTGTCGAACCGGCGCAGCTGGCGCCGCCTGGCCGCCGGCCCCGGCGCCCGCACCGGCCCGCACGTCTCGGTCCTCGTCCCGGCCCGCGACGAGGCGCACCAGATCGGGGCCTGCATCCGCTCGCTCCTGGCGCAAGACTACGCCCCGTTCGAAATTCTCGCGCTCGACGACGGGTCGACGGACGGCACGCGAGCCGTACTGGACGGGATTGCGGCCGGCGATGCCCGGCTGCGCGTGCTGGCCGGTCGACCTCTGCCGACCGGCTGGCTGGGCAAGAACTGGGCGTGCCGACAGTTGGCGCAAGCGGCCGGTAGCGACGCCCGCGACGCCCGCGACGCCCGCGACGACGGCGACGACGGCGACGACGGCGCACGGCTGCTGCTGTTCGTCGACGCGGACACCCGCCACGACCCGCGCGCGCTGGGCGACGCCGTCGCGGCGCTTCTGGCGTTGGAGGCCGACCTCGTCAGCGTGCTGCCGGAGCAGGAGATGCGCTCGTGGGGCGAGCGGCTCCTCGTCCCGATCCTGCCGTGGAGCCTGTTCTCGTGCTTCCCGGCGGCCATCGCCGCGCGCCTGCGCTGGCCGCCGCTGGTCATGGCGGTGGGCCAGGTCATGCTCTTCCGCCGCGCGGCATATGACCGCATCGGCGGCCACGAGCCCGTCCGCACGCACGTGGCGGAGGACGTCGCCTTGGCGCAGCGCCTGACGGCGGCGGGCGGGCGGGCGCGCCTGGTGGACGGGACGGGCCGCGTGCAGTGCCGGATGTACACCGGTTTCCGGCCCGCCTGGGAAGGGCTCGGCCGCAGCCTGTTCGACGCATTCGGCCGCAACCCGTGGGTGTTCGTGCCGATCTGGGTGTGGATGGGGGTGGTGTTCCTGGTGCCGCCGGTGGTGGTGGCGGTTTGGCTGATGGGCGCGATGGCAGGCGTGATTGCGACTGCGACGTCGACTGGGGCTGCGACGTCCGCCGCGACCGTGACGTCGGCGCCCATTCTGGCGCTCGCGGCGATGGGATTCGCGATCCTGTCGTGGGCGATCGTCGTGCGGCGCTTCCGCATGCCGATCGTGTTCGTGCTGGTCTACCCGGCGATCATGGCGGCGGCGGTGGCGGTGGCGGCCTACTCGCTGGTCCTCGGCCTGCGGGGCGGGGCTACTTGGAAGGGCCGGCCCGTGTCGGTGGCACGATGATCGCGAGCGACCCCACGTTGATCGACCCCCCCGCCCCCAACGGCGCCGCCAGCCGCGCCGCCTGGCGCGCCCTCCGTCGCGACCGCAGCCTGCTGACCGCGCTGTCCGCGGTGCACGCCGAGATGGGCGACGTGTTCAGCCTGCCGCTGCCCGGCTTCAGCCCGGTGGTGCTCGTCGGCCCGGCGGCGGCGCGGTTCGTCATGCTCGGACCCGAGGGCGATCTGCTGTGGCGCTTCGAGAAGGATCCGGTGGCGCGCCTCCTGCGGCACGGCGTCCTCGTCGAGGACGGCGCGGCGCACGACGCGCTGCGGACGCTCATGACGCCGGCCCTCCACCGCCGGATGATCGACGCCGAGGTGGCCACGATGGCCCATTGCGTCGACGCCCGGCTGGACACGTGGCCGTCGGACGGGCACGTCGATGCCCTGGACGCGATGCGCGCGATCGCCTTGGCGGTGCTCACCGAGACGCTGTTCGGCGTCGATATCGCGCCCGACCTCGAGCGGCTGTGGCGCGTGATCCTGCGGACGCTGGCCTACATTTCGCCCGGCGCCTGGATCGTGTGGCCCGATGCGCCGCGGCCCGGCTACGGCCGGGCACTGCGCGCGATGGACGGCTACCTCCATCGCCTCATCGCGCAGCGCCGCGCGGCCGATCGCGGCGGCGGTCCGGCCCGCGACGACCTGCTCGGCGTGCTCGTCCACTCCGACCTGAGCGACGACTTGATCCGCGACCAGCTCCTGACGATGCTCATCGCCGGCCACGACACCGCCACGGCGCTCCTGAGCTGGGCGCTCGTGGCGCTCGGCCAGGACCAGGACATCCAGGCGCGCGCGCGCGCCGAGGTGCGCGCCGTGCTGGGCGGCGCCGCGCCGACGGCCGAGTCGAGCGCGCGGCTGCCGTATCTGGAGCAGGTGATCAAGGAGACGCTGCGGCTGTACCCGCCGATCCACGTCGGCAACCGCCGCGCCGCCCGAGACCTGGCCTTTCAAGGCCACCGCATCCCCGCCGGCACGCGCGTCCTCTTCTCGATCTTCCTCACCCACCGCCATCCGGCCCACTGGTCGGACCCCGACCGCTTCGACCCCGACCGCTTCGACGCGGCGACCCGCAGCGCACCGGAGCCGTTCACCTACCTCCCCTTCGGCGGCGGCCCGCGCTTCTGCATCGGCACGGCCATGGCGCGCGTCGAGGCGCGGGTGGTGCTTGCGCGGCTGCTGCAGCGGTTCGAGTGGTCGTTGGAGCCCGGCAGGCGGATCACGCTGCGGATGGGGGCGACGCTGGAGCCGGGGGGGCGGGGGTGGTTGCGGGTGCGGGGGGGGTAGCGGTCGGGCAGGGCGGTGCGCTCGCACCGCACCGGGATGGCACCTTTGTGTCCCCTTTACCTCTGGAAGCGCTGGCATCGATGACGCATGCTATGGGCGGTCGATCGTGGCAATCGTCGGCAACCGTCGGCAGGCGTCACCGCATCGTCCGCACATCGACCTGCAGACCGAAGCGCCAAGGAGGTTACGGATGAACGCTCGTTGGGTGGCAGTTGCCGCCGTCGTGACCGTGTTGCTCGCATCGGGGGGCACGGCACAGGCCAATCCGCTTCAGCAGGCACCGCTGCCCCATGTCTGCGCGTTCCTGCACGAAGTGGTGCCGGCTGCCGTGATCGCCGATGCGGTGGCCCATCCGGAGAAGGTCTACGGCTGGAACAAACGCGCCAACCCCAACGCGCCGCTCTCGCCGTACAACCAGCCGCGCACGTCGCTGTCCCTGCGCTCGCCTGGCCGGCGCTATCACCCGCTCTACAACGGGCTCCTGTTCGCGGCAGGCTGCCCGGCCGTGTCGACGTCTGCCACCCCCCGGCCGGCCACCGTGCCGCCGACGGACCCCGCCACGCCGCCGACGCCGCCGACCCGTCCCGTCACGCCGACGCCGATCACTCCGACGCCCGGGACACCCGTGCCGCCCGTCGTGCTCGTCGGGCCCAGCGAGCCCGTGTTCGTCGGTAGCTACGTCGAGGTTCCCGTGCGGATCGAGCCCGGTGCCGGGTTGGCGATCGGCGATCTCGACTTCGTCCTGCCCGACGGCGACAAGGCCGGCCACGTGTCGCGCTCGACGGAGCGTGGCGCCGCGCCGTCGTTCATGCTTCTCGTCGGCCACGATCCGGGCACATATCCGATCCTGGCCACGAAGCACGGCACCGGAACGGTCATCGCCACCGCGCACTTCACGAGCACGGACGTCTGGACGGGGACGGACGCCGGTCCATCGGCCTGGCTCGAGCGGCCGCAGTCGCCGCTGCCCGCGCTGCCCTTCCTGCCGATCGCCCGTGCCGACGCGGCCGCGCCGGACCGCGCTGCAAGCGCCGCGGCCGCACCGGCGACGCCGAAGCTGGTCATCGTGATCGCCGACACGTCGACCAATCGGTACACGGGCAGCGAGGGCACGGACGCCGTCGCCACGTGGGAGGATGAGGCGCGTGACGGCGTGGCGGTCGGCGGCGTGACGCGCAGCACGAAGGCCTACTACGCCGAGCTCACCGGCGGTGCCGTCAACCTCGACGTCGAGGTGCGCGGGCCCTTCTCACTGACCGGCAATTGGGACACGTACTTCGAGGCCAGCAAGGAGCCCAAGTGGGACAACCTGTTCCAGGCATGTGCCGACGCCGTGGACGCGGTGGTCGACTTCACGACGGTTTTCAGCCTGGCGTGTGTCACCAAGGGGGCCGCCGGCGACAAGTTCGCGTGGCCGTACGCCTGGGCGCGCATGATCGCGACGGATGAAGGGAACATCGCGCTGCCGGTCATCTCCATGCCGGTCGATTGGCCGTTGCTCAAGGGCAGCGGCGGGCGAGAGCGGCACGTCACGCTGGCGCACGAGTTCGGTCACAACCTCGGACTGCCGGACGAGTACTGGGTCGGCACGCAGCACGACGCGGCGCTCGAGAGCCGTGACCCGGACGGCTGGACGCTGATGAGCGCGGAAGCCAAACTCCCACACGTCACCGTTCCCGAACGCCGCTGGCTCGGCACCACGGCCGCCAGCGCGATCCGCACCTTCGACTACGGCGGCGCGACGGCGCCGTTCGCCGCGACGGTCGAGCTGCATCCGGCCGAGCTCGGCAGTCCACCGGCCGGGCGCTCGACGGGCGTCGAGATCATGAAGGCCGCCGGTTGGAGTTACTGGTGCGAATATCGTGTCGGCCAGTCGGCGCAGATCGGCGATCGGGTGCTGCCGACGAACGACCGCGTCCTGTGTACGGACGTCCAGACGTCGCCGCCGGCATCGCGGCGCAACATCGTCGTCCTGCCCAACGACGCCTCAGGCGACGGCCCGGTCCTCGGCAACCTGCAGGACTATACCGAGATCGATCCGATGAATCCGGATGCCACGTTGAAGCTGTCGGTGTCCGCGATGGACGGCAGCAAGGCGCGGCTGGCGATCGAGTACGGCCCGCGCGGCCGGCCCGACCCCTCGATCCGGCCGTGGCCCGCAGGCCCGTCGCGTCCTTGGCAGAGCCCGGACATCGAGATCAAGAACGACCGCACGAAGGCGTCGCCGGCCTTCTTCAACATGCAGTGGCCCGGCCACGACAACGAGGTCTGGGCGACGGTGCGCAACCTCGGCACGATCGACGCGACGGGTGTCGAGGTGGAGTTCTACGTGAAGGACTACAACGTCGGCGGCACGCCGCCGGCCACGTTCCTCGGGACAACGACGACGACGATCCCCGCTGGCGGTACGGTGACCGTTCAGGCGCCGACGCCCTGGCAGGCGCCGGCCGGTGGCCACTATTGCCTCGAGGTGCGGATCGGGCCGTACAGCAAGCCGGTAGGCGGGTTCATGGTCGACGAGCTGACGGGAACGAACAACATCGCCCAGTCGAACTACGATGACCACACGTCGATCAGCTCGTCGCCGGCCAGCCGTGAGACGACGACGGTCAAGGTGACAAACCCGTACGCGGCGCCTGCGCTCATCGGCCTGTCCATCGACCAGACGCGCGACGACTTCCGCACGTACCTCGAGCATCGCTGGCTGCGGATGGCCGCCGGCGAGACGCGCACCGTGCGGGTGATGTTCGAGAGCACGCGCGACGTGCCGCTGGAGGACCCCGACCGCCAGTCCTGGGCGGCGAACCACGTCTCGATCACGGCCTCCATCTTCAACCCGCTCGATCCCGTCGTCGACAGCGCCGACATCCTCGGCGGCGCCGAGGCCCGCGTTCGCCACGGCTGGGCCACCCGCATCGACACGTTCGACATCGAGCCGCCGCGCGCCGTCGGCCAGGTCCTCCGCTTCGACGGCCGGCCGGCGCCGGGCGGCTGGGTGATCATCGAGTTCACCGACGATCGGGGCGGCAACCTCGTGCGCACGTCGACGACGGTGGCGGTGAACGCGAACGGGCGGTTCAGCGCCACGGTGCCCGGGACGCCGTGGTCGTTCGCCCAGGCGTTCTTCGTGCCGGTGCCGGGCTACGGCGACAGCGAGAGCAAGCGCGTACCGCGGCCGTAGCGGAGCTGCAGAGCGGCGGCCAACCGGTGCGGTCGAGTCCGCACAGACCGACGTCGCTTAACGCACCGCCACCTCGCGCGCATGCGCAATCTCATGCCGGTGGATCGCCCGCACCTGATCCGCCATCGTCGTGACGACAGCTACCGTTGCGCCATCCAGTGTCACAAACTCGACCTCATAGCCCCGCCCGCCGTCATGCACCAGCACAACCGTGCCGAGATCGCCCTCCATCAGACCGAGGTCAGGAATGGGCACGGTCAGGACGACTTCATCCAACTCGTGAATCATGATGGGCCTCGCTTCAACGGATAGGCCGTAGCCAGTCGCGGCACCTCGGCGCCGTGGTCGATGCGTCTGGATCCTGTATCCCGGCGGCGGGACGGAGCGGCGGTTCTTCCAGGCGCCGACGGCGGGCGGGGGCGGGTGGGTGTACGACGAGGGGTTGGCGGGCGGTGGCGGGTTGGCGGGCGCGGACGGCTCGGCCATCGCAATCGAAGGTGTCGGCGCGGTTCCGCTGCTTCCCTCGGCGGAGGATGAGGGGCGGCAGAATGGGGAACTGCGGCGACTGTTGGTGGAACTGGTAGGAGCAAGCGGTCGATGAGGCCAAAACAACGTCAGCTCGATCGGTGACGCAGACCGCCACCGCCTACGCCTCCAACCGCGCCAACACCTCCGCCGGCACGCCTGCCCGCAGCTCCGGCAGCGCTTCGATCATCCGGGCGATATCCGCCAAGTCCTTCTGCCGCTTGCTCGGCCGCTGGGTCGGGTCCTGCACCGCCCAGATCTTTCCGGCCAGCACATCGGCTGCGGTGGCGACCGGAAGGTCGAGACCAAGGACGTTCCCGAGGACGGCGCGCGCGACGAAGTCGGCGTAGCGTGGGTCGAGCTGAAACTGAACCCGCAGGTCGGAGTCCGGCGCCGACACGTTCAGGCTGTGGGGGAAGCGCTCGACGGCGAACTCGGATGCCAACAACCCTTCGATGTCTGCCAGCTGCTCGGCGGCGACCACGAGGTCCAGGTCGAGGCTGACCAGCGGCTCGACATACGCGTTGACCGCTTGGCCGCCGATGACGCAGTACCGGATGCCGTTCGCATCCAGGAGCGAGAGCAGGCGTTCGAGGAGCTGCGACGCGTCCATCGTGACGACCTTCCAGAAAGTGAGCGTGTCCATGATGTTCGGACGATAGCACGGTCGTCCGGGCGCTGGCGCGGGGGTCGGCAGCGGATCGAGTGTGGAGTCGAGCGTCGACAATGCCGTGTGTTCCTCTGCCGGGGACTCCCAGCCGAGGGACTTTCGGGGCCTCCCAGTGCGTGATCCCAGGCCACTGCATCCCCGGCCGCTGCGTACGGCCGCTTACCGCGCGCGCCGCAGGATGCCCTCCAACACCGTGCCCGGGGCGACCGTGTTGAACACCGTCCCGTATTTCTTCACGTTCTCGTGCAACAGGGCAAGACGATGATCGGGCTCGTCCGTGTCGACCACGATCTCGTAGTCGATGCGCTCCATCCGGGGCGGCACGTCGTTCCGCACGCCATGCATGATCACCTCGACGCCACGAACCTCGAACTTCAGAATCGGCGTCACGCGCTCGATTCCCTTGATCATGCACGCCGCCAGTGCCGCGAGGAGCAGCTCGGCGGGATTGAGCGCATCGCGCCGGCCGGCGAGCGCCGTGTCCAGCACCAGCGTGGCATCCTTGCACTCCGCGACACTGCCGTCGGCGTCCATGCGCCGGGCCACGACGTCGAACGTCATCTTCTGGGCGGGCGCGGTCATGTCATCACCCTGTTCTTGATCATCACGCTGTCCTTGAGCGGGTCTTCGACGAGCGGGTCTTCGACCGGTTGAAGGCTGGTCACACCGCCGGCAGTCTCCCCTTCGCCGTCGATCTGACGGCCGGCATCGCGCGCCTCAAAGGGAGGCGTTCACCCGATTGCCACGCCACCCTGTAATCGTCAGGCTACCCGACAGAGGTAGGCTGGCAATCGGGTGAACGCTTACCGCTAGCCTACGCCCAGTCCTCTGCTCGGGCAACCGGCTGAACGCTTACGCATCGCCCACTCCCGCACGATGGACCTCTTCATATGTGGGCGTCGCTGAGGTCGATGCCGACGTCGACGGGGCGGTCCATGCGGGCCGCCCCGTTTGGCGTGTGGGCCAAACGAAGAGCGGGAGTCGGCGGGACGCGGGGCGGGAACACTGGCGCTGATCCGGCGAAACAGCGCCTTGTCGCCGCAGTGTCAAGGCGCTAAAGGCGCGTCATCCTCCGGATACGGACGCCCCCCGGCCCGACCACGGTGAAACGTCCGCCATCTCCTGGCAGTGCTCGGTGATCGCGCTCACGACGACAGCGGCCTTCGTTCGCGCCGACAGACCGGCGAGCCGGACGAGGATGACGCCCCCGCTTACCTTGCCTTGCCGGAAGACGAGCTCGCCAAAGTCCGTGTCGCCGGTTACCAGCAGTGCCCCGTCTCGGTTGGCCGTTTCAAGAACGATCTCATCCGGGACCGAGTGGGTCAACTTCGGACATGTGGATGACTGTATGGCCCGCAGCGCGCAGTGCCTGGATGATGGGCACGTCCACGTTTTCGTCGGCGACGAACGTCACGACACGCTCGATGTAACCGGGTACACGACGTCGGCGCGAATGGCTCGCGCGGCGAAGGCCATGGCCTGGCGGATCGCCTCCTCGGTCAGCCGCGGGTGGGCCTCGATGATCTGGGCAACGGTTTCACCGGCGGCCAGCTTCTCCAGGATCAGCTCCACGGTGATCCTCGTGCCGCGCACGACCGGCTTGCCCATCATCACGTTCAGGTCAGAGACGATCAACGTTTCGGCCATGTCGAGCCTCCTTGCCGCATCGCTGCGCCATTGGACCTGATGTTAGCAGTGCAGTGCGGGACCATGGCGGGACCCTCGACGGTCGCTGGTGGACTGTATGGCGGGTCGACCAGGCATGTCTTGCGCCCGCCCACATCGCCACGCCGCGACTCATTGCGCCGCCCCGTTGCCCGCGCAAACGCGCACTTACAGTTCAACCCATCCCAAGTTAACGGTTGCGCGGCGGCTGCGCGACGGTTTCGCGGCGTTCAGCGGCGTGAAAGAGCGGGTACGCTTTCCCCGTCCGCGACCGGTGCCGGTGATCCGAACGAAGCGTCGAACCCATCAAGCGACAACGAAGCCAGGAGCGGGTCCACATCGATCGAAGCAACGCCCACCCATCGCCCTCTGCATGACCGCCACCCGGCCCGACCATCGAGCCGCATCGCACCCACGTTCGACGCTTCTGACGATCACCGGCACCACCCTTTGCACGCGGCAGCCGACACACGCTGATACACCGACACACATCGACACACACCGACACACAAGGAGACAACACCGATGGCAACCCTGATTCAAGCGATCGCGACCTACCGCCCTCGGATCGCCCACTCCCGCACGATGGACCTCGACGAGTTGACGGAGCATCTGGCCGTCGGGACGCTCGTCACGGCCCCGCTGGCGCAGATGGTCCTGCGCGAGCTCGGCCGGCAGGCTCTCCTTCAAGCCCGCAGCGCCGTGAAGATCCGCCTGCCGGGGATCGGCCTCGTCGGCCACGACATCCGCTTGGACGGGACGCCGTTCCCGCAGATCCGCGTGGACAAGGTGCTGCGCGTGGGGCTGGCGGATGTGGAGGCGTTCCACGGGGAGATCACGAACCGGGAGATGATCGGGGTACCGCTCCTGGCGTACAAGGAGCGGTGGGATCGGGAGCATCCGGGGGATCCGGTGGTGATGCCGGGGAGGGGGGAGCGGGCGGCGTAACGATCGGCCGTGGCCGTGGCTGTGGCTGTCCGCGCGCTGGACAGCCACAGCCACGGGTCAAGCGAGGCCATCGGCATGGGCGCGCCGAGGTCCAGCTCGCTCCGTAGGGATCCAGCATTCGGCCAGCGGCTCAGCCATGGCAAGGTGAAGGGATCGACAAAGAGATCGATAAGGGGAACGACAATCGCATAGGGCACGCACCGGCGCCGCGACAGGCGGACAGGCGGTGCCGACAGTGACGGGGCGGTCCATGCGGGCCGCCCCGTTTGGCGTGTGGGCGGAACGACGGGCGGGAGAAGGCGGGACGAGGGGCGGGAATGCCGGCGATGATGGGGCGCCGATCCGGCGAAACAACGCCTTGTCGCCGCGGTTGCGAGGCGCTAACCTGGCGCGGCAACGGCGTTGAATCCGAGAACGAAGGCGTTGAACGAGCCGCCGGTGCAGTGAGGCGAGGCGGGGCTTAGTCGAAAGAGAAGGATGAGGACATCTCTATGGGCTCCGTTACCGCGCTATATATTTGCCGAGCAACTCCCTCTCAATGTCGCGGGTGTGCGTCAGATCGAGCCAAATCCACACGCTTGTACCGTTCGCGCGTCTCCGAGGGTCATTCATTATCTACCAATCATCCGGGATTCCCTGGACATAGATCGTCAATCGTCGCACAATGTAGTCAATTGCATCGTTGCTCGCTTCACATAGTTCGCTGATCCGATCTGCTAACTCAATAAATGTACGGAACGCCAATCGCTGCGCCTCGCCGTCAGACACAAGTATTCGCCGAAGTTGTCGATCTGTATTCAGGAGTAGAATTCCCAACTGGCCTACAGCTCTTGTTGTTGACGAATCGCTAGACGCTGCGCTCAATGTTTCAAGAACGCGTTCCCTGAGCTCGTCCCAAATAAGCAATTGACACTCATCTAGAATCCGACTCCTTCGCAATTGCGCCGACTCAATCTCGGCCAAATGCAATGCCTCGCTTAGGGATCGCATGCGCAAGAGTAGACTTCCCGGGATATCTTCGACGCTCTTATAGAACTCGCTATGAGACAATTCTGACCACTGATGATGCAACATCGTGCGGATCTGCACCTCCACAGGCACCGACTTCGCGGACGCGAGCCTCACATCGACCAACAATATGAGATGGATGCCTCTGTAGCCATCACTTCGCGGAGCGTCTAGGAATGATTCGGATGCCTCGCTATTTACGGAGAACACATTGCGCGAGCGAATAAACGACTCGAGCGAACGAGCAGTGCGATCACTTTCAACAATCACACGCACGCCCGCAATATCCGTAATATTATCGAGCGAATAGTCCTCCCTAATCGACCTCTTTCGTCCGATCTTCTCTACAATGCTATTGGCATCCTTTAATCGACTGCTTAGTGTCCATGGAGAAAGGCCATATACGCGGGCACGCTCGTCGGAAATGTGCCGAATGGTTGCCATCACTTGTTCCATAGCTGCGTTGTAGTACGGGCGCTGGCTTTCGGCGATGATATCCACTTCATTTTGGTTCATGTGCTTCAATCTCCTTCCTGAATGTCTCAATAAAAATAGCCTTGCTAAGAACGGTGACCTCGGATCCCAAGTGTTGGCGAGCAGCGTGTTCGAAATTCGTGAGACAAATGACTTGCGGCACCTTGTCACAGGACTTCTCTGACATTCGGATATAGACATGCACACCATTGTAGGCGAGATCTTCAAATCTCTGATCGCCGCCCACTGGTCCGAGAGGGATTTGGATGTCCAAGATAAGAAGGTCAAAGGACTCACTATCGAGACACATAATCGCTTCAACTACGTTTCGGGCATTAGTCACATGCCAGCCCCGTTCGACGAGCACCCTCATAAACTCTGGGCTGTCGCCGGGCTGATCATCCACCCATAGTACTTGCATCTCACTTCCCCTCACTTGAATGCGTAATTGCGACTGGAAGCTTAATTGCAAAGATGGCACCATTGCCCGGAGAGGATGACTGAACCCAAATCGAACCGCCATGTAATTCGAGGATTTCACGTGATACAGATAACGCGATCTGAGACCCCGTTACCTCGAAGCGCCTGCTGTATGCATTCTGATGCCCCGCCACGAAAATCTTCTTATGCTCGGACTCGGGGATTCCAATACCCCTGTCAATTATACGAACAGTAACTTCACCTTGGTCCACGTGCGACTCCACCATGTTCAAACTTGCTTCCACAGTTATCGGAAGTCCTCTACCGAACTTCACTGCATTCGAAAGGACATTGCGTACGGCTGCGACGAGCCACCGTCTAAGTCCGAAGACTTGAGGATGAACTGCCTCACCCCATCGCAGTTCGAGGACGATCACTTGATTGGGCTCCCTCTCGCTTTGTAGCCTAACCACCTCCGCGAGTAGATCTCTAATGTCAAGCTCTGTTCGCGAATCAAGAAACTCCACGTCTTGTGACTCAGTCATGTCCCCGGCCGGTCTCGAGTAGAAACTTGCGAAGAGACTATTCTCTGTCTTATTTCTCAAATCATATACGGCGTTCATTATGTCGCGCGCGCGCTCGCGATTTTCACCGTCCGAGTGAAGGTGAATTCCCTCGGCGCTCTGGGCTATCTTATTTAGCTGACCTTTCGTATCATGCGTTTCAATAGTCATGAGCATTGCTCTTAGCTGAGCAGCTTCCTTGACGTCAGCGGCCGTCAGGATTGCTCGCGTGATCGCAAAGACATTTTCAATGATGCGATCCAGCGCTGGACGAATCAGATCTACGGGCCAGGAGCTGCTGTACATTGTGGAATCTTCCAACCCAATAGTTGCGATCAGCACGGGAAATGCAGACTTACCCAATGATGATCTGATAATTCTGAGTGGTCTGCTTGGCGCGGATGGGAAATGCGCTACGCCCACCTTGCTTGCGTTTGGATGTACGCATTGACGACGGCTGCGATCTGCGGGAAGAGTGCCCAAGTCCACCCAATCAGTTCGCCTTGTCGCGAGTGCCCGAATGAATGGATCCTTCCTTGCGTCGAACTGGATGCCTGCATAGCTATTGTGTGGCATTGACGATGCCTTTAGTGAATAGAAGTGCGGCGCATGTCGGCGCCCAACTAGGATTGAAATACTCAGCGCAACATGCGTCGAGCAGATACGCTCGAACATCCGACTGAGGTTACTCCAATATTCGCTTGGTCTAAGTTGTCTCGCAATGCAAGTCAACAAATCTTCGCTAATAGATCGCTCGAGATCAGTCACATCTCGCTCATCAATAGCTGCAAGCTGTGGCCCGGCCATATTCGCGAGATCTTGGACCGTGTGCAAATCGTGATCGTTGAAGAACGACGTGGCGTCTCCGAGAATTGCAAGTACGCCGTAGAATCGCGTTGATGACATTACTGGTACCGCAAGGATCGCGCGCAATTGAATACCAGGCGCAATGTCAGGCAGGGGAGTCGCAATACGAGTATCCTCACCGTAGGCATCTAGAACTTTATTGTCACGAATTGCCTCCAGTCGTTCTGCAACGCTTCCAACGAATCCCTCACCGAGACCGAGAGCAGTGAGATGCGGAGCAGCGAGCGAGACGAGACTTGGCGCCAATTGATGCGGAATCAACGTCTGATTTCGCGGCTTCCATTGCCAATAGTTGAACCACTCATATCTAGGCGCGAGACTCCTTGTGAGTTCACGCAGCACGTCTTGAAACGTCCGCGGAGTTGGGGATGTTTGATCCGCTCCCTGCGCGTCGCGGGATACGCCGAGATAGATTGGAATAGGTGCGGCTAGTGCTTCGATCAGTCGAGAAGTGCGTATTAGGAGCGATCTCAATCGCGAGTCAATTGCATCGGGAGCATCACTTACAGCACACAAACATCCAACAATTCGTGAATCGATTCTCACCTCCACTAAGAGCACCGACTCAGTGCGTTCATAGCCGGGAAGATATGAAATGTTAATTGGCAGATTCTCGTGCTTCGACTCATAAAGCAAGGGGCGTCGTGCCGAGAGCATCCAGCCGAAGAGTCCCTCATTGACGGAATGCTGCTCTCGGAGCGAGGTTGAAGCGTCAGTAGATGCTTCGATCCACCAATCCCCAGCGTCGTTAAGCCGTCTGTCCATGGAAAAGCGAACCGAGTCGTATTGCGCAAATAGATATTGTCGCATAGTATCAGTGACTTCAAGACACGTGTCACTGGACATCTCACCGGATTCAAGATCATTGTCGCAGACTATCTGTGCAATTCTAGAGTATAGATACTCTTCAGAGATATCTTCAGAGATATCTGCGTCATGAGCGTTCGAAAAGTTGATCTCGACTCCGGGGAACGGTCGCCAGCGATGATCTCCATAACGTTTGAACGGATTCACTGAGTGCATTTCCCTTCTAAGTTCAATGCCGATGAGCCCATACTTGGACCTATTGTGGCGGTCTCAAGTGATTAGCGTGACATGTCGACGAACGCCTCATCCGAGGACTACCATTCGATGGCCTTTCGGATCCGCATCCGCCACGATCTAGAGGGCACGCACTGCCTTGGATAGGATGTCCGCCCGCAACACCGGGTGCAATTCATCGCGAGTCGCGAGATCGACGGCGCAGCCGAGGGTGGCTTCGAGGCGCTGCTTGAGGCCCACTAAGGCCAGCAAGCCCGTCGGTCGCGCGCACTCCACCAGCACGTCGACGTCGCTTGTTGGTAGGGCATCACCGCGTGCGACCGAACCGAATATGGCGAGCGACGCAACTCCGTGCGCGGTCGTGATCTCGCGCTGGTGCGATGTCAGCGTACGGACGACTTCATCCAGGGTCATTGGGACCGTCCACGGTGTGGTATCGGCAGACCGCAAGTGCCCGGCCACCATCCTCACACATCGTACACCCTCAACACCTCATCCCCATAGTGATTGATCACCTTCACCGCTTTCCGCCCGTCCTTCGGCCGCGCGAACCCCCGACTCACCGTCCGATACAACGCCCCCCACGCCCCCTCATCCACCTCCGCCCGCAACGCCCGCCTCAACTTATCGTACGGCTCATCCGCCCCCGTGAAGTACGCGTGGCGGACGAAGAAGCTCTCGGCGTCGTAGTCCGTGTCGATGAACCAGCAGGCGATCTCGTCGGTGGAGGCGGTGCGGAGGGCGCCGGTGGTGGGATCGTAGATGTCGAGGCCGCGGAGTTCAACCTCGATCATGTTGCCATCCAGGTGGCGGATGTCGATGTCGGGTTCGCCGAATACCATGAAGAGGTTGCCGGCGCCGGTCTTTTTGAGGAGGGCGTCGCCCATGAGGAGGTCGGCGTTCATGCGGACGGGGAGGACGTCCAGTTGGCCGAAGCGCTTGGCTTCTTCGCCCACATGGGGGTCGAAGGCGAAGCCGCAGACGATGAGGAGGTCGAAGCCTACGCCCTTCACGGCCTCCTTGGCGGCTTCTTTGACGTGCTGCGGCCCGACGGTGCCGTGCTCGGGGCCGATGGACACCGCCACGCGGCGCACGTTGCCTTCCGTGTCGGTGTAGGCGCCGGCGGCCTGCAGCCAGAGGCCGGCGTAGGGGGCGAGGCGATCGAACTTGAGGCGCTCGCCCTTGCGGGTGTTCTGGACGCCGGCGACGCGGAGGTTGTCCAGGATCATCGTCCCGAAGTCCGCGCCGTCCCGCTTGCCCACCGCCTCCGACGCCGGCTGCGGCGTGTCCGTGTCCAGGACGCGGTGCGGCGAGAGGCTCTCGACGGTGAACGGCCCCGAAACGCGCACGCGCTTGTTGTCCTCGTACGGCTTGTCGTACAGCGTCTCGGTGTCCGCGTGGCGGGCGATGGCGGCGTCGATCTGCTCGCGCGTCATCCCCGGGACGATGTCCGGGTTGTTGGCAATCGACTTCAGCGTGATGTGCGGCACGCGCCGGTACACGAACCCGCGCCGGACGTCGGCGCCGGTGGCCGGCATCGGCATCGGCGGCACCCGGCCGGCCACCTCGGCCTCCTTGCTGATCCCTTCGGGTGTGTCGGCGAGGAGGTAGTACGGGTAGCGGGCGGACATGATGCGCGTGCGGGCGAGCGCGAGGGCGACGCGGGACGTGTCGACGGTGATCCAGCGGCGGCCCCATTGCTCGGCGACGTAGGCGGTGGTGCCGGAGCCGCAGGTGGGGTCGAGGACGAGGTCGCCGGGGTCGGTGGTCATGAGGAGGCAGCGTTCGATGACCTTGGCATTCGTCTGGACAACGTACATCTTCGGATCGGCGAATCCTGATGTCACCGTGTCGGTCCAGACGTTTGTGAACGGGAATAGTGGATAGTCGTCAAAGAATCGCACGTAGCAGAGTGTCTTCCCCAAGGCGATCAGTCGTCGAGCATGGCCAAGGCGAGTCATTCCGTCGCGGTTTGTCTTCCAACCACCAGTATTGGGAAGATAGGTCTGCCCATTCAGATCAACTGGAAATACGGTTGTCTGGGCCTCGCGAGTCGTTTGTGATGTAAGGTTGTCCGGGCGAAATGGTCGATCGTCGACGGATGACGGTATGCCTCGCGTGCGCTGTCCGTCGGAGGTCTCGACCATGGTATATTGCTCACCACCAATGCCATCAAGATCCTTCTGACGATACAATGGACGATACTTGACCTGTTCCATGTTCTTCGCATACCAAACGATGTAATCTGCTGTCGAAGCAAGGATATTCGTGCCACCAGCGAAGCTCCCGGCGCCCGTCGTTTTCTTGAACGCGACAAGCGCTACGAAGTGCTCGCTTCCGAACACCTCGTCCATGATGGACCGCACAACATGAACGTTCTCGTCGCCGATCTGGACGAAGAGTGACCCCGTCTCAGTCAACAACTCCCTCGCGACAACCAGCCGATCCCGCAAATACGCCAGATAGCTGTGTATCCCCAACTGCCATGTATCCCGAAACGCCCGCACCTGCTCCGGCTGCCGCGTCGCGTCTTCTACCTTGCCGTCCTTCACGTCGCGCTTGCGCGTGCTCACCTGCCAGTTGGAGCCGAACTTGATGCCGTAGGGCGGGTCGAGGTATATCGTCTGGACCTTGCCCTTTAGGCCTTCCTTCTCGGCCAGGCTGGCCATCACCTGGAGGCTGTCGCCCAGGATCAGGCGGTTGGACCAGTGCTGGTCGTGTTGGTAGAACTCGACCATGTGCGCCAGGTCGTCGGGCTCGTCGAAGGCTGTAGCGAAGAGGTCCGCCTGGACGTAGTCGCCGTCCGGCTCGGCGATGCGGCCGGCTGCGGGATGGTGGCGGCGGAGGTCCTCGATGAGGGCGCGGGGGTGGATCTTCTCTTGGATGTAGATCGGGACCAGCGGCACCGCCAGCGGGGCGCGGTCCTGATCATCCTTGCCCTTCCACACCAGCTGCGGGTCCAGCGACGGGTCGCGCGGATAGAGGAGCGTTTGGGGGGCGGCCTCGTCGGCGGCGACGAAGTCGCGGAGTTCCTCGGTGGGGATGTTGAGGCGGGTGTCTTGGTGTTGGATCGCGTCGACGCGGGTGCGGGGGGCGGGCTTGGGGGGCATGGCGCGGGCTCCGATGTCAGGATGCGAACTCGTAGACCATCGTCATCGGCTGCTGGACGCTGGCGGACGCATCGAGGATCTCGATCGACACAATGTTGCCCTCTGCATCGTAGTCCAGGATGACGCCGGGCTTATCCTCATCGCTCTCGCTCACGGGCGTGTCACGCAGAATGATCGACAGCGTGTCCGTGTGGCGGTCGTAGGTCACGCGCATCGGGGTTACCTCCAGTACTTGGTCAGCTTGCTGGTGAAGTATACGGTCACGACCTCCGGTGGCTCGCGATCCACATCGACGAACACGCGCAGCAACCCGGCCGTGCCGCTGACGTTCGTAAACATCAGCTGGTAGACGCAGCGCCCGGTCCGAACGGGTTCCGACCGCACGTGTCCTGCAAGTGCCTGTTGCAGGTCCGCTTCCGAGAGGCCACGTCGAGCCAATTGGTCGCGCGCATGATCTGTGACGGTGTAGTGATCGAGGGACGGGCAGGGATCGTTCATCGGGTGACCGCATCGTGCTCAGCCAGCGTACGGACGACAGCCCGAATCACCCCCTGCGCCTCATACGGATCCCCCACCTCCACAAACCCCCACCGTCCGAACCCGCCGTGGTTGTTCACCGCCGGCACCCACTGCTCCCGCGCCGTACGGACCTTGGCCGCCTTCTCGGGTCGGCGTTCGCCCGTCACCTCGAGGACCAGGTGGAGCAGATCGTCCGCGCCGTGGCCATCGTCCACGTCCACCAGGAAGTCGGGGACGTAGTCGCGCTCGCGGCCTTCGATGACGTAGGGGATCGTGAACCCCAGGTGGTCGTTCTTGGCGTAGCGGATCACCTCGGGCATCTCCTCCATCGCCATCTCCACCGCGGCTTCCCAGTCGCTGTCGAGAACGGAGTGGGAGATGTGGCACTTGTTCGCGCTCGTCACGAAGTACGGCTTCGTCGACTCGAAGTCCACCCAGCGCGTCGAGCCGATCGGGTCGTAGTCCCGCAGGCTCGGCCACAACCGCCCTTCGCCCGCGTCGGCGGCCACGATCCCGCCGTAGATGCGGCTCGCCGCCTCGTGCATGAGTCCCGTCAGGAGCAGCAGCTGCGGGAACGTGTTGTCCTTGAGGACGACGCACTGGCGCATCCAGTCCAGCGTGATCGCCAGCAGCTGCGGGAAGAGCCACGGGCGCTCGCCGACCTCATCGTCCTGGAAGTAGCGCGTCAGGAGCAGTCGGGCGATGTGGAACGCAACGGACTGCTCGCGCATCGCGCGCAGATCGTCCAGCGTATGCTCGCTTCCGGCGCCGACGATCGGGTCCATCTGCACCCGCGTCGGCACGTCGGCCGTCGAGATCGCCAGCGATGCGTCCGGCCCGAACGTCGCGCGGAGTCGCTCCGCCGGCATCACGTAGCGATAGCCGGTGAGCCGCGGGAACGTCATCTCCAGCGCCGTGCGCTCCGGCACCGCATGCACCCGCGTCGAGCGGGCCACCGGCTTCACCTCGCCCTGTGAGCCGCTCGTCGGAATGAAGCTGAACGGGACGCCGTACACCTCGGCGTACTCCGGCGGTAACGTCCCGTCATCGTTCGTGGCGTAGCTGATCCGCCGCAGCGCCCGCCCCACCACCTGCTCGCACAGCAGCTGCGTCCCGAATGCGCGCACGCCGAGCACGTGCGTCACCGTGTTCGCATCCCAGCCCTCGGTCAGCATGGAGACGCTGATCACGCACTTCACGTGCTCACCTAGCTTGCCCGGCTTGCCGACAGTGTTCATCACCTCCCGCAGCAGATCCTCGTCCGTCAGCTTGTCGATGTCCCGCCCCGGGTACCGTTGCCGGTACTCCGCCTTGAACTCGTCGATCTCGGGCGCCGCGATCCGCTTGAACGCGTCGCTCATCGCTGCGCCGCTCTCGAGCTGCTGACTGTCGATGAGGATCGTGTTCGGCCGCTGCAGCCAGCCGCCGCGGCCGTCGTCGTTGCGGAACAGGTCCAGCGCGCCGGCCTGGACGATGGCGTCGTCGCCGCTGTTGCCGCTGTCGCCGTCGTCGCCGACTCCTGCCGCCTCACCTTTCCGCGACTTCTCCCAACCCGCCACGTACCGATACACCAAGTTCGAGATGTTCGTGTTCTGGCAGACCACGATGAACACCGGCGGCGTCAGCCCGCCCGCGCGCGCCGCGGCGTTCGCTTCCCAGTCCGCGTGGTACCGGACGTAGTTGCTGTACAGGCTGTGGAGCGCCCCCTGCAGCTCGATCGGCAGCCGCGGCTCGCCGTCCAGCGCCTCGGTCTTGCGCCCCTTCTTCGGCAGATCGTCCCGGATGCGCACCCAGAGATCGCGATACGTCGGCAGCACGCCCAGCAGCGCGTTGTCCGCCACGGGCACCCGCGGCACCTTCACCAGCCCGGCCTCGATCGCGTCGATCAATGAGAAGTCGCTGACGACCCACCCGAACAGCTTGCCCTCGTCGTACCCAGAGCCCTTCAGGAAGAACGGCGTCGCCGACAGGTCATAGATCGCCCGGATCCCGAGCTTGGCCTGCACCGCCTCGAGCCCGCCGATCCAAACCCGCGCCTCCTTCTCCCGCTGCGCCGCCGCCTCGCGCTCGTCCGCGTCGAGCGTCTCGCTTGGCGCATCCGTCTTCCGCCGATAACAGTGGTGCGCCTCGTCGTTGATCACGATGACGCCCCGCTTGTTCCCGAGATCGCGGCACACCCGCCGCACCATCTCGGGCGCCGACTCCGTAAACGCGCCCGACGCATCCGCGCCGAGCATCGCCTTCGTCGCCCTGGCCACCGTCATCTTCTCGCGCAGCCCAAAGGCATGGAAGTTCGTGATGACGATCTTTGCCTGCTGCAGCCGCGCCAGATCGTCCGAACTCACGATGTCCCGCTGCCGGTAGTAGTTCGCCGGATCGTTCGGCATGAGCACCCGCAGCCGATCCCGGATCGTGATCCCCGGCGCCACGATGAGGAACGCATCGCTGAACCGCGCGTCCTGCGCGTTCGCCAGCTTGTTCAGCGCCTGCCAGGCGATCAGCATCCCCATGACCACCGTCTTGCCCGTCCCCGTGGCCATCTTCATCGCCAGCCGGTACAAGCCCGGATTCGCCGTCTCGTTCGCGTCCCGCAGCCCGTTCTCGATCCAAGCATCCCCATACCGTCGCGCCACCTCGGCGATATAGATGACCGTCTCCATCGCCTCGATCTGGCAGAAGAACAACGGCCGCTCGCGCTCCGCGTCCGTCCAGTACGCCAACAACCGCCGTGTCGTAGGCGTCACATCCACGTATCCGCCCTGCCGCCACACGGCCACGCGTTCCCGGATCCGGTTGATGTCGTCGTTCGGCCGCAACCGATCCGCCGTCCACTGCGTGTCGAGCACCAACTGCCGTCCCCGCTTTCGCGGCGGCGCAATCGGCACGAAGTACGCGCTCTTGCGGCGACCCGGCACGACTTCGTCCGTGATGCCGTCATCGCTGAAGCGGAAGTGGCGGGACGGTTCAGCGTAGGGGGTGTTGAGGACGGGGTTGTCGATGGGGGTGTCGGGCATGGGGGCGGGGCCTGGGTGGGCGGGCGGTGGTCGCGGGACGGTAGCGGGGTCTGGCGCGGGGGGCAAGTGCCGAGCCCGTTAGGGTTCAGCGCTTGATGGTATCATCGTGCTGTGTCTCGTTCATCTTATAGGCGTCAATCACGCCGACCTGATTCGAGTACCGCAGAGCCAGTCCGGCTGCGGACAGTAGCACACGTGTCGGATGCGCCAGGCGGGGGCAAGTGGGCAAGCGACGCTCCAATTCTTTTGGAAAGCTTAAGAAGGGGGACCGGGCAGGCGGTGCCGGTTGCTCCACGTGGTTCGTCGTAGCCTGCGGCGTGGGAATATTGACTTTGCCCGTAGGACTCAAAATTGGGTGCCTCCTTCTTGCTGCAGGAAGCCTGTATTTTGGTCGAGAGCTGAAGTCGTATCGGACGCGTCTGTTCCGTGACGCGGTGACGCCCCATCTACCGGCACTTGGACGGCAGAAGACTCGGCTCACTCATCTTGGCCCCTACGGCGAATTGGACGACCGTAAATGGAGTGCAGAGAAGGTCCGATTCATTAACTCGGTTCTCGTTGTACCCTTTAGTCGCCACGCTCTCATGGAATATGGGACGCACTGGCAATCAATTCTCGAGCAAGAAGTCGGCGACTACCTTGACGCCACTCCAGCTATCCTAGATGCAGAAGCCGAACTTCGGGCGTGCTTAGACGGTGAGCACTTCGAAATCCTCTGCGCGTGCATTCTTCGCGATGCAGGCTGGAGCACTTCATTAACACCTGCAAGTGGAGATCAGGGCGCTGATATCCTTGCCACACGTGACAGTCAGAGATTAGCCGTGCAATGCAAGTTCTATACGGGAAGTGTAGGGAACGGAGCAGTGCAAGAGGTAATCGCGGCGCGATTGTACTATGATTGCAATGCCGCCGCCGTCGTAACGAATGCAACGTTCACAAAGTCCGCTATCGCGCTGGCGCGCAGTTCGTCGACGACGCTTGTTCACTTTTCTGAGCTGGTTAGCTTCGCGAAATCTCGCAAATAGGAGTCGTCAGTGGCGATACCAAAGTTTCACGACAGCTCTTATTCTCTAACCTGCGCCTTCCGCCCTGCGAATCACAGGAGCCAAGTGTGAAAGCCGACATCCTAACACTAAGAGTCTCTAACAAAACCGGCGCGAAGACCGGCCTCGCCTCAGCCGGCTCCATCGGCCGTGTGGTTTTGTTAGAAGCTCTAAACAGAAGTCGCTGATGGCGACAAGATGTGAACCCTGACGGAGCTCAGTGCGTGAGGGTCCAATTGTCCTCACATGATGAGCGCCTCTCGCGACGGAGGATTGTGACATGCGTTTTAGTGGACTTGAAGTTCGGCGATTCAGGAGTATTGGAGGTGACGGGGTTGTTCTTCGACCGTGGCGACGATGCAATCTTCTCATCGGTCAGAATAATGCTGGCAAGTCCAACATTATTAGGGCCTTCAGGCTTGTCACCGCGATTAGTCCGTTTGTGGGAGCGAATCGAGCAAATGCCAAGCTTCGAGTCACTTCAGAGGATGTGTGGGGGCTCAAGAGCGACGAGGCAATGGAGTACACGATGTGGTTTGAGTTCAATGATGAATCTGAAGCTGGCTTATGCGATCTGTTAGGATGTAGCGAGGTTCGCTTCGACTTCCAGTGGAGACATCAATCAGAGTTTCCTTCAGTGGTCGGATGCTCCGTTTCTGAAATAGATGAACCTGGTCGTGCTGCTAGTTTCGTGAACACACTTCGCGGGAGCCCTCAAGATGGAGTGAAATTTCAGCGGCAGGCAGATCTAGTCGATTACATCAAGAAACAAGGCGATGATCTGTTCCGACTGTTTGCGCGCGAAGTGCCGCGCGTAGAGCTTCTTCCGGAATTTCGGCAAATACGTCATGATGACAATGCTGGATATGGCTTCGATGGCACAAATTTGATTGCCGAACTGAGTGAATGGTCGTCGCCGGAGTTCGGTGATCAGCAGCTCAGATCAAAGTTCATAAAGATTCAAGACTTCTTGCGGCAACTCCTTCATCTTCCTGATGCCGAGCTAAGTGTGACAACAAAGTCCCAGACAATCATGCTCAACTCTAACGGACTGCGCTTGCCACTAGCATCGTTTGGAACGGGAACACATGAGCTCGTCATTCTCCTTGTGGCAATACTCCATGAGGAGCATGTCGTATTCTGCATGGAAGAGCCCGAAGTGCATCTTCATCCGCGACTACAGAGGGAGCTGATCAGTTTCCTCGTAGGTCAAACCGACTCAACGTATCTGGTGAGTTCGCACTCTCCCACTATGATCAACGCTGACTTCGAGCTTCCATCCACATTGACGGATGCGATCCAAGTCTTTCATGTGACGCGGCAGATACGTGGCACAACATGCAGTCCGGTGGCGGGTGACAGTGCGGTGATACAAGCCGTACACGATCTTGGGGTTAGGCCTAGTGACCTTTTGCAGACGAATGCAGTGATCTGGGTTGAAGGCCCGTCTGATCGTGTGTACCTGCAGAGATGGATCGAGCTATTGGATCCCGACCTGATAGAAGGTATACACTATGCAGTAATGTTCTATGGAGGAAGGATGCTCGCGCATATTTCATTGGCGCGAGATAGCATAAACTACGACGATGTGTCTGATGTGCATACCAACCTAATTGACGTACTGCGGATTAATCAGCGTGCTGTGGTTCTGATGGACCGTGATCGTGACTCACGGAGAATTCCAATTAATGAGTCAAAGAGGCGTATTCAACGACAGGCAGCCGAAACCGAAAGTGTCGCTTGGGTTACGCATGGACGAGAAATCGAGAACTACTTGTCGTCTCGAGTCGTCAGTGCCGCAATTAAGGTGCAGTGCGGCATCGAAGTCAATCTGACGGTCAATGAATTTGGGCGTTTTGGGCAATCCATTAGGGATGCCCTGAAGAGGTGTGGCGCACGCGACATTAACTACGAGAATCGCAAAGTTGAATGGTCGCGGCGATTTGCTGCCGAATACACGCGTGACGACATTGGGGAGGTGCTGAGAAAGGACATCACTCCTGCATTGAAGGCGATACGCACGTGGAATGACTCATAGTTTAGCGTAGAATAGAACCTGATCCACCTTCACGGCCCCCACACAGTTGGAGACACAGAGTGAGGCCGCGTTGTGCCCGCAGCGAAGCTCAATCCGCCTCCTCCCCGCTCCCCTCCGACGCCACCCGCACCCCCCGCTCATCCCGCACCCACCCGTCGCCTCCCATCGTCATCGCTCCTGCCGCGCTCGGTGACGGCTGCGCAGCCCCTGGCACGCTCGCGTCCGTCCCGAGCGCACCTACGACCTCGCGATGCCCGACGTGTCCATCGCCCGTCGACCCTTCAGGCCGAAAGTAGATAATCTGCTTCCAACACCGATTCACCTTATCCCCAAACACCAGCACCAAGTCATCCCTCTGGGCCATCCCCAACGCCCGCTCCACCGCCTCGGCTTCGTCGATGACGATCTCGACCGCCTCCGCCTTCACCACCCGCCCTCCACCAATCCCGCGCCCATCCGCCCCCCCCGCCCCGGAAGCCACCAACGCCTCCGCCAACATCCGCGGCACCTCATCCACCCCCCGCCCCCGCGGATTGTCATCCCGCCGGCAGATGTAATGATCAAAGTGCCCCGCGCAGATCCCCGCGATCTCCCGGATGTCCTCGTCCCGCCGATCCCCCGGCGCCGCCAACACCACGATCCGCTTCCCCTTCGGCTCCAACCGCTCCACCAGATCCACCATCGCCTGCACCGCCGCCGGGTTGTGGCCGTAGTCCAGGATCACGCGGAACGGGTGCTCGTTGAAGACGTTCAGGCGGCCGGGGGTTTGGAAGTAGCTCGTGTCGAACGTTCGGAGGCCGTGGCGGATATCGTCCGCCTTGAAGCCGAGCGAGTGCGCCACGGCTGCGGCAAACATCGCGTTTTGCACGTTGTGCAGCGCGCGGCCTTCCATCGTGGCGGGGATCAGGTGCGTCCACAGCAACGGCAAGTGGGTGGGGCCGTCGTAGAGCGTGACCATCTGGCCGTTCATGCCCTCCTCGAGGACCAGCGCCTTCCCGCCGGCCCGGATGTGCTCGCGGACGAGCGCATGGCGGTGGTCCATCGTCACGTAGATCACGGTCTTCGCGGTCGTGTGCTCGGCCATCTTCAGGCATTCCGGATCGTCCGCGTTCAGGACGGCGGCGTCCTTGGCCACCTCCACCACCACGCGCTTCACCTTGGCCAGCTGCTGGAGCGTGTCGATCCCCTTCAGGCCGAGGTGGTCCGCCTGGACGTTCAACACGGCGCCGACGTTGCAGCGCTTGTAGCCCATCCCGGCGCGCAGCAGCCCGCCGCGTGCGGTCTCGAGCACCGCGATGCTGATGGCCGGGTCGCGCAGGATCATCCGCGCCGCCTGCGGGCCCGTCATGTCGCCCGCCACGGTCAGCTTGCCGTCGATGTAGACGCCGTCCGTCGTCGCCAACCCCACCACGTGCCCGCTCATCTTGGCGATATGGGCGATCATCCGCGACGTCGTCGTCTTGCCGTTCGTGCCGGTGACGGCCGCGATCGGGATGCGGGACGGCGAGCCCGGCGGGAAGAGCATGTCCATCACCGGGCCGGCAGCGTCGCGCGGCGTGCCCTCGCTGGGCGAGACGTGCATCCGGAAGCCAGGCGCCGCGTTCACCTCGCAGATCGCACCGCCGGACTCGGCGTACGACCGGCTGATGTCGTCGCACAGGAAGTCCACGCCCGCCACGTCCAGCCCGATCGCCCGCGCCGCCCGGATCGCCATCTCGCGGTTGTCGGGGTGGACGATGTCCGTCACGTCGACGGCCGTGCCGCCCGTGGACAGGTTGCCCGTCGAGCGCAGGTAGACCACCTCGCCCGTCGCCGGCACGGTGTCCTTGGCGTAGCCCTTCTGCGCCAGCAGCCGCTCGGCCTGGTGGTCGAACTCGAGCCGCGTCAGCACCTTCTCGTGCCCGATCCCGCGCCGCGGATCCTCGTTCGTCAGGTCCACCAGCTCGCCCACCGTCCGCATCCCGTCGCCCACCACATGCCCCGGGACGCGCTTGCTGGCGGCGATCAGCTCGCCGTGGATCACCAGCAGCCGGTGATCGAACCCCGTCACGAACTTCTCGACGACGACCGTGGTCGAATGCTCGTTCGCGTGCCGGAACCCCGCCGCCGCCTCCTCCCCCGTCACCACGCCGATCGTCACCCCCCGCCCGTGGTTCGCGTTCAACGGCTTCACGACGACCGGGTACCCGATCCGCTCCGCCGCCCGCACCGCTTCCTCCGCGTCGTACACCAGCCGCTGCTCCGGTACCGGCAACCCAAGGTCGCGCAGAATGCGGTTCGTCTCCTCCTTGTCGCTCGCGATCTCGACGGCGATGTGCCGCGTCTCGCTCGTCACGGTGGCCTGGACGCGCTTCTGGAACTTGCCGTGCCCGAGCTGGATCAGGCTGAACCGGTTCAACCGCAGCCACGGCACGTCCCGCTCTTCGGCCGCCTTCACCAGACTGGCCGTGCTCGGCCCCAGCGCCCGCCGCTGCGCGAAGCGGATGAAGGCATCGCGCGCCGCACCGAAGTCGTAGCGCGCCCCGTCCTTGGCCTCGCCCGGCCGCAGCGCCTCCGGCAGCAGCCGATGGATGAACTCCAGCCCCACCCGCGCCGCCTCGACGCCCACATCCTCCTGCTCGTACTGATAGATGACGTCGTACTGCCCCTCCACCCCGTTCCCGCGCGTCTTCCCGAACGTCACGTCCGCGCCCGCCTCGTTCTGCAGCTCGATCGCCACGTGCTCGAACACGTGCCCGAGCCACGTCCCCTCGCCCTCGCGCAGGCGGCGGATGAACCCGCCCGGCTCGCCGTACGAGCAGCCGTGCTGGTACAACCCCGGCAGGGCGCCCAGCAGCGGCTCGATGAACGCATCGCCCAGCCGACCCGTCGGCCATGCCTCGAGCTCGCCGAGATCGACCGTCAACCGGATCACCGGAAAGAGCGCGTATTGGTTGGGGCCAAGGTAGACGTTCTGGTTGAGGATCTTCATGAGGGGCGGGCCTTGCGGGGCGGGTGGGGTGATGGGGGCGAGTGTACGCGGGGTGGGACGGGGGGGCAACGGGGGGGAGGTATCGTCGGACGCGATGAAGACCGGCGGCTGAAGCCGGCCGGCTGGGGGCCTTCGGCCATGGTGCCCGCCTTCGCGGGCACCCAGACACTCATGGCGCCCGCGAAGGCGGGCGCCATGGCGGCCCGCAAGGGCCGCCTCCAGCCGGCCGGCTTCAGCCGCCGGTCCTCTCCTCTCCGGACCCCTCCGGACCCCTCCGGACCCCTCCGGCCCCCCCCCCGCACGCCAAACCACCGCCGCTCCCCCAAGGACCGCCGCGATGCCCTCCTCGCACACCAACCTCGTCGTCCACCTCGTATGGTCCACCTGGGACCGCCTGCCTCTGATCACGCCGGACCTTGAGCCACACATCCATCGCTCGATTGCCATGACGTCCCGAGACCTCGGCTGCGAGGTGATCGCCGTCAACGGAACCGCCGATCACGTACACGTGCTCGTGCGGATTCCGACGATCCTGGCAGTCGCCGCAATCGTTCACCGGCTGAAAGGGGCCTCGTCATACCGGATCAACCGCCGCCCGGGAGGTGTCGACACGTTCCGTTGGCAAGGCCACTACTCCGCCTTTTCCGTCAGCCGCTGGGACGTCGACCGCATCACCGCCTACATCCGATCCCAGAAGACGCACCACGCAGACGGGACGATCCAGCCTCATCTCGAACGCGCCGACGACGAGCACCCGACGAATCGAGACGATCGCGGCCACTGACTCACGTGGCCGGAGGCAGCCGATGGATCACTGATCCAGGGACGCATTTCGTGTGTCGTCTCCTGCACCATGCCCCTCCACCACTGCCATCTCGCCCTCCCTGTCTGGAACCGCCCCCCTGGCGCGGCACGTTCTACGCGCTGCCGTCCGCCGAGACGGTGCGGAAGTGGCGGGAGACCGTGCCGCCGGGGTTCCACCTCTGCTGGACGGTGCCCCGCGCAATCACGCACGACCGGGTGCTTGGCGGCCTTGTCCCTCATGCTCGCCGACCGCCGCCCGCACGTCGTTATCCACGCTCCGGACGATGTGGACGGCGCGCCCATCGCGCGGCTGTGGAACGCGGTGCTCCGCGCGGCGGTGGCGGAGGCGACGACATTGCCGGGGAGCGCCGCGTGCCACGGGTACCCGATCGACATCGACGAGCTGCCGGCTTGGCCGGTGGAGCGGGGGCGGCAGCTCGAGTTGTTCGACTGAAGGGACGAACACCGGCGATCGGAAAGGATCCGGCGGCTGAAGCCGGCCGGCTGGAGGCGACCCTTGCGGGCCGCCATGGCGCCCGCCTTCGCGGGCGCCCCGACGGTCTGGGTGCCCGCGAAGGCGGGCACCATGGCCGAAGGCCCCCAGCCGGCCAGCTTCAGCTGCCGGCCCTAATCCCGCACAACGAACCCTAATCCCGTACAACGAACCCTATTCCCTCACAACGAAATCGTCGCCCACCTACGGCGTCGAATCCTCCGCCAACGCCCGTTCCCCCATCGCCTGCACCGGCCGGTTGTTGCCGCTGAAGATCGCCGTGTACGCCGCCAGCTGCTCGGCCGACAGCTCGACCGGCGTCGTCATCACGTTCCAGGCCACGCCTTCCGAGCAAGGCGGCGTCGTGAGCGAGCCGGCGTAGCGGTAGGTGGTCTGGACGGCGGGCAGGAGGGCGGCGGCGTCGACCATCCCCTCGACCTTCGTCTCGGGCGACTCGGCGGCCGGCAGGTTGTCCATCACGGCCTGGTAGGCCTCGTTCGCCGCGCCGTCGTTCAGCAGGACGCCGACGACGGCCAGCTTGTCGTCGGCCGACTTGTGCACGAGGTGGATCTCGGCGTCCGCCAGCACGCCGTCCACGCTGTGCTCGGACGGGGCGTGGAAGTGGAACTGCGCCAGGTCGTAGCGCATGCCGTCCAGCTCGATGTAGCTGCCGGTGTCGTAGTTCACCTGGACGGTGTGGCCGTTGTTCAGGACCTTGATCGCGCTCGGGCTGTAATGGAAGACGATGTTCGCCAGATCCGCCGCCGCGGGCTCGCCGATGTCGATCGGCGACTGGGCGAGGCCACTGCCGCACGCGGCGAATTCCTCGCTGAGCGCGGCCCAGTGATCAGGGCCCGCCTCGCCTTCGTAGGTCCAGTGTGGAGCGTCGTGCTCCGCCGGGGCGGCGGCGTGTTCGGCCGCCGTCGGCATGGCCGCCGCCGGCTCGGCGGGTACGGCGGCTTCCGGCGGGGCCTCCGGTGGGGCCTCCTGCGGGACACCGCATGCCGCGAGGCCCGCGAGCAGAATCGAACACATGCCCATCAGGGCAATCGGGAACCGCTGGCTCAACATCTTCTCCTTGGGTGAGCGCGTGCTGGGAGTGTAAAGCGGCACGTTGGGCGCGTCCATGCCGGATCGCAGTCCGAAGGCGCCGCGACTGCGATCGGCCGGATGGCGACCCGACTACGGCACGGGGGTTGGTGTCGCCTCGATCGTCGCCGCGGCGGTGGACTCGGCAGTCGTTCCCGCGGTCGCCTCGGCACTGGCGGTCACCGTCGGCGTCGGTGTCGGCGTCGGCGGGACCGGTTCCTCGCGGAGGACGCGCGGCAGGTAGATCCGCGGCGGGGCCGGCGTCGGCGTCGGCTCGACGGTGGCCGTGGCGGTGGCGGTCGGGGGCGGCGTGTTCGACGGCGTCGGGGTGACGGTGGCGTCGGGGGTGGGCGTGGCCGTGCCGGCGGACCAGTCCGGCATGTAGCCGAACTCGAAGTTCGTGCCGACGTTCGGCGCCTGTGCGCCGCCGGCCGCGCCGAGCAGGCGCGTGATCGACTTCGTCGCCAGGTGGATGCGATAGAGGCCGGCGTATTGCGCGCCTTGCCGAGCGGAGGCCGGGCCGATCGACGCGAATCCGGACGCATCGAGCCCGGGCGCGATCGCGCGCAGGCCGGACCGGTAGAT
Source organism: Ardenticatenales bacterium (assembly GCA_020853525.1). GTDB lineage: Bacteria > Chloroflexota > Anaerolineae > Epilineales > Epilineaceae > Avedoeria. The sequence continues at coordinate 33,044 of JADYYS010000009.1, read as the reverse complement.
GTTGCCGAACAGGATCTCGTCGCCGTCCGGCGACCACGCCATCGTGTCGCTCGATCCGTCGATGTAGCGCTCGACGGACCCGGTGGCGAGATCGAGGACGGCCAGCGCGCCGAACGAGAACGGTTGGGGGCCGGTGATGAACGCCAGCCGTCCGCCGCCCGGTGCGAACCGCGGATGGCGCTCGTGGCTGTCGGGCCGCTCGACGAGCACTTCGGCGCCCGTGCCGTCCGCCCGGATCCGCCACAGTTCCCAGCGATCCGTCGTGTTCGGCTTGTTGCTGCGGGCGCTGTAGACGATCGTCTCCCCGTCCGGCGACCAGTCGGGTTCGCGCTCGTCGATGTCGGGCGTGTTCGTCAGGCGGCGGACGGTGCCCTTGGCGGTGCCGTCGTCGCACCAGATCTTCAGATCGAGCCGCTTCTGATCGTCCTCGGACAACCCGGCGCCCCCGTCGTACACCAGGCACCGGCCGTCCGGCGACCACGCCGGATCGCCGCTCGTGCCGTCGTTCTCGACGGCCGTGCGCAGGCCTCCGCCCTCGGCGGCGACGACGTGGATCGTCGTCAACCCCTTGGGATAGGTCGTGAACGACACGAGGCGGCCGTCGGGCGACCAGCGCGGCTGATCCTCGCCGGCGGCGGACTCGTCGATGTCCGACAGCCGACGCTCGTTGCTGCCGTCCGGATCGCTCGTGAACATGTTGAACGTATCGAGCTCCTGGCGGGTGTAGACGATCCGGCCGGACGCCGGCGTGCTGAACGGGTAGTCCTGCGCCAGAACGCGCCCGCCCAGCGCCCCCGCCAGCGCGACGGCCGCCATGAACGCGCCCACCGAAGTTCGTCGCCCGTGCCATGTTCGGCGCCGCGGCGCGCGGCACCCCAGTGCTCGTGTCTTCACCAACGTCCCCCTCCGCACACGACGCGCCCGCCAAGGCGCCCTTGACGGTCCATTATACGGTGGCGGGTCGAAGTGGGGCCGTCCCATTCAGGGCCGCGTGGCCCATCGTTCCCCAGCGCGACGCAGCGCCGTTACGGACCGGCCACACTTCGTTTGCATTCTTCCCATCACCGGCTCATCCGGCCCTGCGATACTTGCCAGCATCCAACCCCAGCCGATCGGCACCCCCGGCCGCCCGGCACAACCCCAAGAGAGGTTCCCCCATGAATCGCAAGACCACCCTTTCCATCGCCGCGCTCGCCTTTGCGCTGGTCGGCACCGTCGCCGTCGCTCGGACGGCGCTCGCCCACGGCCCGGGCGGCCGCGGCGGCGCGGGCGGCATGGGCCTCGCCGGCATGGCGGGCCACGGCATGGGCCATGCCGGCGGCCAGGACGAGCGCGGCGAGCTCCTCGCCGCCGAGCTCGGCGTCACCGTCGACGAGCTGCAGGCCGCCCGCCTGCGGGCGTTCGAGAAGGGCCTCGCCGCGGCGGTAAAGGCCGGCAACGTGACGCAGGACAAGGCCGACCTCATGCTCGCCGGCGCCAAGCTGGCCGCCGCCATCGACCACGACGCGATCACGGCCGAGGCGCTCGGCATCAGCGTCGCCGATCTCACGGCGGCGCGCGAAGCCGGCAAGTCGATCCGTGATCTCCTGACGGAGCAGAAGCTGGACGCGCAGACGTTCCACACGCAGATGCAGGCGGCCATGGACAAGGCGATCAGCAAGGCCGTCGCGGACGGCGTGATCACCCAGGCGCAGGCGGACGCGCTGAAGGCCGCCAAGGGCGAGCGCGGCGGTGGGCTCGGCCGGCGCGGCGGGATGCCCGGCGGCCAGCGCGGCGGCCGCGGCGGCCACGGCGGACCCGGCATGGGCAACGATGCCTACGGCACCGCGCCGGTGTCGCCGACGAGCAACGACGCCTAGCATCGACCGCGACGCCTCCGCCTCCATCCGCCGTGCGGAGTGGCGAAAACCGTCGGTAGGGGCGGGTCTCAGACCCGCCCCTACGTCCGCGTCACGACGACCTCCACGGTCCGATCCACCGCCCGGCCATCACTTCTGCCCCCGCTTCAACAACGGCAGATTCGCCACCGCCGCGATCCACCCCTGCCGCGCCGCCGTCGCCCCGCCCAGCGCGAACGTCACGTCGAACCGGTCGCCGACCTGCGCGCCCGTGCCGGCGCGCAGCACAACGTCGACGCGGCCAGCGCCGTCTGTCACGGGGGCCGGCACGGACAACGACGTCGTGCCGTCCGCGAAGACCGCCGCGCCGGTGAGCGTGCCCGTCAACGCCGCGCCGGCCGCTTGGTTGCCGTACGTCAACCGCACGAGCGTCCCGCCGCGCTCTGCCACGTAGAACGGCGCGCGCGGGTCGCGGCCGAGGCTGAGCCACGGGCCGGACGGCGTGGCGGTGGGGGCGGGTGTCGGCGTGTTCGTCGGCGTGCGCGTGGCCGTCGCGGTCGGCGTCGGGGAGGCGAGGCGGGACGGGTCGGTGAAGCGGACGATCGCGCCGCGTACGCCTACGGCGTACGCCAGGCCGGGGCGGGCGATCCCGACGCTGAGGAGCGCGTCCTTCGGCAGATCCTGGCCGAGTCGCTGCCACGTCGCGCCGCCGTCCGACGTGTGGAGGAACACCCCCTCGTCGCCGGCGGCGTAGCCGTGGGTGGTGCTCTCGAACGCCAGGTCGTTGAGCGATTTGGGCGGCTTGCCCTGACTCGTCCAGCGCGACCCGCCGTCGGTGGTGGCGCGGATCTCGCTGGCCGCCACCCAGCCGTGCAGCGCGTCCGCGAACCACACCGCCAGCATCTTCGTCTGGTTGCCGAAGCCGATGTTCGCCCAGGTCTCGCCGCCGTCCGTCGTCTTGGCCAACACGCCGTCGAAGCCCGTTCCGAAGCCGGTGTTCGCGTCCAGGAACTGCAGGTCGGACAGACCGTCCTTGATGTCGACCGTCACCTGACGCCAGTGGTCGCCGCCGTCCGTTGTCTTGAGGATCCAGCGCTCGCCCGCCACGGCGATCCAGCCGAGCAGGGTGTCGTGGAACTCGACGCGCAGCAGCCGCTTGCCGGCTCCGGCGCCGGGGTCGAGCCCCTGCCAGCTGTCGCCGCCGTCGCGCGTTCGGTAGACCTGCCCGTTCACCCCGACGATCCAGCCGTGCATCGGGTCGACGAAGCTCTGGGCGTTGAAGACCTTGGTGTCCGGCGGCGTGATCTCCTGCCACGTCCGCCCGCCGTCCCGGGTGCGAACGACGATGACGTACTGGTTCTGCCCGCCGTTGCCGCCCGTGGCGAACCCGTTCATCGGATCGACGAACTCGACCTCGCGCAGCGTGTACTCCGTCCCACTCGGGACGCGCTCGACGAACGGCACCGCGCCGCTCTGCGCGGAGGCGACATCGGCGGACGGACCCGGCGCCGGCCCGGTGCGGAGGGCCGCCAGCGCCCCGACGACCGCGAAGGCGGCGGCCGCGGCACGGGCGGGGGATGAGGAACGGCGGCGGGGGGTCGGCATCGCGCACTCCTGACGGCAGCATCGCAACGGCGGCATCGGCTACGGAACCCGGATCCGGGTGGCGGAGGATGGTACGGCGTCGGAGGATAGTACGGCAACCGCGGGGTGTAACGAAGGGCGTGTAACGATTGCGCAACGGTCGATCCGTACGCTGTAGCCAGCTCCTGGCGACCGATCGACCGCGACCGGCCGGACATCGACCTCCCGTCGACGCCCGCACCGTCGCCCCATCGTCGCCCGTCCGACAATCCAACGTCCGCCCGGCATCATCGTCATCGTCCCTGCCGCCGCCTCCCAACGCCGCCCGCATCGCCCGTCGCCGCCTTCACCGCGCCCTGCCGCCGGCCGCCGCGTCATCGTCGCCACCGTCGTCCCTTGTCCGACGGTCGCCAGGAGCTCCGGCGGGTTCGGGAAACCGATCCCGTATCACAATGCCCCCGGGCCCACAGCGGTCCGGGGGCATTGTGTTGTCGAGCGTGGATTGTCCGCGCCGCGGCAGCCGCGGCACGCGGGACGCCGGGCGATCAGTGTCCGGCGTGGGCGACCCAGGCCTCCTCGGCCTGCAGGGCTTTCACCTTGCCGGGGGCGATCTTCCGGTAGACGTGCTCCGGAGCGCGCAGTTGGCCGTCCACGCGGAGCAGCCGGTCGATCGTCAGCGCGAAGTGCGCGGCGTTCATGTCCAGCAGCGGGGCGATGACGGCCCAGTCCTCCGGTGTGAACGACACGAACGCGCCGCCGTTCAGCTGGTCCTCCGTCACGCGCCGGTGCGGGTCGCGCACGTAGATCGCGCCGCCCGAGGCCAGGCTGAACAGGTTTCCGCCGCCGTAGGGCGTCGCCAGCTCCGTCCAGCCGCCGCGCCCGTCCGACCGCAGGCCGTTCAGGACCACAAAGCCGCCGTCGCGCAGCGGATCGCCCGCCATGAACGACTCGGCCAGGTAGTCGAGGCACGTGCCGTTGATGACGACCCGCGGCCGACCGACGGCGTTGATCAGCGGCCGCCCGGCGGCATCGCCGCGCACGAAGGCGCGGCCGCCCTTGGCGCCGTACATGAACGCCTGCCCGACATCGCCGTGTACGACGAGCGTGCCGCGCTTCATGATCTGCGCCAGCTGGTCCTGCGCCCAACCGTGGACGACGATCGTCGCCCCGTCGATCCCCGACGCCAGGTAGTCGCCGCTGGCACCATACACGTCGATGCGGACCCCATCGCTCTCCGGCCCCATCCCGGCGCCGATGAAGCGGTGCCCGGTGCACCCGACGACGATCAGGCGCCGCCACCCGGCCTGGACGGCCTCGACGAGCACGCGTGCGAGCGACGTCGGCCCTTCGATCTCGAGGCCCGTCGCGTCGACGATGAGCGTCGTCGCCGGCGCGGGCGGCGCATCGTCGCCCGGCCCCGCCCACACGCGGTACCCCTCGCACGGCGCGACGGCGATGGCGGCGACGACGCTCTCCAGGACGGAGTCCAACTGCGCGATGAGGCGGCTGGCGCGAAGCGCGCCGGGGTCGTACGGGCCGTCGAAGAGGGCGTCGAGGGCGGCGAAGGCCGCCGCGCGCGCGGCGGGATCGGCGGGGCGGGCGGAGGCGGCGAGGGCGTCCAGGTAGGCGGTGGCGGCGGCCTCCGTCCACGCGGCGACGAGGGGACGGGGGAGGATGCCGGGCGACGGGGAGGCGGTGGTCTCCGCGCGGCCGTTCGACTGGCCGTTTGTTGCGCCATTCGCGTGGCCATTCGTCGCCCCGTTCGTCGCCCCGTTCGTCGTCGCGACATCATCGGTGGTCCGCACGGCATCGACGACGTCGACACTGCCGTCGCCTCCGATCCCGACATCCGCCAGCGTCACCGCGCGGCCGAACTTGTCCGTGCAGCGCAGGTGCTTGGCGCCGTCGGCGTCGCGGGTGACCTCGAAGACGAACGCGCCGCCGTCCGTGTGGCTGCCGCCGCGGGCGGCCCAGTAGCGGTCGGCGCGGCGCCAGAAGCGGTCGTCGGCGGCGGCGAGCTCGTCCAGGACGGCGTCGATCACCTGCTTCTCGGAGCCGGCGAAGGCGATCTGGTGGGTCGGGCCTTCCTGGAGGGCGAAGACCTGGGGCCGGAGCATGCTGGTGTCCGTGATGCCGATCAGGCACCACGCCTCGCGAAGGCTCTCGGCGATGATGAAGAACCACGGGCCGTCCGGCGAGCCATGGATGTGGGTGGCCTGGATGGCGGCGTAGGCGGCCTGCTTGTCCGGCGGGAGCTGCGTGAAGTCGCGCTCCGTCGTCGGCGCCAGGGACTCGATGACGTACTCCAGCGGGTAGCCGTACGTCCGGCGATGGAGGTCGTAGACCTGGGCCGCGACCTCGGTGTCCGTCTGGAAGAGGGGCTTCAGGCCGCGCTGGGCCAGGTAGTCGCACATCGCCTGGTAGTTTGCGAAGTCGCCGTTGTGGACGAGCGCCTCGTTCAGGCCGACGAATGGGTGCGCACCGCCGGGATGCCAGACGCGGCCCTTGGTGGGGTAGCGGTGGTGGCCGATCCAGACGTGGGCCGTGAAGTCATCGAGGCGGTAGTAGCGGATGACGTCCTCGGCGTAGCCGACCATCTTGAGGACGAGCAAGTCCTTGCCCTGGCACATCACGAAGGCGCGCGTCCCGCCCGGCCCGGCGTAGTAGTCCACGTTGAAGCGGTGGTTCGTCTGCTGGACGTACTCGTCCTCGACGCGCTTGGCGTGCGGGCCGAGGCCGCTCTGCGGCGTGAACTGCGCCCAGAACGCCGCCAGGTGATCCGCCCGCGGCCGGACGAAGTAGACGACGACCTCGGGCGGGGCGACCTCGATCCCCGGCAGGACGTGCCAGTCCTCCAGCCGCGGCACCTCCCAGGTGTGGTCCACGCAGTATGCCGCGTGCAGCCACGTCCGCTCGACCTCGTCGCGCACCGCGGGGTCGACGTAGGCGACGGCCATCAGGTAGTCCTCGGCCAGCACGTCGGCCGACACGCCCATCGCCGCCGCATCCAGCCCGACGGCCGCGATCCCGCCGCCCTTGCCGTTGCCGCGGTTGCGCATCTGGGCCAGCGGCGTGATCAGGTGGCGGCCGGCGATCGGCACGGTGGACGCCAGGCCGACGACACCGCAGCCGCCCTCGGCGGCGGACTCGCGATCGCGCGGGGCGACGGGGAGGGCGTGGCGCTGGGCGGTGACGTCGGCGATGAAGGGGTCGGTCGGGTCGCGGTCGACCTCCGGCGTCATCGGTCACCTCCGTTCGCGGCGACATAGCGCAGCACATCCCGCCGCCCGCGCAGCTCGCGCACGCTCCCCATCCCGAGCTGGTGCAGGATATCGCGCAGCTGCCACTGCAGGCTCTTGTAGAGCTTCAGCAGGCGCATGGCGCCCCAGTCGGGCTGGACCCAGGCCTGCAGCTCGGGGTCGGTCGTCGTCAGGCCGTACGTGCAGCCGCGGCCGCGCTCGCAGTTCGAGCAGCGTGTGCAGCCCAGCGCCACGAGCTCGGCGGTGCCGATCACGCAGCCGTCGGCGCCGAGGGCGATCGCCTTGGCGATGTCGTATGCCGTGCGAACGCCGCCCGAGGCGATGAGCGTCACCTGGTCGCGGATCCCCTCGGCCTCGAGGTGGCGGTGGACCTTGGGGACGGCGAACTCGATCGGCATGGCGATGTTCTTCTTGGCGATCTCGGGCGCCGCACCCGTCCCGCCGTAGCTGCCGTCCAAGTGGATGATGTGCGCCCCGGCGTAGTACGACCCGACGGCCACCATGTCCACGTCGGCCGGCGTGCTGACCTTGACCGAGATGAGCGCCGTCGGGTTGACGGTCCGGATCCAGTCGATGTGCTTCTTGTGGTCTTCCACCGAGTACACGGAGTGGAACGGGAACGGGCTGAACAGGGACACCCACGGCACGCTCTCGCGGATGTTCGCCACCGCCGTCGTGGACTTGTCGCCCAGCAGGTGCCCGCCGAGGCCCGGCTTGGCGCCCTGGGCGTACTTGAACTCGACGACCGGCGCGTGCTGGATCGTCTCCTCGCGCACGCCGAACAGCCCGGTGGCCACCTGGGTGATCACGTTGTCTTTGAACGGCACGAGCCCCGGCGGGTAGCCGCCCTCGCCCGTGCACGTCAGCGTCCCCCACGCCTGCGCCGCCCGCGCCCGCGAGACCATCACGTTCTCGCTGACCGAGCCGAAGCTCATCCCGCCGCCGTACCACGGCGCGCTCAGGACGATCTGCCGGCCGTCGTCGCGCCGGTTCAGCGGGATCGTCGTGTCGATCTGCGCGAGGACGTCGTCCGGCGCGCTGCCCTTCGCGTCACCGACCCGGCGGTCGCTCGAGGGCCGCCCGGCGTCGCCGAGCGTCGCGTCGTCGGCGCCGCGGAACGCGAACGCGAGGCGGTCGAAGCCGCCGCCGCTGGCGCCGACGCGGTGCTCGAGGTGGGCCGGCGGGCGGCCGTGCTCGGACTGGTACCAGCCGGCCATCAGCAGGTCGGCCGTCCAGCGCGCGTCGCCGAGGGCCGGCGGCGCCTCGTATTCACCGTGGCAGCGGGCGTGGAAGCCGTCGTGCAGGTAGTGCGTGACCTTGCGGATGAGCGTCGGCGTTGCGACCTGCGGTTCAGCCGGGGTAGCCATCGATCCCTCCGAATGCTTCGTGCTCGAGGTCCGGCTGGAACATCGCCCGGCCGAGCTCGCCGCGCAGCCGGCGGACCTCGCGCAGGCCCATCGCGCCCATGATCTCGAGGAGCTGGTCGCGCCACGCGCCGCACAGGTTCACGATCCGCTGCGCCGCCCATGTCGCGTCGAGGCCGTCCGGCAGGGCGTAGCGGGCGGTGGCGGCCGTCGTGCCGCCGTCCAGCGGCCGCGCCTGGAGCGCCGCGATGAGCGGCGATTCGAGCGCGACGGCGTCGGCGCCGCAGATGATCGCCTTGGGGAGGTGCTCGGCCATGACGAGACCGCCGGACGCGATGAGCGTCACCTCGTCGCGCACGCCGCGCGCCACGAGGCGGCGGTGGAGGTCGACGAGGATGTCGCGCACGAACGCGGGCTGGTCGGCGGCATCGACGCCGCGGCCGTGCAGGTCGCACGCCACGTGGAAGGCCCGGATGCCGTTGGCGTAGCCGCGCTCGAAGGCCGTCCACCAGCCCGGGGCGGCCGCCAGCCGAAGCGCAACGACGGCGCCGGGCGCGTGCTCTGCGACGGCGGCGGATAGCGCGACGTCATCGACCTCGACGAGCCGCGGCGCAAACGGGAGCGCGGCCAGCGCGGCCGCGTCGTCCCGTCCGGCGGTCAGACGGGGGGCGATGTGCGTCCCGTCGAGCTGCGCGCGGGCGATGACGTCCAGCGGCAGGACGGCCAGCGTCTCGATGGATCGCGCCGCGTCGGACCACGCCGCGACGACGCGGGGGTCCGCCAGTACGGCGTCGGGCGGCGTATCGAAGAGGAGCGGCAGCGGCAGCGTCGTGACGTGCGGCGCCGCGCCGAAGACGGCGCCGGCGGCGTCGAAGCGCAGGTGCATCGGCTTGGCGCCGAGGTCGACGGCCGTCGAGATCATCTCGCGCCCGTGGATCCCGTCGCGCGTCGGCCGGACGATCTCGCTCATGTCCGTCCAGATCGCGTCCCAGCCCTGACCCCCGAACTTGCCGCGGTAGCCCTGGCCCTTGACCGGCACCGCGCCGGTGGCGGCCTCGGTCAGGACGGTCTCGACCATCGCCGGCTTGAAGAAGTCGTCGCCCCACGCCGCCCAGGCCGGGTTGCGCTCGATCTTGACGACGTCCGGGTGCTGGATCGTGCAGCGCAGGCAGCCGACGCACAGGTTCGGGCGGGGCGCGAAGCCGCCGACCGGGCCGCTGAACACGCCGTAGACGCACGGCCGGCTGAGCACGGTCTCCCAATGGCCGAAGTACTGCACGAACTCGGTGACGAGCAGCTTGGCGAGCCCCGGCCGGCTCACCTTGACCAGGAAGCGCGACGGGAGGTTGGCCAGGTCGGGCGCCGGGCGGGCGGCGATGTGGTAGCGGTGGAAGGCGGGGCGGGCGGGCGTGTCGGGCGGTTCGGGCGGGACCGATGCGCGCGCCGTACCGGCGGGTGCCGGCGCGCGCCCGTCGCCCGCGGCGGCGAGCGTCTCGACGAGGATGGGGTTGGGCGCCAACGACAGCGCCGACCGCGGCGGTGCCGGGTCGGCGTGTTCGAGCGGGCGGGAGGGTCGGGGCGGGGCCATGGTCATGGGCGTCACCTCCAACGATCGACGGGGCTGCGGGGACTCGGTCACGGGACTGAGGAATACGTGCGATCGGGGCCGATTTGCGGCACGCGGTTCGCTGGGCGAGGGCGCGGAGAATTGTAGAAGGGAGGGCCCGAGTATAGCCAGTTTTCGATGAACAAAGCTTAAAGAAAGACCGCCGACCAAGCCAGATGTTGGGGCGACGCTCGCCGCCGCACCACAGGATGTCGTATCGATGCCGCATCGTTCGGCGTGTCGTCACGGTGACCGCCGGGCGCCGCCCGCGCCGGAGCCCGTGTGCTACCATGGCCGCTCGCCCGCCCCGACCGCGTAAGGAGTGTTCCATGACCGCACGACGGATCGTCGTCGCCGCCGCCGCGCTCGTCGCCGTCGCCGTGCTGGCGCTGTACGTACTCGATGCCACGATCTGGGCACCGGTCGAAGTCGGCACCGATGCCCCGGTCGCGCCGACGCTGGCGGCAGTCGCCACCGATGCGGATGCCCTCGACGCGACCGGCGCGACGGAGCCGTCCGCCGCGGCCGGCACGACGGGCGAGGCCGCCCCGGCCGCCGCCGGCGAAGTCCGGACCTACCGACTCGACCCCGCCCGCTCCGAAGCGCGCTACGAGGTCGGCGAGACGTTCTTCGACGGCAACCGCTTCGTCGTCGCCGTCGGGCGGACGAAGGGTGTTGCCGGCGAGATCCGGATCGACCCGTCCAACCCGGCGGCCAGCCAGGTCGGCGAGATCGTCGTCGACATCAGCCAGCTGACGAGCGACAAGGAACGCCGCGACAACTTCATCCGGCGCAACGCCCTGATGAGCAGCCAGTTCCCGGAGGCCCGCTTCGCCGTCGGCTCGATCGACGGCTTCCCGGCCGACCCGGCGATGGACACGCCCCTCGCGTTCTCGATGACCGGCGACCTGACGGTCAAGGACGTCACGAAGGCCACGACCTGGGCGGTGACGACCACGCTCACGGCCGACGCGCTGACCGGCACGGCCACGACCACCGTGAAGATGTCGGACTTCGGCATCGGGCCGATCGAGATTCCGATGCTGGCGACGGAGGACGACGTGTTGATCGCGTTCGATTTCGTGGCGGTGCCGGTGGAGTGACGCCCGGTTGGGCGTATTCTTAATTCTCGTCTGCCGAACGAACCGGCGGCTGAAGCCGGCCGGCTGGGGGCCTTCGGCCATTGCGCCCGCCTTCGCGGGCGCCAGCGACTTCGGGGTGCCCGCGAAGGCGGGCACCATGGCGGCCCATCAGGGACGCCTCCAGCCGGCCAGCTTCAGCTGCCGGAATTGGGTTGGCGGACACCCGCTAATCCACCACCAACCGATACCCCACCCCCGCCTCCGTCAACACGTGTGCCGGTCGGGCCGGGTCGGTCTCGATCTTGCGGCGCAGCTGGGCCATGTACAGGCGGACGTAGTGCGTCTCATCCACATAATCGTCACCCCAGGCGTCGCGCAGCAGTTGGCGGTGGGTGACGACCTTGCCGCCGTGGCGGGCGAGGGTCGAGAGCACGTTCCACTCGGTCGGGGTGAGGTGCACCTCGCGTCCGGCGACGCGGACCCGTCGCGCGGCGAGGTCGATCGACACGTCGCCGCTCTGGACGATCGGCTCGCCGGCGTCGCTCTCGGCGCGGGCCGCCCAGCGCAGCGCGACGCGCAGCCGGGCGCGCAGCTCCTCGGCACCGAACGGCTTGGTGAGATAGTCGTCGGCGCCGAGATCGAGCGCCGCCACCTTGTCGGCCTCGCGGCCGCGCGCACTCAGCACGACGATCGGGGTGGACGACCACTCGCGCAGGCGGCGGACGACGTCGAGGCCGTCGATGTCGGGCAGGCCGAGGTCGAGGACGACGATGGCCGGAAGGACGCGCGCGGCGGCTTCCAGGGCGGCGGCGCCGGTGTCGGCTTCGACGACGCGGTAGCCGTCCGCCTGGAGCAGGGCGCGCAGGAAGCGCCGGATCGGCACCTCGTCGTCGACGACGAGGACGAGCGGGCCGTCGGTGGCGGGATCGCTCATCGCGACGCCTCGCGCGCCACGGCTTCGTCGTCTGACAGGGGCAGCGACAGCGTGAACTCGGCCCCGCCGCCGGCCCGGTTGGCGGCCGTGACGGTGCCGCCATGCGCCGCGGCGATCGCCCGGCAGATCGCCAATCCGAGCCCGCTGCCGCCGCGGCCCGCGTCCGCGCGGTAGAACTTGTCGAAAACGCGGCCGATCTCCTCCGGCGGCAGCCCCGGACCGCGGTCGGCGACGCGGACGACGAGTCGGTCGCCGGCCGCGGCCGCGCCGATCTCGACGGCGGTGCCGGGCGGGGTGTGGCGCGCCGCGTTCTCGAGGAGGTGGATGAGCGCCTGCTCGATCAGGACGGGGTCGATCCGCACGAGCGGCAGGTCGGGCGGCACGTCGACGCCCAGCGGCCGATCGCCGAGCACGGGCTCGGCGCGGCGGATCGCGGCGCCGATGGGCTCCTCGATCGGCGTCGGGCTGGCCATGAGGTCGATCGTGCCTGACTCGAGCCGGGTCATGTCGAGCAGGTTCGCCACGAGGCGCTCCAGCCGGTCTGCCTCGGCGGCGATGTCGCCGGCCAGGGCGCGGCGGGCGTCGGCGTCGAGGGCGTGGTCGGCGGTGAGGAGCGCCTCGGCGCTGCCGCGGATCGTCGTGAGCGGCGTGCGGAGATCGTGCGAAACGCTGGCGAGCAAGCTGGCGCGCATCGCCTCGGTCTCGGCACGGACGCGGGATCGCTCGGCCTCGTCGGCCAGATGGGCACGCTCGACGGCAAGCGCGGCTTGGTTGGCGAACGTTTCGAGCAGGTGCTGCTGTTCGGGGACCATCGGGGGCGCATCCGCCGGCGGCCGCCACGCCAGCACGCCGACGATGCCGCGCGCCCCGCGCAGCGGCACGTGGACGCTCGGTGCGCCGGGCAGCGTGTCCGTGTCGCGGCCGGCCAGGCGGCCGTGGTCGAGCGCCCAGCGTGCCACGCCGCGATCGTCGTCGGCGAGGGTGACGCCGGGAGGTACGGCGGCGCGTGGCGAGAGCCCGCCGTGCGCGTCCGGCACGAGCAGGACGACGACGCCGCCGAACACGTCGTGGACGTGAAGGGCGGTGGCCGCGAGCAGGCCGTCCAGGCCGCGCGTCTTGGCGAGGTCGCGGCTGAGGTCGAACAGCGCGGATGCCCGGTGCTCGCGGGCCTGGGCAGCCGTGGCCTGCTGGCGCAGCCGCGCGGTCAGCGTGCTGATGAGGACGGCGACGCCGAGCATGACGATGAACGTGAACACGTATTGGGCGTCGGCCACGGCGAACGTGAGGTAGGGCAGGACGTAGAAGAAGTCGAACGCCGCTACCGCCAGGACGGAGGCCACGATCGCCGGTCCGCGCCCCAGCCGGGCGGCGACGAGCACGACGCCAGCCAGGTAGGCCATGACGAGGTTCGACTCGCGCGTGCTCGGCGGGAGGAGCTGCGCCACCGCAGTCACAACGGCCACGACGGCTGTCGCTTTCAGGTAGGCCGGGCCGCGGGACGTCGGACGGAGCACCGGTCGATGTTCCGACGCTTCGGCCCGATCCCCCGAGATGACCGAGACGTCGATGTCGCCGCTGCCGCGGACGACATCGTTGACGAGCGAGCCGAACAGGATGTCCCGCCAGCGCGGGTGCGTCGGCTTGCCGAGGACGATCTTCGTGACGTTTCGCTCGCGGGCGTACGCCAGCAGCGTCCCCGCCACGTCGTGTCCGGCCAGCGTCACCGCCTCGCCGCCCAGTTGTTCGGCCAGACGCAGCGCGGTGACAATTTCCTCGCGCGCCATCGCCGGCTGCCGGTTCACACTTGGCGTTTCGATGTGCAAGGCCACCCACGGCGCCCGGAGGCTGTCCGCCGTGCGCTTGGCGCCGCGAACGAGCTTCGGGGCGAGCGTCCCGGGGCCGATGGCGACGACGACCCGGTCGCCGGCCGCCCAGGTGGCGTCGATCCGGTGCTCCGTCCGGTAGGCCCGCATCTGGGCGTCGACCCGCTGGGCCAGCGTCCGCAGCGCGAGCTCGCGCAGCGCGATGAGGTTGCCTTTGCGAAAGAAGCCGCGCAGCGCGTGGCCGGCCTGCTCCGGGATGTAGACTTTCCCGGCGCGCAGGCGCGTCAGCAGTTCGTCCGGCGGCAGGTCGATCAGCTCGACGTCGTCGGCCCCCTCGAGCACGCCGTCGGGCACGGTCTCGCGCACCGTGACGCCGGTCACGGCGGCGACGATGTCGTTCACGCTCTCCAAGTGCTGGACGTTGACGGCGGTGTAGACGTCGATGCCGGCATCCAGCAGCTCCTCGACGTCCTGCCAGCGCTTGGGGTGCCGCGAGCCGGGCGCGTTCGTGTGCGCCAGCTCGTCGACGAGGATGAGCGTCGGGCGGCGCGCGAGCGCCCCGTCGAGGTCGAACTCGTGGAGCGTGTGGTCGCGGTAGGCGACGTCGCGCTTCGGCAGCACTTCGAGCCCCTCGAGCTTGGCCTCGGTCTCGGCCCGCCCGTGCGTGTCGACCCAGCCCACGACGACGTCGATGCCCTCGGAGGCGCGATCGTGCGCGGCCTCGAGCATGGCGAACGTCTTGCCGACGCCGGCCGCGGCGCCGAGGAAGACCTTCAGGCGGCCGCGGGCGGCGCGCCGGTCGTCCGCTTGAACGCGGGCGAGGAGGGCGTCGGGGTCGGGACGGGTGGGTGGGGGCGGGATGGGCACGAATGGCGTCCAATGGATCGAGGCGATTGCGTTGGGCGTTGTAGGGGCGAAGCATGTGTGGGCGCTAAGGCGCCCACACATGCTTCGCCCCTACAACGTTTACGGAACGTCGGTCGCGTTCCACCGCTCGGGCAAACCGCCCAGCGTCGCCGCCGGCGTCACGAGCGCGTCGGCCGCTGCCTGGGCGACGGCGGCCTTGTCGTCCAGCGCCAGGTTGAGGAGCAGCACGTTCACCCGCCGCTCGCCGAAGAGGCCCAGCGTGCGCGCCTCAGTATATCGTCCGACGAGCGCCCGCACCGTCGCCTCGTCGACCCCGCGCTCGCGCGCGACGCGCCCGACCTGCCAATCCGCGGCGGCGGGGCCGATGTGCGGGTCGAGGCCGCTGCCGGAGGCCGTCACGAGGTCGACGGGGATCGGGGCTGCGTTGCCGGGATCGGTCGCCTGCAGCGCTTCGATGCGCCCCTGGATGGCCTCGATCAAGGCCGGGTTCGTCGGGCCGAGGTTGCTGCCGCCGGACGCGGCGGCGTTGTACGGGCCGCCGCCCGTCGCGCTCGGCCGGCCCCAGAAGTACTTCGGATCGTCGAACGCCTGGCCGACGATGCGCGAGCCGACGACGGTGCCGTCGGCGCCCCGCACGAGGCTGCCCTTGGCCTGCGCGGCGAACAGCGTCTGCGCCAGGGCGGTGACGGCGATCGGATAGACGACGCCGGTGAGGATCGTGAGGACCACGACGAGGCGGGTGGCGGTCCAGAGGGACGTGCGCATGGTGGGTTCCTTCATGGAGTCGTTCCGTGCCAACGCGGGCATGGTTGAGCAGCTCGAATGACGTCGACGTCGCGACCGCCGCCTACGCCAGCCCGAGGGCGACGAGGATGAGATCGATGATCTTGATCCCCACGAATGGGGCGACGAGGCCGCCGAGGCCGTAGACGAGGAGGTTGCGGCCGAGCAGGTCGGCTGCCGACGCCGGCCGCCAGCGGACGCCGCGCAGCGCGAGCGGGATGAGCGCGACGATGATCAGCGCGTTGAAGATCACAGCGGAGAGGATCGCCGAGTCCGGCGTCGCGAGGCGCATGACGTTCAGCGCATCGAGCTGCGGGTAGACGGTCGCGAAGGCGGCCGGGATGATCGCGAAGTACTTGGCGATGTCGTTGGCGATGCTGAACGTCGTCAGCGCGCCGCGGGTGACGAGGAGCTGCTTGCCGATCTCGACGATCTCGATGAGCTTGGTGGGGTTGCTGTCGAGGTCGACCATGTTGCCGGCTTCCTTGGCGGCCTGCGTGCCGCTGTTCATCGCCACCGCCACGTCCGCCTGCGCCAGCGCCGGGGCGTCGTTTGTGCCGTCGCCCGTCATCGCCACCAGCCGGCCGCCGGTTTGGTGCTCGCGGATCAGCTTGAGCTTGGCCTCGGGGGTCGCTTCGGCCAGGAAGTCGTCGACGCCGGCCTCGGCCGAGATCGCGGCGGCCGTCAGCGGGTTGTCGCCCGTGATCATGACGGTCCGGATGCCCATCCGCCGCAGCTCGGCGAAGCGCTCGCGGATCCCGCCCTTGACGATGTCCTTCAGGCGCACGACGCCCAGCGGCCCGGTCGCGTCGGCGACGACGAGCGGCGTCGCGCCGTCCCGCGCCACGGCGTCGACGACCGCCGTCACGCCGGCGGGCGTCGCGACCCCCTGCGCCGCGAGCCACGCCTGCACCGCGTCCGCGGCGCCCTTGCGGATCTGCCGTCCGCCGAGGTCGACGCCGCTCATCCGCGTCTGGGCGGTGAACGGCACGAATACCGCGCCGAGGTCGACGAGGTCGTGCTCGCGCAGGCCGAAGCGCTCCTTGGCCAGCACGACGATGCTTCGACCTTCGGGCGTCTCGTCCGCCAGACTGGCCAGCTGCGCCGCCTCGGCCAATGTGGCGACGTCGACGCCGGGCGCGGGCAGGAAGTCCGTCGCCTGGCGGTTGCCGAGCGTGATCGTGCCGGTCTTGTCGAGCAGGAGGACGTCGACGTCCCCCGCCGCCTCGACGGCGCGCCCGCTCGTGGCGATGACGTTCGCCTGGATGAGGCGGTCCATGCCGGCGATGCCGATCGCGGACAGCAGCCCGCCGATCGTCGTCGGGATCAGGCACACGAGGAGCGCGACGAGGACGGTGATCGAGACCGTCGTCCCGCTGCCGGCCTCGGTGACGGCGTAGTTCGCGAACGGGCGCAGCGTGGCAACGGCCAGCAGGAAGATGATCGTGAACTTGGCGAGCAGGATCGTCAAGGCGATCTCGTTGGGCGTCTTCTGGCGCTTGCTGCCCTCGACGAGGGCGATCATGCGGTCGAGGAAGCTCTCGCCCGGGTCGGCGCTGATCCGGACGATCAGCCAGTCCGACAGGACCCGCGTCCCGCCGGTGACGGCCGAGCGGTCGCCGCCGCTCTCCCGGATGACGGGCGCGCTCTCGCCGGTGATCGCGCTCTCGTCCACCGAGGCGACGCCCACGGCGATGTCGCCGTCGCCGGGGATCGTCTCGCCGGCGGCCACGAGGACGAGGTCGCCCATGCGCAGCGCGCTGGCGGGCACGTCGGAGGCGGGCGCGTCCCGCTCGGCGCGGGCCACCTTGTGGGCCACGACGTCCTTGCGCGCGGCGCGCAGCGTGGCCGCCTGGGCCTTGCCGCGGCCCTCGGCCATCGCCTCGGCGAAGTTGGCGAACAGGACGGTGAACCAGAGCCAGAGCGTGATCGCGCCGATGAAGCCGGCGGGGGCGTCGGCGTTGCCGCCGAGGGCGAGGATCCACAGCGCTGTCGTGAAGAGGCTGCCGATGAACACCACGAACATCACCGGGTTGCGCACCTGGACGCGCGGATCGAGCTTCTTCAGCGCGTCGGCGGCGGCGCCGCGGACGATTCTGGACTCCCAGATGGGGCGGGCTTGGGCGGTGGAGGACATTTCCGTTTACTCCTACGACGACCGGCACCTAAAGCTGCCGGCGAACTCGATAGGACGTGCATCGACCGTTCATCGCATCGACCACAGCGAGAGGTGCTCGGCGACCGGCCCGAGCGCGAGCGCCGGGACGAACGTCAGCGCGCCGACGATGATCACGACGGCCACGAGGAAGCCGATGAACAGCGGGCGATCCGTCGGCAGCGTGCCCGGACCGGTCGGGATGGCCTTCTTCCCCGCCAGCGCGCCGGCCAGCGCCAGCACGGGCACGAGGACCCAGAAGCGGCTGGCGAACATCGCCGCGGCGCCGGCGAGGTTGTAGAACGGCGTGTTCGCGCTGATCCCGGCGAACGCGCTTCCGTTGTTGTTGCCCATCGACGTGAATGCGTAGAGGATCTCCGAGAAGCCGTGCGCGCCGGGGTTGGCGCGCGAGGCGAGCGCGGCGGGCAGCATCACCGCCGCCGCCGTGCCGATGAGCACGATGGCGCACGGGAAGAGCACGGCTAGCGATGCCATCTGCATCTCGTACGCCTCGATCTTCTTGCCGAGGTACTCCGGCGTCCGCCCGACCATCAGCCCGGCGATGAAGACCGTGACGACGGCGAACATCAGCATGCCGTACAGCCCGGAGCCGACGCCGCCGAAGACGACCTCGCCGAGCTGCATGAGGAACAGCGCGATCATGCCGCCGAGCGGGGTGAAGCTGTCGTGCATCGCGTTCACGCTGCCGTTGGAGGCCGCCGTCGTCGCCGCCGCCCAGTACGCGCTCGCAGGCACGCCGAAGCGCAGCTCCTTGCCCTCCATGTTGCCGCCGGGCGCGTCGTACCCGGCCGAGGCGTCGACGCCGAGCGCGGCGATGCGCGGGTTGCCGGCGGCCTCGACCGCGTACATGCCGGCGGCCAGCGGGATGAAGAGCACGGTCATCGCCACGAGGAGCGCCCAGCCCTGGCGCACGTCGCCGACCAGGCGGCCGAACGTGATGCACAAGGCCGCCGGGAGGAGGAGGATCGCCAGCAACTCCAGCAGATTGGAGAGCGGCGTCGGGTTCTCGAGCGGGTGGGCCGAGTTGGCGTTGTAGTAGCCGCCGCCGTTCGTGCCGAGTTGCTTGATCGCGATCTGCGAGGCGACCGGGCCGACGGCGATCGTCTGCTCGGTGACGGGCGCGCCGTCCGCGTCGACGCCGGCATCGACGACGGTGGCCGTCACGGCCGGGGCGAACGTCTGCACGACGCCCTGGGAGACCAACGCGAGGGCGAGCACGAGCGCGAGCGGGATGAGGATGTAGAGCGTGCTGCGGACGAAGTCGGCGTAGAAATTGCCGATCGCGCTCGACTCGCGCCGCGCGAATCCGCGGGCGAGGGCGACGAGGACGGCCATGCCGGTGGCGGCGGACAGGAAGTTCTGGACGGTGAGCGCCATCATCTGGGTGAGGTAGCTCATCGTCGTCTCGCCGCCGTATCCCTGCCAGTTCGTGTTCGAGGCGAAGGCAACGGCTGTGTTCAGGGCCGAGAACGGCTCGACCCCGCCGAGGGCAGCCGGATTGAGCGGGAGCACGCCCTGCAGGCGCTGGAAGGCGTAGACGGCGACGAGGCCGACGGCGTTGACGGCCAGTGCGGCGATCATGTACGAGCGCCAGCCCATCTCGGACGTCGGGTCGATGCCGCTCGCGCGGTAGCAGAACCGCTCGACGGGGCCGAGGACGGGGCCGAGGACGCCGGGGCGCCCGTCATAGATGCGGGCCATCCACTCGCCGAGCGGCTTGGCGAGGAGCAGGACGAGGCCGAGCGTGGCGGCCATGGAGAGCCAGCCGAGGGTGGTCATCAGAAGATCTCCGGTCGCAGCAGGGCGATGACGAGGTAGACGAGCAGCGCCACGGCGATGACCGCGGCCACGGTGTCAAGGGTGCCCATCGTCAGCGCCTCCCGAGGCGGTCGCAGAGGACCAAGAGGCCGTACGTCAGCGCGAATGTGCCCAACACGGCGGCGAGAGCATAGATGTCGTTCATGGGGCTGCCTCCCTCCAAGCGATCCGCACTCAGGTGGTCCGGACGCGGCGAGCGGTCCATCCATCGCCCTGCCGGCAACGTGCGGACCGTGTTGGCAGCATAATCCCTCGGCTGTAGAGCCAGCGGTAGCGCGATTCAGGGGGCCATATGGAATCCGTAAGTAACGTACGCCCAATCCACCTGCGGCGCCATGTGGGCCTGTCGATGTTCACCGTTGCCACCGTCGCCGCCGTCCTGTTCGGCGTTGCAGGCCGCACGCAAGAGGCCAGTGGCACCGGAGCCCGCCTCGGCGGTGCCGTGCATGCCGGCAGCATTGCGGACAACACCGACATCGCCGACATCGCCGACTCGCCTGCTCCCATCCAGCTTCTCACCGTCGCCACGAACTTCAACAACCCGATCGGCATCGACCACCACGCCCCGTCACAAGGCGTCGTCGTGTCCGTGAACTACCCCGATGGGCGGCCGCGGAACTTCGAGCTCGTCCTGCCGACGGGCCGGCACCAGCGGTTCAGCGGGCTGACCGGGTTCACCGAGGAGGTGAAGATCGGCTCGATTTGGGAAAGCGGGTGCCAGGCCGGCTTCACGGCCGGCGAGCTCTTCACCGGCACGGGCGATCCTGGTGTGATCGCGCGCATCAGCGCCGACGGCGACCGCGTGCAGCGGGCGTGGGTCCGTCTGCGCGGCGAGTCCGGACTGTTGCGCGGCAGCCTGTTCCAGGACCGCTTCTGCGTCTTCGGCGGCGATCTGATCGTCGTCACGACGACGGGCGGCGTGTGGCGCGTGACGAGCGCCGGTGCCCAGACGCGCGTCGCCGACCTCGGCGCGCACCTCGAGGGGCTCACGACGGTGCCGAACGACGTCGATCGTTTCGGGCCGTGGGCGGGCCGGATCCTCATCGGTGCCGAGGGGCAGGGGCGGATCTACGCGGTGGCGGCCGACGGAACCGTCGAGTCGTTCCAGCTCGGCCTGACCGTCGAGGATCTCGACATCGTCCCGCCGGACGCCTCGTTCTACGGCGTGGACTACGCGGGGCGGCGGATCGTCACCGCCGGTCCGGAGCAATGGACGGACAAGGTGGGCGACATGGTCGTCGCCGAGGAGAACGGCCAGCTCTGGGACGTCCGGTGGGACGCCGCGGCCGGCGCGTTTGCCAAGGTCCAGCTGGCGCGCGTGGCGCAGTGGGAGCACGTCACGTTCTCGACGGCCAGGATCGTTACCCGCCCGCCGACCCGCACCCCGGAGTCCTCGCCACCGCCTCCGCCGACGCCGACGGTGCCGACGCCGACGCCGACCGACACGCCGGTGCCCACGTCGACGTCGACCGCGACCCCATCGACGACGCCCACGGATACCCCGACCCCCACGGATACGCCGACGTCGACCCACACCCCGACGCCCGCCGTCTTCCGCGCCTACCTGCCGATCGGCGTCGACGAGACGTGCGTTGCCGGCCACAAGCACGCCGACGTCGTCCTCATCGTCGACACCTCGACGAGCATGCTGGCCGCGACCGGCGACGGCGTGCGCAAGATCGACGCCGCGCGCGCCGCGATCGCCGTGTTCCTGGCGCAGCTCGACCCAGCGGGCGACCGCGCAGCGCTCGTCGCGTTCGACGACACGGCCACCGTCGCCGTGCCGCTGACGGGCGACCTCGCCGCCGTCGCGGCAGCCTTGGCCGCGCTACCGCACCACGAGGGCACGCGGCTCGACCTCGGACTGGACGCGGCACGTACCGCCTTCGATGGGATCGCACCGTCACCCGACCGCATCCCCGCCGTCGTCCTGCTCACGGACGGCCGCCCGAACCGCGTCCCGACCCCCGAAGGCGGCGGCGGGCAGGAGGACACCGTCGTGCGGGCCGCCGCCGCGCTGAAGGCCACGGGCGCCCGCGTGTACACCGTCGGCTTCGGCGAGGACGTCGACGGCGCGCTGCTGGCGGACGTCGCGACCGGCCCCGGCGACGCGTTCGTGGCGCCGGATGCGGCGGCGCTGGCGCGGATCTACGCGGCGGTGGCGGTGGCGATTCCGTGTGGGGGGGTGTATTGGCCGGGGGGGAGGCCGTGATCGCGGCGACCGTTGCGGCCGCGCCATCCAGCTCGACGTTCGCCTGATCGCAACGGATCGACGAGCGGATCGACGAACGGATCGACCGTCTGCCGACCCCATTGCTTTCCCCCCGCTGTCGCCGCACCATACGCGCCCGATGTCGTCGTGATCCGAAGCTCGTGCTGACGTCCGACCAAAAAAAAGGCCCGCCCCCATGTCCCTGCGCGAAGACGCGCTCCACTACCACCGCACCGGCCGCCCCGGCAAGATCGAGGTCACGGCCACGAAGCCGCTCCTCACGCAGCAAGATCTGGCGCTGGCGTACTCGCCGGGCGTCGCGGCGCCGGTGCGGGAGATCGCGGCGGATCCGGAGGCGGTGTTCGACTACACCGCGCGCGGGAACCTCGTCGCCGTCCTCTCGAACGGCACGGCGATTCTGGGGCTGGGCAACCTCGGACCGCTGGCGGCGAAACCGGTCATGGAGGGCAAGGGCGTTCTGTTCAAGCGCTTCGCCGACGTCGACGTCTTCGACATCGAGGTCGACACGCTCGACCCCGAGGAGATCATCCAGGTGGCCCGGCTCATCTCGCCCACCTTCGGCGGGATCAACCTCGAGGACATCCGGGCGCCGGAATGCTTCTACATCGAGGAGAAGCTCCAGGCTCTCGTCGACATCCCGATCTTTCACGACGACCAGCACGGCACGGCGATCATCTCCGGCGCCGCCCTCGTGAACGCGCTCGAGCTCGTCGGCAAGGAAATCGGCGGCGTGCGGATCGTCGTCAACGGCGCCGGAGCGGCCGGGATCGCGTCGGCCGAGTTCTACGTGGCCCTCGGCGCCGCGCGCGCAAACATCACGCTGTGCGACAGCCAGGGCGTGATCTGGGACGGGCGCGAGGAGGGGATGAACATCTACAAGGCCCGCTTCGCCGTCGACACGGAGGCCCGTACGCTCGCCGACGCGATGGTGGATGCGGATGTCTTCGTCGGCGTCAGCGTCGCGGACTGCGTCACGCCGGCGATGCTGAAGGGGATGGCCCGCGACCCGATCGTCTTCGCCCTGGCGAACCCCGACCCCGAGATCCGCTACGACGTCGCCGTGGCCACCCGCCCGGACTGCATCATGGCCACGGGGCGATCCGACCTGCCCAACCAGGTGAACAACGTGCTCGGCTTCCCGTTCATCTTCCGCGGCGCACTGGACGTCCGCGCGACGGCGATCAACCAGGCGATGAAGGTGGCGGCCGCCAAGGCGCTGGCCGATCTCGCCCGCGCCGAAGTCCCGGACGCCGTCCTCAAGGCGTACGGCCTGGACCGCCTGCACTTCGGCCGCGACTATCTCATCCCCAAGCCCTTCGACCGCCGTGCCCTGCTCCATGTGGCCCCGGCCGTCGCCGGCGCCGCCATCGCCAGCGGCGTCGCCCGCCGCGCGCTCGACCTCGAGGCCTACCCGGAGCAGCTGGCGGCCCGCCAGGGCGTCCGCTTCGCCGGCGTGCGCGCCGTCATCCGCCGTGCCCAGGCGGACCCCCAGCGCGTCGTCTTCGCCGAGGGCGAGGAGACGGCGATCCTGAAGGCCGCCTGCCAGCTGGCCGACGAGGGCATCGCCCGCCCGATCCTCATCGGCCGGCCGAGCGTCATCGCCGCCCGCCTGGAGGACCTTCGGCTGCCGTGCGATCTGCCGATCGTCGACCCCGAGCACTGCCCGACGGACGCCCGCGAGCGCTACGCCCAGTGGCTCTATCAGCGACGCCACCGCAAGGGCATGACGCACGCCGCCGCGTTGGAGGCCGTCACCCAACCGAACACGCTGGGCGCCGTGATGCTGGCCGTCGGCCACGCCGACGCGTTCCTGTCCGGCTTCAGCTACAACTACGTCGACGTGCTGCGACCGGCGATCCAGATCGTCGGCACCCGGCCGGACGTCAGCATCGTCAGCGGCGTCTACCTCATGATCGTCCGCAACGTGCCGTACTTCTTCAGCGATGCCACCGTCAACGTGAACCCGACGGCCGAGCAGCTGGCCGAGATCGCCGCCAACGCCGCCGCCGTCGCCCAGACGTTCAGCGTCACGCCGCGGATCGCGATGCTGTCGTTCTCGAACTTCGGCAGCGCCCGCACGCCCGAATCCGACAAGGTCCGCCGCGCCGTCGAGATCCTGCGCGCCAAGCGCCCCGACCTGGACGTCGACGGCGAGATGCAGGCCGACACGGCCATCGATTCGGCGCTCGTCGACGAGCACTTCCCGTTCAGCCGGATCCGCGATGCCAACGTCCTGATCTTCCCGAACCTGGATGCCGCCAACGCCTCCTACAAGCTGCTCAACCGCCTCGGCGGCGCCGCAGCCGTCGGCCCGATCCTCCACGGCATGGCCCGCGCCGTCCACGTGATCCCGACCGGCGCGTCCGTGCGGGACATCGTGAACATCGCGGCGCTGGCGGTGGTGGATGCGCAGCGGTTCGCGGAGGAGTCGCCGCCGCGGTTGCCGGGACTCTGATCGCGACACGATGGAACACGAACGGAAGGACGGCGCCGACGCGGTCGGCCCCCGCCAGCCCACGCGCCTGCGCCTCCACGCCGCCGTCGACGCCCGCCCCAACCGCCCGCCCCGCCATGACCTCGCCGCGGTGCGCGACGTCGTGCAGGCCTTCGCCGCCCGCACCACCCCCAGCCCATGGCGCGCCGACCGCGCCGCCGTCGCCGCCCGCCTCGCCAAACTCATCGCGCGCCCCGACCTCCTCCAGCAGCGCCGCCTGAACCTCTGCGGCCCGGCCGCCTTCCTCCGCGCCTGGGCGATCCGCGACCCCGCCGCGCTCGCCCGCTTCGCCACCGCGCTCTACGACGACGGCGTCGCGTCCATCGGCCCGCTCGTCGTCCGCCCCTCCGCCGGCTCGCTCATCGACGCCGACCACGCCGCCCTCGCCGGGCGCTACGGCCGGGGCTTCCCGGAGGCGGCCGATTGGATGCTCATGGGCGCGCTCCGCGACAGCGAGAACCGCGTGACCAAGTTCCGCGGCCTGCCGGACGACGCCGTCAGCGGGATGACGTTTCCCGGAGAGATCGTGCGCTGGCTGCGCGCCACCGGCGCGTACGCCGACGTCGCCGACCGGACGACGCGTCTCGTCCCCGCCGGCATCGACGCGGCCCTCGCGCTCCGCCCGTCCGTCACGACCGACGTCCTCGTCCTGATGAACCTCCACCTGCTGCGCGAGCTGCAGAGCCCCACCGGCCGACGCCGCGCCGCCGGCTACATCCTCCGTGGCTTCCCCGACCACTGGGCCGTCCTCGTCGCGCCCGTCGACGAGCGACCGGACGGCCGCATCGCCCTTCGCGTCTGGTCTTGGGGCACCGTGCTCGAGGGCGAGGTGCCGCGGGAGACGTTTCGGGCGAACTTCTACGGGGCGGTCATCGCAGTCCAGGGCTAGTACTCTGTCACTGCGGAGTCTACGGATGCCCACCTTCGTCGGATACCCGAAGCGGTGTCCAGTGACAGCGTACGAATGCCAATCCGGCATGAAGCCGCCTTGCGGTCAGGTTCTCGCGAGCACAACGATGAATTCAACAGCTTCGGCCGTCGATGCCAACCCGTCCACCGAGGCAAGTCACGTGGTGCGATCACGCAGAGTTGTCATGAGTCATCGGCTCCGAACGTCAACAGGTTCGCGCTCGGTCTCGCCCTGGCTCCCGCTCCACCATCACCGTCACCGGCCCGTCGTTCACCAACTCCACCGCCATCATCGCCCCGAACACGCCCGTCGCAACGTTCACCCCATGCCCGCGGACCCGCGCCACGAACCGCTCGTACAACCCCTCGGCCGCCTCCGGCCGCGCCGCCCGCGTGAAGTCCGGCCGCCGGCCCTTGCGCGTATCGCCGTACAGCGTGAACTGGCTCACGACGAGGACCTCGCCGCCCACATCGGCCAGTCCGAGATCGAAGTGCCCCGTCGCGCCGCCGAACAAGCGTAGCCCGACCACCTTGTCGGCCAGCCAGTCCGCTTCGGCCGCCGTGTCCGTCGTCCGCACGCCGAGCAGCACCAGGTAGCCGCGCCCGATCGCGCCGACCACCGCGTCGTCGACCGTCACGGATGCCCGCGCGACGCGCTGGACGAGCGCCCTCATCGCTGCGACGGCTCCGACGCGTCGGGGTTCACGATGCCCGCTACCCTCGCGGCAACGGCGGCACCGCCCCGTACCAGCCGCGCAGCACGTCGCGCTGCGCCGTGTCGCCGGATGCCCAGTAGGCGGTCGCGATCGCGCGCATCACCGCCGGTGCCTTGGTGCCCTGCGTGAGCCGGGCCAGCGCCTTGCGCGCCGCGGCCGCGTGCCCCGGCAAGCCGGCTGTGCCCATCGTCCACAGGAAGTCGAACGCCTGCGGGTCCTCGGTCACCCGCTCGCCCGCCAGCCGCGCCGCGTGCACCGGCTGCGGCGTCGGACCCTCCAGCAGACGCCGGCACATCGCCAGCACGCTCTCGCCGCCCGCATCCGCCGACGCCAGCTGGATCAGATGGCGGTCGATCTCCGCCACCGCGAACTGCAGGAACGGATCGACGGCCTCGGGCGGGATCGTCCCGAGCACCGCCAGGAGCAGCGCCACCGTTCGCGGCCCCCGCCGCTCGACGATGTCGCCGAGGGCCGCCGTCCAGCGCAGCCGCTCGTCGCCTTCCACCGCCGCCGTCCCGCGACAGACCACGTCGACGTCCCGGGCCAGCCGCTCCGCCTCCTGGAGCCGGGCGGGATCGCCGTAGCTCCGCAGCGCCTCGACCAGCCCCTCCCGCACCCGCGCGTCCGCGTCCACCACGGACTGCACCACGATGCTCGGCGCGTTCGGGAAGCCCATCGCCAGCATCGCTCGGCCCGCCGCCACGCGTGCCTGCGGCTGCGGATCGCGCAGCTGTTCCATGAAGGCATGCGTGAGCAGATCCCGCAGCCGGACCTGACCCGCCCCGAGCGCGGCGAGTGCGTGGAGCGTCGCCTCGCGCACCGTCACGTCGCGGTGCCGGAGCAGGCTCTCGAACCCGTCCACGGCCCGATCGACCGGCAGCAGGGCGTACCGCGCCGCCAAGCGCTCCGCCACGCCGGCGCGCATGTGCACCGGCCCGTCCAGCGCCGACCGCAGCGCCTCCAGCGCCACTTCCTCGGCCAGCGGCCGCTCCGGATGGTCGATCGCCGCAATGCCGGCCGCCAGCAAGTGCGGGTCGCCGCTCTCGACGAGCACTTCGATCACCCGCCGTCGCAACAACGGTTCGCCCACCCGCCCGCTCAGCACCGGATCCGCCGCCTCGAGCGCCGCCCGCCGCACGCTCTCCTCCGGATCGCGCAGCGCCTCGAGGACCCGCGGCAGGAGGACGATCAGCCGCTCCGTGTCGACCCCGAGCGCCCGCAGCTGCCGCGCCTTCTCCTCGATGCTCCTGCCCAGCATCCCCTCGCCCACGCCCGGCCGCCCCTCGCCCCGCAACCGCAGCTCGACGTCGCTCGCCAAGCGCCGCACCTCAGGGTCCTGGCTTCCGAGCGCCGCGTCGGCCAGCGGCCGAACGGTAGGTGCCATCGCCTGCAAGGCAGCATCGTCCAGGTCGCCGATCGCCGCCAGCGTCGCCGCGTGCAGCTCGGACTTCGGGAAGTTGAACAACGTCGTCAGGATCCGCGCCCCGGCCCGCGGCTCACCCGGCGGGAACGGCCCGACGGCCGCCATCCGCACGAGCGCACGCACGGCCGCTTCCACCGTCGGCGGATGACGATCGGACAGCGCGCGCTCGAAGCCGGTCCGGATGCGCAGGACCAGCGGCGCCCAGTGGTCGGCCGGCCCGGCCGCGATCGCCTCGGAGAGCCGCTCGATCAGCACGCCGCGCGACCGGGCCTCGACATCGCCCGCCAGCGCCAGCAGCTCGCCGACCGCAACCTGCAGCGCCGGCCCGCTCTTGTCCGTCAGGTCGAGGTTGGCCACGTACGCCGCCAACAGCCCGCGCCGCAGCTGGTCGGCGATGACCTCGCGCGGAATCGGGGCATCCGCGAGGTCGTAGATCGTGGCATCGACATCGGTGCCGGCCGTCGCGCCGGCCGTCGCGCCGGCCCCCGTGTCAAGGCCGCCCGGCGCCACCAGCAGCCGCGCCCCGTCGAGCAGCCACAACGCCTGCCCCGTCGCGGCGTGCACGCCGAGCGGAAAGCCGGGCTCCGCGTGCACCTCGCCGGACCGTAGCGGGATCGCGTGCGCGTGGTCCACCCAGCCGTCCACCTGCACGGCCAGCGCCACCATGTCCCGCACGCCGCCCACTTTGTCGACGCGATCGATGAGCGCCAGCGCCGCGTGCAGTCCCTTGGCCGTCAGCCGCATCGTCGTCTCCCATCCGGTGCGCCGCGCATTCTACACGGACTGCCGCCGCGCAGCCGGGGCATCGGACGGCCGGATGCCCCGGCACCCTTCTTGCAACGCGCCCGCGCCGCGGCGATAATCGCGGCCCCCGCTCCCCAGCGCGCGCCTGCCACCCCCATCCCTTGCACGAGGAAGTACGGACATGAAAGACGATTCGATCCACCTCCCCAACACCGACGACCCCGAGGTGATGCACCGCGCCGTCGCGGCGGCGCTCGTCGCCCTTTGCTGGGACGAGGTCATCCGCACCGCGGATCTCGATCACCTCGACGACAAAGCCATCGAGGTCTTCACCCGGGTCTACGAGGGCATCGGCAAGGCCTTCAAGTAGCCGAAACCTCCCCACCCGCCGGTGTCGCTCGACGCGCTGGCGGCCGCCGCCCTGGCCGACGACCTCGGCTCGTTGGCCGGCGCCCGCGTGCAGAGCGTCACGGCGGTCGATCCGCGCACGCTGTGCTTCGAGCTCTACGCCGGCGAGCGCCGCTACCTGACGCTCTCCGCGGCGCCCGACCACCCCGGCGTCGTCGTCGAAGCCGCTCCGACGCGTCGCGGCGGCGGTGCGCCCTCGCCGCTCGCCCTCGTCTGCCGCGCCCGCCTGGACGGCGCGCGCCTGTCAGCCGTCGTCCAGCCGCCCCACGAGCGGATCCTGCGCTTTGACTGGAAGGCCGCCGCACCGATCTCGCTCGTCGCGGAGCTCACCGGGCGCCTCGCCAACCTGATCCTCGTCGATGCGGACGGCACGATCCTCGCCGCGGCGCACGCGGTCACGGCCGCCCAGTCGCGCGCCCGCACCGTGCTCCCCGGCCGCCCGTACGCCCCGCCGCCCGCGCCGCTCAAGGTCCTGCCGGCGTCCGTCACGCCCGACGACATCCGCGCCTGGCTCGCCCTCGCGCCGAACGGCGAGGTCGCCTGGCGCACGCTCGTGGCGCACGTCCGCGGCATCGGCCCGCAGACCGCACGCGAGATCGTGTTCCGCGCCGCTCGCAACGCTTCCATGCCTGCCGCCGACGCCGATCCGACGTCGCTGTCCTCCGCCCTCGCGGCCATGGCCGCGCTGCCGGCGTCGCATGCGTGGGCGCCGACGATCGCGGTGTCTCGGACGTCGATGGATGGGGACGATCCGGGCAACGACAGCGAGGTCACGATGCGAGGTGACGGCGCCGACGATGCCGCCGAACCCGGGCAGTACACACCGGACACCGCAGCCGTTCTCGCCTGGGCCCCCTATCGCCTGACCCACCTCGCCGCCCCCGATGTCGCCCTCGTCGACTGCCCAACGACGCTCGATGCCCTCGCTCGCTGGCACGGCGCACGGTCCTCCGCCGACCGCTACCGCGCCGCCCGCGCCGGCGTGAGGACCGCGTTGTCGGCCGCGACGGCCCGCGTACGGCGGCGGCGCGAGGCGCTCGAGCACCAGTTGGCCGGGGCATCGCCGGCGGCCATCGAGTCGCTGAAGGAGGCCGGTGACCTCATCCTCGGGTTCCAGTGGCAGATCGCGACCGGTGCGACGACGCTCATCGCCCCCCTCGAGCCACCGGTGACGATCCGCCTCGACCCCGATCTCACGCCCGTCGCGAACGCCCAAGCCTACTTCGATCGCTACCGCCGCGCCCGCCGCGCTGCCCGCGGCGTCCCGGCGCGCCTCGCCGCCGCCCGCGCGGCCGAGGACACGCTCCTGCAGCTCGGCACCGACCTCGCACTGGCCGAGAACCGCGCCGAGATCGACGCCGTGCTCGACGCGCTGGCCGCCACCGGCCTCGCCGCCAGCGTCGCCGCCGGCGCGATGAAGCGCCGCACCACGCCCACCGATGCCACCAGCCGGCCGCGCCGCTACGCCTCGACGGACGGCCTGACGCTGCTCGTCGGCCGCAACAGCCGCCAGAACGAGGTCGTGACGTTCCAACTCGCCGCCCGGGGCGACATCTGGCTGCACGCCCGCGACGTGCCCGGCGCACACGTCGTCGTCAAGGCGGCCGGCCGAAACGTGCCCGAGGCCACGCTGGACCAGGCGGCGGCGCTGGCCGCGTGGTTCTCGGCGTCGCGCGACGCGGCGGCCGTCGCCGTCGCCGTGACGGACGCGCGCCACGTCCGAAGGCTCTCCGGCGGCGGCGCCGGCATGGTCACGCTGTCGCACGAGGCAACGCGCACCGTGCGGCCGGCCTCGCCGCGCGCCCTCGGCCTCGAGCCCGAGGCATGATCCGCGCGGCGAGGTCGTCCCGTCTCCCTTCCCGACAGACCTCTCTCTCGATCCGATCCGCCGATCCAATCCGCTATGATCGTCCTGTGCACCCTGAAGGAAGGCCGTTATGAGACTCGCCGGGCGCATGGCCCACCTCACGCCGTCACCGTCGTTCACCACCCTCGCCCGCGCCAAGGCCATGGAAGCGGCCGGGCATGACATCATCCACCTCGAGGTCGGCGAGCCCGACTTCGATACGCCCGCCAACGTTGTCGAGGCAGGCGTCGCGGCGCTGCGGGGCGGGCACACGCGCTACACCCCCGCTGCCGGCGAAATGGCGCTGCGCTCCGCCATCGCGCGGCACGTCGGCGACACGCGCGACGTCGACGTCGCGCCGACGCAGATCCTGGTGGCGCCGGGCGGCAAGCCCGTCATCTACTACACGATCATGGCGCTCGTCGAAGCCGGCGACGAGGTGATCCTGCCCGACCCGACCTTCCCGAGCTACGCCACGATCACCGCCTATGCCGGCGCGACGCCGGTCCACGTTCCGCTCGATGCCGAGCGCGGCTTCGCGTTCGACGTCGATGCGTTCGCCGCCGCGCTCTCGCCGCGGACACGACTCGTCGTCCTGAACTCGCCCTCGAACCCGACCGGCGCCGTCCTGTCGGCCGACGACCTCGCGGCCATCGCTCGGCTGCTGGCCGATCGGCCGGACGTCGTCGTGCTGGCCGACGAGATCTACAGCCGCATGGTGTACGACGGCGTCCACCGCTCGATCCTCACCGAATCCGGCATGGCGGAGCGGACGGTCGTGCTCGACGGGTTCTCCAAGACGTACGCCATGACGGGCTGGCGGCTCGGCTATGCCGTCCTTCCGCCCGCGCTCGCGCCCATCCTCATCGACCTGCAGAGCAACATCACCAGCTGCGCCGCCGACGCCACCCAGGTGGCGGGCCTGGCCGCCCTCGACGGCCCGCAGGCCGACGTCGAGGCGATGGTCCATACGTTCCGTTCCCGCCGCGACCGCGTGGTCGCCCGGCTGAACGAGCTGCCCGGAATCCGTTGCGCCCTCCCTGCCGGGGCGTTCTATGCCTTCCCGGACATCCGCGGCACCGGCCTGGACGACCTCACGCTCGCCGACGAGCTTCTCACCCACACCGGCGTCGCGCTCCTGGCCGGCCGCGGCTTCGGTCCTGCCGGCGCCGGCCACCTTCGCCTCTCGTACGCCAACGCCATGTCCAACCTCGACCGCGCCCTCGATCGCATGGGCGAGCACCTCACGACGCTCGCCCGCGCCGGCGCGTAGTCAGCACAGCACGACTTGGTCAGAACGACACGCAGACAGCACCAACGGAGTCCCGTATGCGACTACTCGACCTCCCGCCGATCAAGCGGACCCGCCGCAACCATGCCATCGAGCACGCCGCCGTCCACATCCTCGCCGCGCGCCTTCCGGGCCGCTCGATGGCGGGCCGCTCCGACGCCGGCGGCTTCTTCCTCCTGGGCAACCTCGAGACGGAGGACGTCGAGCACGCCGTCGACGAGGCGCTGCGCCGCCTGCCCGCCGAGCCCGAGCTGGCGATCCACCCGAACTGCGGCACGAACATGGTCGTCGGCGGCCTGATCGCCGGCGCGGCGGCGACGCTCGCCGTGGCGTTCGTCCCGAAGCGCCATCGCGCGGGCGGGCTCGCCCTCCTGCCGCGCATGCTCCTGGCCGGCACCTTCGCCTCCGTCGCCAGCCAGCCTCTCGGCCCCGCCGCCCAGCGCCGCTGGACGACGCTGCCCGACGTGGCCGGCGCGCGCGTCGGGCGGATCACGCGCTCGATGCGCGGCCGGCTGACCGTGCACCGGATCACGATCGACGACGGCCCGCCGACGGATGCGGCCGATGGGGCGGGGGATGCCGGTGCCGCCGACAGCCGGGCACGTGCCGTTCGCACGCCGTGATCGAGCTGCTCCATGGTGCGGACGCGTTTGCCGTCGCCGAGCGTGTACACGCCACGCGCGCCGCGTTTGCCGCGGAGGACGCGATGGCCGAGCTCAACGCTTCCGTCCTGGACGGCGCTCGACTCACCGTGCCCGAACTGCGCGCCGCCGCCGACGCGCTGCCGTTCATGGGCGGGCGGCGGCTCGTCGTCGTGCGCGGGCTCGTCGGGCGCTGCAGTGCCCGCTCGGGCGAGAAGAACAAGGAGCGCCGCACCGCGCTCGCCAACGCGCTGCTGGCCTACCTGCCTCACATCCCGCCGACGACGGACCTCGTCCTTGTCGAGGGCGAGCTCGATACGGACAACCCGGTGGCCGGCTGGCTGCGGAGCGCAGCGGGCCGCGCTTCGCCTGCGGACGGCGAGGCGAATCCCGTCGTCGCGCGCGCGTTCGACCCACCGTCGCCCGAGCGCCTGCCGGCCTGGATCACCGCTCGTGCCGTCGGGCGCGGCGGCGCGTTCGCGCCGGCGGCCGCGTCGGCGCTGGCGGCCGCCCTGGCGCCGGACGGGCCGGCCGATCTGTGGCGGGTGGACAGCGAGGTCGAGAAGCTGCTGACCTGGGCGGGCGAACGGCGCGTCGAGGCCGACGACGTGGCGCGGCTCGTCGCGCCTATCGACACCGAGAATGTCTACCGTCTCATCGAGGCGATCGCGGAGCGGGACGGACCGGCGGCGGCGACGCTGCTGCACACGTTTCTGTCCAGCGGCGAGGAACCGATCTCGCTCCTCAGCAAGATCGCCCGCCAGTTCCACCAGCTGGCCCACGTCCGGGCGCTGATGGACGGCGGCGTGCCGTCGGCCGAGCATGCGCGCGCCGTCGGCGTCCCGCCGTTCGTCGCCCGGAAGCTGGCCACGCAAGCCCGACGCTTCTCGGCACCGTTCCTCGACGCTGCTCTGAAGCGTCTTCTGGACATCGATGTCGGGATCAAGACGGGACGCACCGTCGCGGTGACGGCGTTGGATCTGTTCGTTGCCGGCGTGTGCGGCACGGGTGCGGCCGCGCGAACGCGCTAGGGCGTGTCTGCAAACCCAGTTCCGGCAGCTAAAGCTGGCCGGCTAGAGGCGCCCCTATCGGGTCGCCATGGTGCCCGCCTTCGCGGGCACCCCGAGGTTTGAAGCGCCCGCGAAGGCGGGCGCAATGGCCGAAGGCCATCAGCCGGCCGGCTTCAGCCGCCGGTCTTTTCCGT
>JADYYS010000008.1 GCA_020853525.1 Ardenticatenales bacterium | reverse complement strand
TCCAAACGCTGGACCGGAGCCATCCAAGGCTGGCCCCTCGTCCTCAATCAGCTCGCCATCCGCTTCGATGACCGCCTCCCCCTCTGACCTGCGGCCGGCTGGTTACACAAGATTCCCAACGCACCCTAATGTTTGCTGATCCGCCGCTGAGCAACCCGCCCGATGCCTCGTCCCACCGACCTTATTCACCGCCCAACGAGCACGCGAGGTTTCCATGCATCACCCACTTCATCACACCCGGTTCTCTGTCGGCTATGCCGCCGTCGTCCTCATCGCCGTCTCGCTCGCGCCCGCCGTGCCCCGCGCCCGCGCCGACAGCCCGGCGCCGCCGTGGACGGCCGCGCCGGTCGCGCAGTTCGGCGGTGCCCTGCGTTCGGGGCTCGCAGGGCGTTAGGCCCAAAGGGCCACGCATTCGCCGTTCGCCACCCATGCGGCCTACAAGAACCGCCCCCTCATCCCACGGATCCCGTGCGTGCGATACCCGTACCCCTCCACCCTTTGACCCACCCCCACCCCACCCCTTACACTCCCCCAACCCCCGAACCGCCCCCGTGCCGCCCCCGTGCCGGCCGCTGGAGGAAACGCACCCCATGCGCATCGTCATCACCGGCGGCGCCGGATTCGTCGGCTCGCATCTCGTCGAACGCTATCTGGCGGCGGGCGACGAGGTCATCGTCGTCGACAACCTGATCACCGGCAGCCGGCGCAATCTCGAAGCGGTGGCCGATCACCCGCGGTTGACGTTCATCGAGCACGACGTCTCGCGCCCGTTCACCGTGGACGGCCCGGTGGACGCGATCGCCCATCTGGCCTCCCCCGCCAGCCCGATCGACTTCCTGCGGCTGCCGATCCAGATTCTCAAGGTGAACAGCCTGGGCACCTACCACGCGCTCGGCATGGCCAGGGCCAAGGGCGCGCGCTTCCTCCTGGCCTCGACGAGCGAGATCTACGGCGACCCCGACGTCCACCCGCAGACCGAGGACTACCACGGCAACGTCGACACGCTCGGCCCGCGCGGCGCATACGACGAGGCCAAGCGCTTCGCCGAGGCGATCACGATGGCCTACCACCGGATGCACGGCGTGCCGATCCGGATCGTCCGCATCTTCAACACCTACGGCCCGCGGATGCGCCTGGACGACGGCCGCGTCGTCCCGAACTTCGTCAGCCAGTCCCTCAAGGGCGAGCCGCTGACGGCGTTCGGCGACGGCGAGCAGACGCGCTCGTTCTGTTATGTCGACGATCTGGTCGACGGCATCGTCCGCCTGATGGCCAGCGATGTGACCGGGCCGGTGAACATCGGCAACCCGCTCGAGCTCACCGTGCTCGAGTTCGCCCGGCGGATCAACGCCCTCACCGGCAACCCGGCCGGCGTCGCCCTTCTTCCCCTGCCCGCCGAACGCACCGGCGACCCGTCCCGCCGCTGCCCCGACATCACCCGTGCCACCACCCTCCTCGGCTGGCAGCCGACCGTCAGCCTGGACGACGGGCTGGCGCGGACGGTGGCGTGGTTCGCAAGCGAGTTGCAGCGGGCCGGCCACTAGCGTGTCCGCCGTCGCCGAATCGCGTCACGTGACGACCGCCGCCCTCGGACGCGCGGCCGCGCGCGCTTGGCCGCTCCTCGCTGCGACGACCCTCGCCGCCGCCCTCGCCTGGCTCCCGCTCCGCGACCTCGCCCCCCTCCTCGCTGCCGCCCTCTCACTCGCCGCCCTCCTCGCGATGACCCGCGCCCCCGCCCTCGCGCTGGCCGCCGCCGTCGCGCTCGTCCCGTTCGGCCCGCGCCTGGCCATGCACCTCGGCCCGGCCGTCCTCACCCCGCCGTCCCCCCTTGTGGCCCTGGCCGTCGGCGGCGTGGCGCTCGGCCACCTGGCGACGCGGCGACGGCCACGCATCGCGCCGGGCGTCCTGCCGCTGCTGGGCCTCGCCGCCCTGTCGCTCGCGGCCCTCGTCGCCAGCGCCGTGCGGGCCCCTTCGCCCGGCACCGCGGCCGTCGAGATCGTGCGCTGGGGCGTGTTCGGCGCTGCCGTGGCCGTCGCCGGCACGCTTGAAGGCCACCGCGGCCGACGCTGGGGCGTCGTTCTCGTCATCGCGATCCTGGCCAGCGGCGCCGCCGAAGCCGCGTACGGCAGCCGCCTGGCCCTCGCCGGCATCGGCCCCGACGCCTTCGGGCTGCCCGGCGGCCGGTCGCGCGCCTTCGGCAACTTCGGCCAGCCCAACCCGTTCGGCGGCTACATGAACCTCGTCTGGCCGCTCGGGGTCGCGCTCATCGCCGAACGGCTGTGGCCGCGACGCGATCCGCGCGGCGGGCGGTTGCCGCTCACCCCCGGCCACCGCCTGGCGCTGCCCATCGCGGCGCTGGCGGCCGCCGCCTGCCTCGCCGGCCTCGGCCTGTCGTGGTCGCGGGGCGCCTGGCTCGCCGCCGTCGCCGGGGGCGGTGCCATGGCCGTGCTGCGCTGCGCCGCCGGACTGCGCCGGCCGCGCGACACGGTTGCCGTCGTGCTGCCCTACCTCGGCCTCACGGCCGTCGTCACCGCGGTCGCCTTCGGCGTCGCGCCCAGCGTCCCGTCCTCCGTCGCGGCGCGCATCGCCACGATCACCGGTGCCGCCGGGGCGGGTGCCGCCTCCAACGGCGGCGACGGGCTCGACCTGGCGCGCGCCGACGTCACCGGCGCCAACTTCTCGACGATCGAGCGCCTGGCGCACTGGGACGCCGCGGCCCGGATGTGGGCCGACCGGCCATGGTTCGGGCAAGGTCCCGGGCACTATGCGCTCCGCTACCAGGCCTACCGCCTGCCCCGCTGGCCGTACGATCTGGGTCACGCCCACAACGCCTATCTGAACACGCTCGCCGAGACCGGCGTGCTCGGCCTGTTGGCGACGTGCATGCTCATGGCCGCCGCCCTCGCCCTGGCCGTGCGGGCCGCCGTCGCACCGCGCAGCGCGCTGGAGGGCGCGCTCGGCCTGGCCGCAGCCGGCAGCCTGACGGCCGTCGCGGTCCACAGCCTGTTCGATCTGCTGTGGGTCCACGACATGACGGTGCTCCTGGGGGTGCTGATCGGGGTGACGCTGGCCGCGCGGACGTGGGACCCCCTCTCCGTCCGCGCCCTCGTTGAGCGCCCCTCGGGAAGCGCGACGGTTCGGCCAGCAACTGGACCGTCCTCTCCAGCGTCAGCTGGGGAGGACAGGCGCGCCCCAGCGCGCCGGGAGGGGTTCGCCCAACGAGGCGACGCGCCATGACCCCGCCCACCCATGACGCCGACGC
Organism: Ardenticatenales bacterium; assembly: GCA_020853525.1. GTDB lineage: Bacteria > Chloroflexota > Anaerolineae > Epilineales > Epilineaceae > Avedoeria. The sequence goes on along the minus strand of JADYYS010000008.1, from coordinate 30,579 downwards.
TGGGACCGACCCCGACGAGATCCTCGACGTCCTCGACGTCCTCGGCCATCTCCACCCCGACGACCGCGCCGAAGCCGCCGCCGCCGAAGCCGCCATCGACGCCGCGGAGCACGCCGCCCACACGCCCGCCGACCCGCCCGCCACCCGCCCGCCGTCACTCTGGCGCCGCCTGGCGAGCCCGCGCACGCTGCTGTCGTTCGCGGTTGCGGGCGGCCTGGTTTGGTTCACGCTCCAGCGCCAGGACCAGGGCGAGCTGGCCAAGGCCGGGGCCATGCTGCGCGCGGTGCGGCCGATGTGGTTCGTCGCGGCGCTGGCCGTCTACTACGCCAGTTTCCCGCTGCGCGCGCTCCGCTGGCGGATCCTGCTCGGCAACGCCGGCGAGAGGCCGGAGCACATCCCGCGGCTGCGCGACCTCGTCGAGATCATCTACCTTTCGTGGTTCGTCAACACGCTCGTGCCGGCCAAGCTGGGCGATGTCTACCGCGGCTGGCTGTACGGCCGCACCTCGCGGGCGCGGGCGGCGCGGGTGGCGACCGTCGTCGCACCCGGCAGGAACGACGTCGATGCTCCGGTCGCCCCCGGCGGCGGCTGGTCGCGCGGCATGGGCACGATCGTCGCCGAGCGGGCGCTCGACCTGATCGTCCTGGTGGTCCTGATGGTCACGGCCGGCATCCTGACGTACGGCGACGTCGTCGCCAAGAGCACGCACGGCGACGTGGCGGCGTGCTTCCGGCACGGGCTGGACGTGGCCGACCTGGGCTGCGTGCTGGCCGAGCTCTTCGTTGTCGGCGGGATCGGGGTCGTGGTCCTCGTCGGCGGCCTCGTGGCCTTCGCCCGCTTCGGCGTCCACGTGGAGCGCTGGATCCCGCGCCGGTTCGAGCGCCTCGGGACGGCCTACACCACGTTCGCGCACGGACTCGTGCTGTCGTTCGGCCGCTTCGGGCCGCTGCTGGCGCTGAGCGCCGGCGCCTGGCTGTGCGAGGGCGCCGCGTTCTGGTGCGTCAGCCGCGCGCTGGCCGTGCCGCTGCCGGTACCGCTCGTCCTGTTCTTCAGCCTGCTGCAAGCGTTCCTCACCGCCATCCCGGCCACGCCGGGCGCTCTCGGCTTCGAGGGTATCCTGAAGGCCGCGATCGAGCTGAAGGGCTTCGCCGCCGGGCCGGCGATCGCTTTGACGGTGTTGTATCGGGCGATCAGTTATCTGAGCCTGTTGGTCGGCGGCCTCATCGTGTTCGTCGTCAGCGACAAGACGCGCTGATCGGCCGGGGGGGGGCGGGCGTGAGACGGCTGCGCGTCGCTTTCGATCTGACGCCTGCCGTACGCCAGCGGGCCGGCATCGGCCGCTACGCGCGCGAGCTCGGGCGGGCGATCGCGGCGCGGGGCGACGTCGACGTCGTGTGGTTCGTTGCCGATCGGTTGGACGAGGCCGGGCGGGCGGCCGCGGCGGCCATCGTCGGCGCGGCGCCGGGCGACGTGCGGTCGATGGCGATCGGGGCGCGGTGGGTGACGTTGTTGTGGCATCGGATGGGGGTGCCGGTGGGGATGGGGATGGGGATGGGGATGGGGGCGTGGGGGGCTGGGGGGCGGATCGACGCATTCCACGCAACCGACTACCTCGCACCGCCGCGGCCCGGCGCACCCACCGTCGTCACGATCCATGACCTGAGCTTCCTGCGCCACCCCGGGCTCGCCGAGCCGTCCCTGGCGCGCTTCCTGCGCCGCACCGTCCCGCGCGCCGCCCGCCGTGCCGCCCACGTCCTGGCGGACTCGGCCTGGACGCGCCGCGACGTGATCGACCTCCTCGGCGTGCCGCCGGAGCGCGTCAGCGTGGCCTACGCCGGCATCGACGCCGCCTTCCGGCCGCGGCGTGCCGTCGACATCGGCGTGGGCGGCGGCGGCAGCGCACGCGAGATCGACGACGCGCGCGTCCGCGCCCGGCTCGGCCTCGACAAGCCGTACGTCCTCGGCGTCGGGACGATCGAACCACGCAAGGACTGGCCGACGCTCATCGCCGCCTTCCGCGCGGCGTTCATGGGCGGCCACGATCCGGGCGACTCGGGCGACGTCGGCCATCGGGCGCTCGTGCTCGCCGGCGGCCTCGGCTGGCGGACGGAGGCGACGACGGCGGCAGCGGCGGCGGCCCGTGCGGCCGGCGTCGACGTGCGGCTCCTCGGCTTCGTGGCGGACGATGACCTGCCGGCGGTCTACCGCGGCGCGGAGGCGTTCGCCTTCCCGTCCCGCTACGAGGGCTTCGGCCTGCCGCCGCTCGAGGCGATGGCGTGCGGCGTGCCGACGGCGGTGAGCGCCGCAAGCTGCCTGCCGGAGGTGACGGGCGACGCGGCGCTGCACGTGCCGGCGGGCGACGTGGCGGCTTGGGCGGCGGCGCTGCGGGCGCTCGTCGGCGACGCGGCGCTGCGGGCGCGGCTGGCGGCGGCGGGGCCGGTGCGGGCGGCGGGGTTCACGTGGGCGGGGGGAGCGGAGGAGGCGGTGGGGGCGTATCGGGCGGTGGTCGGCGGCGGGGAGGGCGGCTGAGCGTGACTTGAGCGGGGCGCGGGGCGGCCGGGCTGCACGGACCAGCCTGCACAGACCGGCCTGACGTGGTATTAATGACGGGCTCACGTCGTGCGCCTATCCTCCCCCTGTCAGCGCCCGGCGCCGGAACCACTCGGCGCCTATCGCCCGCCCCACAAGAGGCCGCTCCCATGCCCGACCATATCCTGATCGTCGAGGACGACGAGCGCATCGCCAACATGCTCCGCCGCGGCCTGATCTTCGAGGGCTACGAGGCCGACGTGGCGCACACCGGCACGGACGGGCTGGCGAAGGCGCGCGAGCGGATGCCGGAGATGGTCATCCTTGACCTCATGCTGCCCGAGATGGACGGCATGGAGGTCTGCCGCCGCCTCCGCGCCGCCGGCGACGTCCCGATCCTCATGCTCACCGCCAAGGACGCCATCGGCGACCGCGTGGCCGGCCTGGACGCCGGGGCGGACGACTACCTCGCCAAGCCGTTCGCGTTCGAGGAGCTCCTGGCCCGCGTCCGGGCGCTCCTCCGCCGCGCGGTCAAGGCGCCGACGTCGACGACGCCCGAGGTCATCAAGTTCATGGACCTCGAGCTCGACACCGGCACGCGCCAGGCGCGCCGCGGGGCCAAGGTCATCGACCTGACGGCCAAGGAGTACGATCTGCTCCACCTCTTCATGCGCCACCCCCGCCAGGTCCTGACCCGCGACCAGATCTTCGACGATGTCTGGGGCTACGACTTCGGCGGCGAGAGCAACATCATCGAGGTCTACGTTCGCTACCTGCGGATGAAGCTCGAGGACAACGACCTCACGCGCCTGATCCACACCGCCCGCGGCGTCGGCTACGTGCTGCGGGAGCCGACGTGACCGTCGCCGATCGCCGCACGTTCGTCCGCATCACGCTGCCGTCGCTGTCCTTCGTGCGCGGCGTGCTGTCGTCCCTGCGCTGGCGGCTGACGCTGACGTTCACGGTCGTCGTCTTCCTCATGCTCAGCTCGTTCAGCATGGGCGCGTACTACTACTTCGCCCAGCGCGCGATCGCCGACATCCTGAGCGCCAGCCGGAGCGGCGCCGACTTCGCGAACGAGCAGATCGGCAGCGCGCTGTTCCGTGCGCAGGCGATCAGCGCGGCCGTGGCGCAGGCGGCCGGCACAGAGATGCCGCCGGAAGCGCGCGATATTGTCCTGCGTATCGCTCGGAGCCAGAGCATTGGCGAGAAGCTGGACGAGCTCCGGCTGCCTGGTCTCGACTTGCAGCTGTTCTGGGCGAACGGGGAGCAGGTCTACTCCTCGCGCCAGAGCGCGCGCGCCAGCCGGCCGCCGACGGGCGAGGGGCTGCTCATCGAACCGGACAAGGACGATGCGATCGAGCGCGGGACGCAGCTCATCCCGCTCGACGTCCGGAACCGGATCGCCCAGGTGGGCCACGACGCCCGCATCGCCCAGTTCGACACGGAGTCCATGTACATCTTCAGCCGGCCGATCATCATGCAGGTGGACCGTGCGCGGGGCCGGGCGGAGCCGGTGGCCTACATCCAGATCCTCACGTCGCTGACGCCGCACAACCGCGCCCTGGCGCAGCTGCGACGGATGCTCGTCCTCGGAACGCTGTTCGCGACGCTGCTCTCGCTGTTGATCGGCGCCGCGCTGGCCCAGACCGCCATCGCCCCGATCGGACGGATCCAGCGGACGGCGGACCGGATCAACCGCGAGCAGGACCTCGGGCGGCGGATCGCCAGCACGGGCGCCGAGGACGAGCTCGGCCGGCTGGCGGTGACGATCAACCTCATGCTCGACCGGATCGAGGGGATGTTCGATCGCCAGCGCCGCTTCCTGGCCGACGTCTCGCACGAGCTCCGCACGCCGCTCACGACGATCCGCGGCGAGGTCGAGCTCATGAGCCGCACCGGCATCACGGACCCCGACGCGCTCAAGGCCGTCCAGGCCGAGGCCGAGCGGATGAGCCGGATGATCGACGACCTCCTCATGCTCGCCCGCGCCGACTCCGGCGTGCCGGTCGTGAAGGACCCGCGGCCGGTGTCGGTGGACGGCCTGCTGCTCGACGTCTACCAGCAGGCGTGCATGCTGTCGCGCGGCAGCCACCGCGTCGAGCTTGACATCGACCAGCCGGCGGTCGTCATCGGCGATCCGGACCGGCTGAAGCAGCTCGTCCTCAACCTCATGATGAACGCCCTCGCCCACACCCCCGCCGGCACGATGGTCCGCCTCGGCCTGCGCCCCGCCGGCCGCGACGTCATCGTGACCGTGGCGGACAACGGCCCCGGCATCCCGGAAGCCGACCTCCTCCACATCTGGGACCGCTTCTTCCGCGCCGACAAGGCCCGCGCCCGCGCCTCCGGCGGCACCGGCCTCGGCCTCGCGATCGTCCAGTCCATCGCCCAGGCCCACGGCGGCAGCGTGGCCGTCGAGAGCGCGCCGGGCACCGGGACGACGTTCAGCGTCCGGCTGCCGGCGGGGGGCTGACATCACCGCGCCGCAGCCCGACGCGCGCCCATCCTGCCTCAGCGCCGACGTTCAGCCTCCACCTATCGCCCTCTCATCCTCCCCGCCTATCCTGACCGCGCGCACGTTTTGTGCGATTGGAGGACGCCATGAACCCCTACGACTGGCCGGACGATTCGCCGGCGCCGGATTCGACGGCCTTGACGACGACACCCCCGACCACGCCCCAAGCCACACCGACTGCCACGCCGGCTGTCACGCCGGCAGCCGCCCCCCCGGCGGCTTGGACGCCGATCGCTGCCGCCGCATCCCGCATCCCGCCGCCCGCCCGTCCCCGTCGCCGGCGCATCCTCGGCCTTGGCGTCGTGCTCGGCGTGAGCGCGCTGGTGGCGATGACGATCCTCGGCGGCGCGATCGGCGGGGCGGCCACGGCCATCTGGCTGGACGCCCGCGACGGGTCGTCGCGGGCACCGGCGGCCGTGGCGGGCACCGGCGACGTCTGGCTGGCGGAGCCGGCGGCCAGCACCGCCACCGGCGAGGGCACGCTCCTGCAAGCGGTGCGCGCGACGCGGCCGGCCGTCGTCACCGTCTGGAACATGCAGTACGTCCGCCAAAGCTGGAACGCGCCGGCCCAGCTGGCGCCGGCATCCAGCGGCTCGGGCGTGATCTTCGACGCCCGTGGATACGTGGCCACCAACGCCCACGTCGTGGACGGCGCGCGGTCACTCGAGGTCGTGCTGATCAACGGCCAGCGCGCGGCCGCCACGCTCGTCAACCTGGACACGAACTATGACGTCGCGATCCTGAAAGTGGCCGACGGGACCGTGCTGCCGGCTGTCGCCCCGCTGGCCGATTCGGCGGCGCTCGAGCCCGGGATGGCGGTCATCGCCATCGGCAGCCCGCTGGGCACGGACTACCAGAACAGCGTGACGAGCGGGATCATCGCCGGGCTGAACCGCCGGGTGAAGGACCTTGCACCGCGCGCCGCCGGGCCGTGGGGCTACACGCTGGAAGAGCGCGACGTGAACGGCGCCCCGCTCATCCAGACGGACGCGGCCATCAACTCCGGCAACTCGGGCGGACCGCTGATCGACCTGCGCGGTCAGATCGTCGGCCTGAACACGCTCATCGTGCGCCGCGAAGGCCAGTCCGACGTCGAGGGCTTCGGCTTCGCGATCCCGAGCAACGTCGTGAACGCGCTGGCCGACGAGTGGATCGACAACCAGCCGCGCGGCTGCCTCGGCATCACGTTCGCCCCCCTCGACCCCGAGGTGGCGCGCGAGCTCAGCCTCGCCCGCGCCGCCGGCGCCTACGTCTCCGGCGTCCCGAACGCCGCCGGCACCGGCGCGTTGGCCGGCCTGCGCGAGGGTGACGTGATCATCGCCGTCGACAAGGTGGACTTGAACCTGGACCGCGGCCTGCGCGACGTCCTGTGGCGCTACCGTGCCGGCGACACCGTGACATTGACGCTCGACCGCGGCGGACAGATCCTCGAGACGTCGCTCGTGCTGGACCGGTGCGAAGCGGTGGTTCAGCCGACGAACTGAGGACGCCGGGGCCGAGGGTCGACATCCCATGAAGTTCCCGCGCCGCGTCATTCCTGGTAACGTTGCTTCCGCGCAGTTCCCCCCTCCGCCCAGGAGATGACTTCGATGAACGACAGCCCCACGGCCAGCGGCGTCCGCACCCCCGTAGCGCTGCTCGCGGCACTCGGCGCGCTCCTCTTCGGCCTGGCCGGCGGCGCGGCCATCGGCGGGATGCTCGGCTACGTCGCGGGCCAGCGGGCTGCCGGCGGCGACGTCGTCGTCCCGGCGGCGATCGAGCGTCTCGGCCTCGTGCCGCGCGAGCGTGCTTCGAAGTCGTCGCCCGCCGAGGTGGGCGACGATGCCGCGGACGCGAACGAGTCGGCGAAGGATGAACCAGCCGACGCGTCGGATCCGTCCGGGGCATCGGACGATTCCGACGCGTCGGAGAACGATGCGGACGCTGCCGACGCTACCGACGCGGACGGCGCGGGCCGCTCCAAGGGCGGCCGGCAGGCCGGCATGGCGGGCGATCGACCGCGCCTCGGCGTCGAGGTGGCCACCGAGCCGCTGGCGGTGGACGACTACGCATCGGGGGCGCGCGTGATGACCGTGACGCCCGGCTCCGCGGCGGCGGAGGCCGGGATTCGGGAGGGCGACGTCATCGTCGCCGTCGACGGCACGCCGGTGCAAACGAGCGACGAGCTGGCCGCGGCGATCGCGGCGCACGCATCCGGGGACGCCGTGGCGCTTGTCGTGCTCCGCGGCGAGGCCGAGCTGGAGTTCGAAGCGACGCTGGGCGGTGCCGACGCTTTGATCCAACCGTAGCGCGGACATCCATGATCGAGCCGAGTGCGCACGATCCGTCCTCAACCACGCGTGAGCGCAGCGTACGGCGCCTCGTCCTGTGGACCGTAGTTGCCGGACTGACCACGCTCATCGTGCTGGCCGCGTATGGGCTTTGGCACCGGTGGCGCTCAGACGCCAACCCGCTGCCCCCGAATGGCGCCACACCGACCTCGGTGACATCCACCATGGGCACCGACAACGAGGACCGGACGTCGCAATCTGCCGTGGATGCCGTGATCGCCCAGCTGCGATCCGACCCGCCGGCGCGCGATCAGGTCGTGATCGCCCGTCGCATGGGCCGCATCCCGGCGGACGGCCCCCTGCCGAGGCAGCTCGCAGCCGGCACGCCCCGTGTCTACGCCGAGGGCGACGTCGAGCCGTTCTGGGTACACGACATCCCGAACAACCGCCACCTGCGCGTCCAGGCCCGCCTCGAGGTGATCGGCGCGCACGCCTATCTGTGGGTGCAGGAGGGCCAGCCCGTCGATCGGCCGGGGCTCGAATCCGGTTCCCGCGCGTTCGACACCGAGATCTACCCCAAAGTGCGCGCCGTCTTCGGCAGCGAGTGGTCGCCGGGCGTCGACAACGACCCGCGGGTCCACATCCTCCACACCGAGCCGATCGCCGGCATCGCCGGCTTCTACTCCTCGGCCGACGAGGCGACGCGCGCGGTCGACGAGAAGTCGAACGCGCGTGAGATCTTCTACGTCAACCTCCAGACGTACGCCCCCGGCACGCCCGACTACCTCCAGCTCCTGGCGCACGAGTTCCAGCACATGATCCACTGGCACCAGGACCTCGGCGAGCCCGTCTGGGTGAACGAGGGGCTGAGCGAGGTCGCGCCGTACGTCGCGGGTTATGGGCGGCAGAACGGAGCGGCGTACCTCTCGGACACGGACGTCTCGCTTCCGAACTGGGAGGCGACGGGGGGCAACAACGGGCCGCACTACGCGGCGGGCTTCCTGTTCTTCGACTGGCTGCGGGGGCTGTACGGGGATGCATTCCTGACGGAGCTGGTCAAGGCGCAGGGGAACGGGATGAACGGGGTGGATGAGGCGTTGGCGGCGGCGAACGCGGCAGTGAGCGTGGCACCCGGCAATGATCCGGACAGCGCCGACTTCCACTTTCAAAGAACCCACGGATGCCAGCCACGGTCGTTCGATGCGGCATTCGCCTGTTGGGCGATCGTCAACGTGGTCCGCGATGTCGGCGACGTTCGGTTTGACTACCCAACTCCAGGTATCGGTACGTCGCAGCCTCAAGGATTGCCCTCAGACGGCATCTCGTCCACCGTCCAGCCCTACGGCGTCGACTACTGGGACGTCACGTCGCTCGTCGGCGCGGATGGCCGCATCGTGCTGTCGTTCGAAGGCGATCCGACCGTACCGCTGCTGCCCGATGCGCCGCCCGGCCACCTCTGGTGGTCGAACAGCGCCGACAGCGCGGACAGCCGCTTGATGCGCACCTTCGACCTCACCGACGTCGCCGCCGACGCGGCGCCGGTGCTCACGTGGCGCAGCTGGTACGCACTCGAGGACAGCTGGGACTACGCCTACCTGATGGCTTCGACGGACGGCGGCCGCACGTGGCGCACGGTCCCGACGCTGAACACCCGCACCGACAACCCGAACGGCAACAGCCTCGGCGACGGGATGACCGGCGAAGCCTACGGCTGGATCGACGACTCGGCGGATCTCACCCCGTTCGCCGGCCAGCGCGTCGACATCGCGTTCGAGGTCATCACGGACGACGCCGTCAGCCTCGAGGGCTGGGCGATCGACGACATCGCGCTCGACGCCCTCGGCTTCCACGACGACGCCGAGGCGGACGGCGACTGGATGGCCGAAGGCTGGCTGCGCGTCGATCCGACGCTGCCGCAGCGGTGGTCGGTCCAGTACGTCCAGCGTGGGGCGACGAGGGACGGAATGCAACTCGACACGGGCACCGGACCCTGGCCCGCCAGCCAAACCATCGAAGTCGACGACGTCGATCCCGACGGCCAAGTCATCGTCATCGTCAGCGCGATGACGCCGGGCACGCGGCACCCCGGCCGCTACCGGCTCTGGCCGCAGGGCGGAGCGACGCCGGTCGAGGGCGCGTATCCGGGGCCGGGCGGCACGGTGCGGGACGGGGGCGGAACGGGGTACCCGTAGGATTGCCTGCGCAATTGCGCTCACCGACCTACACCCCGACGGATTCGCATCCCAGTGTCGCGCCGCGCGCACTTACGTCGCTCGATCCGGCTACGCACGTTCGACTACGCATCTACCGCAGTGCACTTCGTGACGCTGTGCGTGCGGGGGCGGGAGAAAGCGCTGGGCGAGGTTGCGGACGGGCGGGTGGTGTTGAGCGCCAACGGGCGGATTGTCGAGGAGGCTTGGCGGGCGCTGGCTGACCGCTTCCCGTACGTTTGGCTCGACGACAACGTCGTGATGCCGGACCACTTCCACGGGATCATCGCGCTGAACGCCGGTCACACGCCGGGCGGCAAGGAGCACTCCAACATCTTCCGACCCGGACCTCCACCGCGATCCCTGGGCGCCGTGATCGGCGCCTTCAAGACCGTATCGGCCAAACAAATCAACGCGTTGCGCGGCACGCCTGGGCAACCCGTCTGGCAACGGAATTACTACGAACACGTCGTCCGCAACGAACCCGACCTCCAACGCATCCGCCAATACATCGCCAACAACCCGCTTCTCTGGCGACCCAACGCCCCAGATGCATGATCCACGGCTCCTGCACACCCCACGCGTAGGGGCGACGCGAACGCGTCGCCCGTGGGCCGGCCGCCATGCGAACCGGGATCGGGTGATGCCATCGCGTCGCCCGTGACGCGCGGATCGCGGGTTTGTGGGTTGCGGACGACGGCGAGGGGTCGGACGTTGGATCGGGCGACGCGTTCGCGTCGCCCCTACGCGGATGGGGACGTGGGGGCCGAGGTGCCGTCATCTGGGGCGGTGTTCGTTTCGTCCCGCGAGATGCTGTTCGGCGCCGCGGCGACCGCGCCATCGACGTCGCCGTCGACCTCCTCATCCGCGTCCTCGTCCACCGCCGCCCGCCCCGGCATGTATGCCACCGCGGCCACCTTCTGCCCGCTGTCCAGGCGGATCACGCGCACGCCGCGGGTCAGGCGGCCCATGCGGCTGATCTCGTCCGTCGACGTGCGGATGATGATCCCGCGGTCCGTGATGACGGTCAGCTCGGTGCCGTCCTCGACGACGCGGGCGTCGACGATCTCGCCGATCTCGTCCAGGCGGCCGATGTCGATCGTCCGGATGCCCTGGTTGTAGCGGCCGAGAGGGCGGTACTCTGCCAGGGGCGAGCGCTTGCCGAAACCCTTGGTGGTGATGACGAAGAGGTCGGCGTCGGGCTTGACGAGGTCGACGGCGGTGACGATGTCGCCCTTCTTCAGGCGCATCGCGTTCACCCCGCCGGCCGCACGACCCATCGGGCGGACGGTGCGCTCGTGGAAGCGCAGCGCCATGCCCAGGCGCGTGACGAAGATCAGCTCGTCCTCGCCGGTCGTGATCTTCACCCAGTCGAGCGAGTCGTCGGCGTCCAGGTTCACGGCGATCAGGCCGCTCGGGCGGACACCGTCGTACTCGGAGAGGACGGTGCGCTTGATCCGGCCGCGGCGGGTGGCCATGATCAGGAAGTTGCCGTGCTCGAACTGCCACTCCGGGGCGGCGACGGCCACCGTGACTTTCTCGCCGGTCTGGATCTGGATCAGGTTGATCAGCGGCGTGCCGGCCGCCTCGCGGCTCGAGGCCGGGATGTGGTGCGCCCGGAGCTGGTAGACGCGGCCGCGGTCCGTGAAGAACAGCAGACGGTCGCGCGTGTTCGCCAGGAAGACGTGCTGCAGCGCGTCCTCATCGCGGGTGCGCGCGCCGATGATCCCGCGGCCGCCGCGGCGCTGGCTGCGGTACGTGTCGGCCGGGACGCGCTTGATGTAGCCGCGGTCCGTCAGCGTGACGAGGACGTCCTCGGAGGCGATGAGGTCATCCTCCGAGAACTCGCCGGCGCCGGCGACGATCTCGGTCCGGCGCGGATCGCCATAGGTGGACTTGATGTCCTGCAGGTCGTCGCGGATGACGCCGAGAACCTTCTCGGGGTGCGCCAGGAGATCGAGCAGGAAGTTGATGCGGGCGGTGATCTCCGCGTGCTCGTTCTCGATCTTCAGGCGCTCGAGTGCCGCCAGCCGGCGCAGCTGCATGTCCAGGATCGCCTGCGCCTGCACCTCGGTGATCGACAGGAGGGCCATCAGCGCGTCGCGCGCATCCGCCACGTCGTCGGCGGCGCGGATCGTGCGGATCACGTCGTCAAGGGCGCTGATCGCCTTCAGGAGGCCTTCCAGGATGTGCTGGCGTTGGCGCGCCTTCTCGAGCTCGTGCTCGCTGCGGCGGCGGATGACCTCGCGGCGGTGCTCCAGGAAGTGCACCAGCATCCGCTTGAGCGGCAGCATCGTCGGCTGGCCGTCGACGAGCGCCAGCGTGTTGATGCCGAACGTCTGCTGCAGTTGGCTGTACTTCAGCAGCCGGTTCAGCGTCGAGTGCGCGTCGGCGCCCTTCTTGAGCTCGATGACGATCCGCATCCCGTCGCGGTCGGACTCGTCGCGCAGGTCGTGGATCGTGTCGATCCGCTTCGTGCGGGCGAGCTCGGCGATCCGCTCGAGGAGCGTCGACTTGTTTACCTGGAACGGGATCTCGGTGACGACGATCGCCATGCGCTCGCCGCGCACCTCCTCGAACTCGCTCTTGGCGCGCATGATCACCCGCCCGCGCCCGGTGCCGTACGCCGAGGCGATCCCCTCGAAGCCGACGATCTGCCCGCCGGTCGGGAAGTCCGGGCCGTGGATGAACTGCCGGATGTCCTCGGGCGTCACGTCGTCCAGCGTCGTCCAGTGGTCGATGCAGTACATGAGCGCATCGCACACTTCGCCGAGGTTGTGCGGCGGGATGTTCGTGGCCATGCCGACGGCGATGCCGGACGCGCCGTTGATGAGCAGGTTGGGGATGCGCGCCGGCAGCACCGTCGGCTCCTGGCGCGAGTCGTCGTAGTTGGGCCGCCAGTCGACGGTGTCCTCGTCGATGTCGGCGAGGAGTTCCAACGCCATCCGCGACGGCCGCGCTTCGGTGTAGCGGTAGGCCGCCGCCCGGTCGCCGTCGACGGAGCCGAAGTTGCCCTGGCCGTCGATGAGCATGTAGCGCATCGAGAAGTCCTGGGCCATGCGGACCATCGCGTCGTAGACGGACGAGTCCCCGTGCGGGTGGTACTTGCCGAGCACGTCGCCGACGGTGGCGGCGCTCTTCTTGTAGGCGCGGTCCGGCCGGAGGCCGGCATCGTACATCGTGTAGAGAATCCGGCGCTGGACGGGCTTGAGGCCGTCGCGAACATCGGGCAGCGCGCGGCTCGTGATCACGCTCATCGCGTAATCCAGGTAGGCCTCGCGCATCTCCTTGTCGATGTTGACGAGCGTGACGGCGGCGTTCGTGCTCTCGCCTTCCATGCTACCCCCGGGGGTGCGACGCGGCGTCGGGAGGGGACGGCGTCAAGGGGGAAATTGTACCATGGGGGGCTTATTTAACAGTCATATGGGGCAGCCGAAAGTCATATGGGGGCAGCCGAACGGCCAGCGGCTGAAGCCGGCTGGCTGGGGGCCTGTGGCCATGGTGCCTGCCTTCGCAGGCACCTCCGATGTCCGGGCGCCCGCGAGGGCGGGCGCAACGGCGGCCTGGCAAGGCCGCCTCCAGCCGGCCGGCTTCAGCCGCCGGACTTCTTCGTCCTCTTCCGCTCCGCCCGCCGCCGCCGCAGCTCCCAGAAGTCCAGCCCCCGCTCGATCCGGCTCGCCCACCGGCGCGGCCCGGCCAGCGCCATGCGCATCGCCTGGCGGGTGCGCTTGTAGGACGACCAGCGCCGGTCCTCGGGGCTGTAGCTCCACTGGACCAGGCACGCGCCCCACGTCAGGCCACCGCCGAAGCCGATCATCAGGAGGTGGTCGCCCGCATGCAGGCGGCCTTCCTTGAGCGCGTCGATCATCGCGATCGGGATGCTGGCCGCCGAGGTATTGCCGACCCGCTCGAGGTTGGAGTAGATCCGGTCGATCGGGTAGTTCAGCTGCTTGGCGGCGGTGGCCAGGATCCGCTGGTTCGCCTGGTGCGGGATGATCAGGTCGATGTCGTCCACCGCGATGCCGGCCTCGGCCGCCACCTGGCGGGTCACCTGGTTCATCGTCTTCGTGGCGAAACGGAAGACCTCGTTGCCCGACATCTTCATGTACGGGCCGTTGCCGTTCACCATGTTCAGCGGGTTCAACGGCACGCGCGTGCCGAGCGCGACCTTGAGGACGTCCGCGCTCGAGCCGTCCGAGCCGAGCCGGCAGCTCATCACGCCGCCCGGCTCGTCGCTGGCCTCGAGGACGACGGCGCCCGCGCCATCGCCGAACAGCACGCATGTCGTGCGGTCCGTCCAGTCCATCACCCGGCTCATCGCCTCGGCGCCGATGACGAGGACGTTCTTGTACAGGCCGCTCCTGAGCATCGCCGCGCCGACGGTCAGGCCGTACACGAAGCCTGAACACGCCGCGTTCAGGTCGAACGCACCGGCGTGCGAGGCGCCGAGGCCGTCCTGGACCAGGCTGGCCGTGTTCGGCATCAGGTAGTCGGGCGTGCTCGTGGCGCAGATGACGAGATCGAGCTTGGCGGGATCCAGGTTGGCCACCTTGAGCGCCTCGCGCCCGGCCTTGATCGCCATCGTGCTCGTGTGGTCCTCGGCGTCGGCGATGTGCCGCGTCCGGATGCCGGTGCGCTCGACGATCCACTCGTCCGAGGTCTCGACGAGATGGCTCAGCTCTTCGTTCGTGACGATGCGGGGCGGCGTGTAGGCGCCCCAACCGGTGATGTGCGCGTAGCGCATGCAGTGCCTCCGATCGGCCTATACCTTCCGGAACACGAGCGCCGCATTGTGGCCGCCGAACCCGGCCGAGTTCAGGAGCACGCTGTTCACGCCGCCCGGGATCGTGCGCGACGCATTCGGCACGTAATCGAGGTCGCACGCCGGGTCGGGCGTGCGCAGGTTGATCGTCGGTGTGACGATGCCCGTCTGAATCGTCCGGCAGCTGGCCAGCGCGGCCACGGCCCCGCTGGCGCCCAGCAGGTGACCGATCATGCTCTTCACGGCGCTCACCGGAACGGCAAACGCCCGCTCGCCGAACAGCGACTTCAGCGCGACGGTCTCGACCTTGTCGTTGATCGGCGTGCTCGTGCCGTGCGCGCTGACGACGTCGATGTCGGCGGATGTCACACCGGCGGAGTCGAACGCCATCGTGACGGCGCGGATCAGGCCGTTGCCGTCCTCGCTGGGGGCCGTGATGTGCCCGGCGTCCGCGGAGAGGCCGTAGCCGGCCAGCTCGGCGTAGATCCGTGCGCCGCGGGCTTGGGCGATGTCCAGCCGCTCGAGGATCAGCACGGCCGCGCCCTCGCCGATGACGAAGCCGTCGCGCGCGGCATCGAAGGGGCGGCTGGCAAGCGGCGGATCGCCCGCCCACTTGGAAAGCGCGCCCATGTTCTGGAAGCCGGCGACGACGACCGGCAGGATCGCGGCTTCCGAGCCGCCGGCGACCATCATGTCCGCCGCGCCGCGTCGGATGAGCTCGAGCGCCTCGCCGATCGCGTTGGCGGCCGAGGCACAGGCGCTGACCATGGACATGTTCGGCCCCTTCAGGCCGTGCTGGATGGACACCGCGCCCGGCGTCGAGTCGTTCAGGATCATCGGCACCGCCAGCGGGCTGATCCGGTTCTGGCCCTTCTCGAGCCGAACGTTCTCCGCGTCGACCAGCGTCCCGACGCCGCCGACGCCCGAGCCCATGTAGCACCCGGCGCGGTTCGGGTCGTACGCCGCCGCGTCGATCCGCCCGTCGCCGTCGAGCAGGCCGGCGTCGGCCAGCGCCTCGCGCGCCGCGGCGATCGCGAACTGCATGACGCGGTCGGATCGCCGTGCGACCTTGCGGTCCATGTAGTTCTCGGGCACGAAGCCCTTCACCTCGGCCGCAACCTTGGCCTCGAAGCCCATGCCCGCGGCATCGAACAGGGTGATCGGCGCGACGCCGCTGCGTCCGGCGACGAACGCGTCCCACGTGGCGGGCGCGTCGAGGCCGACGGGCGTGACCGCCCCGAGACCGGTGACGACGACGCGGTGGGTTGGAGGATGAGATGAGGTCATGCGGATCTCCCGGGGATGCAGAGATCGCATATTGTACATTGCGCAGCGATCGGGGCGCAGCGATCCGGATGCCGCCGCAGGCGCCATGCTACACTTCCCCGCACACCCTCCCCTGCGCCCGAAAGCCGCCGCGTGACCCCCGACTTCATCCCGTCCGACCCCGCGATCCTGGCCCTCGAGGACGACATCGCCGACGTGTTCGCCATCCACGACGTCCGCGTGCAGGCGGGCGGGCGGGCCGTGCGGTTCGCCGGCGAGTTCCTGCGCAGCCCGGCGCTCGTATTCGACACCGTGGCGGAGCGCTTCGCGGCGCGCGATCGGATTCCGGTCCTGCGGCGGGAGGGCGGCCGGGACATCCTGATCGCCCAGCCGGCCCCGCCGAAGCGCGGCCGGCGGCGGGTGCGGATCAACGTCCTGCTGTTCGCGCTGACCGTCCTGTCCGTGCTGTACGCCGGGGTGATGATGAACCTGTCCGGCCCGGCGGCCGCCGCCTACGACGCGGCCCTCACCCGCCTGGCCGTCGCACCCGGCGCCGACCTGTCCGCCCGGCTGGCGTGCAGTTTGGCCAGCAAGGGCGTGACGGGCTCGATGTTCGCCGCCAACTGGCACGCCGGCCTCCCGTTCATGCTCGCCCTGCTCGGCATCCTCGGCGTGCACGAGTTCGGCCACTACTTCGCCGCCAGGCGCTACAAGCTGGACACCAGCCTGCCCTACTTCCTTCCGTTCCCGAACCCGTTCACCGGCACGCTCGGAGCGGTGATCCGGATCGACTCGCCGTTCACCTCCCGCAAGTCCCTGTTCGATGTCGGCATCGCCGGGCCGCTGGCGGGGCTGGCGGTGGCCGTCCCGGTGCTGATCGCGGGCTTGGCGCAGGCCACGTTCCTGCCGATCGTCACGCCCGAGACGAGCGGCGTCGTGTTCAACGAGCCGCTCCTCTTCCGCGGCCTGGCGTGGCTCGTCATCGGCACGCGACCGGCTGGGATGGACATCGAGATGAACCCTCTCCTCATGGCCGGCTGGTGGGGCCTGCTGGTGACGGCGATCAACCTGCTGCCGGTCTCCCAGTTGGACGGCGGTCACATCAACTACGCCGTCTTCGGCCGCGCCCACCGCTACGTGGCCTGGGCGATGTACGGCGCGGCGGTCCTGGTGGCCGTCACGATCTCGTCGAGCTACCTGATCATGCTCGTCCTCATCCTGTTCATGGGCCTCCAGCACCCGCCGGCCCTCGACGACATCACGGACGTCGGGCGATTCCGGCGTGTGCTCGGGATCGGGACGCTGTTGTTGTTCTTCGTGCTCGTGACGCCGGTGCCGCTGCAGTTCATGGGCGGTGTCGGGGCCGGCGGGTCGCTGTGCGGGCTGCCGTTCTGACGGGGCGATGGCGAGGAGCGGAGCGCACGGCGGGCCGTCGCGGTTGACGGTATCGCCGATCGCCCTACCATGCAGGTCGCCATCCGGCCATGCACACGAGAGGGTACCGATGAAGGCGTACAGCGCGGAGTTCCTCGGCACGTTCTGGCTCGTCCTCGGCGGCTGCGGCAGCGCCGTCCTGGCGGCTGCGTTCCCGGATGTGGGCATCGGGCTGCTCGGCGTGTCGCTGGCCTTCGGTCTGACCGTGCTGACGATGGCGTTCGCCATCGGGCACATCTCCGGCTGCCACCTGAACCCCGCCGTCTCGATCGGCCTCTGGGCCGGCGGTCGCTTTCCGGCGGCCAATCTCGCACCGTACATCGCGGCCCAGGTGCTCGGCGCCGTGGCGGCGGGCGGCGTGCTCTTCGTCATCGCCAGCGGGGCGCCCGGCTTCGACGTGGCCAACGGCTTCGCCTCGAACGGCTACGGGGCGCACTCCCCCGGCGGCTACTCCCTCGTGGCGGCGCTCGTCACCGAGGTCGTCATGACGATGTTCTTCCTGCTCGTGATCCTCGGCGCCACGGACAAGCGTGCGTCGGCCGGCTTCGCGCCGATCGCGATCGGCCTCGCCCTCACGCTGATCCACCTGGTCAGCATTCCGGTGACGAACACGTCGGTGAACCCGGCGCGCAGCACGGGCGTGGCGCTCTTCGTGGGCGACTGGGCGGTCGGCCAGCTTTGGCTCTTCTGGCTCGCGCCGATCGCCGGGGCTGTGCTCGGCGCGGTGGTCTATCGGCGCATCGCCGGTGAGGAAGTCTGAGCACGCCCCGCCTCCTTCTCACCGGTGCAACCGGCTACGTCGGCGGCCGCCTGCTTCCGTTGTTGGAGCGGCAGGGGTACCGCGTCCGTTGCCTGGCCCGGCGCCCCGAGATCCTCACACCGAAGACCCATCCGCCCACCGAGGTCGTCGCGGGCGACATTCTCGATCGCGACAGCCTCGACACCGCGTTGCGCGGGATCGAGGCGGCCTACTACCTCGTCCACTCGATGGGATCGACGGGCTCGTTCGAAGAGGCCGACCGGCAGGCGGCGAAGAACTTCGGTGACGCGGCGAAAGCGGCGGGGGTCGGACGCATCATCTATCTCGGGGGCCTCGGCCGCAGCGAGGATGCGCTCTCGCCGCATCTGCGCAGCCGGCACGAGGTCGGCGAGATCTTGCGCCGGTCGGGCGTGCCGGTCGTCGAGTTTCGCGCGTCGATCGTCGTCGGTCCCGGCAGCTTGTCGTTCGAGATGATCCGGTCGCTGGTGGAGCGGCTGCCGTTCATGATCACCCCCACGTGGGTGAACGTGCCGGCGCAGCCCATCGCCGTCGACGACGTGCTGGCGTACCTGGTTGCGGCGCTTCAGCTCCCGGTTGCGCAGTGCCGGGTGTACGAGATCGGCGGGGCCGACCAGGTGTCCTATGCCGACATCATGCGGGCGTACGCGCGGCAGCGCGGGATGCGGCTGCGAATGATCTCGGTGCCGGTCCTGACGCCCTACCTGTCCAGCCTGTGGCTCGGCCTCGTCACACCGCTGTACGCGCGCATCGGGCGCAAGCTGATCGAGAGCATCATCCACTCCACCGTGGTACGCGACGACGCGGCGCTCACGACGTTTCCCGTACGCCCGATGGGGATCGACGAGGCCGTCCGCCGCGCCCTCGCCAGCGAAGACCTGCAGTACGCGACGCGCTGGTCCGACGCCCTGTCGTCCTCCGGCGCGGTACCGACGTGGGGCGGCGTGCAGTTCGGATCGCGGTTGGTGGACTCGCGCACGTTGACCGTCGCCGCACCGCCCGCCGTCGCCTTCGCACCCATTCAACGCATCGGCGGCGACACGGGCTGGTACGCGTGGAACGGGCTGTGGCGCCTGCGCGGCTTTCTCGACCTGCTGGCCGGCGGCGTCGGCCTGCGACGTGGCCGGCCGTCGCCCACGGCCCTCCGCGTCGGCGACACCGTCGACTTCTGGCGCGTAGAAGCGCTCGAGCCGGACCGCCGGCTACGTCTCATCGCCGAGATGAAGGTGCCCGGGCGGGCGTGGCTCGAGTTCGAGGTCACGGCTGACGGGGGCGACGGCTCGTCGTCGACGATCCGACAGACGGCGGTGTTCGATCCGGTCGGGCTCTTCGGACGCGCGTATTGGTACGCGCTGTTCCCGCTGCATCAGCTGGTGTTCGGCGGGATGCTGAAGGGAATTGCGCGACAGATTGCGGTGGATCGTGCCATTGCGGTGGATCGTGGCCCGAATCACAGCGGTTCGTCTTCCGAATCACTGTGATCTGTCGGCTGCCTTGTCGACAATGGCCACTGTCGACAACGACTGCCGACATGTACAAAGATTGCCGACATGTATTCGCGTCCCGGCATACCCGATAGGTAGAGGAGACCCCCCATGTCCATCACCCACCGTTTCACGCCCTGCCTCTGGTTCGACCACCAAGCCGAGGAAGCCGCCAACTTCTACGTCGGCATCTTCAAGAACGCCCGGATCGTGCAGATCGCCCGCTACGGAGAGGCGGGCTTCGAGGTCCACGGCAAGCCGGCAGGGTCCGTAATGACCGTGGAGTTCGAGCTGGACGGGCAGCCTTTCACCGCGCTGAACGGCGGGCCGGCGTTCACGTTCAACGAGGCGCTGTCGCTCCAGGTGAACTGCGAGACGCAGGACGAGGTGGACCACTACTGGATGAAGCTTGCTGGCGGCGGAGACGAGTCGGCGCAGGCGTGCGGCTGGCTCAAGGATAAGTACGGCGTCTCGTGGCAGGTCGTCCCGACGACGATCAACCGCATGTTCCTCGACCACACCTCCGCCGGCGCAAAGCGGGCGATGGAGGCGATGCTGAAGATGAAGAAGCTCGACATCGCCGAGCTCGAGCGGGCGTACGCGGGCGAGTGATCGTGTGTCCCAGCGCCCAGGGGCGTCGCCCGAACGTCCACTAACCCGAACGGCCGACAGGAGGCGATCGCATGCAGGCGAAGCGAGACGATTCCAGCGCCGTGGATGCATACATCGCGACGTTCCCGGACGGCATTCAACAGGTGCTGTCCGCAGTGCGCGCCGTCATCCGTTCAGCCGCGCCGGAGGCGATCGAAGGCATCAGCTACCAGATGCCGGCGTTCGCCGCGAACGGCAAGTACTTCGTCTACTACGCCGCGTACAAGAAGCACATCGGACTCTACCCCGCGCCGGTGGGCGTCGCGGAGTTCGATGCGGACGTGGCCGCCTACGGCGCCGGAAAGGCGACGCTGCGGTTTCCGTACGACCAGCCGTTGCCGCTCGACCTGATCCGCCGCATCGTGCGGTTCCGGTTGGACGACGCGGCCGCAGGACCGCACTTGGACAGTGAGGCGGGCGGTCCGGCGGGCGGCGCGGTCGGCTCGTGAAACAGCGGGGTGACGTCGGCACCGCGACGCCACTGCCCCCCGTCCCGATCGTCAACGTCGGCTACCGCTCGACGAACTTCTGGGTGATCGGCGCCGGCCCGTCGCGACTCCTCGTCGACCTCGGCTGGCCGGGCTCGATGGGCACGATGCGCGCGAACCTGACCCGCATGGGAATCCCGCTCAGCGAGCTCCGTTACGGCGTCGCGACGCACTACCACATCGACCACGCCGGGCTGGCGCAGGAGCTGAAGGACGCCGGCGTGCCGCTCCTCGTCCTCGAGCCGCAGGCACCTTGGATCCCGTGGATGAAGCGGTGGACGAAGCCGGTCGACCGCTACGTCGACATCGCCCTTCACGACAACGTGACGATCTCGTTCGCCGAGAGCCGCGCCGTGCTCGCGCGCATCGGCCTAGCCGGCGAGATCGTGCCCACGCCTGGGCACTCGGACGACAGCGTGTCGGTCGTGCTCGACGACGGCGCGGCGTTCACGGGGGACCTCACGCATCCGCAGATGGTCGGCGTGGAAGATGCGGCCGTCGTCGCGGCCAGCTGGCGGCGGTTGCGGGATCATGGCGCGAGGCGCGTGTATCCGGGGCACGGGCCGGTGCGGGGGATGGAGGCGGTGGTAGCATGAGGCGAGTCCGACCAGCCGCACCGTGTTGCGCAATTCGATTCTCTCGTTCGATCTGAGGAGCGGATGGGGGACGGTGAGTTCCACCTATCGGATGACGAACGCGCACAGCTTCTCCCAAGTGGGGGCCAAACCGTACAGGCGAACAGACTCGGCGCGTCGCAGGGACAACTGGCACGAAAAGGGATATTCATCACAACATCAACCTTTACAAAAGATGCACTCGACTTCGCTGCTGCGATCGAAAGCAAGCTGATCCTCATGGATGGAGAAGATCTTGCTGGTCATATGATTGACCATGGAGTCGGCGTGAGTCATGTGGCACTATACGCCGTGAAACGCATTGACTCGGACTACTTCGTTCAAGAGTAACGGCTAGCAATTAACGGCCGTGTGACATGTCCGCCGAATCACGGTGCATCGCCACCGCATTCACTGTGCTCCGCGGCCCGATTCACTGTGCATCGCCGCTCGTTTCACTGTGCTTCGCCCGTCCATTCACCGTGCTTCAAGCCCCCGCGCTCCTTCTCGCGACGCCTAAACAAGAAGAAGGGACGGGTTGCTGCTCCTGGGCAGCTCCCCGTCCCTCCGAATCGTCGCCAAATTGCTGACACAGGGCATCATTGCCCGCGCAACTCCGGAAGCACTGTACGCGTGCCCGTCGATCGGATGAATTGGCAAGGCCGCCGCCGCTCGAAGCCGAACGGCATTCGCCCAGCCGTTCGGCATTCCATTCCCCTGAAAGTCCGCGAAGTCCCGCGCGTGATCCACATTGCCGATGCCAGTCGCCCGCCAAGCAAGCCCAAATCTATCGTCACGGCAATCATAACGCGCATGCAAAAGTGACTCGCGGATTCGTTCAAGTGTTTCATCGCACTCCACCCCCTATGACTGGCGCCGCCCGTCGACCACGGCTGCGAGCGTGCGTCCAGCATACGAGATCTCGACGTCGATGGAAGCCCCTCAAGCCGCCGCACAACCGCCGCGCAACCGTTAACCTTCGCGCTTGGCCCGCCCATCGCGCCCTACTGCTTCCTCCCACCAACCCGTAATCCTCCCCCTCCCCCAGACGGTCCGACGGGGTCCCCGCCGCACCGAAGGTGCGGTGGGGTTCGGGAGGGGGTCGGGGGGTGAGGGCCGCAGGCCGCCCGCATCGCGCCGTCCCGTCGAGGGCACGGCATGCCGTGCCCCTACACGCACCGGGATCGTGTCGAGCTCATCTCGTCGACGCCCGCACGCCCTACTCGGCCGGCGCCGCTCCCCCCAGGCGCCCCTCTGCCAGCCGCGCTACAACCCCCTTCAACCGTCGCGCCTCCCCCGGCGCCAGCGCGCTGTGCCGCCGCCCCTCGTCCCGCAGCCAGCCGCGTAGTTCGACGTCGCGGACGGCCATCGGGGACGGCGCGTCGGTGGTCAGGACGAGGCCGGGGCGGGTGAAGACGATGACGGGCGCGATCGGCACCGCGGCCAGCGTCTCGTCGGCGTCGGCAAGGGCGGCGCGCACGGCGGCGATGTCGGCGTCGATGAGCGGGCTTGGGTTGCGGACCGCCCGGCGGCCGAAGGCCAGGAAGCGGCGCCAGAGAGGGCGGCGGTCGTGCCACCGGGCGCCGTCGATGTCGATCGGACCTTCGGTGTTGAAGACGTGCACCACGGCAAGACCCCACGGCGCCACGAGCACGTGCTCCGCCGCCGGGAGCGCCCAGTTGTAGAGCGTGAAGAGCGGGCCGGCGTCCGACAGCGCCGCCGCGAGCGCCACCTCGGCGCGCGGGACCGCCACCCAGCGATCCATCAGCGCGATGCCGAACCAGGACGCCAACGTGCCGGCCACGAGACAGAACAGGGCGATCGGCTGCGTGCGCGGACTGTTCAGGAAGAGCCCGCCCAACAGGAGCCCGAAACCGAGCACCGCGACGCGCACGGCGAGGCTGCGCCGCTTGCGGGCATAGTCCGTCGCGGTGAAGATCATGGCCCCGCCGTGCGGCGCGGGCGCGCCTCTACGCGCCACGGGACGCAAACGCGATCTCGGACGCGTGCCCGACGGCAGCCTCCGCCTCGACCGCCGCCTCGACGCGCGCGATCCCTTCGGCGATCGCGTCGACGAGGTGGTGTTCGACGCCGCGCCGGGCGACGGCCACGGCGCTTGCCACGGCCATCGCATCCGATCGCCCGTGGCCGATGACGACGGCGCCGCGCACCCCGAGCAGCATCGCGCCGCCGTGGCCGCGGTAGTCCCAGCCGCGGCGGATCCGGCCGAGGGCCGGACGCATGAGGAACCCGCCGAGCGCGCTCAGGAAGTCCGCCTTGGCCTCGCGCTTGAGCGTGGCCGTCACCAAGCCGGCGATGCCCTCGGACAGCTTGAGCATGACGTTGCCCGTGAAGCCGTCCGTGACGGCCACGTCCACCCGGCTCTGCGGCACGTCGTGGCCCTCGATGTTGCCGATGAAGTGCAGCGGCGCGGCCTCGAGCAGCGGCAACGCCGCCTGGACCAGCGTCGTCCCTTTTCCGCGCTCCTCGCCGATCGAGATCAAGCCGACACGCGGCCGCTCGATGCCGAGGACGCGCTCGGCGTATGCGGCGCCCATCATCGCGAACTGGAGGAGATGCTCCGGCCGAACCTCGGGGTTCGCGCCGACGTCGAGGAGTGCCACCGGGCCGTCGATCGCCGGGAAGACCATCGCCAGCGCCGGCCGCAGGACGCCCTTCACCCGGCCGAGCCCGAACGTGGCCGCGGTCATCGCCGCACCGGTGTTGCCGGCCGTGACGAACGCATCGGCCGAACCGTGCCGCACCAGCTGGACGCCGACGGACATCGAGTTGTCCCGCCGGGAGCGGACGGCCTCCGCCGGCGCCTTCTCGTCCATCCCGATGACGGCGTCCGCGTTCACGACATCGATCGGCAGCCCGCGCACGTCGTGCCGATCGAGCTCGCGCACGACCTCCGCCTCCCGGCCCACGAGAACGATGCCGGTGCCGGCGCGCGCGGCGAGAACGGCGCCGGCCACGCTGCTGGCCGCGCCGTGGTCACCGCCCATCGCATCCACCACAATCCGCACGACCGGCGATTCTAGCATAGCGCCGCGGCCGGTTCGACCGTTGTACCCGCCGATCGAGGCGCCTAGAATGGGCGCCGTCCGGCTCACCCCGTCGCCCATGCCCTCTGTCGCGGGATCCGCCTCGGATCTCCGACGGAGGCAGCGATCCGTATAGACTCTGCAGGGACAGAGTACGCGCCCTGGAGACCGTCATGCGCTTGCCTGCCGCCCTGGCGTCCGCGCTCGGCCTCGCCGCCCTGACGCTGCTGACCGCCGCTCCGCCCCATCCCCCCGCCACGGCCGCCCTGACCCGCCAGGATACGACCCCGATCGTCGTGCCCCCGGAACCGACACCGCGCCCGATCTACGCGCCCTATGTGAACCGGAACTGGGATCCGCTGGCGCCCGAGCCGGTGGACAACATCGCCCTCGGCTGGCTCGCCGCCCTGCAACCCGAAGGTCGTACCGCCTGCGTCCCGGCAACGCACGTCCTCCTGCGGTTCCCGGAAGGCGCGCTGAACAACGTCGTCGAGGCCGTCGTCGCCCCGGCAGCGCCCGGCCTGACGCTCGACCTGTTCGTGAACGACTACGTCCGCCTGAACGGTGGGGTCGACCTGGCGCCGGACCCATGCCGCTTCCTGACGTGGCGGATGATCTTGGCGACGCGCGTGCGGTCGATGGAGCCGCCGGCGCCGTAGGGGCGCAACGGGCATGATGGGCATGGTGTTGCGACGGGGATCGGGCGATGCGTTCGCATCGCCCCTACGCGGTGGATGGACGGGATCCGACGATCATGCTTCCGGGGCGCGGGATCACGGAGCGAGGTGATCTACGGCCGGCGCGTCCTCGTCGCCACCGCCCGAGGTGCGGGCGCCGCGGTCAACGTCGCGTCCACGTCGATCCGGCGCGGAAGGGTCGTCGCCGATGCCCCTTGCCCACGCCCGCCCGTCGCGTCGCTGGTCGCCGCCCGCGGCGTCGCGGACGGCCGCGGGCGGCGGGTGCGGGTCGGCGTGGCGGTGGGGTCGACGCCGGCGGTGGCGGTGGCCGCGGCGGCGCGGACGCGTTCGCTGTCCGGGAAGTGGACACGGAAGCCGAGCGAGACGTCGTTGTAGAGCGGCGCCGTGGCGCGGAGCACGTCGACCCAGGCGTTGTCGCGCGTGCGGGGCTCGCCGGCGGGGTAGAGCTGGTTCAGGACGCCGACCAGGTTGGCCAGCGTTTCCTCGTTCCAGCCGACGTGCGGCAAGGCACGGCCATCCACGATGAGGTAAAGGCCGGAGTTCGTGAGCTGCAGCTCGGCATCGTCGACGGATGCGCGCTGCAGACGCGCCTGCAGGTCGCGCCGCAAGCGCAGGAGCGGCGATCGAACATCGGCCGGCGCCAGCAGCGTGCGCAGATCGTCCGTGCTGAAGCCGAGCCAGCTCGGCACCCAGCTCCGGTCGGCGCTGCGGCGCTCGTAGTCGAGGTCGATGTCGATCGTCTGGCTCGGCAGGGTCTCGCGCTCGGCGTCGGTCAGCGAGATGATGAACGCGTCCGCATCCGGCGACGGGGGCTTGGGCGCGCGCGGCGCGCCCTTGGCGGGCGGGAAGTTGAAGTCCAGCTGGAGCGGCACGGACTGCAGGAGGGGCGCCAGGTCGGCCAGCATGTCGCGCTGCTCGGCGGACAGGAGCGGATCGCCGTCGTCGTCGACGGCCATGCGGTCGATGAGGTCGAGCACGTTGTCGAGCTCGCGCGGGCTCCAGGCGATGTACGGCAGCGGGCGGCCGTTCACGAGGACGTACAGCCCGTCGCGGCGCGACGCCACCGTCAGCTGACGGATGCCGGCGCGGGCGAACCAGCGGGTGTAGCTCTCGCCGTCCTCGTCGTCGCTGAAGAACCGCACCCGCCCGACGAGCGGGTTGCCCGTGATCCGCTCCCAGAGCTCGTCGACCTGCGCGCTCTTGAACCCGCCGATCCGCGCGATCCGGCCATCGTTGTCGACCTCGATCGGGATCGGCGGCAGGTTGAAGATCGAGGCGCCGCCGAGCACAGTCGTCATCGGCTCGAGGTCGCGCTTCAGCTGGGACAACGAAGCGCCTTTGTCGTCGCCCTGGCAACCGGCCGCGGCGCATCCGGCCGCAAGCAGCAGGGCAACGGCCGGCCAAACGCCTCCGCGGCGGCGGATGGGCATGTGGTCCTCCAGAAACGTCGGCCACCGGCGCAGCACGGAATGCGTGAGGCATCGGCGGGGGGACGGACTTCTTAATGCAACGGTAACCAGCATAGCGCGGTGAACGCGCGCCGTCAACCCCCTGTGCCGCAACACCGTCGGCAGGCGGCGGTGCGTCGGGCGACGCGTTCGAGCGGCCCCCGCGAGGGGATGGGCGCGCGGAAGGTACAATCGGCCCATGCCCGAGCTTCCCGAGGTCGAGACCTACGCCCGCGACCTGGCCGCCGTCCTGCCCGGCCGCCGCTTCGTCGGCGCCCGCGTCGGCTGGCCGCGTCAGGCGCCCCGCAACACGCCGGAGGCGGTCGACGCGCGCCTCGCCGGCCAGACGATCCTTGCCGTGGGCCGGCGCGGCAAGTACCTCTGCCTCCAGTTGTCGGACGACTGGCTGATCCTCCATCTCAAGATGAGCGGCCGGCTCGAGCTCGTCCCCGCCGCCCACCCGCGCAACCCGCACGCCCACACCGTCTTCGCGCTCGACCGGGGCGACGAGCTGCGCTTCCACGACCCGCGCAAGTTCGGCCGCCTCTACGTGGTGGCCGATCCGGCGGCCGTCACCGGAGCCCTCGGCCCTGAGCCGCTGGACGACGCTTTCACGTTGGCCGCATTCGCCGCGCGCCTGCGCGGGCGCCGCGGCCGCCTCAAGCCGCTCCTGCTCGACCAGCACTTCGTGGCCGGCCTCGGGAACATCTACGCCGACGAGGCGCTGTTCACCGCCCGCCTCCACCCGCTGGCCACGGCCGACGGCCTGACGGACGACGACATCCGGCGGCTGCACGGCGCGATCCGCACCGTATTGGCGCGCGGCGTCGAGCTGCGCGGAACGAGCTTCTCGACCGGCGGCTACCGAGACCTGACCGGCAATCGCGGCGAGATGCAGGGCACGCTGCTCGTATTTCGGCGAACCGGCGAGCCCTGCCCCGCCTGCGGCACGCCGGTCGAGCGCCTGGTCGTCGGCGGGCGGAGCACGCACGTCTGCCCGACCTGTCAGGCGCCGCCTGCGGCGAAACGTGGCGGGTCGCCGCAGACGGAACAGGCACCGCGGATCGAACCGGCGCCGGGCTGACGGAAACACCCCATGCCGTTGGCGCGCGAACCGGATTGCGGCGATCCGGACGCCGCAGGATAATCGGGATCATTCCAGGAACGAGGAGTCGACCCGAACCATGACCACTTCCACGCTGTCCGCGCCCCGCGTCTCGGGCTGGGCGAACATGATGGACCGCTTGAACAACGTGTGGCACGAGCGCGCGCTGCAGGTCTACCTGTTCATCGTGCTCGCGCACTGGGCCGAGCACCTTACCCAGGCCGTCCAGGTGTTCGTCCTCGGGTGGCCGCGTCCGGCGTCGCGCGGGTTCCTCGGGCAGTTCTTCCCGTGGCTCGCCAAGAGCGAGACGCTCCATTACGGCTACGCGATCGTCATGCTGATCGGTCTGTTCCTGCTGCGGCCGGGCTTCAAGGGTTCGTCGCGCACGTGGTGGACCATTTCACTCGCGATCCAGTTCTGGCACCACATCGAGCACTTGCTGCTTCAGGCACAGTACGCCCTGCACCAGAACCTGTTCGGCTCGGCGGTTCCGACGAGCATTCTCCAGTGGGTGCTGTTCCAGCTGGGCGACAAGCCCCACCAGTTCCGCGTCGAGCTCCACCTCTTCTACAACACGGTCGTGTTCATCCCGATGGTCATCGCCATGTACAAGCACATGTACCCGTCGAAGGCCGAGTATGTCGCGCATCCCCCGACGTGCTCGTGCACGCGGAAGCCGGCAGGCTTGACGAGCGCCGCATAGGGGCGCATGGGCGATTCATGTACGGCCCGTCATCATAAACCTCCTGTACACTGGCCGCCGTCCCGCACGGCGGCCAGCGTGCATTCCGGCAACTAGCGACCAGGACGATGACCCCATGACACCCCCCGAACGACGCGCTACGCACGGCTCCCGGTGGTTGGCCCCCGCGGCCCTCGCGGCGCTCCTGGCGGCCGGCGCCCTGATCGCACGGCAGGTGATCACGACGCCGGCGCACCTGTCCGTCCGGCCGAACGTGACCGCGGAGGGCACCGATGTGCCGGACGGCGTGCGCGACGATGTCCCCGCGGATGCCGCGGCCGCCGAACTGCACGGCTTCGTGCTCTCGCCCGCCTTGCCGGCCCCCGACGTCCGCGCCTGGGACACCGCCGGCGCGCCGTGGGACCTGGCCGAGCGTCGCGGCAAGGTCGTGGCCCTGTTCTTCGGCTACACCACGTGCCCGGACGTCTGCCCCCAGACGCTGGCTCTCCTCGCCGCGGCCAAGGCCGCCCTCGGCGACGGGTCGAACGCGCTCGACGTGGCGATGATCACCGTCGACCCGGAGCGCGATACGCCCGATGTTCTCGGCCGCTACATGGCCGGGTTCGACCCGTCATTCGTCGGCCTCGAAGCGGGCGACGGCCTGCCGGCGATCGCCGACGCCTTTGGGACGACGTACACGCGCGATCTCCCGCCGGACGTCGCGACCCGGGCGGCACAGATCGCCGGACACGACGAGGCGGCGGGCGACGGTCACGGTGGGGCTGCGGATCTCCCGGACGACGACCACAGCGGTGACGCGGCGGCCGGCGACGACGACCGCGCCGCGGGCTCATCGGCCCTCGGTCACAACGCCGGAGTGCCCGGCGGCTTCGAGCCCGGCTCGCCGGCCTACACGGTCGCGCACTCGGGCGTCGTGTTCCTCATCGACCCCGAGGGCCGGCTGCGCTCGTCCTACCTGGCGCCATTCGATCCGGCCGAACTGGCCGCCGACGTCAACGTCCTGGTCAGTGATCACCGTGCGGCCAAGGCTCGATGACGCCCACGGAGGCACAGCGGACGCCCGCCACGATGTCCGACACCGCCGCGAAGATCGACGACGCGCCCCGCCGCGCGCGCGCCGTCCGCGGGGCGCTGGCATTCGCCGTGGTCGGAGCCGTGGCCATCGCCGCCGCGGCGCGCCTCGATCCGGTGCGCCGCGCGACCCGCGACGACGTGTACACGATCCCTCCGGGCACCGCCGAGCGCGTCGCGCGCGGCGAGTCCGTGGCCGACGTGCTGCCGCAGCGCGTCGGCACCACCGTCGGCAACCGGCTGATCGTCGTCAACCACGATGTCCAGGACCATGCCTTCGGACCGTTCGTCCTGGCACCCGGCCAGCGCTGGGCGCGCCAGTTCGCGGTCGTCGGCGACTACGCGATGGACTGCACGATCTACCCCGACGCCGGGTTCAACGTGCACGTCGAACCCGGCCCGACACCCGCCGGCGGGCCGACGCTGCGGCTGCATCAACTGTTCCTCATGGCATGGCTGTTCGCCGCGGCCGCCGTCGCCGGGATGCATCTGGCAGCCGCGACGACGCTCGACGGTGCGCCGGCCGAGACCGCCTTCGCTGCACGGATGCTGTCGTTCAGCCGCGCCGTGCGTCCTTTCCTGCCCGTCCTGGCGGTGCTGTCGGCCGTCGCGCTTGGGACGGCGCTCGCACGCCTCGTGCCGTGGCGTTCCGCGCTGTCCGGAACGGCGTCGCTCGATGCCTGGTTCGCTGCCGTCTGGACGTTGGCGGCGGTCCTGGTCATGCGCCGCTTGCTGCCGGTGTCGACCAAGCCGTCGGCCTGGAACCTGTCGATGTGGGCGCTCGTCGTGCTCTGGCCCGCATCGCGCATCCTCGTCCCGACGGTCGGCCCGCTGTCCCTGCTCCTCGTGCTCACCGGCACCGGGCTGCTGGCAGCGGCGGTCGTCGGCCAGCGGACCGCGGGCGCGGCGGAAGGTGCTCCGCCGTCCGTCGTCGGCTGGCTCGCCGCTGCCGGCATCGCGTTCGTCGTCGCCGGAGTACCGCTGCCCCCGACCGGCATCACACCGCGGCTCGTGGCCGGCAGCTTCGACCTGGCGATCGGGCTGGCGCTCGTCGTGGCCCTGACCCGTGCCGCACCGCGCGTCGAGCTGGCGCGGCTCGGCTACGCCGCGGCGTTCGCGGCCGGGGCGATGGGGGCGTTCCAGCTGGCGTTGGCAGCGGTGGGCGGGGTGATGGCGGGCTAAGGCGTGTTTGCAAAGGGTGGCCACGGAAAAGACCGGCGGCTGAAGCCGGCCGGCTGATGGCCTTCGGCCATTGCGCCCGCCTGCGCGGGCGCTTCAAACCTCGGGGTGCCCGCGAAGGCGGGCACCATGGCGACCCGCTAGGGGCGCCTCTAGCCGGCCAGCTTTAGCTGCCGGGACTGGGTCTGCAAACACGCCCTAGTAGACCGTCACGTGACGATCTGCGGATGACGGCGAGTCGCAATCCACCGGCAGCTGAAGCTGGCCGGCTGCAGGCGTCCCTGGCGGGCCGCCATGGTGCCCGCCTTCGCGGGCACCCAGAAG
>JADYYS010000007.1 GCA_020853525.1 Ardenticatenales bacterium | reverse complement strand
GTGCCCGCCTTCGCGGGCACCCAGAAGTCCGAAGCGCCCGCGAAGGCGGGCGCAATGGCCGAAGGCCACCAGCCGGCCAGCTTCAGCTGCCGGTGGTTCGTCGTCCGCAAATCGAGATGTGACGGGCCACGAGTACTCGGTCAGAACGAGTACTCGGTCATTGGACACGATTCGGAACTCCGACAGAGGTGGTTGTCCGCAGGTCCTGCAGTGACCGCGCACCGGAGTCGCCGTCCAATCCTCGTTCATGCGCCGCTCATCGACAACGACTATCGTTGTCCGTCATGATGCCCTCCGACCGGCCTCGCACCTTTCGCGCCGTCGCGCTCGCCGCCATCGCCGCCGCCGCCGCCCTGGCGTGGCTTCGCGCCGAACGCGTCGGCGATGCGCCCGGCGGCCCGGCCGACAGCGACGGTCGGCCGTTGGACGAGGCACGCATCCTCGCCTCGCCGACCGCCCCGCCCCCGTGGGACGGCAGCGCCGTCGCCGCCGTCGTCGCCGGCCCGGCGGGCCCGGCCATCGCCCTGTTCGACAGCGACGGGGCGCTCGGGCCGGACGGCGGCCCGCCGCGGGTCGTCGCCGACGGGTTCGAGGCGATCGGCCGGATCACGTCCGCGGCCGACGGCGACCGGTTGGCCTTCGCCGCCCGCCGCGATGGGCGTTGGGACGTTTTCACCGTGCCCCTTGCAGGCGGACGGCTCGACCGGCTGACGGACGATCCGGCCTACGACGCGGACCCGGCGTGGTCGCCGGACGGGACGGCGCTGGCCTTCGCGTCCTACCGCGACGGGAACCTCGACATCTACCGCCTCGACGTTCCAATCGCCGGCCCGGCCGGTGCCGCGTCACCGCCCCAATCCCCGCTCCGCCTCACCCAAGGCGACGCCCCCGCCATCGAGCCCGCCTGGTCGCCCGACGGCGCGACGATCGCGTTTGCGGCGTGGCACGACGGGTCGTACCGCATCGAGGCCGTGCCGGCGACCGGCGGGGAACGGCGCGTCCTCGTGGACCCGGCGCCCGACGAGACAGGCGATGCATTGGCTGCGGGGGCCGCCGACACGTCCGCCGACTCAGCCGCCGACACGGCGCGTCGGGGCGCAACGTGGCGCCGCCCCGCCCGGCTGCCCGATGACCTGCGCTCCCCATCGTGGTCGCCCGACGGCGGCTCGCTCGCCTATCTGGCCGGCCGGCACGGGGCGCTGCGGCTGGACGTGCAGGCGGTGGGCGTCGACGGGACGGCGTCGGCGCAGCTGCCGTCGACGCTCGCGCCGCAGGCCGCGGGATTCGGGTGGGCGGCCGGGGGGCAGGCCGTTGCCGTCGTCACGGCCGACCGCGGCGGGCGCAGCGTGATGTTCCGCAACCGCGTCCGCTTCGGCCGCGACGACATCGCCCAACTGCCCGGCGATCCGGTGCTCCTGTCCGCCGGCGCCGCTGCCGTCGCGTGGTCGCCGCTGTCGGCCGACACCGGGCTTCCGGCGCTCGATCCGTCCGCGAGGGCAGGCGACCCGCGGTCAGGGCCGTCGGGATCGCTTTCCGCCGGCGCGACAACCGCCCGCGGCGCCGCCGCAGATGCCGCCCCGATCGCCGCCGGGCGCCCCGGCCTGGCCGACCTGCCGGACGTCCGCGTCTCCGGCCCGCGGATCAACGCCGCGCTCTTCGATGACTTCGCCGCGCTGCGCACCGAGGTACGCGCCGCCACGGGCGCCGACTTCCTCGGCACGCTGTCGGACATGTGGCGGCCGGTCGGCTTCTTCAGCTCTGCCTCGGCCTACTTCAGCTGGCACAAGACCGGTCGCGCGTTCGACACGCAGATGGAGCTCCGCGGGCCGGGGGGCCGGCGGGACATGGTCCTCGTGCGCGAGGACAACGGCGGCGGCGGCCCGCAGTGGCGGATGTACCTCCGCGCGGACGCGCAGGACGGCTCCGTCGGCACGCCGCTCACCGTCCCCGGCTGGGCGTTCTCGGCGGGCGGCGGCGACGAGACCCACGAGGCCGACGGCGGCGTGCGCGGGAACGCCGTCCCGGACGGCTACTGGGTCGACTTCACCGCTCTCGCCGCCGCAAAGGGCTGGCGCCGGATCGCCGCCCTCGGCCGCCCGGCGCTCGACTGGCGGACGGACTGGGCCGCCATCGAGTACTGGCACTACGAGCGCCGCGACGGCCTGCGCTGGTTCGAGGCCGCCCGCCAGGTCTACGCGGACGACGACCTCGCCGACGCCTTCGGCCCCGACCGCCTCGAGGCGCTGTCGATCCCGCTGAGCCGGCTGGCACGGCAGGGGTTCCCGGCGGGGTGGCGGGGGGAGGGGTAGGGCCCCTACCGCCCCACCACCCGCACCCGCTCCGGCGCCCCGCGCCCGAACACCTCCGGGTGGTACATCTCCTCCGCCTTCGGCGGCGGGGCGATGAACGTTCCCGGCGTCGTCGCGCGGGCGATGTACGTGTAGCGGTAGACGCCGCCTTCCAACCACGACGCAAAGACCTCGGCCCGGTCGTCGCGGAAGCCGGAGTGGTCGTACCACCACCAGCCCCACCACCGCCACGGCGCGTCGAACGGGATCACGCCGTCGCCGTCGCCCGTGTCCGGCGGCGGCGATGCCGACGTCGCCAGATCCGGGTTCTCGGCCTCGAAGCCGGCCGGGAGGGGGTCGATGAGGGCGACCTGGTAGCGCCGCGCCGGCGCGACGAGCGTCAGGCGGATGCGGACGCGGGCGCCGGCCTTGACGGTCCAGCCGCCGTCGGCCGTCCGCCGGACATCGCCGGGATCGTCGACGGCCTCGTACGTCCGCTCCACCGTGAAGCCCCGGCTGTCCGGCGGCGGGGCGAGCGCCGGGCAGTCGGCGCCGGCACTGCCTAAGCCGACACAGTCGACGTGCGGGTCGGGGGCGTACTGCAGGCCGAGGCGGTAGTAGAGGCGGCCGGGGCCGTCCTTGCCGACGGTCAGACGCGTCTGCGCCTCGGGGACTTGGGCCAGCGGGACGTCGATCTGCTGGCGGTCGGCCGAGCGGCCCTGGAAGTGCGCCTCGCCGGCAAAGGCATCGCCCAGCCAGACGCGGGCGGTGAAGTTCGGCTCGTCGGCCTCGTACGTCCGGAAGTAGCGGTCGAGGGCCAGCAGCACGAACGCGTTGTCCTGCGTGTTGCCCCATCGCCCCCGACTGCGGCTGTCCAGCAGGCCGCGGGCGACCTTCAGGATGAGGTCGCTGTCGGGCTGCGCCGTCATCAGCGCGTCCAGGACGATTGCATCCGCGCGGCGGTCGCTGGCCAGGATCAGGTTCGCGCCCTCTTCGTCATAGCCCACCGTGAACTGCGCCCCTGCCGCCGTCTCGTCGACGCGGTTCATCAGGCGGCGGACGATCTCGGCCTGCGCCTCGCCGCCCTTCGTCGCCTCGTCGGCGGCGATGACGCCGAGCAGCCAGCCCATGACGTCCACCGGCGCGTCCTCGCCCGCCTCGCCGAACAGCGCGGCCGCACGCGTCCCGTCGACTTGGCCGGCCACGGCGCGGACGCTGAGCGCGTGCGCCTCGGCCGCCTGTTTGGCCGCCTCGCTCCACGGGAACGGGCGCGCGTCGAAGTGGCTGCGGATGTCGCGCAGGAAGTCGAGCGCCCGCTTCACCGCATCGGCGTCGACGGCGTAGCCCTTGGCGCGGGCGCGGACGAGGGCGTGGATCGCATGGATGCTGCCCCAGACCTCGGTCCGGTCGTCGGACGACGACCAGTAGCCGAACGCGCCGTCACCGCGCTGCCGCTGGATCAGCTCGGCGATGTCGGCCTCGATCCGCACCTCGGCCTCCGCACGCGACGGCAGTCCCGGCGCATGGAAGGCATCCAGGACATCGATCAGCGCGACGTTGGCGAGCAGGCGTGAGCTGATCTGCTCGGTGCAGTCGTACGGGTACGTGTTCAGATAGAGCACCGCGTCCGTCAGGTTGCCGAGCGCCGTCGACGACGCCGTCACCGACAGGCCGCCGTACGTCGGGATCGCCCCCGACGGCCGCGCGACGGTCTGCGCCGCCGCCCCGCCCTCTGCCCCGCCGTCGATCGTCCCGTACGTCGCAAACGCCTCGGCCGTCGTCGGCGTCCAGACGGGGAGCGTGATCCGCTGCGCGTCGGCCACCGCCACGTCGTCGACGGCCAGCGCCGCGGCCTGGAAGACCGCCGTCCCCGCCATGACCGCCTTCGCCGGGAACCGCACCTCCACGCGGTCGCCCGCGGGCACGTCGACGCGGACGCCCGCCGGCCCGGTGAAGTCCAGGTTGGCGCCGCGGACGACAACATCGACCGTCCGGCCCGTGTTGCCCGGGTTCTGGACGACGATCGGCAGCTCGAACACGTCGCCGAAGTTCAGGAAGCGCGGCGCGGACGGCCGGACGACGAGCGGCAGCTGGGCCGTGACGTTCGACTCCCCCTTCCCGAACCGCTGCCCGCCATCGGTGACGACCGCCCAGATTCGGTAGCGCGTCACGCTGTCCGGCAGCCGGACGTCGACGGACACGCGGCCGTCGGGGCTGGTCTTGGCCGAGGGGACGAAGGCGGCCAAGGCATCGAGGTTCATCCGCTCGACGACGGGCGGCTCGCCGCCGGGCCCGCCCCCGCCGCGGCCGTCGTCGGCCATCGGCGCGGCCATCCGCATCGTCGCCGCCGACATGTCGGCATCGGCCGACTCGATCGAGTTGTACACGGCGCCATCTGCCCCGGCCGACTCGTACAGAACGCCCTCGTCCCGGCTGGCCGCCTCGATCTGATCGGCCGTCGCCAGCACGACGTAGCCGCGGCCCTTCTGGACCGTGACCCCCGCGTCCCGCGCGCCGTAGAACGCCGCCACGGGATCGCCGATCTCGTGCTGCGTGAGCGCCAGCACGGCCTCGTCGACGACGACGAGCGTGACCTCGGCGTCCGGCACGCCCGCACCGGACGCATCCGTCACCGCGACGGTGACGCTGACGGCGCTGCCGGGGCGGGCCTGGGCCGAGGCGGGTGCGACGGCGACGTTCAGCGTTCGCATGCGCGTCGAAACGCGCAGGTCGATCGCGCCGGAAGCATAGGCCGGGCGGGTGGGCTGGTCGGCGTCCGCGTCGTCCGGCCCTGCCGAGGCGGCTGCTTCGCCGGGCGCGGTGCGCGAGGTGGCGCCGACGAGGTCGACGGCGACGGTCACGTTCGGCACGTCCCCCTCCCCGATCGGCACCTCGATCGTCGTCGACGCCGTCTCCAGCGTGCGGCGCTCGCTGGAGACGATGCCGCTGCGGCGGACGGTGATCAGCGCCTCGGCGGGGGCAAAGGGAGCGTTGACGAGGATCGTCGCGCGCGCGCCGCCTTCGTACTCGGCCTTGTCGGGGATCAGCTCGACGGTCTCCTCGGCCACACCCTGCTGGCGGCCCGAGAGGTCGGGGTAGTGGTCGGCGCCGCTGACCCAGAGGGTAAGGGTCGTGCGGTTCAGGCGGCCGCGGTCGTCCGTGACCTCGGCGACGATCCGGTACGTGCCGCCGGCGTCGAACGTCAGGGCGCACGGCACGGGCTCGGCGGCCGAGACGACGTCGCACGACCCGACCTCGGCCGTCTCCTCGACGACCCTGCCGGCGCGTTGGACGGACGTCACGCGCAGCGCCTTCACGCTCGCGGCACGGCCGGCGACGGCGGCGCCGTCGATGTCCGTGACGATCACGTCCACGGACCACGGCTTGTTCGGTTCGACGACGTAGCCCGATCCCTTGAGGCCGACGTAGTCGGCGGATGGGTGAACGAGGAGCGACATCCTGCCCGTGACGGTCTGCCGGTTCACGTCCTGCACCGTCGCCTCGAGGGCGACGCTCGCCGGCGCGACGGGCACGACGCTCTCGACGTCGACGGCCAGGCGGTGCCGGCCGGATTCGTCCGTCCGGCCGGTCCAGGTCAGGTCGGTCGTCGGCGCCGGGTTCCATGGTCCGTCTGATCGCATCATGACGTCGCCGCCGCCATATCCGCCCCCGTGCCCGCCGCCCCACCACCACGGCGTCCACTCGCCGAACGTGAAGCCGTCCCAACCGGGCGGGCTGTATGAGGTACGGCTCGCGACGGCGTGCCACGTGACGGACGCGCCGGGCAGGTGGCCGCCGCTGTAGTAGTCGGCCGTGGCGGCGACGACGCTCGTGTCGCCGACGGTGTGGACGGCGGCTTCGGCGGCGACGGCGACACGGAACTCGGGGCGGCGGAACTCGGCGATGCCGAACGAGAGGCCGGCGTTGCCCGTCACCTCGCCGCTGCGGGCCTCGAGCTGCAGCTGCGCGTCGCCGACGGGCGCGTCGACCGCCAGCGGGATCGCGCCGTCGAACGCGCCGGCGGCGTTCACCGTCCAGCTGCCCTTGGCCAGCTCGTTGCCGCCCCACATGCTCGTCAGCACCCAGCTGACGGACGTCGGTCCGCCTTCGCCCAGGGCCTCGACATCGCCGCCGAGCCCGAGGCCGATGCGGCGGACGTAGCCCTTCACGTGGACGGTCTCGCCGGGGCGGTACAGGCCGCGGTCATCGAACGTGAAGAAGCGCAGCTCGGCGCCGGCGTTCGGGCGGCGGTACCACGAGCCGCCGTCCATCATAAAGGCGGTGTCCGCGCCATGCGTGGCCAGGATGGGCTGGGAAACGTCCTCACGGGCGGCGATGTTCGCGTTGGGGGGGAGGGGCAGGCGCGCCAGGCCGTCGGCGCCGGTCGTGCCGTCGCCGACGAGGGCGTGGCGGACGGCGGCGCCGGCGACGGGCTTGCCGTCGGCCAGCCGCGTCACCCACACCAGCTCCTTCTCGCCGTCGCGGAAGGCATCGACCGCCAGCTCGGTGACCTGGACCCAGCGGACGATCGGGCGGTTCCGCCAGTCCTCGTCGGGCCGCAGCTTGTCCATGAGCGACGCGGCCGGCGAGACGACCGCCACGACGTGCCCGAGCCCGCCGTCGAGCGCCTTCGTCAGATCGATCGACACATCGGCGATCGTGTCCGGCTCGGCCTTGAGGTCGAGGGTCCGATCGACGACGGGCGCGCCGAAGGCGTCGCGGACCCGCCGCGCAACGTCGGGCACGCCGCTGTCGTGCATCGCGTTGAAGGCGACGAGCTGATCCGGCCGGACCTTGTAGAGCGCCACGCCGAGCTTGTCCTGGTTCAGCGCCGCCACGACGAGATCCTTCGGGCCGGCCGGGTCGAGCGTGACGATCCGGTCGCCCGGGCCGGCGAGTGCCGGTGCCGCCGTGCCGGTCTTGAACGTTGCGACGACTTCGCCGGCCAGCGACTGGCCGAACGTGTCCTTCAGGCCGGCGGGAACGCGGACGGTGTAGGACGTCCGGCCCTTCGTGACGCCGCGCAGGCTGATCGTGTCGCCCCAGGACTGGACGACGAGGCCGGGGACGGTGGGTTCGACGGTCACCGTCGACGGGTCGAACGCGGCCTGGTCGAGCGGGTTGTTGAAGCCGATCTGCCAGCCGCCGAAGGGCTCGCAGCCCTCCGTCGTGCCGCGGCCGCCCTTCACGGGGTCGCCGTTGCCGCGCTGGCCGTCACACCACAGGCGCGTGGCGGCGAGGGCGTCGTAGACCCAGAAGTGATAGGCCGTGGCGGTCGTGCTCGTCAGCGGCCCTTCGACGGCCGGCACGCCGGCGGCGACCTCGAGATCGATCGCGGCGCCGAGCGGGAGCTCGTCGGTCGGCCGAACGGCCACCCAGCGGCCGGCCGTCGCCTGGGCGCCGGCCGTGCGGGCGGTCTCGTCGGCCTCGACCTCGTCGGCGGTCGCCAGGCGCAGCCCGGCGGCGCGCCCCGCGGCCTTGAGCGCGAGCTTCGGCGCCACGAGCGCGGGGTCGACGGCCTGGTCGAACACGAGGACGAACACCGGCTGCCGCTCGATCGGCGCGTTGCGCTCCTCGGGACTGGACGTCGCATCCGACGGGAACGGCGAGACCGAGACGACCTTCGGCGGCGGGGTCGTGAACGTCCACGTCCTGCCGGCCGCGAGCGACGCCCCGTCGCTCGCCTTCGTCCCGGCCTCGATCACGGCGGTGTACGCCGTGGCCATCGGCATGTGGCCGCCCTCGGGCTCGAAGAGGACGGTCTGCGTGCCGACCCAGCGCCACTTGCCCTTGGGCTGCGGGCTGAGCTGGACGGGCGACGCGACGGTGTCCAAGTCCCGGTTGCCGGTCAAGTCGACGAACGGGCGGTTGAACGTCACGGCCACCTGGGAGGCGATGGGGACGTCGCCTTCGGGCTGGACGCGCTGGACGGCCAGCGGGGCGGTGGACGATGCGGCGTCGGGCGGAGGGCCGGCGGTGTCGGATTGCGAAGGGAAGGCGACGGGGATCGTGTCGCCCGGGATCGCCGGCGGCTGCGGGCCGGCGCGTACGGCAAACGTCGTCGTGGAGGCGGCGTCGGCGCCGAGGGGGGGGAGGCGGTCGAGGTGGCGGGCGACGGTGGCGGCGTCGAGCGGCTCGCCGGCGAGAACGGGCGGACCGGCGTCGACGTCGCCGCCCGCGGCGGCGGGGTCGGCATCGCCGAGGCGGAGGCGGACGCCGGGGGTGGGCTCCGGGGAAAGGAGCTTGCCGCCGCCGGGCGACGAGCCGCCGGCGCTCGAGGTCGGCGCCGGCTCGGTGGCGGGGGGCGTCGGGGTGCGGCGGCAGGCAGCGGGGGCCAGGAGGAGGAGGAGGACGGCGAGCGTCGCGGCAGCGAGGGCGAGCTTGGGCATCGTCGGGACTCCGATCAGGCAGGGGGTGGACAGGCTCAGGCAGGGCCGGTCGGGCGCGGGTGACTTACGTCCAGGCCAGGAGCGCGATCGCGACGGCGGCCAGGAGAAGGGCGGCGATCAGGCGATAGAGCGTCAACGGCGGCTCGTTCGCGGCGCGCTCGATTTCCTTGCGGAGCGCGGCTCGCTGCACGGAGGCCGAGTGATCGCCGGGCAGCAGGAGCGGCCGTCCGACGACCGCCAGTGACGTCGGCTCACGGAACCACGCGTACACGACCATCCCGCCGGAGACCGCGAGCAGGCGCAGGGCGAAGCTGTCGACGGTGCGCGGCAGCCGCGCCAGCTGCCAGGCAGCGGCAACGGCCAGTCCGATCGCCGCCCAGCGGCCGATCCGGAGCGCGGCGAACGGCCATCCGCGGCGGTTGGATTCGTTCCCGGACGGATCAACGCTCACGGTCCGCTCACCTTCCGCAGCCTATAATCGAGCCCGTTCGGACGACGGACTATATACCCGATCGGCGGCCGGGATGTGACGAATAACGATCAAGGAAGGTCGAACATGAGTCGAGCAGAGAAAGTCCTGATGTACGGCTGCGGCGCGCTGGCGTTGGCCATCGTCGGCTTCGCCGTGTTCGTGGGCGGGGCGCTCGTGTTGCGCAATCCCGACCTGGCCGCGGGGCGGCTGGTCCGCGGCGGAACGGCGCGTGTAGCCCCGGCGCTGCGCGACGACCTTACGGCCGACGACGCGACGACGGAGGCGCGGGCCGACGTGCCGGGCAGGGCGCAGTCACGTGCGTCGGGCCAGGCGGCGCGGGGCGACGTCGAGCGGCCCGCTCGGAACGCCGACCGGGGATCCCGGGCGTTGTCGGCGGCGGAGTCACGCCGCCTCGATGACGCGATCGCGACCAAGGAGGCGCCGCCGGCGCTCCGGGCGCTGCCGCTGCCGGCGACGCAGTCCGGGCTGGGCGACCGCAGCGACCTGCCGGCGCTGTTCGAGGCGGCGAACCCCGGCGTGGTGAGCATCCAGATCGGCATGGCGGCGCAGTTCCAGGCGGACCAGGCGGCCGGGGAGGGTTCGGGCTTCCTGATCGACGAGCGGCACGTGGTCACGAACTTCCACGTGGCCGGCCAGTCCGAGACGGTCGGCGTCGTGTTCTTCGACGGGACGACGCGGACGGGCCGCGTGGTGGGCGGCGATGCCTACAGCGACCTCGCGGTGATCGAGGTCGACGACGTGCCGGACAACGTCCGGAGCCTGCCGCTCCTGCGGGATTTCGACACGCTGCGGGTCGGCGAGAGCGTCGTGGCGATCGGCAACCCGTTCGGGCTGGCGAACACGATGACGGCGGGGATCATCAGCGCGTTGGGCCGACTGATCCCGGACACGTCCAGCGCATCGCGGTACGGGATCCCGCAGGCGATCCAGACGGACGCGCCGATCAACCCGGGCAACTCGGGCGGGCCGCTGCTGAACATGCGCGGCGAGGTGATCGGCGTGAACGCCCAGATCCGGCCGGCGTCCGAGACGGCGCCGGTGAACGCGGGCGTCGGCTTCGCGATCCCGGCGTCGATCGTGGCGCGCGTGGCGCCGGCGTTGATCAAGGACGGGCGCTATCGCTGGCCGTTCCTCGGCGTGCAGGGCCGCGGGGTGACGGACGATGTCGTGGCCGCGAACCGCTATCCGGAGGACACGAAGGGCGCCTACATCCTCCAGACGATCTGCGGCGGTCCGTCGGACGGGGCGTTGGAGGGCGACGTGCCGTGCAACGTGGACCTGTCGCTGCGCGCGGCACAGGCGGAAGGCGGAGGGGATCTCGTCATCGCGGTGGAGGGCGAACCGCTGTCGGACTTCGACGATCTCCTGACGTACGTGGCGACGGAGGCTTCGCCGGGTCAGACGCTCGAGCTGACGGTGCTCCGGGACGGCGAGCGCGTGCGCGTCCAGGTGACGCCGGGGGAGCGGCCGCAGGACGCGGGGGTGCCGCGGCAGCAGCTGCAGCAGCCGTAGGTAGGTGCTGGGCCGCCGTTTGGGGTACGGCTCGGCGCGGCCGCTGGGTTCGTGCATTTCGCAGGGGGGCGCCGGCCCCCCTGCACCCTCGGCCAGGGGGCGCAGTGCCCCCCTGGACCCCCCGCATCGGAACGGCTTGGGATCGTCGGAGGCGGTCAACAAGCCTTTTGCGGTCGGGAATGGCGCAGTCCAGGTCAGGTTAGGAGCGTGCCATGACGGGCGCCGCGGTGCCGTCGGCGAGGACGGTTCCACCTTGCGCCGCCCGCCGCAACCGGTCTTGCAGTGCGAGGCCGAGGTCGCGGGCGGGCCAGTCGCGGGCCAGGATCACGTCGACATCCTGCGCGTCTAGGGCGTGGAGCGCGGCGAATAGCCGGTGGGCGGCCAGCGACGGGTTGTCGAGCGGGGCGAGGCACACCGCGACGATTCGCTCGGCGTCCACAGGCACTTCGTCGCCCGCCGCGACGAGCAGGCCGACGCGCTTGCCGGCGGCGGCCAGCCGGACGGCGGCGGCGCGGATCGTCGCGACGATGTCGCCGTCGTTGCCGGTCACGAGGACGAGGCGGGCACGCGGCGCGTAGTGGCGCGGCTGCGTGCCCGGGGACGGCGAGGCGGCGGCGTCGGCGGCAGGCAGGGCGGCGTCGGGAACAATGGCCTCGGGAACAATGGCCTCGGCTGCGATGGCGTCGGGCGCGATGGCGCGGATCGCCTCGAGCGGGATGCCGCCCGGGCGGAGCACGCGGATCGGGTCGGTCGTGCAGTCGACGACGGTCGACTCGACGCCGATCGCGCACGGTCCGCCGTCCAGGACGAGGTCGACGCGGTCGCCGAGGCCGGCGATCACATGGGCGGCCGTCGTCGGGCTCGTGCGGCCGAACGGGTTTGCGCTCGGCGCGGCGATCGGCACGCCGGCTGCGGCCAGCAGGGCGCGCGCGACGGGGTGGGCCGGGGCGCGCAGGGCGACCATGGGCAGGCAGGCGGTGACGATCGGCGGGATGGCGGGGCCGCGGGGCACGACGACGGTGAGCGGGCCCGGCCAGAATGCGTCGGTCAGGCGCGCCGCGATGGGCGGCCATGCAGCCGCCAGGGTGCGATCGCCGGCGCCCGCGGCGTCGAGGACGTGGACGATGAGCGGATCGTCGGCGGGACGGCCCTTGGCGACGAAGATCCGCCCGACGGCGTCGGCATCCAGCGCGTTCGCACCAAGGCCGTACACGGTTTCGGTCGGAAACGCGACGAGGCCGCCGGCGCGCAGGATCCGCGCGGCGGCGGCGATGGCGGCGGGGTCGGGATGGACGGCGTCGACGACGATGCAGCGGGGCATGCGCCCATTGTACGGTGCGCCGGCACGATATAATCGGCGTCGATGAACAGCATGCCGCTCACCGGCCTCACCCGCGACCGCCCGCGCCGCTGGCCGTACGTGCTCGTGGGCGGCATCGGCCTCTTGGCGCTCGTCATCGCGCTGTCGTCCGGCGGCGGCGAGGGGCGGTACGGCGCCCGCGCCGGGGTGTACGCGCTGACCGCCGCGGACCTCACCGCGACGGGCCGCTGGGTGCCCAGCGCCGGTCCGGTCGACTTCGGGCGCGTCTTCTCGGCGGCCAGGGCGCTGCCGGGCGTGGCTGCGCCGGATGACCGGCACGTGGCGGCCTTTCGATCGGCGGACGGCTCAGCCGAGGTCTTCCAGGTGACCGTGCTGTACGACGACGCGGCCGATGCGGAGTCGCTCGTGCGCAGCGGCGCCGTCGCGTCGCTGTCGAGCGCGTTCGGCCTGACGAGCGAGGCGTGGGCGCTGGAGGGAGCGGACGACGTCAGGCGCTGGCGCGGGCCGGGCGTCGAGGCGCTGTCGTTTCGGATGACGGGCGCTGTCGTGTTCGTCGGCGCCCTCGGCACGGGCGCGCCGCCGATCGTCGAGCTGGCGGCGGCGACGGTGCGCGACCGCCTGGCGGCGTCGCCGCCGGCGGCGGGGACCGCCGACACCCCCTGAATCGGACGGTGCCGCGCCGGCAAACGGGCGTTCGCGCGCCTATCGCACCCGTTCTATACTTGCGCCCGTCGTTCAACTCCCGTCCGCGCCGCGTACCGTTCGCCCGGTCCGCGCGCGTCGCGATCGGCGCATGACGGACGGAACCCCCGACGTACCTGCCAGGAGGTCAGCGGTCCCGTATGAAAGAGTACAGCGCGGACAAGATTCGCAACATCGCCTTGGTGGGGCACAGCGGCGCGGGCAAGACGCAACTCACCGAGGCGTTTTTGTACCTGACGAAGGTCACGACCCGGATGGGCAGGCCCGAAGAGGGCAACACGGTGTCGGACTTCGACGCCGAGGAGCATCGCCGCGGGATCTCGATCTCGTCGAGCGTCATCCCGGTCGAGTACGAGGGCCACAAGCTGAACTTCCTCGACACGCCCGGTTACGCCGACCTCGTCGGCAACGTGAAGAGCGCGCTCACGGCCGCCGAGACGGCGCTGCTCGTCGTCGATGCCGTCGCCGGCGTCGAGGTCGGCACGGAGCTGGCGTGGCAGATGGCGGACGAGCTCGGGCTGGCGAAGGCGGTCGTCCTGAACAAGATGGACCGCGACAACGCGAACTGGAAGACCGTCCTCGGCCAGCTTCGGGAGAGCTTCCCCGACGCGCGGTTCGTGCCGCTCCAGGTGCCGATCGGTCAGTCGGCGACGTTCAACGGCGTCTACCGGCTGATCAGCAAGACGGCCAGCATGGGCGCCGAGGGCAAGGCCGGCGACGCGCCGCCCGATGTTCTCGCCGAGGCGGACGACCTGCGCGAGCAGCTCGTCGAGGCGGCGGCCGAGGGGGACGATGCGCTGATCATGAAGTTCCTGGACGGCGAGGCCCTGACGCCGGACGAGATCCGCCACGGACTGCAGGAGGGCGCCAAGGCGGGCAAGTACGTGCCGGTGTACTTCGCGGCGGCGGACAGCGGGATCGGCATCCATGCGTTGCTGCATCAGATCATCACCGCCGCGCCCTCGCCCGTCGACGCGCGCCCCGTGGCGGCCGAGCGCGCCGGCAAGCCGGTCGAGCTGGTGGCCGACGGATCGGGGCCGCTGGCGGT
This sequence comes from Ardenticatenales bacterium, assembly GCA_020853525.1. Classification (GTDB taxonomy): domain Bacteria; phylum Chloroflexota; class Anaerolineae; order Epilineales; family Epilineaceae; genus Avedoeria. The sequence goes on along the minus strand of JADYYS010000007.1, from coordinate 1,647 downwards.
GCGGGTGTTCAAGACGATGGCCGACCCGTACGTCGGCAAGCTGCAGTACCTGCGGGTGGTTTCGGGCACGCTGACGGCGGATTCCAAGCTCTGGAACGCGAACCAGGGCGAGGAGGAGCGGATCGGGCCGCTGTACGTCGTGCGCGGCAAGGAGCAGATGACCGTCGGGCGGCTGGTGGCGGGCGATGTCGGGGCGGTGGCCAAGCTGCACCACACGCACACGTTCGATACGCTGACGGACAAGGACGGCGCGGTCACGCTGCGCGCCATTTCGCTGCCGCAGCCGTTGTACGCCGTGGCGCTCCACCCCGAGTCGCAAGCCGACGGCGGCAAGATCGGCCCGTCGCTCCAGCGGCTGGTCGAGGAGGACCCCACCTATCGCACCGAGGTGAACGCGCACACGCACGAGCTGACGCTCTCGGGGATGGGGGAGGCCCACATCGACGTCGCGGTGCGGCAGCTGAAGGACAAGTTCGGCGTCAAGGTGACGACGACCGTCCCCAAGGTGCCCTACATGGAGACGATCACGCGCACCGCCTCCGCGCAGTACCGCCACAAGAAGCAGACGGGCGGCGCCGGTCAGTTCGCCGAGGTCCACCTGCGCGTCGAGCCCGCCGAGCAGGGCGCCGGCTTCAGCTACGCCAGTCAGATCGTCGGCGGGTCGATCTCGCACTCGTTCATCCCGTCCATCGAGAAGGGCATCCGCCAGGTGCTCCCGCTCGGCGTCATCGCCGCCTGCCCGGTCGTCGACGTGAAGGCGATCGTCTTCGACGGCAAGGAGCACCCGGTCGACTCGAAGGACATCGCCTTCCAGATCGCCGGCCGAGAGGCCTTCAAGGCCGCCGTCCGCGACGCCGGCCCCGTCCTGCTCGAGCCCGTGTTCGACGTCTCGGTCATCGTCCCGTCCGCCCAGATGGGCGACATCCTGTCCGACATGAACACGCGCCGCGGCATGGTCCAGGGCACGGAGCAGATCGGCAACAAGGCCGTCGTCAACGCCCAGGTGCCGCTCGCCGAGATCCAGCGCTACGCGACGGACCTTCGGTCCATGACGCAGGGCCGCGGCTACTTCACCGCCGCGTTCGCCCACTACGCCCGGATGCCGCATGGCGCGGCCGAGCTTGTGATCGCCGAGCGGAGCAAGGATCTGGTGCACCACGACGATTGAGGGGGCGGGGGGGAACGACGGGGCGGACGACGACAGCCCGTAGGCGCTGCTGGCACTTGCTGGAAGAATCGCGCGCCGTTTCTTCAAGAAGTGGACCGTGCTTCTGGAAGAAACGGAGCGCGCTTCTTTCGGCAACGGCCGGCGTTTCTGGAAGAAACGGGGCGCGCTCGGTTCTCAACGTCGGCGCCGGCACCGGCTCCTACGAGCCCACCGACCGCCCCGTCGTCGCGGTCGAACCATCGGCCGTCATGCTCGCCCAGCGGCCGCCCGGCGCCGCCCCGGCCGTGCGCGCCGGCATCTCGTCGTTCGCGAGTCCGGGGACGGAGGGGGGGGTGATGCGGCTGCGCGCCGACCTAGTAGACCGTCACGTGACGATCTGCGGATGACGGCGAGTCGCAATCCACCGGCAGCTGAAGCTGGCCGGCTGCAGGCGTCCCTGGCGGGCCGCCATGGTGCCCGCCTTCGCGGGCACCCAGAAG
>JADYYS010000006.1 GCA_020853525.1 Ardenticatenales bacterium | reverse complement strand
GCGGATGACGGCGAGTCGCAATCCACCGGCAGCTGAAGCTGGCCGGCTGCAGGCGTCCCTGGCGGGCCGCCATGGTGCCCGCCTTCGCGGGCACCCAGAAGTCCGAAGCGCCCGCGAAGGCGGGCGCCATGGCCGAAGGCCACCAGCCGGCCAGCTTCAGCTGCCGGTGGTTCGTCGTCCGCAAATCGAGATGTGACGGGCTACGAGTCCCCCGCCAACGTCACGTGCCCCGCCCGCACCACGACCACGCTCCCGTCCGCCCCCGTCACCTCCAACGCCCCATCCGCCCCCACCCCCGTCGCTTGCCCCTCGGCCACCACCGCCCCGCTCACCGCGTCGCGCACCGTGACGCCGCGCCCCAGCGTCGAGAGGCGCGCCGACCAGCGCGGCACGAGGTCGATGCCGGCGAGCACGTCCGCGTACAGGCGGTCGGCGGCGCGGAGGACGTCGATGGCGAGGTCGGTGCGGTCGAGATCGCGCGCACCTGCCAGCTGCAGGCTCACCGCACCGTCAGGCAACGCCGCGGGCGCTTGGGAAACGTTGAGGCCGAGGCCCACGATCATGACCGGGCGATCGCTGCCCCGCCACGCCGTTTCCGCCAGGAGCCCGGCGATCTTCCGGTCGCCGACGACGATGTCGTTCGGCCACTTGAGGCCGAGCGGTGCGTCGGCCGGAAGACGGCCGGCGATCGCTTCGAGGGCGCCGAGGGCGACGGCCATGAGGGCTTGCGGGAGCCGTTCGGGCGGGATGTCCGGTCGCAGGACGATCGAGAGCATCAGGGCCGTGCCGGGCGGGGCAAGCCAGGCGCGCCCGTGCCGCCCGCGGCCGGCCGTCTGGACGTCGGCCAGCACGACAGCGCCGGCAGGCGTCCCGGCCGCGGCGAGGGCCGCCGCGGCATCCATCGTCGAGGCGACGGACGGGCAGGCAACGACGTGTGTCCCGAGCCGGGCGCCGCGCAGCGCGTGGGCGATGGCCGCGGCATCGAGCGGACGTCGAACTAGCGCACCGGCCACGTGTGGAAGGACACCGGCAGGTAGACGCCGCTTCTGGGCGTGTCCGTCGGAGGCTCCGTCGGGGCGACGGTCGGGCGTTCCGTCGGCACCGGCGTATCTTGGACTTCGGGCGTCGCCGAGGGCGAATCCGTCGGGCGCGTCGTGTTCGTCGGCCGGGCGCCGCCGCTGAGGGCGATCATCGGGCACTCGATCTGGACGGTTCCCGTGCCGGCCCGGTTGTCGATGAACGTCGCGGTGAACGCGGTGCACAGTGCGGCCGCCGGGTTGGCCCGCACGCCGCGGACCTTCAGGCGGATGCGCTCCGATTCGCGCGTGCGGAGGAGCTTCCACGCCACGCGGCTGCCGTCGGGGGCGGCCTCGGCAGGCGGCGGGCTGCCGCTCTCGGCCACGTATTCGAGGTCCGCGCCGATCGTGGCCGTCACGGCCAACTGGGCCAAGGGGCTGGCCCCCATCGCGTTGGCCAGTTGGTCATAGTAGTTGTAGAGGCGGTCCGGGTTCGCGATGTCGCCGATGAACTGCTGCGTCGAGGCGATGCGACGGATGCACGCCAGCTCGCACTTCACGCACACCGCCGACCAGATGACGTCGGGATTCTCGACCTTCAGGGCATCCGCCTCTTTGATGACGGAATCGCATCCGGCCGTCGGCTGCTGCGCCGGGTTGAGCGCCGCCAGCGCCGCGGCCACCTCCAGCGGTTGGGATGTGCGTGGGTCGGTGTAGTCGTTCGCGCCGTCGCTGTAGAGGACGACGAACTCGCGCAGCCCGGAGCCGGCGCCAGGCCGGCCGCGCTTCAGGACGTTGACGGCTTCCTTGAGCGCCGTGTCGAGCCGCGTTTCGCCCTTGGCCGACAGGCCGTCGACGCAGTCGAGGATCTCTTCCTTGTCGTTCGTGAGGTCGCACAGCCGCTGCGAGCGGTCGTTGTACTGGACGAGGCCGATCCTGATCCAAGGGTTGTTCGGCAGATCGAGCCGCTCGATGAGGCTCTTGATCGAGGTTTGGACGTCGCCGCGCAGGTGCTCCCCGGTGTCGGGGTTGCGCGCGAACGCTTCGGACGCCTCCACGAGCAATGCGATGTGCAGCGGACCGTACGCGCCCGCCGGACAGCCCGCCTTGAGCGTCAACGTCAGCGGAACGTCCTCACCGACGGCCGCGCCGGCGGGATGCTCGAACGTCGGCGTCAGCGTGCACGGGCTTGGCGCAAGCAGCCGGTGGGCCGCGGTCGGGCCGGCGGCCAGGCCGGCCCACAGGAGCGCGCCGATCGCGGCGGCCGTGATCGCAGCCGCGAGGGGTACGGGTGAGAGGGACGTCAGACGGCGCATGCGCGCTTCCTCCTTGCAACACACCTGCATCTCCAAGGGACACCTGCAACGCAGTGGACCCTCGCAGCTCAAGGGCCAGCCGCGAGCGGCCCCCAGCCAGCGAGCGGCCCATTGTAGCAGCGCCCGATGCTATCGTTCCTCCCGTGACCGCCCAGACGCTCCCCTTCACCCGCCTCGATGCCCCACCGTGCGCGGGCACCGGCGATGCGACGCTTGACGCACCTCCGGCCGTCGTTCTCGAGGGCGTCACCAAGGTCTTCACCGAGGGCGACACGTCGCACACCGTCCTCGAGGACATCACCCTGACGTTGCCCGCCGGACGGTTCATCGTCATCCTCGGTCGCAGCGGTTCGGGCAAGAGCACGCTGCTCAACCTGATCGCCGGCATCGACGATCCGAGCCGCGGACACATCACCGTGGCCGGTGTGCCCATCACCCGTTTGGCCGAACGCGAGCGCACGATCTTCCGGCGCGACCACATCGGGTTCGTCTACCAGTTCTTCAACCTCATTCCGACCCTCTCGGTGCGCGACAACGTCGCACTGCCGCTCGAGCTTGCCGGCCGCGCCTCCACCGCTCGCGCCGCCGCGGACGCCCTCCTGGCCGAGGTCGACCTGCTCGACCGCGCCGACAGCTATCCGGATCGCCTCAGCGGCGGAGAGCAGCAGCGTGTCGCGATCGCCCGCGCCCTGGCGGCCGCTCCTCCGATCGTCCTGGCGGATGAGCCGACCGGCAACCTCGACCTCGAGACCGGTACGCGGGTCCTGGCCCTGCTGCGCCGGCTGGTGGGCGACCGTGGGCGCACGCTGATCATGGCCACCCACAGCCGCGCCGTCGCCGCCGCCGCGGACGTCGTGCTCCGCGTCGAGGGCACCGGCCTCGTGCCGGTGCAACCGGGTCTCCTGACCGACGCCGCGTGGTGAAGGGACCCGCGACGCGCGACGTGGCGCGCCGCCGTGCGCTGGCCGACCGGCTGGCCGACCGACTGGCCTTCGCCCGTCCCCTCCTCCGCCTCGCCGTCGCCAACCTGCGCCGCCGCAAGGCGCAGAGCGCTCTCCTCGTCGCCGGCATCGCGCTCGGCGTCGCCGTCGTCGTGGCCATCGACCTGGCGAACGCGAGCGCGCTGGCCGCCTTCCGCCGCTCGGCCGCCGCCGTCACCGGCCGCGCAACGCACCGCATCGTCGGCGGGCCGACGGGCATCGACGCGCGCGACTACGTCCGCATCGCCACCGATCCATCGCTGACCGCCGTGGCCGCGGCACCGGTGGTCGAGGGTCTCGTGGAAGTGCCGGCCCTCGGCGACCGAACGCTCACGCTGCTCGGCATCGACCCGCTGGCCGACGCGCCGTTCCGTGACCTTCTGACCGGCGCCGCGGGCGATCAGGCCCGCGTCGTCGCCCTCTCCGCCGCTGGCGGCAGCCGGCGAGGCGCCGACCCCGTCTCCGGACCGGGCATGCTGCTCGCGCGCAGCGACGGCGTACTCCTCGGCCGCGCCCTCGCCGATGCCGCCGGCATCGACGTCGGCGCGTCGCTCATCGTCGACGCCGGCGGCGGACCGATCACGGCAACGCTCATCGGCATTCTCGATGCCCCCGACGCTCTCGGCCGCCGCGCCCTCGACGGCCTCGTCCTGGCCGACATCGGCGCCGCGCAGGCATTCCTCGGCCGCGGCGGGCGCCTCGACCGGATCGACCTCCGCCTGCCCGAAGCGCCCGCCGCGCGCGACGCCGCCCTCACCGCATTGGCTGGCCTGCTCCCGCCGAGCGCGGTGATCGAGCCCGCCGGCGCGGCCGCGGACACCGTGGCCTCGATGACGGACGCGTTCCGGCTCAACCTGACCGCGCTCAGCCTGCTCGCGCTGCTGGTGGGGATGTTCCTCATCTTCAACACCGTCCGCTTCAACGTCGTCCAGCGCCGTCCGGTGCTGGCCAGCCTGCGCGCGCTGGGCGTCACCCGCGGCCAGATCTGTGCCCTCGTGCTGGCCGAAGCCGCCGCGCTCGGCGTCGTCGGCGCCGTGCTTGGCGTCGGCCTCGGCCTGTTGATGGGCCGCGGCGCCGTCGCTCTCGTCAGCCGAACGATCAACGACCTCTACTTCGCCGTCGACGTCCGGAACGTCGACGCCAGCCCGGCCTCTCTCGTGCGCGGCGCCCTCGCCGGCCTGACCGCCGCGCTGCTGGCCGCCGCGCTGCCGGCCCTCGAGGCCGCCCGCGTGCCGCCGGTGACCGCGCTCCGCCGCTCGACCGCCGAGGAAGGCGCCCACCGCGGCGTCCGACGGGGAGCCACGGCCGCGCTCGCCTGCGCCCTCGCCGGCACCGCGCTCCTGGTGGTGCCCAGCCGAAGCGTCGCCCTCGGCTTCGTCGCCCTCGGCCTGATCGTGTTCGCCTTCGCCCTGCTCGCGCCGGCCGCAACGGTCGGGACGATGGCCGTCCTGCGCCCCGTCCTCACCCGCGTCCTCGGCCTGCCGGGCCGCATGGCGCCGCGCGATGTCGTGCGCTCGCTCTCGCGCACGGGCGTGGCGGTCGGTGCGCTGATGGTGGCGCTGTCCGTCAGCATCGGCGTCGGGATCATGGTCGGGAGCTTCCGACAGACGGTCCAGGATTGGCTGGCGCAGACACTGCAGGCCGACATCTTCATCTCGCCGGCCGCGGCCGGCCCCGGGCGCGGCGGCCGAACGCTGCCGCCCGAGGTCGCCGAGCGGTTCCGCGCCCTACCGGAAGTGGCCGACGTCGCCACCGCCCACCCCGTGCGGCTGCGCACCGCCGCCACGGACGAGGACGCCGCGGGCGAGGGCGCCGCGGCCGACGCCGAGCCCATCGACGTCCTCGTCGTCGGCCGCGACATCGCCGGCGACGGCCGCCGCTACCTGTCGGCGGCCGGCGACGCGGCCGCCGTGCGGCGCGCCCTCGACGCCGGCGCCGTGACGATCTCCGAACCCCTCGCTCGCCGCCTCAGCCTCACCACGGGCGACGTCCTGACGCTGCGTTCCGACAACGGCCCGCGCACCTTCCCGATCGCCGGCGTCTTCAACGACTACGGCGCCGACCGCGGCATCGCGCTGATGCTGGACACCGTCTATCGCGCCGCCTGGGACGATCCGCGGATCACGAACATGGCCGTGACGCTCCGCCCCGGCGTCGATGCCGACGCTTTCACCGCCGAGCTGGCAGGCCGCTTCGGCCGGGTCGACGGCACGCGCCTGGAATTCCGGTCGAACCGCAGCCTGCGCGCCGAGGTCTTCCAGGTCTTCGACCGCGCGTTCGCGATCACGACGGCCCTCCAGGTGCTGGCCGTCGTCGTCGCGTTCATCGGCGTGCTGGCCGCGCTCTCGGCCGTCCAGCTCGAGCGCGCGCGAGAGAACGCCACGTTGCGCGCCACCGGCATGACGGTCGGCCAGGTCATTCGCCTGGCGCTCACCCAGACCGGCCTGCTCGGCCTCGTCGCCGGCGTGCTCAGCTGGCCGGCCGGGCTTACGCTGGCGCTCATCCTGATCTACGTCATCAACCGCCGCTCCTTCGGCTGGACGATCCAGACCCATATCGACCCGATGATCTTCGCCCGCGCCCTCGTCCTCGCCGTCGCCGCCGCGCTGCTCGCCGGCCTCGCCCCCGCCTGGCGCCTCGTCCGCATGCCGATCGCCGCCAGCCTGCGCGAGGAGTGAGGACGATGCCGGTCCCGATGACGCGTCGTGCCGTCGGCGCTCTCCTCGCCGCGATGGCATTTGCCCCGGCCGTGATCGCCTGCCGCCCCGGCGCACCGCCACCCGTCAGCGCCGACATCGTCGCCATGATGTCCGGCCCGACCGAGGGTTTCGCCCGCGCCGTTGGCCCCCGCCCGCTCCTCTTCCCGGACGACGAGGGCGCCCACCCGGAGTACCGGACGGAGTGGTGGTACTACACCGGCCACCTGTTCGCGCAGGCGGGCGAATCAGGTGCAACGGAATCGGGTGTATCCGCGGTCCCTGTGAACCCGAACGCCGCGCCGAGCTGGCTCCTCGAACGAGACACGGGTGACCGCCGCCGCTTCGGCTTCCAGCTGACCTTCTTTCGCAGCAGCGTTGCCCTTCCAATGGCCGCATCGGCGGCGCCACCCAGCACGGCCTGGACGACCACGCAGGCCTACCTCGCCCACTTCACCGTCACGGATGTCGCCGCTGACCGCTTCCATTCCGCCGAGCGGCTCGCCCGCGGCGCGATCGGTCTGGCCGGCGCGCGGGCCGAGCCGTACCACGTCTGGCTCGGGCCGTGGTCGGCGGCGGCGCACCCGGGCGGTGTGGACGGCGGCCACGCGGCGACGGCGGGCGTGCGGCTGCGGGCCGCGGACGGGCCGGCGGCCATCGACGTGACCGTCCGACCCGTCAAGTCGCCGGCGCTGCACGGCCAGGCAGGTTGGAGCCGCAAGGGTCCCGAGCCCGGCAACGCGTCCTATTACTACTCCTTCACCCGGCTGGCCGCGACGGGCGTCGTGACGACCGCGGCGGGCGTTTGGCCGGTCGAGGGCGGCGTCTGGATGGACCATGAGTGGTCGACGAGCGCGCTGGCGGACGGCCGCCAGGGTTGGGACTGGCTCAGCCTGCAGCTGGACGATGGGCGGGACATCATGGCCTTCCAGATCCGCGATGCGGCCGGCGCCCCGGCGCCCGAGTCCAGCGGCAGCCTCGTCGACGACAAGGGCGTCGTCCGGTCGTTCGGGGCGAGCGACTTCGATCTGACGCCGACGGGCTCATGGCGGAGCCCGCGCACCGGCGCACGCTACCCGTCGGGCTGGCGCTTGCAGCTGCCGGGTGAGGCCATCGATCTGCGCCTGACACCCGTCGTGGCCGATCAGGAGCTGGCCACGGGCTTCCGCTACTGGGAGGGCGCCGTCACCGTCGACGGCACCTCCGGCGGGCGCAGGATCAAGGGGCGGGGCTACGTCGAGCTGACCGGCTACGCGGCGCCGCCGGCGCCCTGACGTCGACGTGCTCTGTCACTATCCCCACGACAGTGGGGCGTGTTACGCTTTCACGGGTCCGGGCCATCTATCCTATGCTCGCCGCGCGGGACCGTTCGCCTCCGAACGGCTTGACGCGCCGACGGGCGGAGCGGCCGGGCGAAGGGGGATCATCTCATGACGGGTTCGCGAAGCGGCCGGATCGGCCGCGTTGCCCTCGCCGCGGCGGTGGCGCTGACGCTGTTCGGCTGGTTGCGCGCCGGCGGCACGCAGCCTGTCCGCGCCGCCCTCCCACAGGCCTACACGCGCGTCGCCAGCTGGCCGTCGCAGCCCATGCCGCCGATGCCCGGCCGCTTCCTGGCCGCCGCCGGCATCGACGTGGCGGACGACGGACAGGTGTACGTGGCCGACGCCGGTGCCGGCCGGGTGCACGTCCTCGCCCCCGACGGGACGGGGTTGCGCCTGATCGGGCGCCCCGGCAGCGCGCCGGGCGAGCTCGCGTCGCCGAGCGACGTTGCCGTCGACGGCGGGCGTTTGTACGTCACGGACACCGGCAATCGGCGGGTGCAGGTCTTCGATGCCGCCAACGGCACCTTCCTGGCCGCCTGGGCCAACTTCGGCAACCCGCACGGCATCGCCGTCGGCGACGGAAAGGTGTTCGTCAGCGACCCGACGGCCCGCCGGATCACGGTCCGCGACCTCACCGGCGCCGACGTGAGCGCGTGGGGCGCGGGCGCGGCCGTCGCACTCGATCTCGAGGGCCCGCGCGGTCTCGACTTCAAGGACGGTCGCGTCTTCATCGCCGACACGCCGGCGACGCGCGTCGTGATCTGCGACACGAACGGCCTGCAGGTCGACGTCCTCGATCGGCCCGGCAACAACATCGAGTACGACGGCCCGGTCGATGTGGCGGCAGAGGATGGGCAGTTCTTCTTCACGACGGTACGTCGCCTGTTCGTCGTCCGGCCGGATGCGACGGGCCGGCTCGTGGAGCAGAACCAGGGCGGCTACATCTACGGCGGGTTCGGGATCGCCATCGGCCCGGGCGCCGGGCTTGCGGTCACGGTACAGGATGCGCGCTCTGCGATGTCCGGGGTATACCACTACGCGGACCGGAACGATCTCAGCGTCGCCCTGCCCGTCCTGTGGGGCGACGTCGCGGTGCCCGTCGGGGAACTCGACGGACCGCGCCGGATCACCGCCGCCGGCGACGGCACGGTGTTCATGCTGGACAACTGGCCGCGCGTGCAGGTCTGGCGCGGCGACGGAACGCCGCTGCGCCATATCGGCATCCCCGGCCCGACCGACGTCGCCGGCGACGCCACCAGCGGTGACGCGTATGTGGCCACCGGTGGCGACATCCGCCGGATCAAGCCCGACGGAACCCAGGTCTGGAAATGGACGCCGCCCGGCCAGGGCGCTTGGCTGCTGGCCGCCGCCGCCACGGACGGCCTCGTGGCGATCGACGCCGGCGGCAGCCTGATCGCCCACATCGACGCGGTCGGCAACGCCACGACGTCACCGCTGACCGGCGTGATCGTCGACATCGCCACCGGCGGCGGGCGCGTCGTCGTGGCCGATCGGACCGCGGCGGCGATCCGGGTGATCGCGCCCGACGGCAGCGAGCTGGCACGCTGGCCGGTGCCGACGCGCCTCATGCGCGTCGCCGGCGCGGCGGATGGCAGCCGTTGGTTTGCCCTGACCGCGGACGGCTGGGTCTGGGCATACGACAACACGGGCACGCCGCTGGCCGCCTTCGACGCGTCCGCCGACGGTGCGGCGGTGGATCTGGCCGTCGATCCGACGGGCCGCGTGCTCGTCATCGACGACACGAACGAGCGCGTCGACGTCTGGCAGCTCGATCCGAACGCCACGCCGCCCGAGCCCCCGGCGCCGGACGACCGCTGCCACTTGCGGACGACCAAGGTCGCCGGCCCATCGCCGGTTCGTGTGGATGCGCTCGTCACGGTCGAGCTCGGCCTGAGCGGCAGCTGCCCGTCGCAGAGCGTCGATCTGGACCTCGTCATGGTCATCGACCGGTCGGGTTCGATGGAGGGGCCGAAGCTCTCGGCCGCGCAGCAGGCGGCGATCGACTTCACCGCCGAGCTCGATTTCGGCCGCGTGCGCACGGCCGTCGTGGCGTTCAGCGACGCGGCCCGCGTGGCGCAGGGACTGACGAACCGCCGCCCGAGCCTGGTGCAGGCGATCGCCGGCATCCTGCCGGGCGGCAACACGGACATCGCCGAGGCGATCAGCGAGGCCCAGAGCGAGCTCGGCGGACCGCGCGGCCGCTCGGGTGCGCCGGACGTCGTCGTGCTGATGACGGACGGCAAGCCGAACAGCGACGTCGAGGCGAACGCCGCCCGCCGCGCGGCGACGTCCGCACGCCAGGCGGGCATCTCGCTCTACACGATCGGCCTGGGCGGCGACGTCGATGCAGCGCTCCTGATCGAGCTGGCCGGCTCCCCGGACCGCAGCTTCACCGTGCCGTCGCAGGCCGAGCTGACCCGCATCTACACCCAGATCGCCCGGCGGCTCTCGACGAGCGTGTTGCTCGAGCGGATCGAGGTCGTCGACGAGCTGCCGGCCGACATGCGCTACGAGACAGGCTCGGCGGTGCCGCCGGCCGTCTTCGCCGGCACGGAGCTGCGCTGGTCCCTGTCGGCCGTGCCGGCGTCCGGCTTCAGCCTGCGCTACCAGGTGCGCCCGCAGCGCTGGGGCATCCGCCCGACGAACGTGCGCGCCACCGGCACCTACACGGACGGCATGGGCTTCGGCGGACAGGTCGTGTTCCCGGTGCCGCAGATCGAGGTCATCGGCGACCATCGCGCCTACCTGCCGATCCTCTACCGCACGCAGTGCCCGACGCAGCGCACGGATGTCGTGCTCGCGATCGACACGTCGTCCAGCATGCAGGATCTCGATGGGACGGGCGCGACGCTCCTGGCGGGGGCCAAGCACGCCGCGCGCGCGTTCATCGAGCTGCTGGCGCTGCCGATGGACCAAGCGGCCATCGTCTCGTTCAACGAGCACGGCGCCCTCGCCCAGCCGCTGACCGGTGACCGGCCGACGCTCCTGGCGCGGATCGACGGCCTGTCGAGCGCTCAGGGCACCCGGATCGACCGCGGCCTCGCGCTCGCGCTGGCCGAACTGACGAGCCGGCGCCGGAAGGCCGACAACCTGCCGGTCGTCATCCTGCTCACGGACGGCCGGCCGCAGGGCGGCTCAGAAGCCGCCACCGTCGTGATCGCCAAGCAGCTGCGCGACGCCGGGATCGTCGTCTACACGATCGGCCTCGGCGCCGACGTCGACAGCGGCTTCATGGCCAACCTGGCCGGCACGCCCGAGCGCTACCGGTTCGCGCCGACGCCGCAACAGCTCTCGGAGATCTATCGGGCGATCGCGTTGAGCCTGCCCTGCAGGTAGGACGTCGATCCGAACCCACCCGGCTTCGCCCTACCAGGGCGCCCCGAGCGGTGTCGGCATCGGCTGCGGCGTCGCGGTCGGTCCGGCGCCCGGCATTCCGGTGGCGCTTGGTGACGGGGATGCCGTCGGCGTCGGCGTGGCGGTCATCGTGGCGGTCATCGTCGGGGTCGCGCTCGGTGTCGGGGACGATGTCGGCGGGTCATCCGGCGTCATGACGCGCGGCGGGCCGGGTGGTGTCTCGGGAGCAGGCGGCGTCCCGGGGAGGGCACCGGGCGGAAAGTCCGGCGGCGGCGTCATCGTCGGCGCGGCCGGCGTGGCCGGTGCGGCGGCGTCCGTTGCCTCGGGCGAGCCCGGCGCGGGGGGTGTCGGGTCGTAGGGCTGGCCCTTTTCCTGGCCGGTGGCCGCGGGGCTGCGCCGCACGTCCTCGCCCGTGCCTTCGCCCTCCACCGTTCCGGCGGCACCTCCCTCATCGCCGCTCCGGCGATCCCGATCGCGCGCACCGATCGGCTCTTCGACCGCCAACGCCAGCGCCGCCGGCGTCGGCGTCGGCGCCGCCGGGCGGAGGAGCGCGACGGCGGCGGCCAAGGGACCGGTCGGCATCGGGGTTGCGCGGCGGACGGCGGCGGCCGTGGCCGGCCCGCCGAGGTCGGCGCGCTTGGCCGCCGGTTCGGCGACGGACGCGGCCCCGCGCGCGGACGCGGCGGTCGGCGCGACCGTGCGGTCGCCGTCCGGCAATCGGGCGATGCTGCCGGGCATACGGGCGAACCACGTGACGATGGCGACGAGGGCAACGGCGGCCAGCGAGCCCCATGCCAGCGGCACATAGGCGAACGCGCGGCGCCGGCTTGCCTCGACGGGCACGGCCATGAGCGCGGCGGTGAGGCGCGGGCTCGGACGGAGGTCGGGCGTCAGGGCGAAGGCCGGGGCGATGCGCGCCTCGAGGGCGGCGAACGAACGGCAGGCGTCGCAGGTCGCCAGATGGGCGGCCAGCGCAACCTGGTCGGCGGCAGCGAGGCCGTGCGGCGCGTCGATGCGCGCGCGCGCCTGATCGCACGACAGCGTCATGGACGGGCGTCCAGCGGGGGGCGCAGCGCGACGTCGGCGTCGCCGACGGGCTCGTCGGCATCGCTCGGCAGCGTCTCGCCGATGGCGGTCCAGGCAACGGCGAAGGCCTCGCGGGCGCGTTGGCGCCGCTTGCGGGCCGCGGCGGGGGAGATGCCGAGAATCTGGGCGACGTCCTCGGCCGGCAGGCCCTCGTGGCTGAAAAGGAGGAGGACCTCGCGCTGGTCGGCGGTGAGGCGGGCGAGCGCCTGCTGGAGCGGATCGCGCCGGGCGACATCCGGCGCGGGGTTGCCGCCGCCGGAGACGTTCGGGAGAGCGTCCAGGCTCAGCCACCGGATCCGGCGCTGGCGACGGGCATGGTCGGCGATGGCGTTGTGGGCGATCGTGTACAGCCAGGCGCGACGGCGCGCTTCGGCCGCGTCGTCCAGCTCCAACCGGTCCAGTGCCCGCCACGCCTTCACGAATGTCTCCTGCGTCAGATCCTCGGCCAGATCGGGGTCACCGACGCGGCGCCAGATGTAGTTGAGGATGGCCGACTGGTAGTCGCGCACCAGCGCCAGATAGGTCTGCTCCGCCTTCGCCGCCTCGGCCGCCGAACGCGCCGCCACCGCCGGGCTCACCGACCGCAGGGTCGCCGGCCGGGCGCACTGGGTGTACGCACGGCGGCGGAGCAACGTGACGCTGGCGGGCGAACGGGCATGACTCGACCCAATGCAGTGGAGAAGGCAACGGGTTCGTCGGGCATTCGGGAATGCATTCGGAATTGATGATACTTGGACGTCGCCGCGAAGGCCGTTGACACGGTCTTAAGCCGTGGGCTAGACTAGAACGGTTGTCGGCGCGTGCCGGCGACCGTGGACGGCGCCCCGCGGCAGCCGCGGGGGCCGGGTGCCAACGGCCACGGCAGCGGGACGTCGAGCACCGACGTCGGAGACGGGCCTTACGGGGGGACGAGACCATGCAACGCTTTTCATCGGGCACACCATCGGGACGGATCACGCTTGCCGTGGGCCTGCTCGTGGTCGGCGGGATCGCCGGGCTGACGAGAGACCGCTCGGCGGCGGCACCGCCGGCGTCGTCTGCGGACAACCACCGTGCCGCACGGGCTGCCGAACCGGCCGCGCCGGTGACTTTCCAGGTCGATCCGGATGCCGTATCGAGCCCGATGCGCGTGAATGCGCCTGCGCAGGCCGTCGAGTGCGGGGTGCCCGGCGTCGTGCGGTTCGTGTCGGCCAACTGGGAGTGCTCGAACTTCCCGCGGTGTTCGGACGCCCACTGGGTGTCGTTCGATCAGTTCGCCTCGATCCGTAGCGTCACGGACGAGATCACGTGGGGGCGGGCCGTCGGTGAGTCGACGGTCGGCACGAAGCCCGACGATGCGGGCACGCACGGCATCTGGTCGGTCGGGGGCGGATCGGTCGGCAAGGATCTGGTCGCGTCCGCCAAGGAGTATCCGGGCGTCAACGGCAAGGCCTGTCGAACCACCGGCGCGTGCCGGATCAACACGAGCTTCCAGTTCAACTCTCTCGACGCCACGAACGTCGTCGGCGGCCTCCGCGTCATGATGGACTACAAGACGAAGCTGCCGACCGGCGCCCGCTTCTTCGTCGCGATCGCGGACTTCAGCAAGCGCGACGGGGAAGGGAACCTGACCGCATTGAAGTCGTATGAGGCGGAGATCCAGCGCGACACCGGCGGCGAGTGGGTCCGCGGCGCGACGTTCCTATTCCCGGAGGCGGCCGGGGTGGCAGAGGTGCTGATCACGCTCACGTACATCAACGACCCGGGCACGGCGGACGGCTACGGCGTCTTCCTCGACAACATTCACTTGGACGCCCTGTTCTCCGCGAACGCGCCGCCTTGCCCGTCCCCCGCCACGCCGGCGCCGCCGGCCACCGACACGCCGGAGCGGGCCACGGCGACCGCAACGCGCCGCACCATCCTCCCCACGAGGACGCGCACCCCGACGGTCGAGCCGAACCGCAAGATCGCTCGCCTGCCCTACGTCCTGCGCGACGTCGTCAACCGCCCGGTGCAGGCCACCGTCGTCCCGACCGCGCCGACGCCGACGAGCACCGTCACGCTGACGCCGGAGCCGACCGAGACGCCGGAGCCCACTTGGACGCCGGCGCCGAGCGACACGCCCCAGCCGACACCGACGTCCACGCCAACGCCTGAGCCGGTGCCGGACGTGATCATCGATCGCGTGACATACCAGCGGCTGCCGGGCGGCATGGCCGTTCAGATCGTCGACCTCTTCAACCAGGGCGACGGTCCGCAGGAGATGTACCGCTGGAACGTCACCGGGACCACCAAGACGCCGGTCAAGGACTGCCGCTTCACGACGCAGGGCGTGACGATCGAGGCGGGTGAGCACTACTACATCCTCGCCGGCACGGAGGCCGACAAGCAGACTCTGGTCGAGCCGTACCTCGGACGGTCGATGATCTGCGAGGACAGCTACATCTTCCACCAGACGGCGGACATCGTACTCCTGTTGAACGAAGGGTTCGACGAGGTGGATCGGTTCTGCTGGTATCAGAACGGCCCGTACGAGTGCTCCAAGTAGTGTCCAAGTAGTGCACGGGTCCCGGCGCATCCGCAGCGGGTCGTGGTGATCCTCGGGCAGTGGGCCTGATCGTCCGCTCGGGCCTGATTGTGCACATCGACCTGCAGGGCGAACGGCGAATATCTCACGAGAGGGGCGGGTTGCAGACCCGCCCCTTCTCTTCGTTCAAGCCAGGTCTCCGACCTGCGGCACCTCATGACGGACGGCATCGATCTCGCCGACGTCAGCGCCTCGTCAGCATCCCGGCACCGGCTCGGACGGCCACGGACCGGCCCGGGGCAGGCGGCAGTCAAGCGGGCACCACGATCCGCCCGTACACTCGTCCCCGTTGACTTGCTCCCCCGCTTGGTCCGTTATGGAGGTTCATCCCATGTCGCTCGTCGCCTTGCGCCCGTCCTTCCGCACCGTCCTCGCCGCTGCCGCGCTGGCTGGTGTCGCCCTCGTCACCGCCGCGCCGTCGCACGCACACGCTGAGACCGCGGCGCAGCGCAACCGCACCTACTTCCAGGCCATGGATGGCCTGACCGCTTCCATCGATGCCTGGAACGCCGACGTCGTGACCGGGATCGCCGCCGCCCAGACGAAACCCGAATTCGTTTGCTCCGCCGACTTCGCCGAGCTCGTCCGCCGCGGCCACGGCTTGGCGAACGACTTCGAGGGCACCGGCTTGATCGCCCCCACGGCCGTCGCCGGCAACCACGACGGCGCCGCGCAGGGCCTGCGCCAGCAGTATGAGGGCTTGGCCGCGATGGCCGTGGACTGTTCGTACGGCGCCACCGGCACCGGCCCCGGCACCGAGATCGCCACCGGCCAGGCCGCGTACGCCAAGGCCGTGCGGTTGATCCGCTACTACACGGCGCGCTACCGGTAGGTTCGACTGGGCTCGATCGGCCCCCCGGGGCTGGTGGATTCGGACTTGGATTTGGACGGGCGGCCCTGAGTGGGCCGCCCGTTTTCGTTCGGACGAACCTACAATCTCGCCCGAACGAACCTACGATTCCCGCGTCTTTGCGGGGTTCGGGCGACGGAGCCGGGACGAGGGAGGCAAGGAATGTGCGGCCGCTACACGATGTCCATTCCCGCCGAGACCCTCGCCCAGCACTTCGGCCTCGAGGCGGTTCCCGACGTCGCGCCCCGCTTCAACATCGCTCCGACGCAGGCCGCGGCGGTCGTTCGATTGTCCACCGCACACGAGGTGCCCGTGCTCGACTTCCTGCGCTGGGGCCTCGTGCCCGCGTGGGCCAAGGATGCCTCGGGCGCCGGCCGGCTGATCAACGCCCGCGCGGAGACCGCGGCCGACAAGCCGAGCTTCCGCAGCGCCTTCCGCCACCGCCGCTGCCTCGTGCCGGCCGACGGCTTCTACGAGTGGCGAACCGAGGGCGGCGCCAAGCAGCCGTATCGCATCACCCGCCCGGACGGCGCGCCGATCGCGTTCGCCGGGCTGTGGGAGCGCTGGGGCAAGGGCGATGAGCCCCTCGAGACGTTCACGATCCTGACGACGGCGGCGAACGCCGCGCTCCAGCCGTTGCACGACCGGATGCCGGTCATCGTGGATCCCATCGACTTCGCGCTCTGGCTCGACCCGACGGCCACCGACCCCGCGCTCGTCGAGCGGCTGCTCGTGGCGCCGCCGGACGATGCGCTGACGTATTACCCCGTCGGTCGCGCCGTCAACAGCGTCGGCAACGACGACCCGTCCCTCGTCGCCCCGGTGATCGGCAGCTGACAATCGTCCGGCAACGGCAGACGCAGCCACGCCCCGTTCACGAACCCGCCCGCCCCGTCCCCGTGATACGCGGTCACCCGGACTGCCGCCCGCGCCGCGTCGTCCGCCTGCACCGCGATCATGTCCCGAACGCGCTCGCCGACGGCCCACCCGGTCGTCGGCCGCCAGCCGTCGATCGGCACGGCGCGGTCCGCCTGGGCCACGACGCGGTCGTCGGGGCCGGCGAGGATGTGAACGGCCACGCTCTCGGCCCGCCTGGGCACGCGCGTCGCCACCCAATCGACCGTGACGACGAGCGTGGCGGGTTCGTCGGCCGGGCAGCGGACGTCGGCGGCAGCGATGGCGATCGCGTCGTTGACGATGAAGGGCCACCGTGAAGCATCGGGCTCGTCCGCGCTCGGGAAACCGTCCGACAACCGCAGGCTCCAGCCGAGACCCTGCTCCAAGCCGGCGATGCGCACGTCATCTGCCGCCCGCGATGTGCCCCGCAGCCAGACGATCCCGGGTGCGATCATCTCGGGATGTACGTCGCCGAGTCGCTCGCGCCACCACTCGACGGGCAGGACCGTTACCGTGGCGCCCGGCGTCAGCAGCATCTCGCGGCGCGCGATCGTCCCGACGTCCGCGTTGTGATCGACGAGCGTCAGGCCGGCGATGCGCTGCTGGAAGGCTTGCGCGTACGACAGCGCCCAGAAGCTGTGGCCCCACAGGGCGATCAGCGTGACCGGCGGGCGCTCCCCACGCGTGCCGATCGACAGGCGGTCCGCATCGGCGACGAGCGGCGCCAGCGAGGCGTCGCGCACGATGGGCGCGATCGTCCGACCGCTCCGCACCGCCACCCCCGCCACGCCGAGTGCCGCGACGGCGATCGCCACCCGCCCGACCCCGTCGCCCAGCCGAACGCCGATCCATGTCAGGCCGAGAGCGAGGCCGACGCCGGCGATCATCGGCACCGGCAGCTTGACGGCCAGGAGCGCATCCGAGACCTTGCCCTCCCAGATCACCAGGCACAGCGCGGCATACGGCAGCCAGGCAAGCGTGAGTGCGACCGGAGAACGCCACGGGTTCGGCCGCGAAGCGCGGGCGAGCCCCGCGAGAGCGAACACGCCGACGAGGCCGAGCACGAGCAGCGGCCACCACAGATCGTCGTTCAGCAGGCCGGCGACGGTTCGCGCGCGCTGCCACCACTCGGCCGCGTCCGCCGGCGGGCGGACGATCCGGTCGACCTTCGTATCGAGCACCATCGCCCAGAAGCCGCGCCACGTGCGTGTCTGGCCGAACGTCCACGTGGCGCCCATCCACTCGCGCAGCGGCATGTAGAGGTAGACGAGGGGCGACAGGACGGCGACCGCGACAAGCGGCCGCCACGCCCGGGCGATCTCGCGAGCGCGCGGGGCGACGAGGAGCGCGAGGGCCGGGGCCAGGAAGAGAACGGCGCGCATGTGGAGCACGCCGTGGACGAACGCGACGGCCAGCCGGATGAGGTCGCGGCGTGCGCCGGTCGTGTCGTAGCGGACGGCGAGGAGCAGGCAAGCGGCCGTGAACGTCATCGTCAGGCTGTGGACCTCGGCGATCGAGCCGTTCATCCACGCCGACGTCGACAGGCCGTAGGCCGCGGCGCCGAGGACGGCCGGCGCGCAGCGGGCGCCGAGGCGGACGGCCAGGGTGGCGACGAGCGCGGCGGCGGCCAAGGACCAGACGGCGGAATAGAGCGATGCGCCGAGAGCCGGGCCGACGCCGACGAGGCGCAGGAGGGAGACGAACGCCGAGCCGAGGATGCTGTACACCGGATAGCCCGTGAAGTGGAGCGTCCCCCAACGCGGAAGGGCGTTCTGGATCTCGCCGACGTCCGTCGTGTAGACGTGGGGACTGGAGTTGTAGGTCCACTGGAGGGTGATCAGGCAGGCGAGGGCGACGATGAGGGCGGCGCCGAACGCGGCGATGCGCACGTCGCGGTGGGGATCGCGCGACGGACGGGCGTCGGGCGTCGACCCACGCGCCGCCGTCACGGGG
Organism: Ardenticatenales bacterium; assembly: GCA_020853525.1. Taxonomy (GTDB): domain Bacteria; phylum Chloroflexota; class Anaerolineae; order Epilineales; family Epilineaceae; genus Avedoeria. The sequence goes on along the minus strand of JADYYS010000006.1, from coordinate 119,893 downwards.
CGCTCGTCACGCGCCACGGCACCGCCGGCGGCAGCGCCGGATCCGCCACCAGCCTGGCCCAGAGCGGATCCTCCGCCTGGAAACCGAACTTGTTGCAGTAGTCCTTCGTCTTCCCGCCCGTGCGGCGCAGCATGCCTGGTGCGTAGTCCCACAGGAGGTAGCCGGCCACGCCGTCCCCGATGGCATCGCGCAGGTCGTCCGTGATCCGCTCGGCGCGGCGCGGAAGGGCATCATCGCTCTGCGGGTCGCAGCCGTCGGTGTACGCAGCGTCGTAGATCTCGCCGTACAGGAGCGGCTTGTCGATCTCATCGGCCGTCGCGCGCTCCTTGTCGCTGTCGTCCGTCGAACGGCGGTGGGCGGAGACGACGTCGATCACCGGCTCGCGGTGGACGCGGCGATAGGTCGTCAGCTCGTTGTCGTAATTGCCGGCGCCGATCATGCCCGTTGAGACGAGGTGGCACGCATCGATCGCCTTGACCTCGGCGGCGCGGGCGCGCAGCCAGCCTTTGATCGTGTCCAGGCATTCGTCCGTGTGGTTGTCGGCGCAGTTCGGCTCGTTGATCAGCTCCCACATCAGGACCTCGGGCCGGTCCTTGAAGCGCGCCACCGTCTCGGCCAAGTGAGGGCGATAGCGCTCCTCGTCCTCGTCGCCGCCGAACCAGTTGCGGCCCTTGAAGACGTTGTCGACCAGCGTCACGACGAACCGCACGCCGTGCCGGGCGCCCATGTCCAGCAGGCGTTCGAAGCGCTCCGGATCCTCGTCGTGGAAGTACCAGGTCCGCACCGTGTTCACCTCGCGCGCCGCCAGCGTAGCGACGATCGGTTCGACCTGATCCTCCTTGACCTCGGGGTCCATGAGCATCGTCGCGTTCACGCCGAACAGCGTGACGGGCCGGCCGTCGAGAACAAGGCGCCGGCCTTCACGCTGCAGGATGCCGGCGCACGGGGCTCCGGGGGCGGCCGGGACTGCGACATCGACGACCGCCGGCGCCGCAGTGCCGCCGACGACCGCCGGCGTCCCGGCCGCTCCCGCCTGGATCACGGACGGGAAGTGCAGCGGGTCACGCGGTCGGGATGTCGTGGCGTCCGTGTCGAAGAGGGGGGAAGAGGTCGACGGCGCGGAGGCGTCCGTCGCGGAGGGGAAGACGCTATCGGCCGCCGGCGGCGCAGCGGGCGTTCCTGCAGGCCCCGTCGGGGGCGGAGTGGGCGTGCAGGCGACCAGAGCGGCGGCGAGGGCAACGGGCAGGATCGTGCGGGGGTTCATGCCGGCGATGGTAGCATGCCCGTCACGCGTCCCGCCGCCGCCGGAGACGCCGTTCACCACGTCGCCGCACCCCGGCCCATGCCACCGCCAGCCCAAGGATCGTCGCGGCAAGCGTCGACACCGCGATCCCGGCGACCGCCCAGCGGTCCGCAAACCGGAGCGACACGGCGTGCTCGCCCGGCGGGACGGCGACGGCGATCAGCGCGACGTCGGCGCGGAGCACGGGTGCCGGCCGGCCGTCGATCGTCGCACGCCAGCCGGGATGCCAGACCTCGCTGAACACGATCCAGCCGGGTGTGCCGCCGTCCGTGCGCACGGCGACGTCGCCGGCGGGGCCGCGGCCGTCGACGCCTGTCGCGCCGTCCGTGCCATACGGGCCGCCGCCTTGGGCGCCGTCGTGAAGGAGGACGGTGCCGAACGGGTCGAACGCGGCGTCCCGGAGCTGGACGAGCGCGTCGTCGTCGGTGGCGACCGGGACCGCGCGGAAGGCACGCCAGGCGTAGGGCGACGGATTGGCCAGCCCGTGGACCGTCGTGCGGAGGTCGCCTTCCCCGACGCCGAGGATCGGCTCGGCGCCGTCGATGCGATCCCGCCAGCTGATGACCGCGCTCGTCGCCGTGAGCTGCCAGAAGCGCGCCTCGTGCGCCGGCAGCAGCCCCTCCCGCAGTCGCAGGTAATGCCGCAGGACGAGTGGGCTGGCACCGTTCGTCGACTCGATCCCGTGGAGCACGCCGAAGTTGCGCGGCAGCCGGTCGTCGTCGTGGACGCGGCCGAGGCCGGCGCTGTTGCGCAAGAGCGCGATGAGCGGCGTCGTTGTCAGCTCGGACGGCGGGGCGGCGGCCAGGTTCACCCGCGCACCGACCCGATAGAGTTCGAGCCAGGCCAGCGCGATGAGCGTCGGCGCGAGCCATCGACCGATCCCGCGACGCCGTGCCTTCCACCTCGTGCTCGACGAGGCTTGGGCGAAACCGGTGCCGGCGAGCATCGCCAGCGCGAAGCTGACGAGGAAGGCCGCCCGCTCCTGGCCGCGGAAGAGGGCGAAGCCGGGGGCGAGGTGGTAGGCGGCGTCGAAGGCGATGGCACGGGCGCCGAGGGAGAGGGCAAGGGCGAGGGCGGCCAGGGCGAGAAAGAAGGTTGTGGGGTTGCCGGCGCCACGATCGTCGCCGTCCGACGGCCTGTAGCCCTCTCCCCCCGCCAACCACGCCCACCCTGCCCAAACCGCCAGGCTCAACGGCAGCACGCCCACATACAACGGGGACCAATGCGTCAGCCCGGGCACCACCAGCCCGAGCAGCTCGCGCGGCGGGAAGCCGTGGCCGAGCATTTCATAGCCGGCTTCGGCGCGGTTGGAGAGGCCGAGGAAGTGGGCGGCAGGCAGCCAGCCGGCGGCGGAGAGGCCGAGGGCAGCGACGGCGGCGGTCACCAGCGAAGTCCAGATTCGGCGCGGCGTGCGGCGCCACGGCCGCGCACGCCAGAGCGTCCAGGCGAGGCAGGTGTAGACCAGGTAGAGGGCGGACTGGGGGTGGCCGGCGAGGATCGCCATCGCAAGGGCAACCGCCAAGAGCACGACGTCGGTCGTGATATCGAACCGCCCGTTGCCGTCGCCCCCGGAGACGACCCGATCAACGGCCAGCAGCGCCAACGGCAACCACGCGTTGCTCTCCAGTACCGCCAGCTGGAGCGGCGGATAGCCCGTCAGGTACCCCCCGAACGCAAACGCCACCGCTGCCAGCACCGCCCCTGCCCGCGCCCCGAGCACGCGGCGCGCGAAGGCGTACGTGAAGACCGCGGCCAACGCGATGTGGGCGACGGCCTCGATCTGCAGCGCGCCCACGCCGACGCCGCCGGTCAGCGCCAGCGACGCGCCGACGACGGCAAGGCTGGGCGGATAGGCGACTGCCGCCTGGATGTCCGCCCAGAACGGGCCGCCACCGAAGGCGTACGGGTTCCAGAGCGGCAGCCGGCCGTCCGCCAGCGCGCTGGCCTCGAAGCGGGCGAAAGCCAGGAACTGGTCGACGAAGTCGCCGTCGACGAACCAGCGGCGATGCGGGGCCGGGGCGAAGAGCGGCCAGAAGTAGGCGAAGGCGGCGGCGGTGAGGGCCAGGGCGAGGGCGGTGTCGGTGCGGGTCCAGCGGCCCACCGACGACGGGACGGGAACGTCGTTCGCGGGGATGCTCATCGTGCGGACTCGACCTTGACGTCGGCGACGCGCGACCACGTGAACGCGGGCGCCAACGTCACCTCGTCGTAGAGCACGATGGTCAGGTGGTAGGTGCCGGGAGGCGTGGCGGCAGGGATGAGCAGCCCGTGGCGGTCCGTGATCTCATCGTCGTCGAGCCAGCCGGTCGTCGGGGCCGTGCCGGCGGCGGGCTCGCGGTCGGCGCTGGCGATGATGTTGCCGGCATCGTCCACGAGGCGGACCGAGACGCTGTGGGGGCGCTTGGCAGGGGGTTCGCCTCGCCAGGGCCGCGCGTTCATGAAGACCCCACCTGGTCGCCACGTGAGACGAATCGCCCAGACGTCGCCGGCGCGAGCGACGAACGGCCGATCACCCTCCCAGATGCGGATGAAGATCGGCGGCACCGCCGGGCCGCCGGGATCGTCGGGATGCTTCACGTTGTCCGCGGGGGTCCCCTCGCCGTCCGGCGACACGTACCACCGCTCCAACGTCACGTCCCCGATACCCGTCGCCGTCACCGGATAGGCGTTCGCCGCCAGCCACCGGTCCGCCCAGTGCTTCGCCGCCCCGTCCGTCGCCAGCCACAGGTGCGGCCGCCGCCGCGCCAAGTCGTCGATGCGGGCATCGAACCCCGCGGGATCTTCGACTTTCAGCTCCGCGTTCTTGTCGCTCTGGAGGTTCTCGATCTTGAGGTCGGCGCCGTCCGGCACGTAGCGCTCGGTCAGGCCGGACGACGGGCCGTCGAGAAAGACGCGCGACAGATCGGCGGGCGCAGCCTCGAGCACGGTGTCGACGAGGCGGCGGTAGTCCGTCTTCCGCTGGGCGGGGTCGGCATAGTAGCCGGCGAGCGGCGGCACCCACAAGGCCACCAGCACCGCCAGCGGAAGCCAGCCGGCGACGCCGAACCGCCGCGCGAGCGCGCGCGCGCCGGCGGCGTTGGCCATGAACCAGACACCGAGGAGCGGGTAGAGGTAGCGCGGGTGGTAGTCGGGCTTGCGGATGAGGGCGACGGCAGACACGACGACCATCGCACCGAGCCACAAGAGCGCCCGTCGGGCGCCGAGACGGCGGGCTGAACGGGCGTCGCCGGTGAGCCGGCCACCGCCCGGCCGGTCGTGCTCCGCCCAGCTTCGTCGCGCCCGACGGAACCACGCGACGACGCCGATCGCGAGCAGCCCCAGGCTCATCGCCGTTGCCGCCAACGCCCAGCGGTCCGCCGCCCGTCCCGCCGTGACCCCCGTCTGTGCGCTCCAGGCGACGGCCAGCGTGCCGGGCACGCGGAACAGCGGCAGGTCGTCCCGCCAGCCGGAGTGGTCGGCGACGCGCAGGGCACGGGGGAGCCAGGGGGCGAAGAGCGCGGCGGCGATGGCACCGGCGGCCAGCCAGCCGCCGGCACGGGCGGCGAGCGTCGCATTGCGGCCGGCGGCGGCCAAGGGGGCGGCCGCGTCGCCCTCCGCGTCGCCCTCCGCGTCGCCCAGTGGGTGCACGGCGACGGCCCTCTCCGATCGCCTGCGCCGCACCCAGGCGACGACGTCCGCCAGCCCCCACGCCGCCAGCGCCGCCGCCAGCAGCACGCCGTAGTAGTGCGTGTAGACCGTCGCGGCCGTCAGGATCCCGCAGGCCGACCACAGCGCGTAAGCAGGACGGCCGGCGCGGGCATGGGCGTCGGCGGCCAGCGCGGCGGCCAGCGCGGCCAGCGTCAGCGTGCCGACGAAGGCGTACATCCGCGCTTCCTGGCCGTAGCTGACCAGGAACGGATTCACCGCCAGGAGCAGCGCCGCGGCGCAGGCGGTCGGGCGGTCGGTCAGGCGACGGGCGACGGCGTAGGCGAGGGGAACGGTGAGGACACCGGCCAGGAGGGACGGGTAGCGGAGCGCCAGGTCGCCGTCGCCGGCGAGGCGGGTCCAGGCGCGCATGAGCGTGAAGTAGAGCGGCGCGTGCTCGCCGGGGAGGCCGGCGAGCATCGCGCCGAGGGTCGTTCGAGCGCGGTCGAGCGTGATGTCCTCATCGCTCCACAGGCTCTGGCCCGCAATGTCCCACGCCCGCAGGCTTGCCGCCAGCAGGGTGCAGGCAACAAGCCATGAGCGGGCGCGGATCGAGCGATGGGCTGATGACATCGCGACATTCTAACGGCGACCACCGATGGGTGGCCGCGTCACCGTACCGCCTAGGTCGTCTTCTGCACCCAGACGTTGCAGTAGCCGCCCGGGTTGATGGGCCCCGGCACGACCTTGCAGGTGCCACATGCCGTCGCGTCAGCCGCGGGCACGTTCTGCTGGCAGTTCGTGCAGTTCTTGCCTTCTTGGACGGACAAGTCGACGTAGCCGAGCGCCGTCCGCTGCGTCTTCTGCGCCTCATCGAGCGCCGAAACGTCGTCGCACTTCACGCTCGCGGCCGACTTGTCGTCGCCCGCTGCGTCGCCGCCGCAGGCCTGCAGCGCGAGGCCGGACGACGCGGCCAGCGCCGTCCAGACGCCCACGCGGTGGATGAACGTCCGTCGGGTCAGGGATGCTTCCGTCATTTGATGGTTCCTCCTCAAGGAATCGAAGCGTCGCCGGCAACGGCGAGGCGTACGGCGGTTAGGGTACGCCCGTTGCGGCGCGTTGGGATTGTGCCGCGGTATCGATTCGGTCGCAACGGCCAGATGGCCAAGGGAACCCGTGGCCAAGCGGCCTTCCACGGACCGCCCGCCGGGTCACCGCACGTGGACCGCCGCAACGTCCGCCGCCCCATCCGCGTCCCCCGGCAGCCCCAGCCGCTCCCCCGTCCCGGCATCGTACCAGCCGATGTGCAGACGGTAGCGGCCGGGCGCCACGTCATCGGGGAAGCGCAGGACGAAACGATCGATCACGGTGTCGCCCGCCCGCCAGCGCGATGTCGGCAGCGAGCCCGAAAGCGGCACGCCGTCGTGCTGGGCGACGGTGCGGGCGTCGGCGGCGACGAGGTGGGCGAAGGCGGTCCAGTCGCGGCCGGGAACGGCGTCGACGCGCCAGCGCAGGGCGAGGTCGATCGACGCTGCGTCGTTGCTGCACAGCAGATCGTCTTCCGGCGGCAGCGCGTCGCACGAAAGGCCGCCCGCGACGGCCAGCAGCGTCAGGCCGTCGAACGCGGTGTCGCCCGCAACGACGTTGCCGTTCTCCTCGGGCACGGCGTCGATCCGCAGCGTCCGCCAGCCGGACGCGGCACGCGATTCGGCCGGCCGCAGCCGCGGCCAGCGCTCGAGCACGGCCTGCAACGCTTCGCCTTCGACGTCGGCATCGAAGACCAGCCAGGCATGACCGTCCGCCGGCACGACGAGGCCGCCCGTCGCGTCGATCGGCGTGAGGTCGACGCCGTCGAGCAGAAAGCGGTACACCGAGCGCTCCAGGACCACCCGCGACGGGAAGACGCGGCCGGTTCCGGCCCCAGCGAGCGCCCGCAGGGCGTCGGCTTTCGCCCGCGTTGCCGCACCGAACGCCTCGGCGGCCTCGGAGGCATGCGCGTAGCGGCCGAAGTAGTCGATCAGCGTCGATGCGGCGGCCGGGATCAGCAGGACCGCGAGAAGCAGGGCCGGCGACCGGCCGACACCACCCCCGCGCACGATGTCGATCGGCGCATCGGAACGCCGTCGTGACGCCTTCGTCAGCGTCGCCGCCAGCATCCCGGCGGCCGCACAGTAGCCGAGCGCCGGCACGACGAAGGCGATGGGCATCAGCCCGACGCTGCGCGAGAAGTTCGGCGCTCCGCCGGTCAGGACGGCCGGCAGGGCCAGGACGATCAGCCAGACGGCGACGAACCCGGCGAGGCTGCCGCCGTCGGGCCGCGTCGAATCGCGCGATGCCCGGACACCCGACGCCAGCACGCCGACCCCGACCACCGCCATGGCCGCCGTGACCCCATCGAACACCGGCCGGCCCTTGACGTTGTGGTACCACGAGTCGCTGCCGTCCCAGACGAACGCCCGGAACGTGCGCAGCGCGCTGAGGGTCAATCGCCGACCCAAACCGCCGGTACGGTTGTCGGCCTCGAGAACCGACACGCTGACGCTGTGGCCGAAGAACAGCTCGCGATGCGTGAGGGCGTACCCCACGAGCGGCGCCGCCACGACGGCGGCGGCCGCCGCCAACGTCGCCAGTCCGACGAGCCGTGCGCGTGCCCCGACAACGTCGCCGCGCCGCCACGCCGCCAGCGCCTGACCGCCGAGGAAGAGGACCGGCACGAGCGGCATCAAGCGCGCGGCGGGGTGGGCATACAGCGCCGCGCCGAGGATCGCGCCGGCAAGGGCGAAGCGGGGCCATGGATGCGGTCGACCACCGGCCGACTCGCTCACCGACCCTGTCGACGCCGCCCGCCACAAGGCCCACGCGAACGCCCCCCCCAGCAGCGGCATCAGGATCCCGCGGATGCCGATCCGACTGAAGTGCAGCGGCCAGACCGACACCGCCATGAGCACCGCCGTCGCCGCAGCCGCGAGGCGCGGGCGGGCCGTCGGCAGCCCGCGGGCGAGGCCGTATGCGACGCCGACGGCAGCCGTGCCGGCCAGGGCCGACGCCAGGCGAAGCGCGTACGGCGTCGGACCCCAAAGGCCGACGGTCACCGCCTGCAGGTAGCTGAGCATCGCCTCGCGGCCGTTGTTGCCCGCCAGGTACAACGGCCGCGCCCCGCGCAGGATCGCCAGCGCATCGACGCCGTTGTGCGCCTCGTCGACGTGCAGGCCGGGCGGAATGTCGCCGAGGCTCCACAGGCGCAGGGCGAGGGCGAGGGCGAGGATTGCGACGAGGGCCGTCACCTCGGTGCCGGACCACGACGACATCCGGCGCCCGGCGCGCCCGATCACGGCACGCCCAGGCTGCGCGGTCACGCCCTCACCATTCCGGTCGCCAACCCTACCGCCCCTCGATCGCGATCGGCCGCGGGCAGAACGCGTCTTGCCCGTCCGTCGTCGTCAGGCGCGTGCCGGTGGCCCCGTCGTACCAGCCCAGGCACAGCCGGACCTCGCCGCTGGCGGCGGCGTCGAGCACGGGGCGGTAGGCGTCGATGATCACCTCGCCGCCCTGCCAATCCATCGTGCGGTAGCTGGCTTGGCCCGGTTCGCGATCGTCCTGGCCCCAGTTGACATCGTCGGGTCCGAGGAGGTGGACGAAGACCGTGAGGTTGGCGGGTGTGGGCTCGAGGGCGCGCCAGACGAGGGTCAGCGGCAGCGCATCGCCGGGCCGGGCTGTGCCGGCCGTGTACCCGACGAGCTCGATCGCCCCGCCGAAACGCAGCTGCGTCCAGACGGCCGGCTCGAGCGGCGCATCGGTCGGCGGGGCGAGGTCGCCGAAGGCCGCCGCCGGAACGCGGAGCAGCTCGAGCATCGGGTTGCCTTGCGCGTCGTCGACCCGTTCGGAAGTCGCCGGCGCGCCCTCAAGGAAGCTGCGCACCTCTGCCGCCCAACCCGTCTTCTCGGCCTCGCGCGCCGGCATCGCCACGACGACGTCGCGCCCGTCGTCGGGGTAGACGATCGTACGGCGGGCATCGAGACGGCCGATGCGCGTCGTCGTGCCCCCATCGTCGGACGACCCCGTCTCCCCCGACGCGTCGATGATCCGCCCGGCATAGTCCGGGTCGTCGACATACGACATGAAGTCGGCGGAGGCCTCGTCAACGGCCGCCTCGACGGCGATGCGGTTCAGGTAGTCGATCGTGGCGTGCGTGGCCCAGACCGGCGCCAGGTAGACGGACGCTTCCGCGGCGCGGGCGCGCAGCGCGGCCAGGGCATCGAGCTTCTCGACGTCATAGCTGTAGTAGACCTGCGGGTCGCGGGCGAACGAGCGGAAATAGTCGTGCGCGGTGAAGGCGGCGGACAGGGCGATCACGACCGCGATCGCACCGGCGCGCGCACGGGCGCGAGCCGCGGCGGGCGGCACCCGCCGCGCGATCGCCCGCAACCCGAGCGCGACGAGCAGCGCGATGACCGGCAGCGCCGCCGTCGAGCGCGAGAAGTTCGGTGCACGGTCGGACAGCACCGTCGGGACGAGCCCGACGACGAGCCAGAGCGCACCGAGCACGGCATGCTCGCGCCACCGCGCCGCCCACCGCCCGCGCCCGATCAGCGTGCCGGCCGCGATCCCGACGCCGATGAGGAATGCCAGCCCGGCCACCGGATCGAGGAGGGGCCGGTAGGGCAGGTTGTGGAACGTCGACGGGTCGCCGGCCACGAAGAAGGCGCCGGCCACCGCCGCCAGCTGCGCCCCGAGCGCCGCCGCGAGATTTCCGCCGTGATGCGCCGCCGCGACGGCCGCCAGCCCGACATCGCTGGCATGCCCCGTGAACTGCTCGGGATGGCGCAGGAAGTAGAGGCCGACCGGCGCGAACAATGCGACCGCCGTCGCCCCGGCGATCCCGAGGGCCTTCGCGTCGCCGCGCACCGACCGTCCGCGCGTCACCCCCGCGCGCCACAGCACGTGCCCGACGAGGATCATGGGCAACAGCCGCCCGGTCGGGTGCGACCATGCGGCCGCCGCGAGCGCAACCCCAACCACCATCGCCCCCACCACGCCCGCCCCACGTTCCCCATCCATCGCCCGCGCCCCGCCCCCACCGGCCGCCCGCATATCCCCCACCCCCCCCACCGCACCCCACCACGCCCCCACCACGATCATCGCCCACAACGGCGCCACGATCGTCCGGATCCCGTACCGGCTGAAGTGCACATGGGCGTACATCACCGCCAGCACCGCGCCGGCCAGCCGGCCGAGCCCCCGATCGCCCGTCCAGCGGCCGATGCCCGCGAGGACGGCGGCGACGGTGAGGACGCCGACGAACGCGCTCGTGAGGCGCAGGGCGAGGACGGGGTGGTCCAGACCGAGTCCGCCGAGGAGAAGCGCGTGCGCATAGGAGAGGAGCGCCTCACGGCCCCCGTTTTCGGGCAGGAAGAGCGGCCGGGCGCCCTGGACGATCCGAGCGGCGTCGATCGCGTTGTGGGCTTCGTCGAACTGGAAGCCGGGCGGCACGGCGCCGAGGCGCCACAGCCGCAGCGCGGCGGCGCCGAGCACGATCCCCAGCGGCACCAGACGGCGCCGCATCAGCCGCCGCCCTCGGGCGACGCGAGCGACTCGGGAGGCACGATCGTCGTGGACGCCACACCGACCATCTGCCGGCCGCGGCTGTCGGTGATCGGGTTAACGTGCGGCGCGGCGCCCGGACCGTCGGGGTAGGTCAGCGCGTACCAGCCGAGGCGGAGGACCGCCGGTCCGACGTGCGCATCGGCCGGCACGTCGAGCCGATGGCGGCTGAGGATGATCTCGCCCGGGCGCCAGCGATCCGTCGGGTAGCTACCGCCTATCGGCAGACCGTCCCCGTTGGCGATCCCGTCGCCCCCGGCGGTGTTCAGCTGGACGGCAGTGCTCAGGCTGAGGTCCGTCGACCCGACGGCGCGCCAGGCGACCGTCGCCGTCACGCTGCTGCCGGCGACGATCCGCGTCGGCAGCGCGATCTCGAGGAACGTGATCGCGTCATCCCAGCGCACCGGCTGCGGCGTCCGGCTCACCGCCTCGCGGACGTCGATGCCAACGACCGCTGTGCGCACCGGCCCGACGTCCGCGGGCGCCTCTGACGGCGCGCCGACGCGGGTCGTCAGCCGAATGGTCGGCAACCCGGCGTCCGCCCAGCGGCCGAGCGCCGCCCCTTGCTCGGCCGTCCAAGGCAAGCGCGCGATGTCGACGTAGCGCGCCTCGCCCCGACCCTCCCCGTCGGCCGTCACGGGCACGACGAGGCCGTGACCCGCGTCGACGCCCATCGCCGGGCGGGCCGCGGCTGCCCGGTAGGTGGCATGGTCGGCGGTGAGGGGCGATGTGAAGACGGCCGGCGCGGCCGGCAGGTCGTCGACCCAGCGCGCGAACGCCTCGATGTCGGCGTCGAACGCGATCCGCGCGGCCGGGTCGACCGCCCAGGCGCGGTAGGCGCGCGCAGTCGAGACGGCGGTGAGCGCGACGACGAGCGACGGAACGAGGACCGGGACCCAGGCGTCGAGGCGGGCAAGCCGCATCGACGGTGGACCGCGGCGGGCAAGGGCACCGTGCAGGAAGGCGCCGACGGCATCGCCGACGGCGACGGCGCCGACCGCCGCCAGCCAGGCCGCCACCGGCAGCACCCCGATCGCCCGTGAGAAGTTGGGCGCGCCGTCCGTCAGTACCGAGGGCAGCGCGAGGCCGACGAGGGCGATGACGGCAAGCACCGCCCCGTCCCAGCCCCGCAGGGCGTGTCGGACCGCGAGCGCAAGGCCGACCAGGAACGCGGCACCGCTGACGACGTCGAACGCCGGCCGCCCGGGCGTGTTGCGCCACATCGCGGCGTCGCCGGCCACGTTGAACATGCCGGCGACGCGGGCGGCGTTGTCGGCGACGGCGGCCAGACCGCCGCCCAGGATCGAGACCTCGACCGCGTGCCCCGTCGCCTGCCACGGATGGGCAAGCCACTGGGCCGCGAGCGGCAGGGCGATGAGGGCGCCGACGGCCGTCGCGATGCCGAGCGTCCGCAAGGCCGTGCCATCCCGACGCTGCGCGGTTCGCCAGAGCGCGTGCGCGGCCGGCAGGGCGATGAGGGCGCGGCCGGCCGGGTGGGCGTAGGCGGCCAGGCCGAGGAGGATGCCGCTGTCCACCGCCGCGCGCCGCCGCGTGTGCGGCCCGTCGGCCGTCGCGGCGCGCGACCACCGCGCCAGCAGCGCGGCGACGAGCGCGGGCAGGAGGATCGCGCGGATGCCGAAGCGGCTGAAATGAAGGTGCCAGTACGTGGCGGCCAGCAGCGCGGCGGCGGTGAGGGCCGTGCGGCGGATGCGCCGGGCATCGACGTCGGATCCGTCGCTCGCGTCGGTGCACGGCTCGATCGACCGGACCATCCACCATGCCAGCGGCACCGTCAGCGACCCGACGAGCGCGCTGGCCGAGCGCGCTACGACGAGGCGGTCGCCGAGCAGGGCGAGAAGCGGCGCCTGCAGGTAGGTGTACAGGACGTCGCGGCCGGCGTTGGCGGGCAGGAAGATCGGCCGCCAGCCGTCGATCACGGCGCGGGCGTCGAGGATGTTGAACGCCTCGTCGACGTGCAGTCCGGGCGGGATGCGGCCGAGGAGTGCGAGGCGGGCGGCGGCGGCGGCCAGCATGAGGACTGCGAGCGTCAGCAGCTCGAGGGACGGAGCCTCGCGGCGGACGACGGGTGGTGCAGGGGCGGGATCGGGCATCGCGCGCTGTCGACGCCGCGCGCGGCGGCTAGAGTCCCAGCTCCGCCATCAGCTGCTGGCACCAGGCATTGACCCTTGGGCGCGACTTATGGCTCTCGTTGTCGTCGTCGAGCGCGAGGCCGACGAAGTGGCCGTCGACGACGCCCTCGCTCTGGACGAAGTTGTAGTCGTCCGTCGGCCAGAAGCCGTACAGTTCGCCGCCCTTCTGAACGACGACATCGCCCAGGATGCCGAGCGCATCCATGAAGTTGTTGATGTAACCGTTCGCGTCGCCGACGCCGAAGATCGCCACCTTCTTGCCGCTGAAGTTCACGTTCGGCAGGCTCGGGAACTGGGCCTTCCAGTCCTCCTGGAGCTCGCCGACGTTCCATGTCGGGCAGCCGATCATGATCAGATCGTAGCCCTCCATCGACTTGAGGTCGGCCGTCTTGACGTCGTGCAGCTCGACCATCCCCGGCTGCTTCTTGTCGAACTCTTCCTTGATGGCCTGCGCCGCCGCGCCGGTGTTGCCCGTCGTGCTGCCGTAAAACACGCCGATCTTCATGGTTCGCCTACCCTCATGCTTCCGTCTACCCCGTGCGCGACGCACGTGCCTGCGCACGCGCCGCGATCATCGCTCGAATCTTGGCCTTGCGGTCCTCGGGGATCAGCCCGCCCATTCCGCGCGGCGCATCCACCTTGGGCGCCGCGGCGGCCACCGGGCCGCTGTCGGCCGGCGCCGCGAAGCTGTCCGGGCTGCCCTCGATCGCCGACACCGTGCTGACGACCTCGCGTACGCCCGGCATCGCCCCGATCAGGGACTCGGCGCGGCTCTTCATCGCCTCGGCCGCCGCAAGCGTGTCGGCGAAGATCAGTCCGCCGAGGTACACCGTGCCGAGAAGGCTCTTGACCGCGATATGGTCCGTCGTCATGTCGAGCGTCTCGTCCATCGCCAACTGCATCGCGATCTCGTGCTCGACGTCCGTGTCCGATACCAAGCGGTTCACGAGGCGGCCGACGCCCGGCACCTTGCCTGCGATCTCGCTGGCCACCGCCTTGAGCATCGCTCCGCGGATGTTGCCGTCCAGGTAGACGACGTCGCCCTCGGAATGCACTTCCACACGGGCGTTCGACTGTCGGATCGGGCCGTATGACCAGAGCGCCCCCTCGACCGCCGTGTCCAAGCCCTGCACGACGTGCTCGCTGGGGTGGTCGATCTCATGGGCGGACGGGAGCGCTGGGGCCATAGCCTTGCTTCCTGACGTGGTTCGGCCGGATGTGGGCAGCCGGTCGGATGCGGGCGACCGGCGTGCGAGTATACCGCGCCGCAGAGGAAAGCCTCAAGCGCGGGCCACGGCGGCCACCGCCTGCGCTGCCGCGGCCGAAAGCGCGTCGCGCAGGGCCTCGGCGTCGCTGCGTGCCAGGAACGGGACGACCAGCGCGTGCTCGCCATCCGTGCGGCCGGCGGTGTCGATCCGCACGGACGCCATGCCGGCGCGGCGGTCGAACGGTGAGGCGTGGAGCGAGACGGATTGGATCTTGCCGAGGCGGGCGAAAGCCACCGTGCGCCGAATCCAGCCGTTCCGGACCGCGAAGACATCGCCTGTCAGCGCCCAGCCGAGCCCGGCCGCCGTGCGCGGCGCATCCAGCACCGTCCAGCCGCCGAGCACGATGAGCGCCGCCGGCCCGAGCCACCGGGCAAACGGTACGGCGGCCCATCCGATCGCGGCGAGCCCGCTCGCGACGAGGGCGGTCACGAACCAGCCGCGGCGCCGCATGCGCCCCGCCGCGCCCGGGTGCACGCCCCGCCACGCCAGTGCGCCGGCGTCGAACCCGGGCTGGACCTCGGCCAACAGGGCGTCGAGCCGTTCACGCGGCCAGATCGGCGCGAGCCACGTTCGCTTGCCGGCCGCATTCCCCTCGCCCGGCTTCCCGCCGCCCGCCGTCTCGACGCTGACCGCGATGCGGTCCAGCCAGCGGTAGAACGGCGAGTCCCAGATCGCCACGCTCTGGATGCGGAAGCGCGGGATCGTCGCCACATGGCGGGTGAAGAGGCCGTAGCGCGCCCGCAGGTCCTCGCCGTCGCGGGTCAGCGTGAAGTGCCAGAGCTGCGCCGCCGTCCAGAGCGCCCCGATCACGGTGAGAACCGCGACGAGCGCCGCCAGCAAGGCGATGCCCATCGCGACCGCCAGCCACACCAGCCCAAGCTCATCGAGCCGGAACAGCCGGCCATACCAGCCGATGACGTTCGCCGGTGCAACGTGCTCCCACCAGTCGCTGCCCACCCCGGACCACTGGACCGCGTTCAAGCCGATGCCGATCACCGCAAAGAACAGCGCCGCCCGCTGGTTGCGCGTCAGCCCGTGGGCGATGATCTCGAGCGGACCGAGTTGGACGATGGGCGCCGGCTGCGCCGGTGGAACGTCGATCGGGGCCCCCCCGCGCCGCGCCATGACGAACCGCCGCAGCGCCTCGACCTCGCCGAGCCCGAGCACCCGCATCGTCGCCTCGGCACCCTGGCCGCTGGCGGTCTCGATCCGCACCTCGGCGACGCCGAGCAGCCGATGGAGCACGTTCTGCACGGTGTCGACATTCTGAATCCGGGCATAGGGGATCGTCCGGACGCTGCGCGAGAGCAGCCCCTCCTCGATGATCAGCTCCTCCGGCGCCATCCGGTAGCGGTAGCGCGCGTAGCCGACGACCTCGGCGACGAGCGAGATCCCGAAAAAGGGCACGAGCCACCACAGCCATGCCAACTCCCCGGCGAACGCACCGGCCGCCGTCGCCAGCACCGCGTTGCGCAGCACGCCGCCCGCCCGGAAGACGATCGTCAGCGGGTGCAGCCGCCCGACCGCCTCGTCGCCGCCCACCACCGGCTCAAACGGCGTCGTCATCGTTCCCCCGCACCAGGTGGTCGCGGATCGCCCGCGCGATCACAACCTCCAGCCCGCCTAGCTCGACCGTCGCGTCGACCGTGCCCGCCGTGTGGACGACGAGCTTCGCCACACCGTAGCGCCGCTCGATCGGCCCCTGCACCACATCCGTATGCTGCACGCGCGACAGCGGCACGTCGATCTCCTGTCGCCACAGCACCCCACGGCGGATCCGCAGCGCGGCGCCGTCCAACCGCCAGCGGGTGAACGGGTGGCTGTACGCGGGCCACCATTGCAGGAAGGCGGCGAACCCGAGCGCCGCCAGCACGGGCAGGCCGGTCAGCCGGCTCCACGGCGGAGCGAGCACGATCTGCAGAACGAACGCCCCGATCGCCGCGCCGCCGAGCACGCACGCGCCGACGATCCCGCCGACGATCCGTTCGACGGTGATGTGGCGCGGGCTCGTGCCGCGTTCGGTGCCGTCGGCGATTGCGTCGTCCATCGTTTTCCCTCCCGGGTGCGAACGAACCGTCATCCGTACGCCCGATCGACGGTCGCGGTTCCGCCTCACCGTAACCCCTGCTCCCGCCCCACGTCAATCCATCCGATGCCCCCCCGCCTCGCCGCCTCCGCCTGCCTCGTGATCGCCGCCGCCGGTGCGGCGATCGTCGCGCGGCCGGACGCACCGCCCGGCCGGTCGGTCGGCGCGCAGGCCGCCGCCACATCGACCGCCACGGCCACGGTCGCCGGCACCGCCACATCGCTGCCGGACGGCTTCAGCCTGTCCGCGGTGTGGGAGCCCGAGGTGCCGTCCGGCAACCGCCTGTTCCACCCGACGGGCATCGCGTTCGACGGGTCCGGCCGCCTCGCCGTCGCCGAGGCCGGCAACCACCGCCTGACCTGGGCCCGCACGAACGGCGAGGGGTTCCTGCCGAACGAGTCGGCGAAGCGCATCGGCGGTCGGGGCGACGTGCCGGGGCGGTTCGTGGCACCCGAGGACGTCGCCGTGACCTTCGCGGGCGACCGCTTCTACGTGGCCGACACCGGCAACCGCCGCGTGCAGGTGATCGACGCCGCCGGCAACGGCGTCGCCCAGTGGGAGGATGTCGGTCTGCCGCGCGGCATCGCCCTCGGGCCGGGGGTCGGCGCGGACAACGAACCGGTGCCGGACGGCCGGATCTATGTCAGCGACGCGGAGGGGATGCGCATTCTTGTCTTCGACCCCGCCGGCATCCGCTTGGCCGCCTGGGGCCGCCCCGGTCGCGAGCCCGGCGCGTTCCACACGCCTCTCGGCTTGGCCGTCACGCCGGACGGCGACCTCGTCATCGCCGACCACGGCAACCAGCGCCTGCAGTGGCTCGACGCCGACGGGTCCGAAGGGCCGGAAGGCGCCCCCGTCGGCTCGCTGGACCTCGACAACCGCGCTTCGCCCGGCGGTGCGCCGCTGGACGTCGACGTCGACGCGAACGGCGACGTGTATGCCGCGGTCGACCGCGCGATCCTCCGCTTCCGCCTCGTCCCGCCGCCGCCCGCGACACGGACCGCCGCCCCGCCGCTGCCGACGAACGCCCGCACCCGCACGCCCGTCCCGACTGCGACGCCCCGCCCGACGCCGACGATTCCGCCCGGCGCCGGCGTTGCGGCCGACCTCGCGTTCGCCGAGTCCGTGCCGCCGGTGGCCGAGGTGATCGTCGCGCCGTGCACGCCGGGCGAGTGCGGACCGCAGAACCCGCGGGCGATGGGCTGCTACCGCCGGCAGATCGAGGCCGGCAACCACGAGGGCATCCAGCGGCTGGACCTGCGCCCCGGCGTCGGGCTGGCCGTCACGTACGCGCCGTCGACGCGCTGGCCGGACCGCGTGATCGTCTACCCCGCCCTGCGCGGCGGGCCGGGCGCGCCGCCCGACCGCGGCGGGATCACCCGCGCCGGCGACCAGAACGTCACGGTCTGGCCCCGCCAGTGCCGCGACTACGACGGCGCCCAGCGACGCCACGCCACCGACCCGGGCCGCATCGCCGCCGCGGACGATCCGTACTACGCCCGAGTGAGCGACAGCACGTCCGAGACGCAC
This sequence comes from Ardenticatenales bacterium, assembly GCA_020853525.1. Taxonomy (GTDB): domain Bacteria; phylum Chloroflexota; class Anaerolineae; order Epilineales; family Epilineaceae; genus Avedoeria. The sequence goes on along the minus strand of JADYYS010000006.1, from coordinate 102,331 downwards.
GCATGGAAGAACACCGGATTGTGGTACGACACGTCGCGTCCGTTCGTCGGCGGCCGGGGCATCGACATCGCGGCGAGCCTGGGGCTGCCGCAGGTGACGGCCGTGCTCACCGGCAACCAGATCCGGTTGTCCTCCCTGCGCTGCTTCTCGGGCTCGGGGGACGATGTCTGCCCGCCGCGGCCGGTAAACGTGCTCACGGCCGCCCAGATGATCCGCCGCGACCGCACGAACGAGTGCCGCCGGTCGCTGCCGATCCCGTGGCGACCGCTCGTACCCGACGGCCCGTGCATCCCGGCCGATGCGTGGTGGAACATCGCCCATGCGGCGAGCGGCGGGACGATCGGCCAGGCGGTGCGGCCCGAGGGCCGCGTGAACGCACCGCACGACTACAGCGTGGCCGTCCTGAACGCGGCGGAGCAGCGTGTCGCCATCCGAACCCTGTGGGTCCTGCCGCCCGATGCCCCGACGCCGACCGGCGGCGGCCGTCCGCGCGGTCCGGATCAGGTCCTGCAGAGCGGGGACATCCGCCTTGGCGCCCGCACGGACCCGTTTCGTGCCTGGGCCGACCTCGCCTACGACCTGCGCGGTGATCTCTGGGCCCTGTCACGCGACGGCACGGTCCGCCACTACGACGCCCGGGGCCGCGAGCGCGGCGCGCAGGCGTTGGAGGGCCTTGGCGGCCGTACGGCCGAGTCCCTCGGCATCGGCCCCGACGGCAGCCTCGTCGTGCTCACCGGCGACGGCTGGGTCATGAAGTTCGCGCCGCACGACGACCGGCCGCCCCTCCCGACCGCCACGCCCACCCGCACCCCGCGCGGCACGCCCCGCGCCACGCCGACCCCCCGCTCGACGATCCCGCCGACCCCGACCGCCACCCGCCCGCCGCGCGCCGCGCTGATCGCCGCCGTCCGCATCGCCGACGTCGCCGGCCCCGGCCGCTACCGCGACGCCGCCGTGGCACCGGACGACCGCGTCCTCGTGCCGGACGGCGCCGCGGACCGCATCGTCGTCCTGCAGCCCGACGCGCCGAGCGCCGGGGCGACGCCGCCGCCCGCGCTCGCCGGCGGGCCGTGCCGCTTCGCGCCCGCAAAGAGCGCCGACCCGGCCCGCCTCGCACTCGGCGGGACGACGGACGTCACGCTCCGCCTGAGCGGCGACTGCGGGACCACCCACACCGCCAAGGACGTCGTCATCGCGCTGGACGCCAGCTGCCAGATGGGCGGCGACCGGCTGCGGCAGGCACGCGAGGCCGTCGCCGCCCTGGCGGACGCGATGGCGCTGCCGGAGGATCGGATCGGGATCGTGACGTTCAACGACGGCGTCGGCGATGCGCGCGTCGTCGTGCCGCTGACGACGGACCGTGCGGCGGTCTCGGCCTTCGCCCGGATGTACACCGTCGACTGTCACATGAACGAGGCGTGCTTCAATGCGCGGATGTCCAAGCCGCACGTCGGCACGTTCCTCTGGCCGTACGCCTGCACGACGGACGGTCGGATGAGCGATGGGCTGCGCGCGGCGCGCGAGATGCTGTTCGGCGCCCAGGGGCGCGCCGATGCCGGCAAGGCCGTCGTCCTCCTCTCGCCCAGCCTGTTCGATACGCCGCGGATCCTGGCGATCCTGGCGCAGGAACCGGACACGTTCGATCCGCCGTTCACCCCGACCGAGCAGGCGCTGTGGGAAGCGGACCGCAAGCCGCTGTTCGCGATCCCGCCGGAGGGTGAGCGCGAGCTGGCGCTCTGGGAGGCTTGGCGGCTGCGGGACGCCGGCGTCGAGGTCTGGACGAGCGGCGTCGGCCAGGACAGCTTCGGCGGCGGCCACCCGCCCGACGAGGCGCTGCTGGCGGCGCTGGCGTACCCGGCCGACCGCTACCGCCCGGCGGCAGCGCCGGCCGACCTCGCGCCGGTCTTCAGCCAGATCGGCCGGACGATCGCCGCGCGCGTCCTGGCCCGCCGCCTCGTCATCGTCGACCGGATCCCGGCGAACATGGCCCTCGTCGCCGGGACGGTCAACCCGCCCGCCGAGGTGCTGCCCGACGGCGCGCGCCCCGCCGCCGTCCTGCGCTGGACGCTCGTCGACGTGCCCCTCGGCGGCGCGCCCGACCTCACCTACACCCTGCGCCCGCTCGAGCCCGGCCGCCACGCGACGAACCTCGATGCCGTCGCCGACGGCACGGACGGGCTCGGCCAGGCGGCCCGCGCCGTCTTCCCGGTCCCGTTCGTCGACGTCCTCGGCCCGCCGACGGCCACGCCGACGGACGAGCCGACCGCGCTGCCCCCCACCCCCGGCCCGTCGCCGACGCCCGGCCCGACGGACGCACCACCGCCCGCGCCCACGCCGACGCCGCGCCCGACACGCGCCGGACCGGCGCTGGCCTACCTCCCGTTCGCGCTGCGCGCCGCGTGCCAGCCGCAGCCCAGGCCGGTCGACGTCGTGCTGCTCGTCGACACGTCGTCATCGATGGCGGGCGACAAGCTGTTCGCAGCCAAGGACGCCGCCGTCGTCTTCGTCGATCAGCTCGACCTCCGCCCGTCCGCCGACCGGGCCGCGGTCGTCGGTTTCGACGAGACCGCCCGTCTGATCCGCCCGCTGACGACGAGCCGCGGCGCCGTCGTCCGCGCCCTCGACGGCTTGGCGACCGCGCCCGGCACCCGGCTCGACCTCGGCCTGGACGCCGCGGCCGCCGAGCTGACCGGCCCGCGCGCGCGGATCGGCGCCGACCGGGCGATCGTCCTGCTGACGGACGGACGGCCGCAGGGCGGGACCGAGGATGCCGTGCGCGCCGCCGCCGATCGGGCGCGGGCGGCGGCCGGCGCGGGCCTTTGGGCGATCGGACTGGGCGAGGACGCGCTGGCCGACGTCCTCGGCGAGGTGGCCGGGGACGCGGCGCGGGTGTATCTGGCGCCGGGACCGGACGAGCTGGCGGCGATCTACCGGGCGGTGGCGAGCGGGATCGTATGTCGCTGATCCAATGGCGGTCCGACCCGGCGGCTGTTGACATTTCGCGCGCATCCACCTAGCCTGACGTCCTCCCCTCGGCCAGGCGCTGGTCTGCCGAACCTGATTTCGCGCCGAACCGCAGCCTCGGGCCGCGCCCCCTCCGGGCCCGAACGTCCACGCGGTGGCCACGTCCAAAGGGACCGCCATGAAACCGGCTCTCCTGCCCGCGCGCGCGCGGGTCGTTCTGTTGGCGCTCACGCTCGGCGCCGTCCTCCTCGGCGCGCTACGCCCGCCCTCCGCCCCGGTCGCCGGCCAGAACGCGCCGAACGCGACGCCGCTCCCGACGTCGCAGAGTTCGCCGCGCGGCAACACGAGCTCGTGCCAGGGCACGACGCTGTCGACGGTGATCACGCCGACGCTGCGGACGTGCGAGGAGGCGGAGATCCAGCTGCAGGCAGAGGCGATCTGCCCGGTCTGCCCAGCCGGCGTGAACCTGATCGTCGTCATGCAGGAGTTCGCCCACGAGCCGCTGTGGATGCAGGCGGAAGCACAGGCCGTCGTGGACCGGCTCGAGCGATTCAACGAGCGGAATCCGGACAGCACGGTCCGTGTGGCCGTGATCCACTACGACTCTCGCGGCGCGCGGACGGCCCAGGCACTCACGGACAACCTCCGGACAGCCAAGGGGGCGATGAGGTTCGGGACGGGAACGAACAACTGCCTGGCGCCGGTGTGCTTCTGCTATCCGTACCTCGGCAACCTGCGGACGGTGCCGGCGCTCATCACGCGGATGCTGCGCGACGTGCGCAAGGATTCGAACCTGGGCGACGACGACAAGACGTGCGACTTCGTGCTCCTCTTCAACGAGAGCACGCTCGGATCGTGCGCCGGCTTCAGCTTGGAGGAGAACGCGCTGAATGCGATCGGCGCCGGCCGCGACATCGAGCGCAATGTCGACGCGTTGTTCGTCGGCTGCCCGTCGACCGCGATCTCGGACTGCGAGGGCACGGTGCGCATGCTCTCCAACAAGCGGTACTTCGCCCAGCCCCCGTTCCGCGGCACCCTCCCCGGCGCGTTCGACGGTGAGCTCGACCGCCTGCACGAGCCGAACTTGCTGCGAAACATCACGATCAAGCAGCAGCTCCCGCCCGAGCTGAGCTACGTTTTGAACTCCGCCGCCCCGACGCCGTCCGTGGTGGACGTGACCGAGGCCGGGACGAGCCTGCAGTGGGTGTGGGACAAGCTCGGCGTCGACGGCCCGCATGACGTCCGCTACCGCGTCGCCCCCAACGCGACGGGCCGCTACACCGTTACCGGTGTCACCGATATCCTCGACGGCAACGGCAAGGATCGGCAGGTCGTCATCCCGCCGGCGGCCGTCGATGTCTACGAGCCGTGCGTCACGCCCACCGAGCCGCCGCCGACCGATACGCCCACCGTTCCGCCGACCGCCACGTTCACGCCTTCGGCAACGCCGACGGCGACGCTTCCCCCGACCTCGACGGCCACGCCGACGCCGCGTCCGAAGCCGGTCTACCTGCCGATCTCCCTCAACGAGCGCTGCGACCCGGAACGCCGCGCGGCCGACATCGTGCTCGTCATCGACGCCTCGACGAGCATGCTCGAGACCACCGGCACCGGCCGCACGAAGCTCGCCGCCGCATTGGCCGCCGCACGGACGTTCCTCGACCAGCTTCACATGGCCACGGGGGCGGACCGGGCGGCGATCGTCGCTTTCAACGCGGAGGCCCATCTGCTGCAGCCGCTCACGCAGAACCGTGCCGCGCTCGACGCCGCCCTGGACGGGATCGTTCCCGCCACGCTGACGTGCATCCCTTGCGCCATCGAGACGGGCGAGGCGGCGCTCAGCTCCGGCGGCGCCCCCGGCCGGTCGCGGACGATGATCCTTCTGACGGACGGTCGCTCGAACCCGCGGCCGGTGTCCGAGGCCGTCGCCAGCGCCCAACGCGCCAAGGCCGATGGGATCGTCATCTACACCGTGGGCATCGGGAACGACCTCGACGTCGATGCGCTGCGCGACGTCGCCAGCGGCGCCGACCACTCCTTCCTGAGCCCGGATGCAGCCGACTTGGAGCAGATCTACGCCGCGATCGCGGACCTTCTGCCCTGCCCGCTGTTCTGGCCACAGGCACCGTAGCGCATGGGCGCGCGCGCAGGGGTGGCGGCGTTGGCCGCAGCCGCGGTTCTGGCGGCCGTCGGCATGTCCACGCCGTCCCCCCACGCCCCCCGCGCGCGCGCCGCCGCCACGCTGCGGCCGGGGCCGCCCACGTTCTTCGGGGCGCCCCCCTCGTGCGCCGTCGTCGCCGACGTGATCCCGTCGGCCTCGTCGGTGCGGGCGGGCGAGATCGTCACGTTCACGGCGTCCTTTCGGGCCCATTGTCCCCAGCTATTGTCGTCGCGCGCCATCCTCATCGTCGTCGGAGGGCTGCCGGAACCCGCCGTGCAGCCTGTCCGCAACAGTCTTGGGGCGTTCGTCGACACCGTGGCGAAGGCCGGCGGCTCCATGGCGCAGCTGATCTTCATCGACCGCAACGTCCAGCCGGCAGGCTGGTCGGCCACGGAGGGGCAGTTCGCCGCTCTGGCGCGCGACGCGCGCCTGCTCGTCGCGTCGCCGGCACCGTCCGCCGAGGACTGGACGGCCACGATGGCGGCCGCCGAACGGATCGTGCGCACGGTTCCGCCGACGAGAGGCCCGATGCTCGTCGTCGTCGACGGCTTCGGCGTGGCCGGCGGCAGTGCGGACGCGGAAGCGGTCGCCGTTGCAGCGGTGGCCGGCGCTGTCCGCACGACGCGCGACGGGGCCGGGCGCAGCGTGCTCTTCGAGGTCGGCACGCCCCAGTGGCTTCGACCGGTCATCGACGCGCTCGGCCCGGGGTTCGAGAACCAAGTGCTGATCGTCCACACGACCACCTTCGCCGTTGAAAGGGCCATGGGGAGCGCTCTGGCCATGTTTCACGCCCCGCTCGCGTCTTGGACCGGCACGATGCAGGAGATGCAGGCGGGTACTTTCCGACCGGTGGCGGCGGATCCGACGGCCGACATCACGGAGGCTGGCCGGATCACGTGGCACGCGCCGCTGGCCGGCCACAGCATCGCCGTCACGACGACGGGCACATTCCAAGCCCTCGACATCGTCGGTACGACCCGGATGCTGTTCCAGCCGAGGTTCGTGCGCCAGGGAGGGGAGGAGGAGCTCGGCCCCGTCATCGCCGCGTTGGTGTGCATCCGCCCCGCCGCACCCGTGGCGCCCGATCGCTGCCCGGAGCGCGAGACGCCGCCTTCATCCGTCCCCCCCACCCCGGAGACACGGCCCGGAACCGCTACACCGCTGCCGCCGCCGACCCGCCCGCCGGACAACGAAGCGTGGTGGCGGATCTGGCTCCCGCGCGCCGATCGGCAGCCGCCTGTCGAGTCGGACCGTTGAGTCGCAGCGGTCGTCTGCTCGTCTGATCGGCGGTCAGCCCGTATCCGGCACCCCATCGAAGAAGTCGACGATCCCGGTTTCCAGCGAGTACTCGGCCCCGACGACGATCAGGCCATCCCGCTCGATCCAGTGCTCGAGAATGGCCGATCCATGTCGCAGCTGGTGGGTGGACACGCGGATGTTCGCCCGGATCGCCTGCTGCACGAGCGCCTGGGGATCGTGCCGCAGGTCCGTGGCCAACAATGTCTCCACCGACGGGCGGATCCGGTCGACGATGGACCGCATGTTGCGTGACTGCTCGCGGTCCGGCCGCTGGAGTTCGTCGAGTGTCGCGAGGATCGCGCCGCACATCGAGTGGCCGAGCACGACGACGAGGCGGGTGCCGAACTGCTCGACGGCGAACTCCACGCTGCCGATCTGGGACGGGGCGACGACGTTGCCGGCCACGCGGATGACGAACAGGTCGCCCAACCCCTGATCGAACACGATCTCGGCGGGCACGCGCGAGTCAGAGCAACCGAGCAGGACGGCGAACGGTTCTTGGCCGTCGGCAAGCGCCTGCCGACGCGCCTGGCTGATGAGGCTGTCGGCGCGGCGCGTGTCGGCGACGAAGCGACGGTTGCCGTCGCGGAGGCGTTCGAGCGCTTCCTTGGCTCGGATCATGGCACGGTCAACCTCGATCGGACTGCGGACCGGTCCCAATCATACCCGTGGTCGGCGGCGGCGCCTGTCCGACGGTCGGCTCGGCGATCCGGTTCGTGATCCACTGCGAGGCGGTTGGGTCATCGTTCGGATCAACGCGCGACATGACGTCTCCCTGCCGCTGACTCAGCCCACGCGCGTCTCAGCCGACGAGCGGCCAGTTGAGCTCCGTGCGCCAATTCGCCGGGTCCGGGCTCGACTCCGGCCCCGCGACGTAACACTCCCAAAGGTTCGGGGCCGGCGCAAGACCTTCTGCTTCGAGCCACGCCCCGAACGCACCCCAGGCTTCGCCGATGCCTTCGTAGCCGCCGTGGTAGACCGTCCGCGCCACCTTCGCGGCCGGCAATGCACCCGCCGTCACGCGGCCCGTCGGGGTGACCGGCGCCGTGACGGGCACGCCGACCTCGAAGTCGAAGGTGTCGGCGTCCATTCGGAAGTGGTGGCTGTACACCGGTCCGGCCGGGCCGATGCCCTGCGAGACGGCGGCGGCAATCACCTCAGTGATGCCGGGACCCATGACGTCTTGGATCTCGGCGCGGGGGATCGTGAAGCGGATGACGGCCGCCGGCTGCGCGGTGGTCTGCGTGATGTGGGGTGGGTCGATCATGGAAGGTCCTCCTGGAGGTGGTGCATAGGGGTGGAGACAACCGGATGGACGGCCCGATCACTTCACGCGGTGGTCGTGCCCCGTCATGAACGTGGTCCTTTGCCCGTCCTCGCCGAGGACGCTGCGTCGCTCCGATCCCTCGAATGAGCAGAGCAGTTCGATCGCGAACCCGCAGCATGATATAGAACGGATGTTCGACGGTCAAGTCATCGTTCGCTGCCGACGCCCGTCACCCGACCGCCGCAATGATCGCCGCCGCCACGCGCGATGCCAAGACTGAAGTACCCCAGTGATCTGGCGCGATTACCCTGGGGAACTGCGCCAAGTACACAAGGGAACTTCGGCGGAGATCCCTATAGGACTGTACCCCAGTTCATTTGACATGGCGCCGCACTCCTTGGCCCGTCGGCTAGGCCAGGACTGGCCGATTGGCTATTCTCCTTGCCCCACGATACACGATATCGTGGGGGCAACTTCAAGGAGGATCCCGTGAGCGAGAGCATTCGAATCGACGACACCCTCACCATCCCCGCAGGCGAGATCGAGTGGCGCTTCAGCATGCCCAGCGGCCCCGGCGGCGGACATGCCGCGGCCAGCGAGACGCGTGTCGAGTTGCGCTGGAACGTCGAGTCCTCGCGCGTCCTCTCCGACGCACAGCGGTTCGTGCTGCTGGAGCACCTCGAGGATCGCCTTACGGAGGACGGACTGCTTCGCATCACCGTCGAGACCGAGCGCAGCCAGCACCAGAACCGGGAGATCGCCACCGAGCGCTTCATCCACCTCGTCCATGAGGCCATCGCGGCGGACCGGACACGCTGGAAGACGGAAGTGCCCGCAGCCGTCCGCGAGGATCGGCTGCACGACAAGCACCACCGCGCGGCCATCAAGGCGGCACGGCACGACCCGGAACCGGAGGACGTCGGCCTTTCGGGGGACGTCGAGGTCGAAGGCTAGTACCCCGCCACTGAACATGCTCGGGGTGGCAAGGAAGGCCAAGGTTGGACGGGCGACATCACGGCAATTCCGTGATCGTGACCATCGCCTCCCGCCCGTCGTTGTTCGCGTAGAAGTGGCGCCACCAGGGCCAGACGGCGACCGCGTCATTGACGAACAGGAACAGCTCGCCGTCGCGCCGCGGGGAGAACTCGACGGCGGTCGCGTTCAATGGGTGATACTCGGCGAACACGCCGGAGTCGATGCGCGCGATCGGCACGAACCAGCGCACCGTCAGCAGCCGGCGGAACGGCAGGCCCACGATGAACGCGAGGTCGCGATTCTCGAGCGTGCTGAAGCCTGCCGGCGTCGTGATCTCGTGGCCGCCGTCCTTCCAGCCGTCGTCCGGAAGGTCGACCCGCAGCCTGTACCGATGGTCCGCCTCCAGCGCAACGCCCGTCGCATGGCACATCTCGCGATTCTCGAAGTACACGGTCCACGGCCCGTCGCCGGCCGGTACGATCTCTGACGGGTGTGGACAGATCACGCCAACGCCGGTCGCCACGCTGAGCGCCGCCCGGTTCAGGACGGCCGCAGCGACCAGCACAACCGTGAACAGAGCCCCCATCCCGAACAGCGGCGGGACGAGAAACTGCGTCCAACGCTCGAATCTCGAGTGGTCGCCGAACAGCGAGCGCAACCAGGCGATGCGCCCGGACGCTGGGCGCTCCGCGCGCACGGTCGCATGTTCGCCCTTGAGGACGCGGTCCCACTCGAGGTGCATGTCCTGCCGAAGCGCGCTTTCGAGGCGTCGACTCGAGATCATGAGGCCGAACAGGAGCGCCAGCAGGAACCAGAGCTGGATCGGAAACGCCCGATAGTATTCGGTCCAGGGTTTCGTGAAGCCCGGCAGGAACTTGGCCACCAGGTCGACGACGAGCGCCGATCCGCGCGACTCGCCTTGGAGCACGCTCGGCCAGAGCGTGCCGGCCAGGAACGGTGCCCCGACGAGCAGCAGCGACGTCCCGACGTTGAGGAAGTAGACCCCGCGCCGAAGCCATACCTTGTCCCAGACCCGAACTTGGCCGGCCACCCGTTCGGCCGCCTGCTCCGGCCGCTCATACGGGTTCGCCGCACCGTCCAGGATCGCACCATCCGCCCGGACGACGGCGTAGCGATCCGGCAGCACGATCGGTGCGTACTCGTCGCGTCCGGAAACGATCCGCTCGAAGACGCTCTCGTGAATCTTGGGCCGCGGGATGCAGACCTTGACGAAGTTGTCGTTACACAGCGCCGCGACGCTGCGAGGCTTGTAACGATAGTAGCCGGCCGGCCCGCTGCGGGAGTCGTGGATCGGCCCGCTCGGGTTGGCGTGCGACTGCCACTCCTCGATCATTTGCGGGAACAGCCGCAGACCCTTGCCGGCACACATGGCCTGCTCGGCCATCCAGCACAGCGAGACATGGGCCAGCCCGTCGTCCGGATACCCGCCGCCGACATCCGAGTGCATCCCGGTGAACCAGACCTGAGAGACACGCTCGTCGTCGATATTCGAGGCAAGGGGTGGACGCTGCTCGCCGCACGGCCCGTCCACCGTCGACTCGTCGTACAGCACCGGGTGAAAGGCCTGCCGCTCGTCGTCGAGCGCCACGGCGTGGCAGATCTTCTTGACGCTGCCCAGCGGTTTCCGGCAACGCGGCGACAGCGGCCAGACCCATCGATCCCAGCCCATCGTCATCTCGTCGACCGGCAGTCCATACGCGTCGACAGTGTCCCAGAGGCCCAGGAACGAAATGGGCGGCGCGGCCGTCCTCGCCCGGTCGAGTGATGGCGCGCGCGAGTGGAACATGCGATCCCAAAGGCGATGCACGTTGTACACCGCTGCCCGGAACATCCGGACGTGCCGCATCGCCGGAAACGTCAAGTGGTAACGGCGATACGCCCACCGCGCCATGTGCTCCAGATCGCGCCCGCGTGCCTCCAGGATCAGCCCCTGATGGTCGATGAGACCGGCCAACAGGCGAACGGTGTACGCGCCGCGGCTGAAGCCGAACAAGTAGAGTTCATCGGCCTCGCGCCCGCGCCGCGCTTCCTCGGGAACGTAGTTCTGACAGGCAAACATGTAGAGCTGGAGCACGTTGCGCTTGAGCCCGAGGCCGATCCCGCCGCCCAACATCATCAACGGCTTGAAGGACGATGTGCCGACCCCATTGTCGTACATCGCGACCTGATCGCCTTTCGACAGGTCGATCGCCTGATACATCCGCCAAACGTTCGTCTTCATCAACTTGGCCGAGCTGTTGCCCGTGCCGTCGGACAGCAGCACGATCTTCTTCGGGGGTGTGTCGGTCAGGTGCTTGTACATCATTGACTCCAGCTGTGAAGTCCGTTTCCTGTGGAGGCATACATGTCAGCGACGGGATGCGGAATTCACTCCGCGGATGAACCGCCAGCCGCACCAGCCTGCCACCGCCGTCGTCACGCCCACGACGGCCAACAGGCCCCAGAGCAGGAGCGGCGCGATACCCGGGATCAGGCACGCCCGCGTAGGATCGACGGGGTCGTAGAACACGTCGATCTTCGATCCGACGGGGTACGCGGCCTGTACGCGGGCCAGCATGTCCTCCTCCGGATCCGGCCGCCTGAGCGGCGGGAACTCCACGCGCTCGGCCTCGAACGTGCGCCCATCCACGGTGTAGCGGTAGCGCACCCAGGCGCTGTGGGTGTGGCCGGTTTTCGGTCCCTGATAGTGCGTCAGATCGGCCTCGAGCACCTCGCCGACCGCGTGCGGCCAGCGCTCGCTCCGGAAGCCGTGCCAGACGTCGCCGCCGTTGAAGGCGAGCACCGCCGCGGCTGCGGTCGCAAAGCTGAGGGCCAGCACCAGCCAGCCCCACGGGGACATGCCTTGGGTCGGGGGCTCAGCCGGCATCGACGCACCGCACGCTACCGCGTGACCCGCGGCAGCCACAGCCGGTGGATCGCTCGGACCGCGCCGGACACGTCCTCGGCCCTGAAGTACAGGATGGCACCGTCCGCCCCCACCGACCAGGCGTCGAGTCCTTCGAGCAGCGCCACGCCCGCGAGGTTGGCGCTCGTCGGGCTGATCACGTTCGTCCATGCCCCGTCGCGGTCGCGCCGCAGGATCAGGCCGCCGCTGCCCACCGCCCAGCCCTGGCCGTCGTGGCCGATGGCGATATCGCGCAGAAGGCTGTCGGCGGACTCGGCGGGCACCGGCGCAAGCCGCCATGCCGCGCCGTTCCACACGAGCACCGTGCCCTTGGCGCCCACCGCCACCGCGCCGCCGTCCGCGCCCAGCGCAACCGCCTGCAGCCACTCCGTCGTCACGCGTTGCTCGATGGGCTTCCACCGGCCGCCGACCAGCCGCAGCGTCTGCCCGCCCCAGCCGACCGCCCACCCGTCGTCGGCCCCGTTGAGCGCCACATCCGCCAGCGGCCGATGCGACCGCGCACCGTCGTCGGCGACCACCCAGGTGTCCCCGATGAGCTTGAGGATCGTCCCGCCGTCGCCGACCGCCCATGCGGCGCCGGCCTGCGGCCGCCCGAAGGCGTCGTACGGGACGGCGATGCCGTTCAATCGCTCGCGTGTCGGGCTGGGCACCATCGTCCACGTGCCGCCGACCAGGCGCAGGATCGCACCGTTGTCGCCCACCGCCCAACCGCTGGCCGGACCGTCGAGGGCGACGGCGTGCAGGTGGCCGCGCATCGGGCTCGACGCCTCGGACCAGCCGTCACCGGCATAGCGAAGAAGGGTTCCGTCCGTGCCGACGGCCCAGCCGTCGAATGCCGCCGCGAAGGCGACGTCCTCCAGCTGCGCCCCGAGGCGGACGCCTTCGTCCCGCCACTCGTTGTCGCTGAAGTGCAGCACCGCCGCGCGGCACTCACCTGCGGTCAGGCAGTCGGCGCCGACGGCCCATGCCTCGGCGGCACCGACGACGGCCAGCGAGGCAACGCCCTTGGACGTCCGACTGTCGACCTCGATCCATTCGTCGCCCGCGAGGCGCAGGATCGGGGTGCGGCACGGCAGGACACAGGCCTGACCGAACGCCCAGCCGACACCGCCCGCTCCGACCGCCACCGTGCGCAGCGGTTGCGCGATGTCATCGCGCACGACCGTCCAACGGCTGTCGGCGAAGCGTAGGATCGCCCCGCGGCACGGCTGCTGGGCGCATGTCTCGCCGACGGCCCAGCCGGAGGACGCGTCGCGCATCGCAACGGCGTGCAGTCGGGTGTCGGGCGGGCCGACGTCCTGGCGCTGCCAGAGACCCTCGGAGTAGTGGAAGAGGACGGCGTGGCAGCGGCGATCGCCGGCGCAGTCGTCACCGACGGCCCAGCCGTCATCTTCGGTCGGCAGCGCCAAGCCGTACAACCAGTCCACGTCCGGCGTTGCGGCGACCGACCATGCGCCCGCCTCGTAGCGCATGAGGACGCCGCGGCAGCGCGCATCCGGCCGACAGCGGCCACCGACGGCCCAGCCCTGATCCCCGTCCCACATCGACACCGCGGAGAGGACGATGTCCGGCAGCTTGGCGTCGACGGCCCAACCGTCCCGGTCGAGTCGCAGCACGATACCCTCGCAGCGGCCGTCCGCAGCGCACGCGCCGCCGACGGCCCAGCCGTCGTCGATGCCGCGAATCGCCAAACCGTGCAGCGGCAGTTCGGTCGGGCTTGGCGCCTCCAGCCAGCCGCCGGCCGCGAAGCGCAGGATGACGCCGCCCTTGCCGACGGCCCATCCATCGTCGGACGCGGTGAATGCCACCGCCGAGAGGCCGAGGCCGCAACCGGGCCCCATCACGGGGTCGCAGCTCCACCGTCCGCGGATGTCGCCGGGGCGGCCGGGCGCGGCCGCGGCGGCACCAGCGAGGGCAACGATCGCCCCCAGCGACGCCATCGCGCCGATCACCCGCCTGACCCATGCCGTTCCCATGTCGATCCCCGACTTCCTGCGCGTCACCCGCCTGCGACGAACTTTAACGTCCGGCCCCCTGAAAAGGCGCGGCCATCGACATTAAGATGCGTCGCTGTCGCTTGGCCGTCGGTTTCAGCCGCATTTCCCGGTGAATTGCGGCGCATTGAAACGGACGAGAAAAGTGCTGGACAAAGGGTTCCCAAGCCTGTATATTGGCGCCCCAAGGATGCGGTTCAAAGTGTCATGGACCGAGTTCCCCTCAGCGTCCGGTCGTCCCTTCGGGTCTCCTGTGTGCGGTGAAGGGTATCTCTGTCAGGCCTCGCATCCCGGCCCACAGCGGCGGTCGGCACGTGTGGCCGCGCCGTCGACCTGTTCATCAGGAGGCTCGAGTCCCCATGTCCAAGAAGCTGTTCGTTGGCGGCCTGCCGTGGTCGGTGACCTCGGAGGAGCTGCAAGACCTCTTCGCCCCGCACGGTGAAGTGCTGGACGCGGTGGTCATCAAGGACCGCGAGACGGGTCGGAGCCGCGGCTTCGGCTTCGTCGAGTTCGAGGACGACGCAGCGGCCGAAGCTGCTGTGAACGCCCTCAACAACTCATCCCTCGGTGGTCGCACGATCACGGTGAACGAGGCCAACGACCGTCCGGAGGGCGGCCGCGGCGGAGGCGGAGGCGGCTATCGCGGCGACCGCGGGGGCGGGGACGGCGGCGGCTACCGCAGCGACCGCGGGGGCTGGTAGCCGTCGCATCGTTCGGTGCACGGAACGCGGGGCGGGCCGGTCGGCCCGCCCCGTTCGTTGTTCTTGGCGCAGCGTCGCAGAGAGGATGGCGGCGATGACGGGGGCAAAGCGGTTCGACGTCCTCGTCATCGGCGGCGGGGTGAACGGGTTGGCGACGGCGTGGCAGCTTGCACGGCGCGGCACTGGGCGGGGCGGCACTGGGCAGGGCGGCACTGCGCACATGGGCACGACGCGCATCGGGCTGATCGACCGGTTCGCGATCCCGCACGACCGCGGCTCGAGCCACGGGCCGACGCGGATCACGCGAAGCACCTACGCCGATCCACGCTTCGTGGCGACGATGGCCGAGGCGAACGCCGAGGATTGGCCGGCGCTCGAGGCGGCGGTCGGCCGGCCGCTCCGGCAGGCCCGCCCGACGTTCTTCTTCGGTCCCGCAACCGGTCCGATCGCTGCATACGCTGCTGCCGTGGCGCAGATCGACGGCGCCGCGATCGATGCCGTCCCACCCGCCACGGCGCGCGCGCTCGCCGATGGCTGGCTGCGGATCGAGGACGGCGACGTCGCCCTGCATGACCGCACCGGCGCGGTCATCGCGGCCGCGGACGTCATCCGGGTCCTCGAGCGGCTGGTGCGCGAGGGGGGCGTCGAGGTCATCGAGGGAACACCGGTGCGCGCGATCGGTCGGACCGGCGACGACGCACTGGGCACGGATCGCGACGCTGGGCGCAGGTCGAGGGGTGACGCGGGCGGCCCGGTCGTCGTCGAGACGGCCGCCGGCACCCTGCTGGCGGAGCGCGTCGTCGTGACCGCCGGGGCGTGGATCGGCCGGCTGCTGCCCGCGCTGGCGGGCCGGTTGACGCCGCTCCGTCAGACCGTCGCCTTCCTGGATGTCGACGGCGACCCGACGACGGCACCCAACTGGGTGCGCGTCGGCCGGGCGGACGAGCCCGAGGTCTTCGGTCAGCCGGCGTCCGGCCACGCGGGCCTCAAGGCGGCCATCCATCGCCAATCCGGCGCGGCGGACGATCCGGACGAGGCGGTGCCGTTCGACGCCGCATCGCCCGCCGTCGCCGCCCTGCTCGGCGTGATCGACCGCTGCCTGGCCGTGCCGGTGCGCGGCGTGTTGGGCGGCATGACGTGTCTGTACACGATGACGCCCGACCACGGCTTTCTCCTCGGCCCGCTGCCGGACGATCCGCGGATCATCGTCGGGGCGGCGTGCTCCGGGCACGCGTTCAAGTTTGCGCCGTGGACGGGACGGATGCTGGCGGGGTGGGCGATGGGGGACGGGACGACGGCGACGCCGTTCCAGCCGGCGCAACGGAGTGGGACCGTTCCGATCGCATCGATCGAAACGGGCGGTGCGCATTCGGCGTAAGCCGCTCCCGTGCGTGCCGACGGTTGTGTCGGCACAGCTACGAACAAGGCTGGATCCACAGTGAACCTGACGTCGACGACGATTTGCCCGGAGTGCAGCGCAATCCTCGATGCGCCCGACGATGCTGACAACGTGACCTGCACGGACTGCGGCCGCCTCCTGCTGCTGCAGCACGGCCCGACGCGCACGGACGCCGTCGCGATCCCCGGCTGGGAGGGGCTGGGCGCGGCGTGGGCCGCAGGGCGCTGGCCGCTGCCGGCCGACCAACGCGCGCAGGCACGGAAGGAGCTCGAGGCAGCGTGGCAGGCAGAGCGCAAGCGCCTTGCGCAGCCGGGCCTGTACGTGCTCGGGCGATTGGTGACCCGCCGGGCGCCGAGCGTATGGCATGCGGTACTCTGGATCGTGACCGCCTTCGTCGTCGTCGCGCTGCAGGTCTTCAGCGTCGGCCGCGGTACGATGACGCCGATGTGGTGGATCTCCGGTGCGGCAACGGTGGTCATCTGCCTGCACCAGGCCTACGTCGAGTACGTGGCCGCCGCCGATCTGGCCCGGGCGCGCCGGCAGTACGAAGCGATGCGGACCGCGATCGTCGTCGGGGAGCCGATGGACCTGCCCGATCGGGCGCGGCCCGGGTCATCGATGCACGCACGTTGGAGTGGCCCGGCGGTGGGGCTCGTGATCGTCCTGCTGCTCACCGCGGCCGCGACCGTGGCCCTGTTCGCATGGTCCGGTGCCTTCGAATGATGCGCTAAGCGTCCGGCAGTCCCTGCCGATCGCCCTCCCCCCCCAAATGCCCCATCCGCTCCACCTTCGCCCGCAGATACCCCGCGTTCTCCGCCGTCTCGAACCGCCCCATCGGCACGCGCTCCACGACGTCAAGGCCGTTCGCCTGCAGGCTCGCCACCTTGGCGGGGTTGTTCGTCAGCAGCCGCACGGAGCGGACACCCAGCGCGTGCAGGATCGCCGCCGCCAGCGTGTAGTCGCGGTCGTCCGCGCCGTGGCCGAGGGCCAGGTTGGCATCGACGGTGTCGAGACCCTCGTCCTGGAGGTTGTAGGCGCGCAGCTTGTCGGCCAGGCCGATGCCGCGGCCCTCCTGGCGCAGGTAGACGATCACACCGCGCCCCTCGCCGGCGATCAGATCGATCGCGCGCGCCAGCTGCGGGCCGCAGTCGCAGCGCAGCGAGCCGACGACCTCGCCGGTGAAGCACTCCGAGTGCACGCGGACCAGCACGGACTCGCCGTCGCCGATGTCGCCGGCGACGAGCGCCAGGTGCTCCTTCTCGTCGACGTCGTTGGCGTACAGCCGCAGCTGGAACGCACCGACCGCGGTTGGAATCCGCGCGTGCGTCAACTCGCGAATGGGCGGAAGCGGCGCGCCCTTCGTGTCCGTCGCGTCAGCCACCGACGACCAACAGCTCCCGCGACAGCGTCGTCAGCGTCTCCGAGCCGTCGGCCGTGATCACGACATCGTCCTCGATCCGCACCCCGCCGATGCCCGGAATGTAGACGCCCGGCTCCACCGTGAACGTCATCCCGGGTGTCAGCAGCACAAGGCTCCCCTCGTTCATGTCGGGCTCTTCATGGCCCTCGAGGCCGAGGCCGTGACCCGTGCGGTGGATGAAGTACGCGCCCAGACCCGCGTCGACGATGGCCTGGCGCGCTGCCCGGTCCACATCCTGCCCCGTCCCCCCCGGCCGCGCCGCCGCCCGCCCGGCCTCGTTGGCCGCACGCACCGCTTCGTACGCCGCGACGAGCCGCGGGTCCGGCTCGGCGCCGGCGATCACGACGCAGCGCGTCAGGTCGGATGCGTAGCCGTCGACCGTCGCGCCCCAGTCGATCGTCACGACGTCGCCCGCGGCCAGCATCCGCGTCCCGGCGCCGGCGTGCGGGTTCGCGCCGTTCGGGCCGCTGGCGATGATTGGCTGGAACGGCAGCTCGCCCGAGCCGGCGTTCAGCGTCCGGACCATCAGCTCGGCGGCGACCTCCTTCTCCGTCACGCCCGGGCGAATGAACGCGAGCGTCGCCGCGAACGCCGCCTCGGCCACGCCGACCGCTTGGCGCATCGCGTCGAGCTCGTCCTCGTCCTTGGCCATCCGCAGCGTCGCGAACACGCCGTCGCCGTTCTCGACGCGTGGCGGGAAGCCGCTGCGGGCGAGCGCGTCCAGTTCCAGGAATCGGATTCGACGACCCTCGACGCCGAGGCGCTTGCCGCCGAGACCGAGGATCGCCGCGGCGGCCGTGATCGCCGTCGCCGGCCCATCCGCGTCCGGCCACGGGAAGAGCGCGGCGTCGAACGGCAGCGAGAGCGCCTTCGTCTCTTCGAGCGCCGGCACGACGAACGCGCACCGGCCGTGGCGCGGCACGAGGAGGATCGTCGCCCGCTCGCTCAGATGGAAGTGCAGGCCGGTCAGGTAGACCAAGTTCGGTCCGGGGATAACCGCGATCGCGTCGAGCCCGGCCGCGCCGATGGCCTCGCGGAGCTGCGCTAGGCGCTCGGTGTGCTGCATCAGCGTTCCCCTTCGACGGTGAATTGATCGTCCGCCGTCGGGCTCGCCGTTGGGCCCGCTGTCAGGCTCGCTGTTGTCTCCGTGTCCTTTCGGACCCTCTTGCCATCCTTGTCGTGTTTGTCGCGCTTGCCGGCCTTGCGGCGCCGGCCGCCCTTGCCGCCCGCCGTCGCCGAGCCCGCTTCCGCGACGACCGGCGATGTTTTCGCCTCGAGCCCCTCGACGGTATCGCGCATCTTGCGCACCTCGTCCCGCAGCCCCTCGAGCTGCTTCTCGAGTCCCGCCACCTTCTCATCGCCGCCGGCGCGGGCCTGGCGGAGGAGACGGTCGACGACGAAGTGGTCCTGCGCCGGCTGGGTCTTGCGGAAGCGCTCGATCGCGCCCGCGCCCGCGCCGAGCGTCGCCAAGCCGCGCACCGCCGCATTCCGAACGCGTTCGTTCGGATCGCGCAGCAGGTCCTCGAGGCGTTCGACCGTCGCCGTCCGCTCCCGGCTGTCGCGCGGGCGCGTGGCGGCCCACTCGGCCAACGCGGGCACGGCGTGGAACCGCGCGTCCTCGGGTGTCGCACCGACGTGCGTGGCCGCCAGGAGCGGGGCGTAAGCCGCGTCCGTGCGCGTCATCGCCAGGCCGGCGAGCGCGCCGCCCTGGGTGTGGCCGGCGTAGCGCGCCGCGGCGGCGCCGGCGAGCAGCACGTCGAGCGGCGCAGCGTCGCGCTGGGCACCGAGCGCGCGGTAGGCGGCGGCGGCGGCGAGGTGGGGCAGGCCGCTGGCCAAGCGGTCGGCGACGGCCCTGGCGAGGCCGGCGTCCCGGTAGCCGGCGGCGGCGCCCATCACGGCGGCCTGAACGCGCGGATCGGCTTCGGTGGCCACGATCCGGGTGAGCGCCGCGATCGCCGCATCCGTGCCGGCCCTGCCGAGCGCGCCGGCCCACTCGACGCGCACGCCCCAGAACGGTTCGCTTCCGTACGCGGCGGCGACGGCCTCGACGTTCGCGCGCTTGCCGGTCGCGCAGAGCTCCCGGCCGGCCAGGATCCGGCCGATGACGTCGCTCGCCCCGGTGAGCTGGGTTCGGAGCAGCGCGTCGCCGGGCGAGAAGGTGAGCTTGTGCAGGATCGTGCAGCCCGGATCGAAGCGGACGATCTCGGGCGCCTTGGCCATCGGCACGACGACGGTGTGGCGGGCCTCGGAGATCTTCACCGGCGCGGTGTGGTGCACCCCGTCGATCGTCCAGCCGACAGCCGTCGAGAGGCTGAAGACGGGCACCGCCGGCGCGGCATCGACGGCCGTGGACGACGCGCTCGTGGATGCGGTTGCCGACGCGGCCGAACCCGACTTGGCAGTGCCGGAGGACTGAGTCTGCTCGATCGTGAACGTGCCCTGACCCTTGTCGGCGTCGTGGCTGAACGTGACCTTGATGTCCGGGTAGCCGGGACTGTAAAACCACTGATCGAAGAACTGCCCAAGGCTCCGGCCTGAGACCGCCTCGAGCGCGCGGCGGAAGTCATCGGTCTCGACGACGCCGCCGACGTGCTGCCGGACGTAGGCTTGCACGCCCTCCCAGAACAGCGCGTCGCCGAGCTCATGGCGCAGGGTGTGGAGTCGGCATGCCCCGCCGGGGTAGAGGTGACGGTCGTACATCTGCCAGGAGCTGTTGAACGTCCGCGCCACGAGCGGGCGCTGGTAGCGGTTGTCCGCCTCGTCCAGATAGGCCTGCGCATCGCGCCAGATCTGGTAGCGACCCTCGTCGGCGCCGGCCACGTCGTCGAACCAGACCTGCTCGATGTACGTGGCCCAGGATTCCTTCAACCAGGCGTGGGCAAAGTCGCGGCAGACGATCGCATCGCCGAACCAGGCGTGGGCCATCTCGTGGACGTTGACGTCGTCGACGTTGCGCGTCAGCTCGAGGGCCAGGGTTTCGTCGAGGACGTAGCGGCCATCCCAGGTGACGAGCGAGATGTTCTCCATCGCCCCACCGATCCCGGGCAGCGCGATCTGGAAGTACTTCGGGAACGGGTACGGCGTGCCGAGGCGGCCGTTCAGCCAGCGCAGCATCGCCCCGGTCCGGCCGAACGAACGTCGCAGGTCGTCGGGCGTGGCCGGCGCGGTGCCGAAGTAGGCGATGGGCACGCCGTCGACCTCGCCGTCGTCGCAGCGCACGAAGTCGCCGACGGCGAAACACAGCAGGTAGCTCGGACACGGGAAGTCGAGCCGCCAGTGGGCCGACTTCGTCCCATCGCCGTTGTCCGTCTCGCCGACGAGCGCGCCGTTCGCCAGGATCGTGAAGCGCGCGTCGGCCCGCAGCCGGATATCGAGCCGCGTGCGCGCGTTCGGCAGGTCGACGCACGGCAGCCAGTAGCGGGCGCGCTCGGTCTCGTGATCGGAGACGACGAAGGTCGCGGCATCGGGCACCTCGTCCGTCGGGCGGCTGAAGACGAGGCCGGCGATCGGCCGGACAGCGCGATACGCCACCGCAACCCGCCGCGTCTCGCCCCGCGCCACGCCCTCGGGCCAACGCACGGTGATCACCGCGCCGTCGTACGACGACGTCATCGCATGGCCGTCGGGGTCGCGCACGACGACGCCGTCGAGGTCGACTGCGTGCAGCGTCAGCTCGGACGCACCGTCGTGCCGGCTGCGGACCGTCGTCGTCGCCGTGCCGCTCACGGCCTCGCCGAGCACGTCGACGCTCAGATCGAGCGCCAGGTGGACGGGCTCTAGCTCGAGATCGGGCGGAAAGTGCTTGGCGGCACCCGGCAGCGTGAAGCCGTCGGCATGCAGGGAGCAGGCATGGGTGTCGTTGGACATCACGAGACTCCGGCGCAAGGGGGCGCGAATGCGACATTATAGGGGACGGGTGCCCGCCGGATAGCGGAAGGGTTTCCGCCGAAGAGACACCCCCGCACCGCGTCAGGCCTTGAGCCACCCCCCGCGCAGTCGCGACCGCCAGAGCTCCCACTCCGCCTGCGCCAGCGCGCGTCCGACCGGACGCGGATCCTGTTCGGCGTGGTGTTCGTCGAAATCGCCCGGCAGCGCGCCGAGCTCGAACAGGGCGACCTCGCGCCGCGCCCGATCGCCCATCCGCACCGCCATCACCGCCGCACCGATCCCGGCGCTGACGTATACCGCGCCCGGGAAGCGTCGACCCCAACGGTCGCCGTACAAGCCGTGGATGTAGCGGTGGCCGCCCAACCCGGCCAGGAAGAGTTCGTTCATCCGCCCGACGGCCACCTGGCCGGAGTGCGTGTGGCCCGACAGCACCAGGCTGACGCCGTGCTCCCACAGCGCGTCGGCTTCGTGCGGTACGTGGCTCAGGCCGATCGTCGGCAGGCCGGACGCGACGTCGCGCACCGCATGCTCGACGTCGGCATGCCCTGTCCGGCCGTCGTCGACGCCCACGATCTGCAACCGCTGCCCGCCGATCTCGAGAACGCGCGTCTCGTTGACCAACACGTCGACGCCGGCGCCTTCCAGCGCCCGCCGCACGGCCGGTGCGCCGCACCAGTGGTCGTGGTTGCCGAGGACACCGACCATCGGCGCCGCCACCCGGCGCAGCGCATCGTGCAGCTCATCCAGGTGCTCCAGGCTGTGGCAGACGTAGTCGCCGGTCAGGAACACAAGGTCCGGCTCCGCCGCGTTGACCGCCTCGATCGCCGCCAGCTGTGCGGCGTGCGGCGTCACCGTCCCGACGTGCAGGTCCGTCAGGTGGGCGATGCGCAGCGGCCGATCCAACGTTTCGGCCAGCGCCCGCGAGCCGGCGAAGCGGCGCACGGCGATCCGCTGGCCGATGCGATCGAGACGGCGGCGGCGGATGGCGGTCCAGGGTAGTGGTTGTTCGCTCACATGTTGCCTCTTCGTCCGACGCCCGCCAGCGGGGCGATCACATGTGGGGTGCGGCAATCGGGCGTCGGAGTCGACCCGGATGCGGATGCCGCCCAGGGACGAGGATAGCGCCATCGTGTTAGCGGCGCGTTACCGAACGAGCGCGGTTGTGTTTGCACGCGGCCAGAATCACGTGCCGCGGTCGAGCTGCGATGCGACAGGCAACCGGTCGAGCGTCACACAAACACCCACAACGGCGACAACACCGCCTCCGTCGCCCGCGCCGCCCACGGCCGCGCCCGCCACTCGAGCAGCGTCAGCTCGCGCGCGTTCGCCAGGTCGCGCTCGAAGAGCCGTTCCATTTGGACGCCGAGGTCGGCGTCGAAGACCTCGACGTTGATCTCATAGTTCCCCGCCAGGCTCAGCCGGTCCATGTTCGCCGTGCCGATCATCGTCCAGAGCCCGTCGATGACGGCGGTCTTGGAGTGGATCATCGCGCCCTGGTAGAGGAACAGCCGGATGCCGCTGCGGAGGCACTCGTCGTAGAGGTGCCGCGAAAGCCAGTCGGCCAACAGGTGGTTCGATTCCCACGGCACGAGGACGCGGACGTCGACGCCGCGGGCCGCGGCGCGCTTGAGGGCAGCCAGGATGGCCGGGTCGGGGACAAAATAGGCGTGCGTCATATTGATCGAGCGGTGGGCGTGCTCGATCGCCTCGACGTAGATCGCCCGGATAGGGAACAGGAGCTTGCGCGGCTCGTTGCGGTGAACCCGCACGAACGGCGACCACGGCCGCTGCGGCAGCGCCGGCCGTGGCTGGTTGGGCTCGGCGCAGCTGTGCCAGAAGTCGGCGAAGGCGAACGCCAGGTCGAGCGTCTCGCCCCCCTCGATTCGCACGTGCGTGTCGCGCCAGACGTCGCGGTAGAGCGTCCCGATGTTGTAGCCGCCCACGAAGCCGACCTTGCGGTCGACGACGAGGATCTTGCGGTGATCGCGACCGTAGTTGCGCGGGTTGAACGCGAACCACCACTCCCGCCACGCCCGATAGCGCAGGACGCGGATCGGCGCCGGCAGGTCGAAGAACGCCGCCGGGACGACGACGTTGGCCAGCGTGTCGTAGATCACCCAGACCGCCACCCCCGCCTCGGCTCGCTCGGCGAGCGCGCCGCGAAACGCCGTGCCGACCTCGTCGTCCTTCCAGATGAACGTCTCGAAGAGGATCTCGTCCGTGGCGCCCCGGATCGCCTCGAGCATCGCGTCGTAGAGCGACGTCCCGTCCGCGTACACCGTGAGCCGGTTGTCCTGCACGTCCACTGGCCCCATGTGCCAGCCCGTCGGCGGCAGCGACGGCGAGCGCTGCTTGCGCCGCCGCAACGAGACCGTCAGCATCGCGAACACCACAAGCTGCAGCGCGAAGCCGACGAGCAGGATGTAGGAGATCAACGACCACATGGACCACATGTACGCACTTCACCGCTGGCGGATGTCCGCGCGAATCGCCCGCCGGTTCGCCCGCCAATCATACCCGCTACACTTACCCCCTCCGCCACCCACGAACGCCCCTCCCACCCCCGGAGCCGCGACATGCCCGTCCCGTCTCATACCCCCGCCTTCCCCGACATAGACGACGCGCGCCGCAAGCTTCGCTCCGCCGATTACGTCGCCACGCTCGAGATCAGCACCGTCGTCTTCCTGGCCGAGGCGCTCGGCAAGCCGGTGCTGGCCGAGGGGCCGGCCGGCGTCGGCAAGACCGAACTCGCCAAGGCATGGGCCAAGGCGAGCGGGCGGCCGCTCATCCGGCTGCAGTGTTACGAGGGGCTCGACGAGAGCAAGGCGCTCTATGAGTGGGAGTACGCCAAGCAGATGCTCTACACCCAGCTCCTGCGCGACGGGCTCAAGGACGTCGTGTCCAACGCCTCCAGCCTGCGCGATGCCGCCGAGCGCCTGGCCGCCGAGGAGGATGTGTTCTTCTCCGAGCACTTCCTGCTCCCCCGCCCCCTCCTGCAGGCCCTCGTGTCCGACGAGCCCGTCGTCCTCCTGATCGACGAGATCGACCGCGCCGACGTCGAGTTCGAGGCGTTCCTGCTCGAGATCCTGTCCGACTTCCAGGCCAGCATCCCCGAGATCGGCACGGTCCGCGCCAAGCACCAGCCGATGGTCGTCCTGACGAGCAACAACACCCGCGAGCTGTCCGAAGCCCTCAAACGCCGCTGCCTCTACCTGTTCGTCGACTACCCCAGCCTGGACGGCGAGCTCGAGGTCGTCCGGCTGCGCGTCCCCGGCCTCGACCGCGACCTCGCCCGCCAAGCCGTCTCGTTCGTCCAGGGCCTGCGCGATGCCGACCTGCGCAAGGCGCCGAGCATCGCCGAGACGCTGGACTGGGCGCGCGCCCTGCTGACCCTGAACGCCGAGCGGATCGACCGCAACACGCTCGACCAGACGCTGAACGTACTCCTCAAGTACGAGGCCGACCTGCAGACCGCCCGCCGCCTGATGGGCCCGCTGACCCGCGGCATCGACGGCGGGCGCGACCGCGACGGCGGCAACCGCAGCGCCGGCCGCGATGCCGACTCCACCTCGTCGACGCGCCGTCCCGGCGAACCCGACCGCCCCGACGGCGGCCGTCCGGCGAACGGCGGCGGTCGCTCGTCCAATCCGGGTCGCAAGGGCCGCGGCGGGCGGGACGACCGCGGCCAAGGGCGATCGGGAGGCACGGGGGACGACGACATCGACTGGCGCTCGGGCGTCGATGGGGGATGGGGCGGCGGAAGGCCGGGGCGGAACTGAGGCATGGCGATGTCGATGGATGCCGATGCGATGTCGTTACCCGACCCGCGGATCACGGCTGACAGGGGCTGACGATGGAGGACCGATCCGTCGCGTTCGTCCGCGGCCTGCGCGCCGCGGGCGTGCGCACGAGCACGGCCGAGGCGCTCGACGCGCTGCGGGCGTTGCGTGCGGCGGGCATCGACGACCGCGACCGCGTTCGACTGGCGCTGCGCGCCGCGCTCGTGAAGTCGCATGCCGACTTCGAGGCGTTCGAGACGCTCTTCCCGCTCTACTTCGGCGGCGAGCCGCCCCTCGAGAACGCCCTCGACGACCTCGATCCGGACGACGAGAAGGCCGTGCGCGAAGCGCTGGAAGGGCTCAGCGATCGGCTGCGACAGCTCCTCGAGCAGCTGATGAGCGGCCACGGCCCGTCGCGCGAGCAGCTGGAGGCGATGGCGCGCCGCGCGGCCGAAACCGGCGCCGGCCCGTCCCAGACGCGCTACCTCACACAGCGGATGCTGCGCGAGATGGGATTCGGCGACATCGAGCGCCTGCTCGAAGAACTGCAGGCCCAGCTGGAAGCCCGCGGCCTGTCGGACGCGACGATCGACGATCTCCTCGGCGTCGCACGCCGCAACAGCGAGCGCGTGGCGGACGAGGTCGCCCGGCAGATCGGCTTGGCGATCGCCCGCCGCCGGGCCGAGGCGCCGCGCTCCGACGACGGCGGGGTCGACGGCCGGTTGATGGACCGCTCGCTCCAATCCCTCTCGCCGCACGAAGCGGCGCAGCTGCGGCGCGAGGTCACACGCCTCGTCGCCCGCCTGCGCAGCCGCGCCGCCCTCCGACAGCAGCGCGGGCGCACCGGTCGGCTCGACGCCCGCCGTACGATCCGCGCCAGCCTGCGCTACGGCGGCACGCCCGTCGAACTGCGCTGGCGCAAGCGGCGCCTCAAGCCCAGCCTCGTCCTCATCTGCGATGTCTCGACGTCCATGCGCCCGGTGGCCGAGTTCATGTTGCGCCTGATCTACGAGCTCTCCGATCAGGTCGCCCGCGCCCGCAGCTTCGCCTTCAACGCCGACCTCGAGGAGATCAGCGTGGCGATGGGCGCCCAGCGCGCCGGCGACGCCGTGGCCGAGGTCCTCTACGCGATCCCGCCCGGCTACTACGCAACCGACCTCGGCCGGAGCCTGCGCACCTTCCACCACCGCCACCTCGACGCGATCGACCGGCGCACGACGCTCATCGTCCTCGGCGACGGCCGCAACAACCACAACAACCCGCGCACGGACCTGCTGGCCGCCCTCAAGCGCCGCAGCCGCCGCCTCGTCTGGCTGAACCCCGAGGCGCCCGGCCAGTGGGGAACGGACGACAGCGACATGCTGGCATACGCGCCGGTGTGCGACGCGGTATACCCGGTGCGCAACCTGCGGCAGCTGTCGGCGGCGGTGGATCGCCTCCTGACGGACACCTGATCGGGTAGAATTCGAATCATGTCGCGCACCGCCAGCCCCCGCATCTGCATCCTGAAGGCCGACGGCACGAACTGTGAGGTCGAGACGGCCACCGCCTTCGACCTCGTCGGCGCTCGCCCGGAGATCGTGCCGATGAACCGGCTGCGGTCCGGCGAGCGCCGTCTGGCCGACTACGACGTCCTCGTCGCGCCGGGCGGCTTCTCGTACGGCGACGACGTCGCGGCGGGCAAGGTGATGGCCGTCGAGCTCATGCAGCGCCTGGCCGACGACATGGCCGAGTTCGCCGCGGCCGCCAAGCCGATCATCGGCATCTGCAATGGCTTCCAGGTGCTCGTACGCACCGGACTCCTGCCGTTCAACCAGCCCGGGATCATGTCGGCCACGCTGGCCCAGAACGCCGTCGGCCGCTTCGAGTGCCGCTGGGTCGACCTCGTCGTCGAGGCGGCGACCGTCTCACAGCTGGCCGCCGCCCTGCCGTCGCACCTCCAGCTGCCCCTGGCCCACGCGGAAGGGCGCTTCTTCGCCGACGATGCCGTGCTCGCCCGGATCGAGGCCGCGCACCAGGTCGTCCTCCGCTACGCCGACCGCGACGGCCGGCCGACCGCCGCGTACCCGGCGAACCCGAACGGCGCGCTCGGCGCGATCGCCGGCCTGTCGGATCCGTCGGGCCGGATCTTCGGCCTCATGCCGCATCCCGAACGGTTCGTGCGCCGCTTCCACCATCCGGACTGGCGCCGCCGGCCGGCGGACGAGCGGCCGCACGGGCTGGCGTTCTTCGAGCGGATCGTGGCACTGGCGTAGCCCGTCATCCGGACGACGATCCGTTCGAACCCCTCCGGCAGCCATTTGGGCATTCCAGCCGCATCGACTGCACCGTCCGCACGCATCGACGTGTCCACGATCGGAGGCACTCCCGTGAAGCTCGTGTTCATTGTCTACCAGGACCACGACGCGCTCGATCGATTCGTGCGTGCCGTGGCCAAGGAAGGGGTGGCCGGCGTCACGTTCTTCCCGTCGTCCGGCATCGGGCGGAAGCCCGAGCGCACGGCCGAGGAGTTCCAGTTCGGCTTCGGCGCCGCGTTCGAGTCACGTTTCGCGAAGCACACGACGCTGTTCTCTGTCGTGCCGACCGAGCGGTTGGCGCGGCTGCTCGAACTCATGCATCTGCACCTGCCCGAGGTCGATCGGTCGGGCGGCGGCTTGTATGCGGTGCTGGATGTCGCTGATGCCGGAGGCGTGTTGTGACGCCGGCCGCCGAGCTGCTCGCCGTCTTGGCCGTCGTCATCCTCGGCGCAAAGCTCGGCGGGGCGCTCAGCACTCGGCTCGGTCAACCGGCCGTGCTCGGCGAGATCCTCTTCGGCCTGCTCCTGGGCCCGACCGGCTTCGACCTCATGCACCGCGCCGTGGCCGGCCGCCCGATCTTCAGCCACGGCGAGGTCGTGGTCGAAGGCGTCCACCTGTTGGCGGAGCTGGGCGTCGTCCTGCTGATGCTCTTGGCGGGCCTCGAGACGGACCCGTCCGAGATGAAGCGGGTCGGCCTGCCGGCGACCGGCGCCGCGATCGGCGGTGCGCTGCTGCCGTTCGCCGGCGGCTGGGCGCTGGGCACCGCGTTCGGCCTCGCGCTCGGCCCGGCGCTCTTTTTGGGCACGATCCTGTGCGCCACGAGCGTCTCGATCAGCGCCCAGACGCTCGTCGAGCTCGACGCGCTCGACAGCGACGAGGGCCGCGCGATCCTCGGGGCGGCCGTCATCGACGACGTTCTCGGCATCCTGCTGCTCAGCATCGTCGTCGGCGTGCTCGGCACCGGCGGGAACGACAGCTCGGTGCTCGGCCTGATCCTGCGCATGCTATTGTTCTTCGTCGTGACCGTCGCCGTCGGCCGTCCGGCTCGGCGCCTCGTGCGCCGCTTCGCGCGACAGCCGGTCAGCGAGGGACTGCTGGCGGGCGCGCTCGTCATGACGTTCGTGTTCGGCTGGCTGGCCGAGGCGCTCGGCGGGGTGGCGGCCATCACCGGCGCGTTCATCGCCGGCGTGTTCCTCGGCCGCACCGAGATGGGGCACGAGATCGAGTCGCGGGTCAAGATCGCCGTCTATGGTTTCTTCTTGCCGATCTTCCTCGTCGATATCGGCCTGCGGGCCGACGCGCGTGCCGCGTTGGGCGGCGGCGCGCTCGGGCTTGCGGTCGCCGTCGTCGTCGTGGCCGTCGTCACGAAGTTCGCCGGTGCGGCGTTGGGCGCGCGCATCTCCGGCTTCGGCTGGCAGTCGAGCATGCGGGTGGGTGCAGGCATGGTCAGCCGCGGCGAGGTCGGGTTGATCATCGCCGGAGTCGGGCTGGCGCAAGGCGTGGTCAGCCAGAACGAATTCGCGGTGGCAGTGTTAATGGTCGTGGTGACGACGGTTGTGACGCCGCCGTTGCTGCGCGCAACGTTCAGCGGGGCGCCCGCGGCGACTTGACGTGGCGTTCCGATCCGACAACGATTGCCCTGCGGCCGGTCTGCCGCGGGGGGAGCACGAACCGGCCGACCATCGGCCACAGGCAGGGGACTGACATGGCGTGGCCAACGATCATCCAAGGCGGCATGGGGGTCGCCATCTCCGACTGGCGCTTGGCACGGACTGTCGCCATGTCCGGTCAACTCGGAGTCGTGTCCGGCACCGGCATCGCGCCGGTGATGATCCGGCGGTTGATGGATGGCGATCCGGACGGCGACACGCGCCGTGCGCTCGCGCACTTTCCGGACGCGCCGCTCGTCGAGCAGATCCTCGCCAAGTACTACTTGCCGGAGGGCCGCCCTGAGGGCATGTCGTACAAGACGATCGTCCCGTACAGCCTGAAGCCCTCACGGTGGCTGGACAGTGTGACCGCGGCAGCCGCGTTCGTCGAGGTCTGGCTGGCCAAGGAAGGCCACGACGGGCTCGTCGGCGTCAACCTGCTCGAGAAGATCCAGCTCCCGCACTGCGCCACGCTGTACGGCGCGATGCTGGCCGGCGTCGACTACGTCCTCATGGGCGCCGGCCTGCCCGGCCAGATCCCCGGCATCCTCGACCGCCTGGCCACACACAGCTCCGTCCGCTACCGCGTCGACGTCCAAGGCGCCCTGCCCGGCGAGGACTACGGCATCACGTTCGATCCGGCCGAAGTATTCCCCGGCTTGGCCGAGCGACTCGGAGGGCTCAAGCGGCCGCACTTCCTGGCGATCATCAGCACGGAGGTCGTCGCCCAGGCGCTGCTCAAGCGGGCCGAGGGCGTGATCGACGGCTGGGTCGTCGAGTTCCCGATCGCCGGCGGCCACAATGCGCCGCCGCGCGGCCAGCTGAAGGTGGACGAGACCGGCGAGCCGATCTATGGCGAGCGCGACGAACCCGACCTCGAGAAGCTGGCTTCCTTCGGCAGGCCGTATTGGCTGGCCGGCGGCTTCGGCAGCCGCGAGGGGCTCGTCAGCGCGCGTGAGCGCGGCGCCGTCGGCGTCCAGGTCGGCACCGCCTTCGCGCTGTGCGACGAATCCGGCATGCGCCCCGACCTCAAGCAGAAGCTGCGCGAGATGGCGCTGGCCGGTGAGGCGCCGGTGCGCACGAGCGCCTTCGGTTCGCCCACGGGCTTCCCGTTCAAGGTGGCGACCGTCGAGGGCACGGTGGCCGAGCCCGAGGTTTACGCCGCCCGGCCCCGCCTCTGCGACATGGGGTTCCTCCGCCGCATCTATCGCCGCGACGACGGCCAGGTCGGGTACCGCTGCTCGGCGGAGCCGGTGGCCGACTACGTCCGCAAGGGCGGCGATGAAGCGCAGACCGAAGGCCGGCTCTGCCTCTGCAATCACCTCATGGCCACGGTCGGCGGCGGCCAGACGCGCAAGGACGGCTATCACGAGCTGCCGATCGTCACGCTCGGCAACGACATCGCGTGCGTACTGAACTACATGTCGGACAGCGACACGGGCTACAGCGCGCGCGCCGTCGTGGCGGGCATCCTGGGCGAAACGACATCCATGGCCCCGTCGATGCCGCGGGTGGCGACGGTGGCGGAGACGGCCGGCAGCTGAAGCTGGCCGGCTATAGGCGTCGCTGACGCGCCGCCATGGCGCCCGCCTTCGCGGGCACCCAGAAGTTGGGGGCGCCTGCGAAGGCGGGCGCTATGGCCGAAGGCCACCAGCCGGCCGGCTTCAGCCGCCGGTCGTTCCTCGTCCGCAGAACATCCCGTGACGAACCCTAGAACAGCACCACTGTAGATTCTTGGGACTCCCCAATCTGGTCGCCGCCCAAGGCATGTTCAGTGGTGGTGTACTAGTCCGCCAACGTCACATCCGCATCCGCCAGTCGCTCGTGGAGCAACGCCAGCAACCGCGGCCGCACGCCTGCCGCCGCCCCGAAGCGGGCTTTGGCGACCACGAGCAGCTGGGTCTCGTGACCGATCAGCCCGTCCTCGCTGATCACCTGCCACGGTTCGATCAGCTCGGGCAGCGCCGCTTGCGCCTCGCCCTGCATCGCGTCGAGCGCCTCGAGCGTGCGGCCAAGGTCGGCCGCCCTGACGCGGATCCGCACGGAGGCCGACGAGAACAGGCCGCGGCTGAAGTTGCGTACGACCCTGACCTCGCCGTTCGGAACGACCAACAGCTCGCCTGACGGCGCGCGCAGGTGCAGCGTCGACAGGTTCACCCGCTCGACGATCCCCTCGACCTCGCCGGGCGCGGCCCCGAGCAGGCTGACCTTCTCGCCGACCGTGAAGCGGTCGCCGAAGATGAATGTCAGGCCGATGAAGTAGTCGCTGATCACGGGCCGGGCGCCGAGGCCGATGCCGGCCGACAGCAGGCCGATGCCCCACACGAGCGTCCGCGCGTCGACGAGTTCGGACTGCGCCAGCGCGACCATCGCGGCGGCAATGAAGGCGGTGACGCGGATGAGATCGCGCACGAGCCCCTCGATCGTCGCGCGCCGCGCCGGACGTCCGGGCGCACGGCGGGCCCACCCCGCCAGCCGCACGACGCGCCGCGAGAGCGGCGCCGCCAACCGCGCCACGATCCAGGCGACGACGAACGGGGCCACGATCATCGCCGACAGCCGAAGCCACGGCGGCAGGCGGCCGAAGGCATCGGCTGCAGCGGACCAACGGAAGATCATCCAGCGTCACCCATCATCGTCCGGCGCAACCCGATCCGTCACGCCGCCGTAAACACTTGGGTACGCACCGCGGCGGATTATAGTGTCGAGGTCGGACACGGTTTGATTCCGTTCCGCTGATTTCGATGTTGGAGGTCGAGCGAGCATGACCCACACCCGTTTGACGAAGCATCCCGGCGATCGCATCTGGGCCGGCGTGTGCGCCGGCATTGCCCGCTGGCTCGGCGTCGATCCTGTGCTCATCCGGCTGGTCTGGTTGGCTTGGGCCGTGTTCGGCGATACCGGCACCGCATTCCTGGCCTACATCGCGCTCATGATCGTCCTTCCGGACGCC
The DNA here is from genome assembly GCA_020853525.1 of Ardenticatenales bacterium. Lineage (GTDB taxonomy): Bacteria > Chloroflexota > Anaerolineae > Epilineales > Epilineaceae > Avedoeria. The sequence continues at coordinate 70,659 of JADYYS010000006.1, read as the reverse complement.
AGCCGTGACGAGAAGCGGGACCAGGCTGAGCGCCGCGGACGGCCACGGCATGCCTCGGCCCATACCGCCAAGCACGCGACCCAGGCCGCTCCTGCCGCTCCTGCCGCCCATGCCGCGCCTTCGCCGTCGGCGGTCGCAACCGGTCCATCGCTGTCTGCCGATGCGACGTCCCCGACCCCGCCCGCCCCTCCATCCCCCTCGCCGACCGCCGACGAACTCGGCGACGTGCTCCTCAAGCTCCTCGATGCAACCGCCGCCGTCGCCGTCAACGTCGCCCGCGCCGCCGTGCTGGCCACGCGGGCTGCCTTCGTCACGGGACATACGACGTACCGTGCTACGCAGCGGCGGGCGGAAGCGCGCCCCGGCGGCGGATCGCCGGCCGCCGTCGCGCCGGCCGCCCCATCACCGCTTGCGGCCGGCGACGTCCAGCCGGCGGTGACGGTGACGTCCGCGTCATCCGTTGCGGCGACGTCGCCGACAGCGCCCGCGCCGACAGCGACGCCCGCTCCGGCCGAACCGCATATCGAATCCGACGAGGAGCGTCTGCACCGGCAGATCCGCGACCGGCTCGATGCGCAGGTGGCCGGCGCCCGCACCGTCATCGGCGCCGCGGGACCCCAGTCGGCGGCCCGTGAACGGGCGGCGCGGCGGGGGCGCTTGCGGCAGCTGGCGGGCTTCGGCGTGCTGGCGTTCGGCGCCTGGGGCCTCGCCACGACCCTCGGCCTCGAGCCGCTGGCACTCACCACCGCCGCCCTCCCGACGTTCGCCAGCGCCGCCGTCGTCATCGCCGCCTCGCTCGTCTGCCTCGGTACCTACCTCCTCTGGACGGCGGTGCGGCGGCACCCGTGATGTCGTAGCCGGCGCAAGGCGCTTTCGTTCTCCGTGCGGCGCCCGGTACAATGGCCGGGCGCCGCTTTGCGTTCCCAGAGGCCCGCTGCGGCCGGCGGGCACGGATCGCCTCGGGCGCATCATGTTCGGTGAGGGGGGGCGATGCGCGGGTCCGAGGGGCGGAACGACCGGTCGACGGGACGCTGGCTCGCCGCCGCCGCGGCCGCGGCGACCATCGCCATTCGTGCGATCGCCGGCGGGTCGGCCGTCGATTCTGACCGGCGCGACACCGTAGCGGCTGCGCCCGACCAGAACCGCGTCTGGTTCGAGCAGGACGGTGAGACGGATCAGACGCTGCGCGACGTCGCCGCGCCGGGCGGCGGCATCGTCTGGGCGGTCGGCGGCGAGGGCGAGGAGGACTGCGCGATCCAGCGCTCGGAGGACGGCGGGACGAGCTGGCGTCAGCAAGCTTGCCCGGTGCGCTGGAAGCTGCAGGCCATGTCGGCGATCGACGCGCAGACCGCCGTCGCCGTCGGGCTGAACGGCACGGCGATCCGGACGGAGAACGGCGGCGCCAGTTGGGCCCTTCTGGACGTCGACACGAACCAGGGGCTGACGGACGTCCACTTCGTCGACGCGCAGCGCGGCTGGATCACGACGCGCAACGGCGGCATCCTGCGCACGACGGATGGCGGGGCGAGCTGGCGCCGGTCCGATGTCGGCGGCGGCCTCGGGCTGTTCGGGCTGAGCTTCGTCGACGCGGAGCACGGCTGGGCGACGGGCAGCGACGGGCTCGTGCTGTCCACCGAGGACGGCGGCGCGTCGTGGCGCCGGCTTCCGCGACCGGGCGATGCGCGCCTCTTGGCCGTGCGCTTCCTCGACGCCACGACCGGCTTCGCGTGCGGCAACATCATCCTGCACACCTGGGACGGCGGCCGCACGTGGGCGCCGCGGCTGGCGCGCCCCGAGAAGACGCTGAACGACATGGTGTTCGCCGACGGCGCACATGCCTGGGCCGTCGGCGACGAGGGCTACATCGTCCGATCCGTGGACGGCGGGGCGAGCTGGGCCAAGGTGCCGGCCGGGACGGGGCGCAGCCTGACCGCGGTCTCGTTCGCCGGCCCGGACGACGGCTGGGCGGTCGGGACGGGCGGCATCGTCCTGCGCTGGGGCGTCCCGCCCCCCACGCGCACGCCCTCGCCGACGATCACGCGCACACCGACCGCCACGCGGACGCCGACGCCGACGCCGTCCCAGCCGTGGCTGACGATCGACTGGCCGGCCGGGGTGACGTTCTACGCCGGTGCGCCCGACCGCTCCCGAACCGTGCACGTGCGCTACGGCAACCAGCCGGCCCCGACGGTGCTCACCGCCACGCTCACCGGCGGTCTCGTCTTCCCGAACGGCCGCGCCGTGCTGACCGAGGCGCTCTCCGCCGACTTCGGGACGCTACGGTTCGTACTCCGGACGCCGCCCGAGATCGTCGCTCGCCAACTGTTCGAACTGCGCGTGATCGCCGGCGGTCGCACCGTCAGCCGCAGCGGCCGCGTGCCGTGGTCGCTCTGGCTGCCCATGCTCCACCGGCTGGCCGACAGGGACGCGCCGCCGCCGGTCGAGCCGGATCCGACGGCGACAATCGGGATCGACTGACCCTCACGGAGAACCCATGCGCCGCCTGTACGTCAGCCACAACGGCGAGTTCGAGAACAACCCGGATGTCGCCGGGATCGCGGCGGACCTGCGCGACCTGACGCGGACGACGTGGCTCGATATCCGCCGCGAGCCGAACGCCGAGGACATCACGATCCTCCGCGAGGTCTTCGGCTTCCACCCGTTGGCCCTCGAGGATGCGCTGCACGTGCGGCACCCGGCCAAGGTCGACATCTTCGGCCGCAACATGTCGCTGATCGACGGTGACGCCGGCACGAAGGGTACCGACTTCGACGACGACGGGACGCCGAACCTGTGCGGCGATCACTACTTCCTCATCGTCTACACCGCCCATTGGGATGCCGAGCGCCGGCGCACGTCGCTGCAGCCGCTGTCGATCTTCGTCGGCCGGAACTACATCGTCACCCTCCACCGCGGCGTCCTCGACGACATCGAGGACACCGTGCGGCGCTGGCGCGCGCCCGATGGTCCGCTCGGGGACTCCACCGGCGCGCTGCTCCACGCGCTCCTGGACACCGTCGTCGACGACTACTTCCCGGTCCTCGACCGGATCGCCGACCAGCTCCAACAGCTGGAGGACGCGATCTTCGAGGATTTCGACGAAGGTCTGATCCGCGAGATCTTCCGCCTCAAGAAGGATTCGCTGCGGATCCGCCGCACCTTGGCACCGATGCGCGACATCCTCAACACGCTGCTCCGGCGCGACGTGCCCGTCTTCGACAGCGCCGACCTGGTCTATTTCCGCGACGTCTACGAGCACGTCATCCGCCACATCGAGACCGTCGACATCGATCGCGATCTGCTCACGGGCGTGCTGGACAGCTTCCTGTCGATGCAGGCGAACCGGCTCAACCAGGTCGTCAAGGTGTTGACGGTCGGGTCGATCGTCCTCATGAGCGTGACGCTCATCGCCGGGATCTACGGCATGAACTTCGAACACATGCCGGAGCTGCGGTGGACGTACGGCTACGCATGGGCGCTCGGCCTGATGTTGGCCGTCGCGATCGGGTTGGTGGCGCTGTTCCGGCGGATGAAGTGGTTGTGAGCCGGGGGGCACCCGGGCGCTTCGCGTCACATCTTGATCACCTGCGAGCCGTGATCACCGGCACGTCGTGATCTCGGTCGCGATCGCCGCGTAGATCCGCCCGAGGTCGTCCGTCGACGGTGCGGCGAAGAAGCGCTTGGCATCGCCGGCCGCGGCCGCCAGGAGCGCGGCGTCGATGTCGCTCGGGCGGCCGAGGCCGATCGCAAACAGCGTGGTGCCGCGGGCGGCGGCGGCGCGGGCGGCGGACAGGACCGTGTCCTCCTGGCGGCCGGACGGGGCGGGCGTCGGGACGCCGTTCGGCAGGCCGTCGGTGAGGACGATGACGACCGGCGTGTTCGTGCTGCGGCGCGACGCGCTCTGGAGCGCCCGCTGCCCGACGCTGAACGCCAGATCGATGCGCGTCCCCTCGCCCGACTTCGCCGCCAGGCGATCGAGCCCGCCCAGCGCCGCGCCGCGATCGACGGTCAACGCCTGCTCGATCCAGCCCACGCGGTTGAACCCGACGATCGCCGCTTGGTCGCCCCGCCGGCGGCGATCCCCGGTCAGCGTCAGGCGGCCGAGGAACGCGCGCGCTGCCGCGAAGGCTGCATCGTCCTTCGTCTGCGAGCCCGTCTGAATCGTCCGCTGCATGGACGTCGATCGATCGAGGACGAGGACGATGTCGGCGAAGCGCTGCTCCTTGGTGCACTGGCTGCGGTTCGTGAGCGGCAGGTAGATCGCGAAGATCGCCGGCGTCGGGCTGGGCGACCGCGTCGCGGTGCGCGATGCGGTCGCGGTCGCGGTGGACGTCGGCGATGGCGTGGCCGTGCGCGTGGTCGTGGGGCTGGGCGATGTGGTTGCGCTCGGCGTCGACGTGCTCGACTGCGTGCCGGTCGCCGTGACGGTCGACGACGGGGTGGTCGTCGGCGTGGGTGACGACGTCGGCGTGCGCGTCGCGGAGGGGGTGACCGTCGGTCGCGGCGTCGACGTCGGGAACGAGGTGCGCGGCGGCGGCGGTGGCGGTTCGGTCAGGCGGCCGCACAGCCGCTCGACGTCGCCGAGGCCGTTGTCCTCGCTGAATGTGCCCACGCCGCGGCCATCGTAGAGCTCGAGGCGGGCCAGGCCGTCGCCCGTCGCGTTGTCGTGCCAGACGGCGCCGCCGGAGGCGGCCGACAGCGGCACCATCGCGCTCGAGACCGTCCAGTCGCGCACGACCGGCCGCGCCAGGCCGCCGAAGGCGATCTCGCCGAGGTGGTTCGAGAAGAAGCCGGGGCCGGCGTCGCCGGTGAAGAACTCGGGGGCGGGCGTGGCCGCCCAACCGCCGGCGTCGGGACGGGCGCGGACGATGTCGCCGGCGGGCAGGCCGGGCAGCTCGGGCGTCGGGATACTGTGGGACGGCGGGTGGAGGGTCTGGTCGCCGAAGCGGTCGCGGAAGCCGAGGATCATGTCGCCGCCGTCGCTGAACTCGATATCGCTGAGGATCGGCTGCGGCCAGATCGCGTCGATGCGGTCGGGGTCGAGCGTGTCGTGGCCGCTCCGCCAGCGCTGCCAGTGCGCCGGCACCGGCACGCGCGCCCAGCCGCGGTCGTAGTCCAGCGGCATCGAAAGCACGGCGCGCATCCGCGTGCCGACGTCGCTCGACTGGAAGACGTGGGCCATCGGCCGTCCCTGCCCCGTCGGGTCGCTCGTCCCGCCGACGTCGATGACGCCGTGGAAGACGTCGTTGCCGCGGACCTTGAGGCCGAACGGCCGCGCGTCCGCAGCCCAGGAGAGCGTCGCGGCGCCGTGGGCGAAGGTGCCGTCGAGGACGGCGCGATCCCCGAGGAGGTAGCGGTAGATCCGCCGGTCCGCTAGGTTGACGGCGAACAGGTAGCCGTCGACGGGATCGAGGTCGAGGTCGCCGAGGCCGGTGCGGCCGGCGGCGTTGCCGGCCGCGACGTCGGGATGGAAGTGCGGCCGCTCGTGCGGATCGGCGCCCGCGCTCGGCACCGTCGCCCAGCGGATCACGATGTCGGTGGCCAGATCGAGCCGATAGATCGCCCCCGGTCCGCCCGGCCCGAGCGGCGCGCCGCGCTTGACGAAGGCGCCCGCGTACACGTGGTTGCGCGCGTCGTCGACGGCCAGGCCGTACACGGCGCCCATGTCCTCCTGGCGCGCCAGGGTGTGGCGCTCGCCACCGGACTGCGACCAGCGGAAGGCGATCAGCGCGGCGGACGACTCGACGCCCGGGCCGAGGAGGAGCGACGTGACGAAGAACGGGTGCTCGTCGAGGCACTCGGCGGCGAAGCGTTGGATGGGTGCGAGCGGGGCGGCACGGGCGGGGGCGCGGGCGGGCCAGCCGGCGGGCCAGCGGACAATTCGTTCGGCCGGCGTCGCGATGTCGACGTGGGATGGGGCCGTCGGCACGCGACCGAAGACGGCGGCGACCGCCAGCGCGAGGCCGCCGCCGGCCGCGAGCGCGCCGACGCGATGAACCCGTGATGCCACGATGTCCCCTGTCCCCGAGGGGTTGTTGCCGTCGTGTCGAAAGACGCCGCCGAGCGGGCAGCTGTTACGGCCGCCGCGGCGGATTGTCCGCCTACGGCGCGCTGCCCCCCGCCGCCCACGCCGCCGCGATCGCATCGCACGTCGTCGCCGCACCGTCGGCGAGGCGGACGACGCGGATCTCGGCCGGCAGCGTGAGGTCCGGGTCGACGGTCACGCCCTCCACCGCGAACGGCGCGGCGATGTCCAGCGTCCCCTCCGCTCCCGCGAGCCGCGTCCCCGCGCGCGCGCTCCGGCCACCGCCGTGCGCCGCGGCGACGATGGCCATGTCGAACGGCTCGCCGGCCTGGCAGAGCTGCACCCGGACGATGCCGTCGCCGGCCGGCCGCCAGCCGGCGTGGACGAGCGGTTCGCCGGCGCGGCGGACGAAGCTGTCGAACAGCGCCGCGACGTCGATGCCCGTGCCGGCCGCAGCGGCCGTCATCGCCGCCTCGAAGTCGTCCGTCGAGGCCGTGGCGTAGCGATGAGCGGCGTAGAAGTCGCGCATCCCTTGCCAGAACGCCGTCTCGCCGAGTTGGACGCGGAGCATGTGGACGACAAGCGCGCCCTTGTAGAACGGGTTCCAGTCGGAAATGCGCGCGGGCGGGCTGACCGGCGTGCGCCCGCCGTACCGCAGGACGAGCTCGCGGATGTCCTCCATCCGCCACGCGATCGGCTCGATACCGACGCCGTCGTCGACGGCGACGAACTGGAGGTACGTCGGCAGCCCGGCGGTCAACCAGATGTCGGACCACAAGTGCGGGCTGACGGACGCGCCGAACCATTGGTAGGCGGTCGCGTTCGCGATCCGACTCTCGAACGTCCTCGGGTTCTCCGTCAGGAGGCGTTGGTCGTCCACGGCCATCGTCGCCTGGTACGGCAGGCCGCCGGACGCTCCCGTCGCGGCGAAGAGGTCGTAGCTTTCGAATGGGTACGGCGCGATCCGCCGGCTCAGCGCGGCGACGAGGTCCGGCGTCCGCGAGGCGGCCCGCAGCATCACCGCGGGGTCGTCCAGGACATGGAAGCGGATCGGCAGCCCGCCCGGCCCGGCGCGCTCGACGGTCGTGAACGGCCCGACGCTGGCCGCGACGCCGGACGGCGCCATCGGCTGGTGCATCTCGTAGACGAAGGTCGATGCCGCATCGCCGGCGCGCTCCTCGACGAGGACGCCGCTGGCGACAGCCCGGAACGGCGGCGAGACCGTGAGCTCGAACCGCCATACCGCCTTGTCCTGCGGGTGGTCGTTCACCGGGATCCAGTTGCCGGTGCCCGTCGGCACTCCGGACGACCGCATCGTCTGCCGGGCGCCCGGCCGCAGCCCGCCCCGCACGACGCGCGGCGTGCCGGCGTAGGCGAAGCGCATCGTGAACGGCTCGCCGGCGGCCATCGGGCGCGGCAGGTCGACCCAGAGCTTCTCCATGTCCGCCGGCTGCTCGTACGTCGCGGCCGCGCCGTCCACCTCGACGGCCGAGAGCGCGAGGCCGGCGCCGCCCACGACGCGAAGGAAGTCCAGGCTGAGCCGGGTCAGGTCCGTGACGACGGCGCGCGCCTCGACCGTCGTTTCGGCGTCGACCTGCTTGTCGACCGGGTCGATGCGGGCCCGGACGGTGTACGTGATGACGTCATAGCCCGTGTTGCCCAACGTCGGTTCGAACGGGTCGCCGATGGAAGGCTCCCCGGCCGCGTCGATCGACCCGCCCGCCGCCGCGTCCGCTGGGCGGCTGGGCGCTTCGTCCGAGCCCGGCGCATCGGTCCGAGCGATGTCTTCCCCGCCCGCGGGCGCACGTCCGCCGGATGGACCTGTTGCCGGCGGCGGCAGGTCGGCGCACGCCGGGAGCGCGGCGTCCCACATCGGCCGGACGACGACATCGGCCAGGATCGCCTGCTCCGGATCGGGCGTGATGGCCTCAAGGATCCCGGCGTATGGCAGCTCGGCGACCTGGTCGGCAGCCTGAACCGCAAGGGTCGATGCGACGACGCCGGCGCTGCCGTGGAGCGCGACCGGCAGCGCGAAGGACACGGGCTGGGCCGTCCATTGGCAGATCCGGATGCGGACCTTGCCGTCGGCGCGCGACCACGCCAGGTGCAGGCGCGGCACGGCGGCCTGGTGGAAGTTGGCCTCGATCCGGGCGCGCATCGCCGCCCCGTCCGGACCGGCGGCCTCGATCGCCGCCGCCTCGAACGCCGCGAGCGACCACTCGCCCGGCCGGAGGCCGGCGCGGTAGCGCCGCAACGCCGTCCAGAACGGCGCGTCGCCGAGGGCGAGGCGGACAGCGTGCACGGCGAACGGCGGCTTGTTGTTCGCGACGTTGCCAAGGTTGAGATCCTCGTACACGCCCTGCAGCGTCGCGAGCGGGGCGTCCGCCGTGACCCACTGGATGTAGTTGCGCTCGAACGCCATGAGTCGGGCGCGCACGAGCTCGGGGCCTTGGTCGCGTGCGCCGTACAGTAGGCCGAGGTAGTCGTTCAGGCCGTTGTGAAAGCAGTACGTGTCGTCGTACACGACCGGAAACCACAGGGCGGCGAGCCGGTTTACGGCGCTGCGGTCGACGAACCGCATGCCGTCCCTCGCGTCCGCCGAGCCGAGGACGAACATTCCCGGCACGGCCGACGACACCTGCTGCGGGGACGAGTAGAACTTCTGTGGATCCTCGGTTCCGGCGTCGATGATCCGAAGCTGCGGGTACGGCGCACCCAACCGCGCCGCGAACCAGTCGATCTGGCGGACGACGGCGTCCAGGACGGGTCCGCTCTGCTCGGGCGGCCGCGGGCTGTACAAGGCGAGCGGGATGCCCGCCGCGCTGACCCGCTCGACGACGCTGAAGCGGCCGAAGTGCACTCGGAGGTCCCTCGGCAGGATCGAGTCCACCGTCCAAACCGAAATCGCCTTACCGTCCGCGCGGTCCTCGCGCTCGCGCTCCGCGTTCACGACGACGATGAACGGCTCCGGCACGGCGACGCTCAGCCTGAAGCGTGCGCGGTCGTCTGCGTCCGGGCTGCCGGGGTACCAGTAGCCGGGCTCGGCGCCGTACGCAGCGTGGACGATCAACTTGCCGTCCGGCTGGGCGTACCGCGCCGGAAACGATTGGCTGTTGTCGTATGTCAGCTCGATCTCGAACGGCGTGCCGCGCGGTGCCGCCTGCGGGAGCGCGACCCAGATGTGCTCCTTGTCGTCGCTCGGCACCCAGCGGGCCGGGGCGCCGTCGAGGCGGATCTCGAGGGGCTCGTTGTTCAGTCGGATGAACGCGACGTCGATCTCGGACAGGCCGTCGACCGTCGTGCGGCCGCGAATCGTGGTCCCGCTGGAGATGTCCATCAGCTCCCGGGGGGTCGTGCCACCCGAGGTGACGATGTCGACGTTCAGCCGGATGTCGTAGCTCTCGACGTCGTAGCCCGGCTCATCGGCGGCGAACCACGTCCGCTGGAGCATCGGCAGGTAGGCCAGCGAGCGGGGGCCGGCCGGCGGCGTCGGGTCCTGGGCGGCAGGGCGGGCCGAGGCGACGGCCGAGCCGGCGACGACGGCGCCGGCGATGATCGCGGCGAGGCGGCGGAGGGTGGGCGCGGTGAGAAGCGAGCGAACCGTGGTCATGATGCAGGCTCCGAAGTCGTGGGTTGCATTCGCTGGGGCAAGACTAGGCGATGGGCAAGACCGTCGTCAAGCCGCGCCCGTCGCGCGCAGCGGCCGGACGAGCCCCGCGGTCGGACGAGCGTGCGGTCGGATCGTTACGGTTTCCCGCCCGCCGCCCAGGCCGCCGCCACCGCGTCGCACGCCGTCGCCGCACCGTCGGCGAGGCGGACGACGCGGATGTCGGCCAGCAGCTCGACGTCGGGGTCGACGGTGACGCCCGCTACGTCCTTGAACGGGAACTCCGTCGTCGACACTTCGAGGTCCGACTGGGCACCGGTGAGACGGCCCGATGCCCGTAGCGATCCGTTCTTCTGATGGGCGGCGACGGTGATCGGGAGGTCGAACGCCGGTTCGCTTTGGCACAGCCGCACGCGCACGACGTCGTCCGCTCCCTGCGTCCAGCCGGCGTACACCACCGGCTGGCCCGCCCGATGGACCCACTGGTCGAACGCCGCCTCGACGTCCACGCCCGTCCCGGTCGCCTCGGCCGCCAGCGCCGCCTCGAGGTCGTCCGTCTTGGCGTTGCCGTACTCGAACGCCGCGTAGTACGCCCGCAGACCCTTCCAGAAGGCCTCCTCGCCGAGCTGGGCGCGCAGCATGTGGAGCACCCAGCCGCCCTTCTCGTACGTGTTCGTGCCGAACATGTCGGCCGGGATCGGCTGGCTTACGGGCGCGTTCGCGCCGCCGTTCAGAATCGCGTAGCGCAGGCCCTCCATCCGCCACCCCAGCGGCTCCGGGCCCACGCGGTCCGCGCGCCAGAGTTCGGCGAAGTACGTTGCGAAGCCCTCGTTCAGCCAGATGTCGGCCCACGAGTACGGGCTGATCGCGTCGCCGAACCATTGGTGGGCGGCCTCGTGGGCGATCAGGCTGTAGGAGTTGCGCGGTGTGCGCGTCGTGAAGACGTTGGCGCCGATCGCCGTCATCGACTGGTTCTCCATCCCGCCGCCGAAGTCGGGCGCCGCGAAGTGGCCGTAGCTGTCGAACGCGTACGGCGCCACGAGGCGGCCGAAAACGCTCAGGATGTCGGGCGTGACGTCGACGACGCGCATCCCGACGGCGGGCTCGTTGAGGAAGTAGTGACGGATCGTCACGCCGTCCGGCCCGGCCTGATCGGCTGTTCGATAGCGGCCGACGGCGGCGCCGGCCAGGTAGGTGCTCATCGGCTGGCGCATCTCGAAGACGGCCGTCGATTCCGTCTCGCCGATGCGCTCCTCGACGAGGACGCCGTTGGCGGCGGAGCGGAAGGGCGCCGGCGCGGTGATCTCGAAGCGGAACACCGCCTTGTCGCGCGGGTGGTCGTTGCACGGGATCCAGTTGCGTGTGCCGTTGGGCTCGGAGATCGCATACATCGTCTGCTGGCTGTGCGGCATCAGGCCGCCGCTGAAGATGTCCGTCCCGCCCTCACGCGGCTCGCCGCCGTACACGAAGCGCATCGTGAAGGCCTGGCCGTCGGCCAGCGGTTGCGCAAGGTCCAGCCAGATCTTGTCGACGTCCGCCGGCCGCTCGTACGTCGCCGCCCGGCCGTCGACCTCGACGGTCGTGACCGCCAGGCCGTCCTTGCCGTCCGCGCTCATGCGGATGAAGTCGAGGCTGATCCGGCTCAGGCCGCTGATCACGCTCCGCGCCTGAACCGTCGTGTCGGCGTCCACGCGTCCCGCCACCGGGTCGATCCGGGCCTTGACGGTGTAGGTGATGACGTCGTAGCCCGTGTTGCCCAGGTAGGGGATGTACGGATCACCCATCGACGGTTCGCCGGGCACGGCGGCGTGCGGGTGTGCGACGTCGGCGGCGATGTCGGCGGCGATGTTGTCGGCGGCGACGTTGTCGGCGGCCGTCTCGACAGCCGTGTCAGCGTCGAGGGCCGGCTGGAAGTGGCGCAGCGCGTGCGCCTTGCGCATGGCATGGACGACGGCACCGGTTTCGTCGTCGGTGCCGACGTCGAAGACGGTGCCGTCGCCCTCACCATCGCCATGCAAGCCTCCCGCCTCGACGACGGCCCCGGACGCCCCCATCGTCGCCGCCCCGCCCGTCGCGATCGCCGGCTGCGGCAGCGCGGCGCACTCGGGCAACGGCACATCGCCCATCGGATGCACGATGATGTCGGCGAGGGCGATCTGATCGGGGTCGGGTGTCAGCGCGCTCAGCGTCCCGTCGTACGGGATCTCGAAGGCCTCGTCCAGCTTGCGGATGACCAGGGTGCCGAGGGCCGTGCCGGAGCTGCCGTACAGCTGCAGCGGCAGCACGATCCCATTCGGCTCGGCGGTGAGCTGGCAGACCCGTGCCCGGGCCGTACCGCCGGCGCGCGACCATGCCAGGTTCATTCGAGGCGTCTTGGCCGCTCGGAAGTGGATGTCGAGCACGGCACGGAAGAAGTCGGGCGGTTCCGTCAGGTTGTCGATCGCGGCGGCTTCGAAGGCGGGCAGGGAAGCGAGCAGCTGCGGCGTCTTCTTGATGTAATCGCGCAGCACCTGCCAGAACACGTCGTCGCCCAGCCGCCAGCGCACATTGTGATAGGCCCACGGCGCCTTGTTCGCCGCCACGGCCTGCGTCGACGCCGAGCCGTCGCCCGGCAGGTCCGACAGCGCGACGTCGCGGGTGACGCCGAACGCGTAGGCCGATTCGAGGGCCGCAAGGCGGGCGCGGATGATCTCCGGCCCCTGGTCACGCGCCTGGTACAGGTAGCCGAGGTATGTCGTCAGACCGGTGTTCAGCCAGTCGTCGCCCCGGTTCTGGACGCCGACGGCGGCGCCGAACCACTGCCGCGCCATGAGGGCGGCGTTGCGCTCCCAGTAGACCGTCCGCACGTTCGCCTGGTTGCGCCCGACGACGAACATCCCGGCCAGCGATGCCGAGCCGGTCGCACCGGTTTCGACGAACGTCATGTTGCCGTACGGATTGCCGAACAGGCGATCGCCGAACCACTCGAGCTGGCGGGTGAGCGCCTGAATCGTCGGCTTGGCCTCGTCGACGGGCCGGAACGTGTAGCTCATCAGCGGCAGGCCGCTCTCGCTCTCGGACTCGTCGACGATGTAGCGGCCGATGTTCACCATCGCGTCCGCGGTGGCCATCTGCCGCTTCGTGAAGAAGACGGACGTCGTGGCGCCGGAATCGTGGAAGTGGTTCACCCGACGGCCGTTGGCGACGGCCAGGTACGGATCGGGCGCCGTCAGCGTGAACGAGAACTCGGCGCGATCGCGCGGGTGGTGGTTCACCGGGAACCAGGTGCTGGCGTTGCCGACTGGCGTCCAGATCTGAAGCGTGTCCGCGTTGTCCTGGCTGGCCCGCCGGACCGAGAACCCGGCGCTGCTCGTGTACTGGAACCGGATGTTGAAGCGCGTTCCGCGCGCCCAGTTCGGCGGCAACGCGACCCAGACCTTGTTGCCCGCCCCGGCCCACCATCGGACCGGCGCGTCGTCGAGCAGCACATCGACCGGGCCGGACGGCAGCACGAAGTCGAGAGCGATCTGGTCGACGCGGTCGACGTTGGTGTACGCATGGACGAACGCGACCGCGGTGTACTCGACGCGCGGGGGCTGCCCGCCCTGGCCGACCGTGCCCGGATCGATGCGAAACGCCAGGCGCACGTCATAGCTTTCGACGTCATAGCCCGGATTGCCGAGGCCCGGCGCGCCGGGATCGCCGAGCGTGCTCGTCGCCGTCGACCAGCTGCGCTGGAGGACGGGCAGGAACAGGAGCTTCCGCATCGACGACTCGGCGGTCGGTACCGGGGTCGGCGCCTGGCCGAGCGGCCGTCCCGATACGGGTGACGACGCGACGAGCGACAACGCGATGAGCATCGCGCCGACCCCTATCGTGGACGTCAAACGAGCGCGTTGGCGACGAACGAGCGGACGGCGGGGCGACATGGGGCTACTCCAGCGGAACAGGGCCGAGGGCCGGAGCGTATCGTCACGTCTCGTCGCGGTCAACCGGTCCCCGAGGAGAACCGCTGACCGCTGGGCCGTCCCACGCCTCGGCAGCTGCGCTAGCGCAGCGCATCCACCGCCACCACCCGTCCGCCACCACCCGCTGCCGCACTCTCGCCCAGCTGCCGCTCGACGCGCCTCATCACCCACGCCGCGTCCCGCCCCACGCCGCCGATCAGCTCGGAGACGCGGCTGCGCATCCACGGCAGTCCGATCGCGTACAGCCCGGGCACGTCGCCGACGCCTCCGGCCTGCCGCAGCTGTCCATCCGGCCGGAGCGCGCCGTCGATCGCCAGCCAGCCGTGGTCGGGCCGGAAGCCGGTGCACCACACCACGGCATCGAACGCGCCGATCGCAGCTGCAGCGCCGGCATCGTCGGCGGCCAGGAAGCCGTGGCGGGCGGCGAAGCCGAGCACGCGGCCGACGGAGCGGATGCGGCCGTCGCGGAGGGCATCGCGGAGCGCGTAGCCCATGATCACCTCGCCGGTGCCGAACGTCCATCGCACGAGCGGGTTGGACGGACCGATGTAGTTGTAGCCGAGCGTCTCGCCCCAGCAGAAGATGCTGCGGCCGAGCACGGTCAGCGGCATGAAGCGCATCCGGTCGCCGACGGCGATCGTCACGTCCCTGCCGGCGCCGGCCAGCTCGACGCTGATCTGTGCACCCGAGTTCCCGGCACCGACGACAAGCACGCGCTGCCCGGCCACTTGGCCGGGGTTGCGGTATTCGCCGGAGTGAATCTGGAAGACGTCGCGCGGCAGCTGCGTCCCGAACTCGGGCACGATCGGCAGATGGCACCCGCCCGTCGCCACGACGACGGCCCGCGCACGCCACGTGCCCGTGACCGTGGCGACGACGAAGCCGGGGGCGCCCCGGCCCGCGTGCGCGGACGCGGATCGGGCCGCGGTACGCGTTGACGCGGCAAGCGTTACGCGCCGCACGGGCTCGCCGTACGCCACGTCGAGGTCCATCGCCCGCGCGTACTGCTGCAGGTAGGCCCCGACCTCGTCGCGCGTCGGGTAGCCGTTGGGGCGGCCGGGCATCGCCAGGCCGGGCAGGGCGGAGAACCGGCGCGGGGTGTACAGCACCAAGCTGTCGTAGCGGTTCAGCCACGCCGATCCGGCCACGTCCGCCGCCTCAAGGACGACATGGTCCAAGCCGGCCCGCTTGGCGAAGTAGGCCGCGGCAAGGCCGGACTCGCCTGCGCCGATGATGACCACATCCACCGATCTCGTCTGGCCCACGCCCACGTCCTCGTTGTCCATCCCGTCGTCCATCCCAACGGCCGCCGTCGCGCAGTTCCCGCCGCGGACGGCCAAGGGTGCCACTTCCGCCCTCCGTGCACGTCGGGGATCGGATGATAGACCCTTTGCGCAATGCCGTTGACGTGCCGGCCGCGCCCGTCTATCGTTCCGCCATGTCCCACCGGAGTGCCGACGTCGTGTTGACCGAGCGCCGCGCGCTCGTCCTCGGCCTGATCGTGCGCGAGCACATCGCGCATGGCCAGCCCGTCAGCTCGCACTGGCTGATCGACCACTACGACCTCGGCGTCTCGAGCGCGACGATCCGCAACGAGATGGCGGCGCTGGAGGAGATGGGCCTCCTCGGCCAGCCGCACACCTCCGCCGGACGCGTTCCGACGGTCGCCGGCTACCGTCTGTTCGTCGAGCGCCTGATGCGCCACGCCGCCCTCGCCCCGCGCGAGATGCGCACGATCCGCCACCAGTTCCAGCAGGCCGGCGGCGACGTCGAACGCTGGCTGCGCCTGGCCGCCGTTGCCGTGGCCAGCGCGACCGGCGCGGCGGGACTCGTGGCCGTGCCGGAAACGCCGAGCGTCGCCGGCACGGCGGCGCTGCCGCTCGAGCTGACCGTGCCCCGCCTCTACCACGCCGGGCTGGCGGAGTGCATCGAAGCGCCGGAGTTCGCCGAGGCGGAGTCGCGCCGCGGCATCGTCGGCCTCCTCGAGCGCGGCGACGGCCTGCGCGACGTCCTCGACCGCCTGCCGCCGGAGGGCGTCCACGTCCTCATCGGCGGCGAGCCCCCCCTGGAGCACGTCCCGTACCTCACGCTCGTCCTCGCCCGCTTCGGCCGCGGCGGCCACGGCGGCATCGTCGGCGTCGTCGGCCCGACGCGGCTGGCATACGAGCGGGCGGTGCCGGCGGTGGGGTTCGTGAGCGGGGTGATGTCGCGGGTGGCGGGGGGCGAAGTGGCGTAGTGGAGCGACGTTCGGCATAAGGCAATCGCCCGGAGATTCAACGGGATCGGTGTGGCGGTTCAACGGCGTTCGTCCGACGATTCAACGGGATCGGTCGGTTGCTTGAACGGCGTGGATGGATCGGTTGATCGAATCGCCGCTCGACGGCCCAGCGCTTCAACCAATTCTGACGCGCATCTATCGACCCGCCCCGCCTCCCGCCCCGCTTCCTCCCTCCCGGCCGCACGGATTGCCCGCTATACTCATCCGAATCCCGTCCCCAGCCGGTCGCCCGCGCGCGCCCAACGCCCGCCCCGCCGACCGTTTCGTGGAGTCCCAGGACAGATGGCCACCGACTTCTACGTGACCCTCGAGGTCGAACGCTCCGCCACCGACGACGAGATCAAGCGCGCCTACCGGCGCCTCGCGCGGCAGTACCACCCGGACGTGAATCCCGATCCAGTGGCAGCCGATCGGTTCAAGGCCGTCAGCGAGGCCTATGAGGTCCTCAAGGACCCCCGCAAGCGCGCCACGTATGACCGCTTCGGCCACGCCGGCGTGCGCGGCGGGGCGGGCGGCGGTGCGGCCGGGGTCGACATCGGCGACATCTCCGACCTGTTCGAGCAGTTCTTCGGCGGCTTCGGCGGCCGGCAGCGGCAACGGCCAAGCGGGCCGCAGGCCGAGCGCGGCGCCGACATGCGGCTGCGGCTCAAGCTGACGTTCCGGGAGGCCGTCTTCGGCGTCCGTCGGAGCGTCGAGGTCGTGCGTCGCGAGACGTGCGAAGGGTGCGACGGGTCGGGCGCTGCGCCCGGGACGGAACCGACGACGTGCCCGCACTGCAGCGGCACCGGCCAGGTGCGCCACGTACAGCAGAGCATGCTCGGCCAGCTGGTGAACGTCCGCACGTGCGCCGAGTGCGAAGGCACCGGGCTGTACGTGGAGACGCCGTGCCCGGACTGCCGCGGCCGCGGTCGCTCGCAGCGCACGCGGGCGCTCGAGATCGACGTCCCGGCCGGCGTCGACAAAGGCACGCAGGTGCGGCTGACCGGCGAGGGCGAGCACGGCCGACACGGCGGGCCGCCCGGCGACCTCTTCATCGTCCTCGACGTCGAGGCCGATCCGACGTTCCAGCGCGACGGCGACGACGTCCTGCTCGATCTGCGGATCAACCCGGCCGACGCGGCCCTCGGCGCCGAGATCGAGGTCCCGACGCTCGACGGCACGGCGACCGTCCATCTGCCCGCCGGTACGCAGACCGGCGACAACCTGCGGATCCCCGGCGAGGGCGTGCCCCACCTCCGGCGAACCGGCCGCGGCGACCAAGTCGTCACGGTCTTCGTCAAGACACCCGACAAGCTCACGCGCGAGCAGCGCGACCTCCTCGAGCAGCTGCGCAGCACGCTGCCCCGCGCCGAGGTCGTCGAGCGCGGCGCGCGCAGCCGATTCTGGGACCGCGTCAAGGAGCGCTTCTCGTGACGCACGCCGGCAACGCGTCGCCGCGGCAGCCCTCGAAGGACCGCGACGAGGTCGTGCCCGGCGCGTTGTCGGATGCGACGAGATCAGACGCCATGCGGTCGGACGCGACAGGATCGGACGCAACCGGATCGGACGCGGCGGTTTCGACGGCGCTCATCGAGATCGCCGTGCCGGTCGAGGGCGAGCTCGTCGAGCCTGTCTTCGAGCTCTTCGAGCGACACGGCGGCGGCGCCGTCATCGAGACGCGCGTCCGCGGCGCCGAGTCGGGGTACGACGACGCCCGGCCACAGACCTGGGTTCGGACCTACCTCCCGGCCGGCGATGCCGAAGCGCGGCTGCGCGTCGAGATTGGCCTGTGGCACCTCGGACAGATCTACCCGTTGCCGGAAGCCATCGTCCGCGAGCTGGCGGAGGCGAACTGGGCCGAGGCATGGAAGGCGCACTACACGCCGCAGCGCGTCGGGCCGTTCCTCGTGGTGCCGAGCTGGATCGATGCCGATGCGGCGTTGCTCGCCGACGCCGGCAGTGTCGCCGGCAACGGCGGAGATGCGCCGCCGACGTTCGATGCACCCGCTCCGATCGTCCCCCACGTCATCCGGCTCGACCCGGGCATGGCCTTCGGCACTGGCCAGCACCCGACGACGCGGCTGTGCCTGATCGCCCTCGCCGAGCACGTCCGCGACGGCGACCGCGTCCTCGACGTCGGCGTCGGCAGCGGGATCCTGGCGATCGGCGCCGGGCTGGCGGGCGCCGGCGAGGTCGTCGGCGTGGACATCGACCCGCGCGCGGCCGAGACGGCGCGGGCGAACGCGGCGGCGAACGGCGTGTCGCTGGACGCGCGGGCGGGATCGCTGGACGCGCTTGCGACGGAGGCACCGGCGCTGACGCCGTTCGATCTCGTCGTCGCCAACATCCTCGCCCCAACGGTCATCGAGTTGGCCGGCGGGCTGGCGGATTGGACGCGGCCGGGCGGGTCGCTCATCGCCAGCGGCATCCTGGCGGAGCAGTCGTCCGATGTGGCGGCCGCGCTGTGCGCCGCCGGCTTCGCTGCGCCCGGCGTGCGCATCGACGGCGACTGGGTGGCGCTCGTGGCCGTTCGCGAGGCCGAATCGGCATCCGACGCCGGTGCACGATGACGGCGGACCCGACGACCACCGATCCGCTGCGCGTGTTCGTCCCGCGCGGCGCGCTGCGTGACGGCGTCCTCCGGCTCGACGGCGACGACGCCGCGGCCCTTGCGGCGCACGGCGTCGCAGCGGGCGACCGCATCGTCGCGCTGGACGGATCGGGCTGGGCAGCTTGGGTCGACCTGACGAGTGTCGGCTCGGCCGCGTGCGCCGGCCGCATGGTCGAGCGGCGGTTGGCGGCGGCGCGTCGGACGAAGATCAGCCTGTACCACAGCCCGCTCGCCGCGCCCGCGGCGCGGGCGCTCGCCGGCGGCGCGACGACGGCCGGCGTCGTGGCGATTGTGCCGGTGTTCTCATCCGCCAGCCGGGTCGATGTGATGCCCGCCGAGCCGGCGATGCTGGCGACCGTCGTGCGGGAAGCGACCGAAGCCGCCGGATGGGGCCGACTGCCGCTCCTCGGCGACGCCGAATTTCTCGACCAGGCCGTCGACCGCGCCGCACGCGCCGGCGCCGCCGTCCTCATGGGGGTGGTCGGCGCCGCGCCGATCGGGACCGTGCTGCCGGACCATCCGTTCACCGTTGCCCTCTTCTGCCCGACCGCCGGTGCGTACGCGCCCGACGAGCTTGCCCGCGCCGCGGCACGCGGCGCCGTGGCCGTCGCATGGCCGGACGGCGATCCGGTGGCGGCGGTGCTGGCCATGCTGGGCGAGGTCTTCGCGGCGCTCGAGCCCGCCTAGTACCCCTCCGATCGCCCACCGCGCGCGTAACAGTCACCTGCCGTTCGCGGCCTTGACGGCTCCCAAACCTCCGACTATCATCAAAAGGTTGAACTGCCCGGCCTCAACCCGTCGCCCGACCGGACACGACCCCGAATATGCCGAACCGCATCGATAGCGCAGAGTATTGGATCGAGGACTTCGAACCATCCGGTGACGACCTCGAGGCCTTGTACGCCCACATGCTCGACGTCCTGCAGCCTGCCACGATGGTGGCCCTAGCGGCCACCGTGGTGCGACGGCGGGTAGCGGCCGCGCTGGCGGCGCAAGCGGTCAACACCAAGGGCGACGGCGCCGTCTACGTGCCGGTCAACCGGTTCGAGGTCGGCCAGAAGCTCGTCTTCCCTGCCTTGGGCGGGTTGAACGGCAAGGTCGAGGCGGTGCGGCCCGGCAACAACCCGGGACAGTACGGCGGCTACGACGTCATCGCCGTTACGCTCGATGGGCGGCGGCGTGAGTTCGCCGCCGGGATCGGGTTCCCGCACGAGCTGGCGCAGGCCATCGGCGACCTCGATGCCGACGCGCTGTCCGACAAGTGGTCCCGTGTGATCGAGCCCCGGTTGCGCGAGCGGATGAGCGCTGACGGGGAGTGGTCCAACCTCGGTGACCGCTGGATCCTGAAGTCGCTCCTTCCGGAAGTCAACACCGGTCATCGCAACCTGGCTGAGGCCATTCTGATGCTGGCCGGCGAACCGTTGCCCGCCAAGAAGATCCTGAAGGACCTGGACGTCGACAAGTCCGCGGCCGAGGCCACGCGCGAGCTTGGGCTTGACTTGGCGCTGTCCACCGACAAGCGATTCCGCAATGTCGGCGCCATCGAGGCGCCGTTGTGGACGCTGGCTACGCTGGGCTGATCCATGCACACGATTGCCACGATCCACACGCCGTTCCACATCGACCTCCAGTGGTGGGCCTCGCACGGCCGCAACCTGGGGCGCTTCCTGGCTGAGATCGTCGGCGCCGAGGACGACTCGCGCGCCACGAACACGGCCGTCGACTTCATCCATCCCCGCACCGCCGAAGTTCGCCAGATCGACCCGCTGTGGGCGCGCGTCCTCACCGAGCGCGCCTACCAGCCGGATTACATCACGCCGTCGACGCCGCTGACGAACGCGCTCCTGCGCGCCCTCGTGGAGAACGTCAACGAGCCGATGACGGCCGTCGAGATGCACCGCCGCTTGAACCGCTCGAACCCTGAGACGCTGCTGCGCGTCCTCAAGACGGCCCGCATCGAGTACGGCATCGTGCCTGCGGAGAACGTCGCCCGGCAGTAGGTCCCGTGGGCAACACGGGCAGGCACGGGGGCATCACGGGCAGGCACAGGTTTCGCGCGCTCGATCCGTCGGCGACGGCGGCGATCGCCGCGTGGATCGTCGTCGCCCTTGCCCTCGCCGCTCGCCTGTTCCGTGCCGACGCGCAGAGCCTGTGGTACGACGAGGGCACGAGCGCCCAGTTGGCGGGGCGGACGGCCCGTGGGATCGTCACCGCGGCGGCCGGCGACATCCACCCTCCCCTCTACTATCTGCTCCTCGCGGCGTGGTCGCGCCTCTTCGGCCACGGCGTGGTGGCGCTGCGCGCGCTGTCGGCCATCCTCGGAACGGCGCAGGTTGCCGCGACGTTGGCGATCGCACGGCGCCTGGGGGGTGCGCGGCTCGGGCTCGTCGCCGGCCTGCTGGCAGCCACATCGCCCTACCTGATCTGGTACGGCCAGGAGGTGCGGATGTACGTCCTGGCCGCCGCGCTCGGGGCGGGGCTCGTCGTGCTCGCGGTCGGCGATGTCGATGCGCTCGTCGCGCACGGCGATCGGCACGGCGACGCCGACGTTCGGCCGCGTCCGGTTTCGGCCGCCGCCCGCACGGCACTGATCGCCCTGCTCGCGACGGCCGCGCTCTACACGCAGTACCTCGCCGGCGCGGCAGCCGTGGCGGTCGGCGGCGCGGTGATGGCGCTCGGCTGGGCGGCGGCGTGGCGCCGCCGCGGTGCCCTGCCGCGCGCATCGATGGGCCGCTGGCTCGGCGCCTACGCCGTGGCCGCCGCGCTGTTCGCGCCGTGGCTCGTGCGCGCCTGGCCGGTGCTGCGCGATTGGCCGGCGCTTGGGGCGCCGGTGGGGCTCGGGTTCGTGGGGCGGGAGGCGGTGAGGACGTATGCGTTCGGGGTGAAGGGGCCGGCGGTGGGAGGGGCGGCATGGGGGCTGATGGTGGCGGTTGTCGTCGTTGGCGTGGGATGGGTGATGTGGGGACGGGGGTGGGGGTGGCTGCGAGCGGGATCACGGGGTGGGCGGGGATGGTGGGCGGGGGGGGTGGCGAGGGTCGTGGCGGCGGTGCCGCCGGCGATGGTGTGGGTGGCCTCGTTGCGGCGGCCGGCGTGGAATCCGAAGTTCATTGTTGCGGGGGCGCCGGGGTTCGAGGTGTTGTTGGCGGTGGGGGTGGTGGGGATTGGTGAGGCGGTGGCATGGGCGTGGGCGACGAGGGCGACGCATGCGTCGCCCCTACGCGGGGGTGGGGTGGGAAGGCGGCGTGCGGGTGGTGCGGGTGGCGCGGGTGGTACGGGCGATGTGGGGGGGGGCGGCGGGGGGATGCGCGGGGGGATTGTGGGATCGGCGGCGGGCGCTATCGCCTTGGCCGTCGTCCTGTGGCCGCGGCTGGTCGTCTGGCGGGCGAACGCGTACGACGCGGCGTATCAGCGGGACGACTACCGCGGGATCGCGGCGGAGATCGCGGCGCGGGCGGGGGCGGAGGACGCGGTGGTGTTGAACGCGCCGTCGCAGGTGGAGGTCTTCGGGTATTACGATCGGGGGGCGCATGCGACGTTCCCGCTGCCGATCGGCCGGCCGGTCGACGTCGCGGCAACGGAGCGCGCCCTGTCCGCGCTGGGGGCACGGCATCGCGACGTGTACGCCGTCCTGTGGGCGACGAACGAGAGCGATCCCGAGAGCCGCGTCGAGTCCTGGCTGAACGCACGTCGCCATAAGGCCGATGACCGCTGGTTCGGCAACGTGCGGCTGGCGGCGTGGGTCGCAGAGCGGCAGCCGAGCAGCCGTCCCTTGATCGACACGCCCGTCGTCTTCGGCGACACGATCGAGCTGTTGGAGATCGTTGCGGCTCCGGCGCGCCCAGACACGGGGAGTCATGGCGGATCATCGCAGACGCGGCAACCGTTGACTCTCGACGCGCGTGCCGGCGGGTACGTGACGCTGGATGCCGTGTGGCACGCCGTGCGGCCCGTCGATCGCGACTACGTCGTCTTCACCCAACTCGTCGACCGCGACGGCAGAATGGTGGTCACCCGCGACATGCGCCCGCACGGCGGTATGTCGTCCACATCGACATGGCGACCTCTACCGCTCGATCAACCGAGCTCGCCGGCACCGTCCTACGACAGCGCGATGCCCGACGGCCCCGTCCTCGACCTCATCGCCCTTCGCATTCCCCCGGACGCGCCGCCCGGCGACAGCTACCGCCTCGTCCTGGGCCTGTACGACCCAACCACCGGCCAACGCCTCGCCCCCGACACCGGCGGCGACGCGATCGACGTCGCATCCGTCACCGTCGCCCCGCCCTGACGATCACCGCTCCCCCGATGCCCGCCCCACATGCCCGCACGCCGCCGCCTACTCCACAACTACCCCAACACCCCCGCCACCCGCAAATTCAACACCATCCGCTCCCCCGGATCCGCCGAATCCGGCACGAACGCCTCCCCCGTGAGCCGCTCGAACGCCTCGATGTACAGCCGGCTCATCCGCTCCGCCAGTGCGCGCGGCAGGGGCGGCGGGTCGCCGTCGCCACGGTAGCCGGCCTCGTCGACGTACCAGCGGCGGAGGAACTCCTTGTCGAACGTCTCGGGCTCCGCGCCGGCGGCGAAGCGCGCGGCGTAGTTGTCCTGCATCCAGAAGCGTGAGCTGTCGACCGTGTGGATCTCGTCGATCAGCGTCAGCTGGCCGTCGATGTCGCCGAACTCATACTTGGTGTCCACAAGGATCAGGCCGCGCTCGGCCGCCAGCGCCTGTCCGCGGGCGAACAGGCGGCGAGTGGCGTCCTCCATCTGCGCGTAGACGTCGGCCGGAACGAAGTCCGCTGCCAGGATCTCTTCGCGCGTCATCATCTCGTCGTGGGCTCCAGACGCCGCCTTGGACGTCGGCGTGATGACCGGCTCGGGCAGCCGCTCGTTCTTGCGCAGGCCGTCCGGGAAGTCGATGCCGTACAGCCGGCGCTTGCCCTGGTCGTAGTTGAACCACAGCGCCGTCTTCGTGACGCCCGTGATGTAGCCGCGGATGACCATCTCGACCGGCCAGACGCGCGCGTCGCGGGCGATGATGACGTTCGGGTCCGGCACGTCGACGACGTGGTTGGGCACGATGTCGGCCGTCCGCTCGAACCACCACTGCGCCAGGCGCGTGAGCACCTGCCCCTTGTAGGGAATCGTCCCGACGACGCGGTCGAAGGCGCTCTGCCGGTCCGTCGTGACGATGATCCGCTTGTCGCCGACGCGCCAGATGTCGCGGACCTTGCCCTGCTCCTTGCCGGGCAGCGGCAGGTCGACGGTGAGGACGTCCGTCGTCGGGATGGCGGCCAGACGGGCGAGGTCGTCGGCGAGTGTCGTCATCGCATGTCCTCCACGCTCATCGTTGCTGTCCTGCCACGTAGGCGTCGATCCCGAGCTCGTCGAGCCGGGCGTTCTTGGCCATCAGCCCGTCGGCCAATTCGATCCGGTACTCCTCGAGCAGCCCGGCCAGCTCGGTGTCACCCAGCGCCAGGATCCGAACCGCCAGGTGGGCCGCGTTGCCCGCCTGTCCGATGCCGACGCACGCCACCGGGATGCCGGGCGGCATCTGTACCGTACTATACAGCGCATCGACGCCGTTCAACCCTGCCGATTCGCTCCTGAGCGGCACCCCGATGACGGGCAGAACGCTGTGCGCCGCGACGACGCCCGCCAGGTGCGCGGCCATCCCCGCCCCGCAGATGAACGCCCGCACCCCGCGGTCCGGCGCCGCCTCGACGTACTCGACCGTCTCGGCCGGCGAGCGGTGCGCGGACAGGAAGCGCACCTCGTGCGGCACGCCGAAGCGGTCGAGGACATCGGCCGCGGCGCGCATCACGCCGAGATCGCTGTCGCTGCCCATGAGGATGGCGACCCGCGGGTTGGAACTCGACATCGAACTTGCCTCCTGCGCCTGCGACATCGGCCGGTCAATCGCTCCACCACTGCATCGTCTCCGGGTTCCCTACTCCGGTGGCAACCCCGAGCGTGTCCAGTGGTGGTGTGCTACGTCAACAGCTCGCCCAACCGTCCCTTGTACGCCGCCGCCTTCAGCTCCATCGCGATCCGCTCGCCCACGCTCACCGAGCGGCCGTGCAGGTAGGCACTGTACGGCGTGGCCGTGATGCCGGGCGACCCGGGCACGCGCGGGCTGACGTCGACGACGATGAAATCCTTCTTCGGCGGTCCGGGCACGACGATGCTCTGCAGCGCGAACGGGCCGATCACGCCCGGCGCGTACAGCCGCTCGGCGGCCGCGGCGAAGCGCTCACCGGCCTCGAAGATGGATTCGAGCATGCTCTCGAGCACGGTCACGGCCACGTGGCCGGCTTCCTCGTACTTGGGCGCGATGTAGTCGAGGATCTCGGCCTGCAGGCTGGCCGGGACGGTCGCCAGGCCGCTGATGTTCGTCTGGCGGCGCGTGTCCGTGCCGAGGAGCTCGACGCGCCCGGTCAGGGGCGATTGGAAGAAGTTGAAGTTGACGTGCGCGCCGAGGACGAACTCCTCGATCGTCGCCGCGGCCAGCGCCGCCTCGGTGATCGTCCCGGCGGCCAGCCGCGCCTCGGCGACGCGCTCGAAGTCCTCTGGAGTGCGGGCGACGAAGAACGCCCGCTCGAAGCCGCGCGCGGCCTCGAGGACCTTGACCAGGACGGGGCGGTCGATGTCGCGATGGCTGGCGAAGAGCTTGGGGTGGCGGATCTCGGCCGCGTCCAGCAGATCGTACTGGTTCGGGTGTTGGTCGCGCTCCTCGATCCGGAGCAGCCGGCGGTTGCCGAACATCGGCACGTGGAAGTCGTTCTCGATCGCGTCGAGGTCGTTCACGTAGACCTCGAACGAGCGGTGCGGGACGAAGACGCAGTGGCGCGCGTTCAGCTCGGCCTGGACCTCGGGCGCCAGGACGGAGGCGAACCGGTCGACGAGGATCGTCGCGTCCACGCAGCCGCGGCCGGTGGCGGCGTCCGTCGCGAAGTGCTCGGCGTAGGTGCGATGACGGCCATTCTCGACGACGACGAGCGTGCCGAAGCCCTGCAGCTTGGCGCCGCGGCAGATCTCGAGGGCGGAGTGGCTGCCGAGCGTGGCGATCGTGAGCTTGTCGCCGGACAGTCGGGCGACGGCGTCGGGCAGCCAGTTCGTCATCGTGCAGCCTCGTCGATGCGATCGATATGGTCGGTGCGGCTCGTGCGGTCGAACGCATCCCAGCTCGGCACGTGCCCGGTCACGACGTCGCCGAGCCGCCCCGCCGCGTGCGCCTCCCGCACCTCGCGCGCGATCCGCCGCCCGGTGCTCATGGGCTCGTCGAACCACAGCGCGGCGTACGGGCTGCCGTCGACGAAGAGGTTCGTGCCGGCGACGATCCGACAGCTGATCTCGATCACGTGGAAGCGCAGGTCGGGCGTGATGATCGTCTCCAGGCAGAACGGACCCCAGAAACCGCGCGGGTCGATAAGGTCCGAGGCGGTCGCGACGACGCGCTCGCCCATGCGATACGCCTCCTCGAGCATCGACTCCCGCAGCACGAGCGGGCTGTTGCCGACGACGACGTAGCTCGGAACGGGCTCGACGGCCTGCTGGACGTGCCACGGCAGCCGGCCGAGGCCGTCGACGTTCGTCTCGTAGCGGCGATCCATGGACAGGATCTCGAGGCGGTCGTGGACGATGCTCCGGAAGTAGTGGACGTAGAGCGTGACGCCGACGATGTAGCGCTGGATCGTATAGCGGTCGTGGCCGAGCGCGGCGAGCTGGTCGTCCAGGTGGCCGCGCGAGCGGGCGAGAAAGTAGCCCTGGCCGCCCGCCGCGCCGAACGTCTTCACGATGACCGGCCAGTCGCCCGCGCCGATGTCGTCCGCCGTCGCGAAGCCCGCCGGCATCGGCACATCCGCGGCCGTCAGCCACTCCCGCTGCAGATCGCGATCGCCCTCCCACCGTAGCACGGCGCGGCTGCCGTAGTAGCCGGCGCGGAGCGTCTGGTTCGTCGTCTCCCCCAGGTAGGCCACGAAGCTGCCGTGCGGGACGAGGAGCGCCTGGCGGGCGATCAGATCGTCCTCGAGCGCTTCGAACGCGTCGTAGGACGGGATCGCGATGACCTCGTCGATGAACGGGTAGCGGCGGTAGAGCGTGTCCTTGCCCGCCGGCGCGACGACGGCACACGCGAAGCCCTCGTCGTGCGCGCCGCGCAGGATCTGCAGCGCGGAGTGGCTGCCGAGCGTGGCGATGAGCGGCCGGGTCATACGCCTTCGCCCGCGCCCAGGTCGGTGTCGTCGGTGTCGACGCCGCTGTGTCGCCCGGCGGCATCGACGCCGTCCCCGACTTCAACGCCGTCCACGCTGTCGCCGATCGCATCCGTCAGCGCCCGCCAGCCGATGTCGTGGCGAACAACCATGTCGTCGAAGTGCACGCCGTCCGGTCCGATCGCGGCGTATGTCGTTCGGAGCGCCTCGATGACGTTCGGGCCGACACCGGTGACGCCGAGCGCGCGGCCGCCCGACGTGCGCACGGCGTCGGTGCCGGCGACTTCGATGCGTGTCCCGGCATGGAATACCTTGATGTCGGCGCGCTCGGCCGCCACGTCGAGGCCGACGACCGTCGCGCCGGTCGTCACGGGGCCGGGGTAGCCGGGGCAGGCGAGGACGACGCACGCGGCGGCGCCGGGCGCCAGCTCGAACGGCGCGTCGGCCAGGCGGCCGGCAGCGGCGAGGGCGAAGAGGAGGGCGACGTCGCTCTGTACGAGCGGCAATTGCACCTGGGTCTCGGGGTCGCCGAAGCGGGCGTTGAACTCGACGACCCTGGGGGCGTAGTGGGGCGCATCGCCGGTCAGCATGAGCCCGGCGTACAGGCAGCCGGTGAACGGGTGCCCGTCGGCGCGCAGGCCGTCCAGCGCGGGGGCGATGATCGTCGCCTCGATCCGCGCCATGAGCTCGGGTGTCGCGATCGGCGCCGGGGCGTACGCGCCCATGCCTCCCGTGTTCGGCCCGGTGTCCCCTTCGCCGACGCGCTTGTGATCCTGCGCCGGCGGCAGCAGCCGATAGGTGTGGCCGTCACAGATCGCCATGACGGACAGCTCCGGCCCCTCCATCCGCTCCTCGACGACGACGTGCGCGCCGGCCGGGCCGAAGGCGCCGTCCTCCATCATCGTCCGGACCGCCGCCTCGGCCGCCGCCGCGTCGTCGCACACCACAACCCCCTTGCCCACCGCCAGCCCGTCCGCCTTCACGACGCACCGCCCGCCCATCTCCGCCACGGCCCGCAGCGCGTCGTCGACGTTCGCTGCGGTGGCGAACACCGGACACGGGATGCCGTAGCGCACCATGAACGCCCGCGCCCAGCCCTTGCTGCTCTCGATCCGCGCCGCCTCGCGCGACGGCCCGAACACCGCATGCCCGGCGGCCCGCAGCGCATCCGCCAGCCCGGCCGCCAGCGCGTCCTCGGGCCCGATGACGGTCACGTCGACGCCGGCTTGCGACGCCAGCGCGACAAGCCCGTCGATGTCGTACACCTGCACGGGCACGTTGCGACACTTGGCCTCGCGCGCCGTCCCGCCGTTCCCGGGCGCCACGATCACCTCGCTCACGAGCGGCGAGCGGGCGATGGCCCAGGCGAGGGCGTGCTCGCGGCCGCCGGAGCCGACGACGAGGACGCGGGCGGGGTGGGGGGGGGGCGCTGGGGAGGGCATAGCGGCATTCTAACACGTGGACGTTGGAGTGGGCGGACCGGTCAGGCCGCGAGCACCACCGGTGGTTACGGGCTTTCCCCAGGCCGGTGTTTGGCATCGGTGGCCCACTGAAGGGGGTTCTCGCGGATGTAGCACCGGATGCGATCCAGAGCGTCTGGACCGCGGATGATGTGTTCGTAGTAGTTGCGTTGCCAGATGGGGCCGGCGTACGGGTTCGCCGGGGAACGTCGTTGGCGCGGTTCGGGCGGCGTACGTCGTAGGGGCGAAGCATCCGCCAGCCAATGATCGTCCGGACAATCGACCGGAATCGTGGCGGACGCTTCGCCCCTGCCCCCGGCCCGCACGCGGCGCGCGGACACCGATTTGAAATTTTGGATGACGGCGCCGACGGAACCGGGACGGGTTCCAATGGGGCGGATGGCGGCGGGGTTCGGCGTGTCGCGTAGGGGCGAAGCATCCGCCAGCCAGTGTTCGTCCGGACAACCGACCGGAATCGTGGCGGATGCTTCGCCCCTACCCCCGGCCATCGTGACCGCCCCCGCACGTGTCCCCGCCCCCGCCGTGCGAAACACCAATATCCCGTGCACATGATTCGGCATCACCACCCATTCATCCAACGCGATGTGTCCGAAGTGCCGCGGAATCGCTGCCCAACACGCCGCCACGATCTCGCCCACGGGATTACGGTGCATTACGCCATCCACCACCTCGCCGAACAGGCACCGGCGGCTATGTGACACGATCGTGACGAAATACGCGCCGGCGGCCGTGTAGTCGTAGCCCTTCAGACGGATAGACCGGCGATGATGGCGGTTGGGATCAAATTGGCTCATAGTGTGACGCGATGGATGTTCTTCAGAATCGGCCCCGTTGCTGCCGATCTACCTCGCCGACCGCGCCAACGAGGATTCCATCGCGGTCGCGCGGGGTGGAGGGGTGGGGGGCAGACGCTTGTCATGGTGCCGGGGAGAGTATGGGAGGGGGGTGGCGGGGGGAAGGCGCGGGACGACACGTTGGCGACGCGTTGGCGACAGCCGGACGGCCGCGCGGCTGGCGGCCGCTTCGCTCGGTGGGTTACCAGATGGGGGACGAACCCACGCGGAAGAGGGCGTCCGGAAAGTTGTGTAACCGGAAGGTGACGTAAGGTTGGAGGGAGAACGGTTTCCGGACGATGGCGAACCGGGTCAGGGCGCATGTGCGCCCCGGCCCGGCTCCCCACCGCCCGGACTCTGGTGTAGGCTGGAGGTGTCAGCAACGACCGGGGTCAGGGCGGCTCGAACCGTGAGCCGGCCGCGCAAGCGGCACAAGAAAGGACTCCCTTCGTGAGTGAAAAGACCCGACGCGAGAGCGTGGCGCAGGCCCGAGCCGCTCGGCTGGCCGAGGCCGTCGTGGAGGCGACGGCCGGGCGGCCGGGGGTGTCGATGCCTTCTGCGGAACGCGTGATGGCCGAGTTGGCAACGGCCAAGTCGGTCAACGACTTCTACGGCAAGGACGGGATCTTCGCCCGGCTGTTCGCCAAGACCATCGAGGAGATGCTCGAAGGCGAGATCACCGCTCACCTGGGCTACGAAGCGCACGAGGTCGTGGGCCGGAACTCCGGCAACAGCCGCAACGGGCGCTATCGACGCACGCTCAAGACCGAGGGCGGCGAGCAGACCATTGCCATGCCTCGCGACCGCAACGGCTCCTTCGAGCCGCAGATCATCGGGCCCTACCAGCGGCAGACCAACGAGATCGAGGAGAAGATCCTTGCGCTCTACGCCCGCGGCCAGTCGGTGCGGGACATCCAGGACGTGCTTGAAGAGCTCTACGGCATCGACGTCGCCCCGACCACGATCAGTGCCGTCACCGACAAGATCATGCCGCTGGTGAGTGCGTGGCAGGCCCGGCCGCTGGCCGCTGTCTACCCCATCGTCTTCCTCGATGGCCTGCATATCAAGCTGCGGCGCGAGAACAACCGGGTCGAGACCGTCGTCGTCTACATCGTCTTTGCGATCGACACCGAAGGCCACCGCGACGTCCTGGGCCATTGGGTCAGCGACGGCGCCGAGGGCGCCAACTTCTGGCTGTCGGTCATCACCGACCTCCAGAGCCGGGGCGTCGAGGACATCCTCATCGCCTGCGTCGATGGTCTGGCCGGCTTCGATGAGGCCATCCGGGCCATCTTCCCCAAGGTCCGCCTTCAGCGTTGCGTGATCCACCAGATTCGGGCCAGCCTCCGCTACGTCACATGGAAGGACTACAAAGCCTTCATCGCCGACCTCAAGACGGTGTACCGCGCCCCGACCCGCGAGGAGGCCGAGCGCCAGCTCCAACGCCTCGAGGAGGTCTGGGGCAAGCGCTATCCCGCCGCCGTACGCTCCTGGCTGACCCACTGGGACGACCTGGCCACCTTCTTCGACTTCCCCGCTGAGATCCGCAAGCTCATCTACACGACCAACCGGATCGAGGCCTACAATCGCCAGCTCCGCAAGGTCATCAAGACCAAGGGTTCCTTCCCGACTGCCGACGCCGCCAGGAAGCTCCTCTACCTGGCCCACATAAACATCACCAAACGCTGGACCGGCGCCATCCCAGGTTGGCCCCTCGTCCTCAATCAGCTCGCCATCCGCTTCGATGACCGCCTCCCCCTCTGACCTGCGGCCGGCTGGTTACACAAGATTCCGGACGGACCCGATGGGGCTGCGGCATATGGACGCCACCGCGGCCCGATCGCCTACAATCCCGGGCATCGATCGAAGGGACCGGGGTTCGCATGACGATCGCGTGGTACAGCCACCTCAAGCACCGCAGCCGGCCGTGACGATGGACGCTGCGCTGTCGGCCGCCCTCCGTCTCGCCGGCGTCTTCGCCGTCGGTCTCGGCACCCTCCACTTCTTCTTCCCTCGGCTCCTCGACTTCCGCGCCGCCATCCCCGTCGACGGCCCGCCGCTCCGCCCACTGCGCCTGCCCGGCACCCGCCTCGCCTACGCCACGACGCGCGGCGATGTCCACGGCATCGCCTGGGTGATGAACCACTGCGTGAGCTACACGATCCTGTCCATCGGCGTCGCCGACATCCTCGCCGCGCGGTGGATTGCGACGCCGCACGGGCGGCTCCTCGCCGCCTGGATCGCGGGGTTCTACGCCGTGCGCGCGGCCAGCCAGCGCTACTTGGGTCGCCGCCGCGGCGACTGGCTGGTCACGGCCGCGTTCGCGGCGCTCGGCGTGCTGCATCTCCTCGCGGCGGTCCGTTGAGATGACCCGGCACGATGTCGACCGCGCGGCTGATCGGTCCCTCGGCGTCGGTGTCGGTGTCGGTGTCGACGACGTCGACGATGGCGGCGGCATCCTCGACGCCACCGCCGCGTCGACCCACCGCCCGTGGCCCGTCCCCGCACGGCGATGGGCGATGGCAATGACGTGGCACGACCTCCTCTTCCTCCACTGGCCCGTCGCTCCCGCGTCGTTGGAAGCGTTCATCCCGCCGCCTCTGCGGCTTGACACGTTCGACGGCCGGGCGTGGCTGGGCGTCGTCCCGTTCCGGATGTCCGGCATCCGCCTGCGCGGACTGCCGCCCATCCCCGGCACCGCCGCTTTTCCCGAAATCAACGTCCGCACGTACGCCGTCGCCCCCGACGGCCGGACGGGCGTCTGGTTCTTCAGCCTGGACGCGACGAGCCGGCTGGCCGTCCGCGCCGCCCGCGCCTGGTTCGGCCTGCCGTACTTCGACGCGCGGATCGAGGTCGACGCGTATGACGCGGGCGACGTGGCCGGCACGGGCGTCGCAGGACTTGGTGGCCGAGGCGACGTCGCCGCCATCCGATATAGCAGCACCCGCACCCACCACGGCGCGCCGAGTGCGACCTTCGCCGGCTGCTACCGGCCGACCGGCCCGGCGTCCCTCGCCGCCCCCGGCACGCTCGACCACTGGCTGACCGAGCGCTACGCCCTGTTCAGCGTCGACCGCCGCGGCCGCGTCGGCTGCGGCGAGATCGACCACGCGCAATGGCCATTGCAGCCGGCGGCCGTCGACGTCGCGCGGAACACGATGGCCGAGCCCATCGGCATCGCGCTGCCCGAGCCTGCGCCGCTGGCCCACTTCGCGCGCCGCCTCGATGTCGCGGCGTGGACGGTTCGGCCGCTGGACGAGGGTGAGCGCCGGGGACGCTGAAGGCACGGCTGCGGCTCACGGCGCAGCCGATCGCCCGGCCCGGTAATGCTGCGCGATCGCGCTCCGGCCGGTCGTCACGAAGCGAACGACGACGGCGGCGCTGCGGATCCTGCGGCGCGCTCCCATGCCAACGCCGGGCTCGCGACGCCGCTCTCCACCTCAAGCTCGGCCAGGAGCGCCAGCATCGCTTGGCGCGTCTCGTCCGCCATCGACTGCAGCGCTTCGCGGGACGGGCGGGGGCCGGCATCGGGCCAACGCAGCGGCGGGCCGATGCGCACCCACAGCTGACCGCGGCGAGGGAAGCGGCGACCGGGCGGCAACAGCACGTGCGCGCCGTGGATCGCGCACGGGATCACCGGCACGTCGGCTTTGAGCGCCAACCAGACGAAGCCCGGATCGAAGGGCAGCAGCCGACCGTCGCGGCTGCGCGTGCCCTCGGGGGCGATGCCGAGGACGTGGCCGCCGGCCAGGACGGCCCGCATCGAACGCAGCGCCGTCATGTCCTGCTCGTCGCGCTTCACCGGAATGCCGCCGATCCAGCGCAGCGGACGATAGGCGGCTTCACGCTTGATCCCGACGAAGCCGGGGCGGCCCAAGGCGTGGCCGGCCACATAGTCGAGCGCGCTCGTGTGGTTGATCGCCAGGATCGCGCCGTCGCCGGGCGGAGGCAGGTGCTCGCGGCCGGAGATGTGCGTCGTCAGGTAGTGGTCGAACAGCCGGCGCATGAACCAGAAGGCGAGCCGGTAGGCCATCGGGTGCGTCGCCGGAACTGCCTCCAGGAGGGCGCGATCGTCCGACCCGCTCGACGTCGATCGGGCGGCGCGGCGGGCCGACGGCGTTGTCATCGATCTGCCCGTGGACGGCCGGCCACGCGGCGGACGACGAGCCCTTCGACCAGGAGCAGCCCTGCGAGCACCGCCGCCGCGCTCTGCCAGAACCAGTCGGGGAAGAGCTGGATCAGACGGCTGTCGGATGGAAACTGCCACGTGCCCGGTGGAAACAGGAGCATATGGAACGCGGTGAACAGCCCGTCCCACGCCACCGCCACGAGCACGCCGACCAGGACGGTGAGCCCGACGGCCAGCTGACCGCCGTGCACGAGCGCCATCCGCGTCCGTCGCCGACCGGTGGCGGCGTCGGCGGCCAGCGCCAGCGCGAGGCCGGCGAGGGCGGCGATGCCGAGCGCGAACAACCGCTCGATGATGCGGCGGACATCGGCCAGGTGGTCCAGCTCGGCCTGATCGAACAGCGTGCGGCCGGGCACGATGCCCGTTGCCGTGCCGGCATCCGCCGCTCCGATGCGGGCCGGGGGGGGCGCCGCAACCGCGGGCGTCGGGACGCGATCCGCCAAGGTGCTGTCGCCGACGGCTGCGGAAGAGGAATCGATCAGCAGGGCAACGGCCTCGCGACCGCGGCGGTTGGCAACGTAGCCGGCCGTAGCCTCCGCCGCATCGGCGACCCAGTCCGGCGGTCCGGCCAGCGGTGCGTCGGGCGGGCGCAGCGGGCCGTAAGCCAAGCGCAGGTACGTCGGGCTGCAGACGAACCACACGTTCACGGCGACAAGGGCGACGAGGACGGCGACGGTCAGTACGGCATGCACGGGCAGCGGCCAGCGGTTCGGGGGCCTGGGCGTCGGCCGTGCCCTTCGCTCCATCGTGCGCCGGGGTGCCGAAGCGCCCGCAGCGTTCGTGCCGCTGCCCGTCACGAGCCGATATCGATGTGCGCCAGGATCGCTGCGACGACGCCGGCTGCGTCGAGGTCGTCCGTGTGCAGGACGATCGCGTCCGGAGCGGCCACGAGCGGGGCGTTGGCCCGTCCGCGGTCGCGGGCGTCGCGGGCGACCGTGCTGGCCAACTCGTCGGACCAGTCGGCGCTCTCACCGCGCCGCAGGCGCTCGCGGTATCGCCGCCGCGCACGCTCGATCGGCGAGGCCTCCAGGAAGATCTTGAGTCCGGCATCGGGCAGCACGATGGTGCCGATGTCCCGGCCGACCATGACGACGGAGGTCCCGTCCGCCACCGCCCGCTGTGCGTCGAGCAGTGCGGCGCGCACCGCGGCGTGCTGGCTGATGGCGGAGATCTGCGCGTCGACGGCCGGAGCACGCAAGCGATCGGTGATGTCGCGTCCGCCGGCGGTGACGCGGTAGCCGTCGGGTGTGTCGGCAGAAGGCTGAACGATGATGGGGTGCGCTGTCGCCAGCTGTGCCAATGCCGGGCCGTCCGATACCGGCACTTCGTTCTCCAACGCCAACCATGTCAGAGCGCGGTAGATCGCCCCGGTGTCGAAGTAGAGATAGCCGAGCCGATCGGCCAACGCCCGCCCGACGGTGCTCTTGCCGACGGCCGCCGGACCGTCGATCGCGATCGCCCGGGGCAACGTCGCCCGAAGATGAACGGCGGGCGTCGGCGGCGAATCGGGAGCGCTCATGGGCCCGCTCAAGGGCGGGCGGGGCGGGGTCGCTTCGGGTCTCCACCCTGGCGACTCCGCGACTTGCCTGCCGGAGCGGTCGTCGGCCCGAATTCTTGCCCCAACCGCGATCGACCCGCCGGCTTGCCGCGGGTACCGCCGGCCGCCGCGCGCGGCGGCCGCTTGTTGGTCGCCCGAAGGGCGGTATTGCGCGGGTTGCCGGTGCGTGGCGGCGCGGCGACGCCGGCCAGTTGGCGCAAGTCCGCCAACTCGCGGCCGGCGAGCGGTCGAGCCTGACCGCTGGGCAAGCGACCGAGCTTGACCGGCCCGAAGGCGACGCGCTTGAGGTGGACCACGGGATAGCCGACGAGTTCGAGCATCCGCCGGATCTGGCGCTTCCGGCCCTCGCGGAGCGTGATCGAGAGCCACGTGCCGTCGCCGGTCGTCTTCAGCTGCCGCACCTCGGCCGGCAGCGTCGGTCCGTCGTCCAGTGTGATGCCGCCGCGCAACTGGTTCAGCACGTCCTCGCTGGGATAGCCGGAAACGAGGACCTCGTAGACTTTGGTGTGCGCGAAGCGCGGATGCATCAGGCGATGCGCCAGCGCGCCGTCGTTCGTGAACAGGAGCAGGCCGGACGAGGCGACGTCCAAGCGGCCGACCGGGTAAACCCGTGCGCGCGTCGGCACGAGGTCGCGCGCCTGAGGACGCCCTTCCGGATCCTTGAGGGTGGTGACGACTCCGGGCGGCTTGTGGACCGCCCAGAACTCGAACGGCTCGGCTGTCAGCTCGGCACCATCGACAACGATCGTGTCCGAATGCGGGTCGGCGGTCGCGCCAAGCACCGCGACGACCTCGCCGTTCACCTGGACGCGACCTGCGGCGATCAACTCTTCCGCCCGACGGCGCGAGCACAGCCCTGCCGCGGCGATGACCTTCTGCAAACGCTCCCGTGCCACGCTGCTGGCTGCTCAGCCGCTACAAGCGGACGTCGACCGGCGCATCGCCGTTCGTATCGTCGGTCGCCTGGCCGATAGCTTGGCCGGTAGTCTGGCCGGTATCACCGTCGGTTTCGCGGTCCGCTGCCGCATATGCCTCGATCGGCGGCAGGTCCGACACGCAGGTCAGCCCGAAATAGGCCAGGAAATGGAGTGTCGTGCCGTACTCGACCGGGTTCCCGACGGTCGCCCGCCTCCCGAGCGGTTCGATCAGCTCGCGAGAAAGCAGCGTCCGAAGCACGCCCTCGGAGCTGACGCCACGCAGCGACTCGATCTCCGGCCGGGTGAGAGGTTGGCGGTAGGCGATGATCGAAAGCGTCTCGAGCGCCGGGCGGGAAAGTCGTCCGTCCTGCGTCAGCCCAAGGATGCGCTGTACCACGGGGGCCGCCTCTGGGGCGGACACCATCTGGACAGTGCCGTTGCGCCGGAGCAGTCGCACGCCGCGCCCCACCAGCGTGGTCGACAAGTCGCCCAACGCGCGCTCGACCATCGGCCGCGGCACTTCGAGCACCTTTGCCATCTCGGAAACGGCAACAGGCCGGTCGGTGACGAAGAGGATCGCCTCGATCAGCGCGGCCAAGTCAAGCCCGGTGGTATGCGTGCTGGCGCCGAGCGCACCGGCTGCCAGCTGAACGGCGTCACCATCCACCGGCAGCCCGCGCTGCGGCTCGACGAAGGTCGGCGTGACGGCGTCGTTCGTGCCGTGGGCCGACGCCGGCCCCGAGCCGTTCCGGCTGGTCCGCGCGCGGCGCTCGATCGGTTCGCTGGCCATGACGACTGCTGGACCCCCAGCACGGTGCTGACCACAAGATGTTGTGGTGTTGGAACGCGCGGGCGCCATTATAGCACCAGGCGAACGACCGACAAGGCGACCGACAAGGCGGCCGGCGCCGGCTGGGCGAACGAACGAAGGCCCGGTGCTGCAGCACCGGGCCTTCGTAACGGATGTCGCAACGGATCGCGATGTCAGCGGATCGAAAGCCGATGCCAGAGGCGCCGCAGCCGGCCATCCGGCGCGATCAGCGCGGCCTGCGCCTCGTTCAGGTACAGCGTGCCCGTGCGGAGGCCGATCGGCAGGTAGACCATGCGGCGGCTCGGCGTGGGGGAGACCACCGGCGTTTCGGTCGGCGTCGCGCTCGGCTCAGGCGTGTCGGTCGGCGTCGGCGTGTCCGACGGAATCGGCGTTTCGGTCGGCGTCGGTGTGTCCGATGGAATCGGCGTCACGCTTGGCGTCGGCGTGTTCGAGGCGGTCGGCGAGACCGACGGCGTGAACGTCGGGGTTGCGCCGCCTGCGTAGAAGATGAAGATCCTTGGCCCATTGCCCGCCGGCGGCGGCAGTTGTCCGTCCCGGGTAGTGAAGAAGAAGCGATGGTCATCCAGGTTGTCGTTCCGCGTCGGTCCGATGATCAACCCGTTGTTGTCGATCTCGCCGTCCAGCCAGCCTTGGACGCTCTCGAGCAGACCGTCATTCGTGGTGACGTCCGGCTTGGCGATGATGCGCTTGAACTCGCCGCCCTCGGCACACTCGCCAAGGTCCGTGGTCCATTGCGGTGCGGACTTCTTCGGCACGATCCCGGCGAACCTGAGCGTGTCCTCGTCCCAACTTCGGTTGGCGTTGGCGAACAGAAGCTCGGTGACCTTCCGCGCGGGGGTGTTCTGGCCCACGAACCTGTTGCAGAAGAGCTCGAGCTGGACCTCGCACAGCTGCGCATCCGGTGGAACGGAGGGCGGCATCGCAAATTGCACGAAGGCAAAGTGCTCGATGTTGGTCTGCAATCCGGCGACCATCTCGCCCTGCTTGCCGACGCCTTCCACGTTGGTGACGACGAACGTGTCCTGACTGGAAGGGGCGATGGCACGCAGCGGGTTCGCGCACGTGATCTGACGCGGTGCAGCGGTTGCACCGGAAGCACCGAACAGCGGGGCGAGACAAGCCAGCCCGGCGGTGGCGAGCAGCGGGAACAGGCGCTTCAAGTTTTCCTCCTCGACAGGGCAGGGCCAAGTAAGCGGGATTCCGGCGCATCATCCGAGTTGCGACCGCGCCTGGGGAGCGTGCGAGGCGCGGTCAGCGGCCCTGCGGGCCGTCCACAATACACCGATTCCCCGACACCGTCAAGCAGTCCGCGTCAGAGAAACGTCAGCTTTGTCCCGATCACGTGTCCGGATCACCGCCGGGGAGCCAGGCCGCCGCGCGAGGCTGGCGGCGGGCTACTGGTCTTCGATCTTGGGCTCGACCTGATCGCACTGCACCCAGTGCTCGGTGCCGGCCGAACCGACATCGCGCCAAGCCGGCTCGACGCGCTTGCAGCGCTCGACCGCGACCGGGCAGCGCGGGTGGAACCGGCAGCCGGAAGGAGGGTTGAGCGGGCTCGGAACATCGCCCTGCAGAATGATCCGCTCGCGCTTCAGCGTTGGGTCGGGCACGGGAACGGCGCTGATGAGGGCCTTGGTGTACGGGTGCAGCGGGTTCACGAACAACTCGCGTCGATCGGTCAGCTCGACCATGCGACCGAGGTACATCACGCCGACGCGGTTGGAAATGTGCTCGACGACGCTCAGGTTGTGGGCGATGAAGAGGTAGGTGAGACCGTATTCCTTCTGCAGGTCGTTCAACAGGTTGAGGACCTGCGACTGGATCGACACGTCGAGGGCCGAAACGGGCTCGTCGCACACGATGAGCTTGGGCCGCAGCGCCAGCGCTCGAGCGATGCCGATGCGCTGCCGCTGGCCGCCCGAGAACTCATGCGGATAGCGTCGACTGTGCTCCGGGTGCAGGCCGACCTCGTCGAGCACCTGCCGCACCCGTTGGTCGGCTGCGGCACCGTTGATCCCGTGAACGTGCAGGCCCTCGCCGATGCTCTGGCCGATGGGCATGCGCGGGTCGAGGCTCGAGAACGGATCCTGGAAGATGATCTGCATGTCCTTGCGGAGGAGCTTCATGTCCCGCCGCTTCGTCGCGAAGACGTCCTGCCCCCGAAAGATGACCTTGCCCGCCGTCGGCTCGACGAGGCGCAGGATCGTCCGCCCGACGGTGGTCTTGCCGCAGCCCGACTCACCGACCAAGCCGAATGTCTCGCCCTCGCGGATGTCGAACGAAACGCCGTCGACGGCCTTGACCCAGGCGGCAACCCGCTGCAATACGCCGCTGCGCACGGGAAAGTGCTTGACCAGGTTCTCGACCTGCAGAATCGACGGGTCGGCGCCGTTGGCGTGCATTGTCGGCGACGCGATCACCTGCGCGTCGGGTGCGGCGTTGTCCATGTCCTTGCTCCAGCTTGCGGTCGGGGGTTCGCGTTCCATTCGGTCAGGCGTCCGTGCGTCGTCCGGGGCCGGTCATGGCGCCCAGCGCCGCGCGGCCTCATCGGTTGACCGGCCGGTGGCGAGTGGAGCTTTGTGGTCGCTCGGCGGATGATCGTGGTACAGCCAGCATCGGACGACGTGACCCTCCTCCACGGGCATGAGGTCGGGGTCGACGGCCGTGCAGATCGAGAGGTTGTGCTCGATGCGCGAGGCGCAGCGCCCGGCAAAGCGGCAGCCGGGCGGAAGGTCGATCAGCGTCGGCACGGTTCCCGGGATGACCGCCAGCCGGTCGCGGATGTCGCCAAGGACCGGGATGGACTCCAGCAGGCCGACGGTGTATGGATGCTTGGGCGACTTGAAGATCGTGCCGACATCCGTGTACTCGACGATCTGCCCGCCGTACATAACGGCCACGTTCTCCGCCATCTCGGCCACGACGCCGAGGTCGTGGGTGATGAAGATGATCGCGGCGTTCGTGCGATCGCGCAGACCGCGCATGAGATCGAGGATCTGTGCCTGGATCGTCACGTCGAGCGCAGTCGTCGGCTCGTCCGCGATGAGCAGCTCCGGCTGGGTGGCCAGGGCCATGGCGATCATCACGCGCTGCGCCTGGCCGCCGGAGATCTCGTGCGGAAACGCCTTCGCCTTGCGCGCTGCGTCCGGAATGCCGACGATCTGAAGCATCTCGACGGCCTTCGCCCGTGCGTCGTCCCGCGAAAGGCCTTGGTGGATCTCGTACACCTCAGCCACCTGATCGCCGATCCGGAAGACCGGGTTGAGGCTCGACAGTGGTTGCTGGAAGATCATCGAGATCCGGTTGCCGCGCAGATCCTGCATCTCACGGGCGGACGTCTTGAGCAGATCACGCCCGTCGAACAGGATCTCGCCGTCGACGACGCGGCCCGGGTGGCCGACGAGCTGCATGACCGAGAACATCGTGACGCTCTTGCCGCAGCCGGACTCGCCGACGACACCGAGCGTCTCACCGCGGCGTACCGAGAGGTCGACGCCGTCGACGGCACGCACGACGCCCTCTTCGGTGAAGAAGTACGTCTTCAGCCCCCGGATCTCGAGCAGGGTGTCGTGTGCTGTGCCGTTGCTGGTCAAGGTGATACCTCAAGTTTGCCTGGCGACCGGTCGTTGCAGAGACGCGGCATGTGGTTGCTGTGGCCGCTGCCCGCAGGGCGGGTAGTTTACCGGATCTGTCCGCGAGGATCGAGTGCGTCGCGCAGCGCGTCGCCCATGAAGTTGAAGCTGAGGCTGGTGAGGAAGATCGCCAGGCCGGGGTAGAACACCGCCCACGGCTGATCGAGGATCAGCTGCTGGGCGTTGGAGAGCATGTTGCCCCAGCTCGGGTCCGGCGGCTGAACGCCGAATCCCAGGTAGGAAAGGGATGCCTCGCCGACGACGATGCCGCCGATCGCGAGCGTCGCCGAGACGAGGACCGGGGCGAGCGCGTTCGGGATGAGGTGTCGCAGGACGATCCGACGGTCCGATGCGCCCATGGCCCGCGCGGCCTCGGCGAACTCCTGGTTCTTGAGCGACAGGACCATCCCCCGCACCAGGCGCGCCGAACCCGTCCAGCCGAGCGCGATGAACACGACCGCGAGCACGCCGATCGAACCACCCGGGATCCCCCTGTCGCGCAGGATGACCTGCAACACCATGAAGATCGGCAGCGACGGGAGGGTGATCAGGAAGTCGACGCCGCGCATGATGACGCTGTCCACCCAGCCGCCGTAGTATGCGCTGATCGCGCCGATGATCGTCCCAAGGATCTGCTGGATGAGCACGACGATCAGCGCCAGGGAGAGGGAAACCCGCCCGCCCTGCATGAGCCGCGTGAGGGTATCGCGCCCTGAGTTGTCCGTGCCGAGGACGTACAGGCGATGCTCGATCTCATTGGCCGGATCCTTGGCGCCGACCCAACCCGTCGAGAACGCGACGATGCGGTCGTCGTTCGTACGTTCGGGAACGCCGCGATCCCATTCCAGCGTCACTGCCGTGCCCGGACTGAGCTTCTTGAGCCCACGATAGGCGACGCCGCCGGCTTCGATCTTGTTCGCCGCGTACGGGGAAACGACCGGCCCGATGAAGCACGTCAGCGCCAACAGCATCGCGATCGACAGCCCGACGACGGCGAGCTTGTGGCGTCGGAATCGACGCCAGACCACCGACAACTGCGACTCGTCCTGCGCTGCCGCCAGTTCCTCGCGTCCAAATGTCAGCTCTGCAACGGCCATGAGGATCCTCCTCGAGAGGGTACGAGTACCCCGCCACTGAACATGCTCGGAGTGGCCATCAGAGTACGGAACCCGGAGATTCTACAGTGGCGGGGTACTAGCCCAGCCGGATCCGCGGGTCGACCACGGTGTACAAGATGTCCGAGAGCAGCGTCGCGATCACCGTCAGTACGGCCGAGATGAGCAGATAGCCTTGGACGACCGGCCAATCGAACTGGCTCAGGCCTTCGAAGTACATGAGGCCCATGCCGGGGATCGAGAAGATCTGCTCCAAAAGGATCGTCCCGCCGAACAGGAACGGCAGCTCGAACGTCACGATGGTCACCAGCGGGATGAGCGCGTTGCGAAGGGCGTGCTTGATGACGACAAACCTCTCGCCAAGGCCCTTGGCGCGCGCGGTGCGAACGTAGTCCTGCTGCAGGACCTCGAGCATGCTCGAGCGCATGAAGCGGGTCCAACCGGCCATCTGAAGGAGTCCGAGCACGACCACCGGGATCACCAGGTGCAGGGCGACGTCCGCCAACGAGCCCTGCGTGACCCCGAGGGTATGCGTCAATGTTCCCGGTCTAGGAGCGCGTAGCGATGCCCAGCCCTTTGTGGGCAGCTGTGGCAACCCCCAGTCCTGGAACTTGATGCCGAAGAGC
The DNA here is from genome assembly GCA_020853525.1 of Ardenticatenales bacterium. Taxonomy (GTDB): domain Bacteria; phylum Chloroflexota; class Anaerolineae; order Epilineales; family Epilineaceae; genus Avedoeria. Next base: position 28,813 of record JADYYS010000006.1, on the reverse strand, counting down.
ACGATCGCCATGAGCGCGAACCAGAACCCGGGGATCGCGGTGCCGATGAACGTGAACAAGGTCACGGCGTAGTCCGCTTTGGAGTACTGGCGCACCGCCGAGAAGATGCCGATCGGGATGGCGATGACGATCGCCAGGATGGCCGACAGGCCGGTGATGACGACCGTCTTCTTGATTCGGTCCCCCATCATTTCGAGGACGGGTCGGCGCTCTTTGAACGACATCCCGAAGTCCCCTCGGATGATGCCGCGCCCGTCGCCTGCCCACGCCTCGTCGAGCACGCCCATCCAATCGTCGCCGGTGGCCCAGGCGATGAAGCGAATGGCCGGCGGCTTGTCGAGGCCGAGCATGGCGTTCATACGCTCGATCTGCTCGGGCGTCACACGTGTCTTCGCGTCAGCATTCTGCATCAGCCCGTCGAACGGACCGCCCGGCACCATGTTGAGCAGCGTGTAGATCGCCATCGAAGAGATGATGAGCACGATGACCATTTGGATCAGGCGGCGGATCAGGTAGGCGCTCATGGGTTCCCTTTCCCCTTGGCAACCCCCGGCAGACACCGGAATGTGTCCGGTCGCCGGGAGCACGCTGGGCCGGCACCTGGCGTGGCGCCGGCCCAGCGTGGCTCATCTTTACATCCAGCGAACCTGGTCGCGGTCAGAGCGACCGCCGAGCAGGGTTACGGTGCGGCTGCGAAGCCCCAGGTCTCGATGTTCCAGGTCTCGCTGCTGACCGTGGCGTTCGGCATGAAGTTCATGACCTCCGGCTTGGTGGCCATTACCTTCACCCGGGCGAACAGCGGCAGGACCGGCAGCTCGTCGCTGAAGATCTTCTGCGCCTCATGGTACATCGGCAACGCCTCGTCACGTTCGAGGGTGTTGTCGGCCGTCTTCGACACCTTGTCGTAGTTCGGATTGCAGTAGCCGGGGTTGTTCTGGCCGGCCCAGTTGTTCTCCGGCGACGGGATCTGGTCGCACCAGTAGAGTCCGACGCTCGGCGAGACACCGGACACCCACGCGAACTCGCCGAGGTCGTAGCGGCGACCGGTGAGCGGGCCCTCTTCGTTCTTGGCGAAGAGGGTGTCGGCCGGCAGGTACTCCAGGCTGACCTTGACGCCGATATCGGTCATGTTCTGCTGGAAGAGCAGCGTCGTCTCTTCGCGCATCACGTTGCCCTTCGTCGTGTTCAGCTTGAGCTCGAGCGGCGTGCCGGCCTTGATGACCTTGTCGGTTGTCGCCCCGTCCACGCCGGTGACGACCGAGCACGTGATGTCCTGCGCCGCCGTTCGCGTGCCGTCGCCGTCCGGATCGGTGAACCCGGCCGCCTCGAGCATCTCGATCGCCTTCTCCGAGTCGTACGGATACGACGTCAGCATGCCCTCGGGCGGATAGGCCCAGTGCTCGGCCGGCATGATCGTGTCCGCGACCGTCGTCTTGCCCTTCTGGATCTCGTCGGCCATCGTCGCGCGGTCCGTGCCGTAGGCGATCGCCAAGCGGACGTCCTTGCACGCGCCGAAGGCGGGGCGATCGTCCAGCGGCTGCAGGTTGAAGTCGATGTGCTCCCAGACCGTGCCGGGAACGTAGTACGGCGTCGCCTCGCCACCCGTGTTGGCGGCCTCGAGGTCATCGAACATCGTGATGTCGAGACCGTCCTGCGTCGCGACGTCGATGTCGCCGGTGCGCAGCGCCGCGAGGAGCGCGTTGGAGTCCTTGATGAACTTGTGGATGACGGTGTCGAGGATCGGCAGGCCCTCGGCTGCGCGCCAGTAGTTCGGGTTCCGCGTGAGCTTGATGTAGTCGCCGTCCGACCACTCCTCGATCATGAACGGACCGTACGACCACGGCTTGCGGTTGAACTCGTTGTCCTCGAGGATCTCCTTGGCGGTCATCTCGGACATCGCCTTGCCGCCGGCGCCCGGCTGGTGGCGCGGGAGGGGCGTGTAGACGTTCGTGAAGTAGTCCTGCGGGGTGTAGCCCGGAAGGCTGACCCATTCGACGGTGTGATCGTCGATCGCCTTGTAGCTCACGGTGCGGTCGCACAGGAACTTGCTCGTCGGCGAGTCGATGTCGCACGCCAGCGTCTTGCTCCAGACCGAGTCCTCGGCCGTCACGGGCGTCCCGTCCTGCCACATCAACCCGTCGACGAAGGTCCACCGGACGGTCAGCTGGCCGAGGTCGGCCACCGTGGCCGTGGCCGTCGTGACCTCCTGGGTCGTCGCGTCGACGTACTTGCCGCCGGCATCGACGCTGACCATCGCCAGCGATGCCGAGCCGTCGTTGTTCTCGATCTTCGGCAGCGCCTTGACGGTCACGGCCTGGTAGTCGTACGACAGCCCCTCGATCGGGCCGTCATAGAGCGAGTTGAGGACGTGCGTCGAGGCCAGCATCGTGGCGCCGTGGGTGTAGAGCACGTCCGGTTCCTGCGCCTGGCCGATGACGAGCGTGCCGTCCGCGCCCTTCGTCGCCGCCTTGTCGTACGCCATCACATCCATGCCGGTCTCGGCGTCGGCCGCGACGGGCTCCGACATCGGCGTCGTGTCCGCCGCTTCCGTGTCGGTGATGGCCGCGGGCGCTTCGCTGTCCGCGCCCTGCTCCACGCCGCCGTCGCCCGGCGGCGTGCAGGCGACGAGCAGTCCCGTCATCGCCATTCCGAGTGCTAGGGCAAGCCGCTTGCTTGCAAATGGGGTCTTCACGTTGCGTTCTCCTCCTGGTCTTCCCGACTAAGTCGGTGGGTGACGGGACGGGGGAAAGGGTTGCCGTCCGCTGGTCCACACCGAACGCTCGAGGGCACACAGCCCGATCCGAAGGTACGACCCACCGGAGGGCAAGATGCCCCCGGAGCGCGCGGCCATTGTAACATGGCGCGCCGGACCGTCAACCGGGTTGTGAACTGCCGAGCGGGTGGTGCGGCCGGTGACCGCTGCTCCGTCCGCGTCGACGCGAATCGCAAGGAACAACGTTCGCACCGCGACGCCGGTTCATCGGCCTTTGGTTTCGGAGGCGTACCAGACCTGCCCCAGGCGCTGGACGACGATCGGCGGCACCGTGAAGCCGCGCACGTTGGGCGCCACCAGCCATGTCTCGATGCCCGACACGAGGGGCAGCCACGGTGCATCGGACAGGATCCGGCTCTCCGCCTTCGCGTACAGGGCCAGCCGCGCGTCGGCGTCGAGTTCCGTGCGGGCAGCCACCAGCCACGCATCGACCTCGGGGTTGGCGTAGCGCGTCGCGTTCAGGGCGCTGCCGCTGTGGAACAGGACGTCGAGGAAGTTCTGCGGGTCCGGATAGTCCGCCACCCAGCCCAGGGGCCAAGCCTGGTAGACGCCGCGGTCGATGTCGGCCTGAAAGGTGTCCCACGGCGCCTGTTCGATCGTCACCTCGGCGCCGAGCACGTCGCGCCATGCCTCGACGACGGCCAGCGTCGAAGGGCTGTTGCCGCCCCCGCCGCTGGCCACGATCGTGATCGGCGGCAACGCGCCGGCGTAGCGTGATGCGGCGAGCTCGGCTCGGGCGAGCGCGGGTCCGTCCGGCGGATCGTGGCTGAGCGGGCTTCTCGCCGCGTCGAACCCGGGCATGCCGGGTGGAAGGATCGTGTCGACCGGGCGGACGGCGCCGCGCAGGACCAACGATGCGAGGCGCGGCTTGTCCACCGCCAAGCTGAACGCGCGGCGGACGTGGATGTCGTCGAACGGCGCCATGCGCGTGTTGAACCCGATGTAGCTGACGCCGAGATCGCCCGGCCCTTGAACCACGAGGTGCGACAGCGGGTTCAGCGGGTCCTGGACGCGCGCAAGATCGGATGCACCCACCGGCGACGCATCGAGCTCGCCGTTCTCGAAGCGCGTGACCGGGTCGAGCGGGCGGAGGTCGTATTCGACGGCGTCGAGCAGGGCGCGGGCGCCGTGGTAGCCCGCGTGTCGCTCGAGACGGATGCGCGTTTCGGCCTCGTGGCTCGTCAGCCGGAACGGACCCGTCCCGATCGGGTGGTCCGACCAGTCGGGATCGCTTTCGACCTGCCGCCTGTCCAGCACGAACGACGTCGGGTACGTGAGCTTGGCCAGGAAGTCGGCCCGCGGGGTGTCGATTCGGATCGTGATGTGGGTCGGATCGTCGGCCGTCACACCCGCCAGCGTTGCCGCGCGCCCGGCAAGCTTGTCGGCACAACCGACGACATCGCCCAGATAGGTGGCGGCGAGGTCGGGCGCGGTGTCCGGATCGCAAGCCCGCTCGAGGCTCCAGCGCACGTCCTCCGACGTCACCGCCGTGCCGTCGTGAAAGCGCGCGGGATGCAGCGTGAACGTGAAGGCCGTCCCGTCCGACGACACGGTCCACCGCTCGGCCAGATCGGGCACGACCTTCAGATCGTTGGACAGCGTGACGAGCCCGCTGAAGACCTCGTAGATGTACTCGGCCGACACGACGTCACGGGCGCGGTGCGGATCCAGCGTCGTCGGTGCCGCGCCGGGCAGGCGGAGCGTGCCGCCGGTCCGCGGCAGGGCCGTCCCCGGCGCACGGGATCCCGCAGCCGAACCATCGCTGCCCGCGGCACGGGACTGCGCGTTCTCGACGCCGACACCGCCATCGCGGACGGCTGCGCCCTCGGCAGGCGTGCGCGTCGCGGACGGAGGTGCCGCACCGTCGAGGCGGGCGCCGCCATCGACCTCGACCGGCGGCCGGGACGGCGCGATCCCACAGCCGAGCACGGCCGCGCCGAGACCGAGGCCGACGATTCCCGTGACGACCCGAGCGCACCACCACTGGACACGCTCGGGGTTGCCACCTGAGCGTGGATCCCGGAGATTCTGCAGTGGTGGTGGACTAGCGAGGGACAACGACGCGCGCAGGGGGTCGGCCGGCGTACGCGGGAGCGAGGACGAGCGGCGAACCGCGCGACCCATCGCGATCTCTTCGGCGAGCGACAATGTCATCCGGCCACCAGCGTGCCGCCGACATGTCGGCCGGGGCGCGGTTCTGCGGCGAAGGCTGGATGCCGGCTTCATCCTGCGGAACGCCGATCTGATGGAGTCCGGCGGCCGTCCATGCGAACGGGCCGCCGTACTGGCCCGACTGGCCCGACAGCACGACGTCGAAGCTCAGGCCGACGACGAGCACCGCCACCGCGATGGCGCTGATCGACGCCAGTCGCCGGAACGGGGAGATCAGCTCGACGCGCCATCGCTCGAGGCGACGGTGCCAGCCGCTCGGCGTCGCCGCGAGCCCGACTGCCAATCCTGCGTCCGCCGGGATGCCGAGATCGCTCGCGATGCGCAGCCACACGTCGTCCGACGGCCGTGCGTTGCGCACGTCGCCCAACCCGGTGCGTACGGCGCGCCCGAGCCGATCGTCATACCACGGGTGCCGCGGCGCGCCGCCGCCCGCGCGCGTCGAATTCCGCTTCATCTCACTAGCCTCGTCCATCGCTGTACACCTGTTCCATCGCCCGCGAAGCAACCAGCCGTACGTCCTCAGCCAGCGCTGCGCGCAAGCGAACCCGACCATAGTATAGCCGGGACTTGACGGTCCCCGGCGGGATCCCGAGCGTCGCCGCGATCTGTTCCACGTCCATGTCCTGCGTATAGAACAACACGACCACGAGCCGCTGATCGAACGGTAGTCTGTCTACCGCCTCGGCCACGATCCGGTTCAGTTCGCGCCGCTCGGCCGTACGTTCCAGCGACGGCCCACCGATCGCGAAGCGCTCGAGGTCGGTATCGCTGGTGACGATCGGCTCGCGTCGTGCGGCCAGATCCCGGGCCAGGTTGACGACGATGCGGTGCAGCCATGGCCGCAGCGATGCGCCCTCGGCGAGCTGCACGCGACCGATGTGGCGGTAGGCGCGAACGAATGCGTCCTGCAGCACGTCCTCGGCCGTGTTGACCTGCCCGGTCATGGCGAGCGCCGTGCGAAACAGCGGCACGTGGTGACGACGGTACAGCGTCTCGAACGCCATGCCGTCCCCACACGCCGCGCGCGCAACCAACTCAGCGTCGCCGATGATGGGCTCATTCATCCCAAGCGTCACTCTAGTACAGGCCCGCGGCCTGCGCAAAGCGGGCAAATCGGACTATCCGATCACCGCGCCCACCGCCCCGATCGCGCCGACGCGCCCCTCGGCCGTTGGATCCTCGGACGCCAGGAGCTCCCGTAGCCGAGAGCGGCCGTAGAACAGCCGTGACTTCACGGTTCCCGGCGGCACGCCGAGCGTCTCGGCAATCTCGCCGACATCGAGATCGTGCAGGTAGAACAGGATGACGACGAGCCGGTGCTTCTCGGGCAGCTGTCGGATGGCGTCGGCGATCGTGCGGCGCAGCTCGCGCGCCTCGATTCGACGCTCGGTCGGCACTTGCAGGGGCGCCGAAACGCGCTCCTGTACCGCGTCAAGCGACACGGTCGCGTGCGTTCGGCGCGCCGCATCGTCGTAGACCAGGTGGATCAGGATCCGCTGCAGCCACGGCCGAAGCGATGCGCTCGGTGCCAGGACGACCTGCCCCAAGTGGCGGTAGGCGCGCAGAAACGTGTCCTGAACGAGCTCCTCGGCCCGTGCCTGATGGCGCGTCATCGCCAATGCGGTGCGGTAGAGGGCCACATGGTGGCGCGCGTACAACGCGGCGAACCCGGTTGCATCGCCTGCCTTGGCACGGCCGATCAGCTCCGCATCCGACTGGTCGGTCACGGACGGGTCTGTCGCGGGCTGGGCCGCATCGGACGGCAGAAGGGCGACCCTTGCGCGAAGCGCCGCCCCAGTGCGAAGAGCTCTAGTGCGAAGAGCCATCGTATCGACACCTCCTTGAGCGGCCGCCGTCACTCCCGGGGGCCGCGTCCCCTGCCCATTCCAACGGGAACGGGCCGCTGCCGGTTCAATCGGCCGCCCAAGGCCGTCGATGACCCGCTGAACCGCCATGCTATGATCGTCGTTACCCCATGCCGACGGCTGCGATGCCGTTGGGATGGTGCGGTCGATCACATGACCGGGCGGCGCGGGCGGAGGTCACACACGTCGGATGATGCGCGTTTCAACAGGGCGATGATGGCGATTACCCTGCCGAACGAGGCGATGGCCGTGGCGGAGACGGGTCGGTTGAGCCCCACTGAGGCTGAAACCGTCTACGCCGACTTGGTGCGCACCCAGCACCGGGCGATCTACAACTACGTCTATCGCATCGTTTGGGATGGGACCGTGGCTGAAGACGTCACCCAGGACGCCTATTTGCGCGCCTACCGCGCGCTGCGTCGCCTGCCGCGCGATGCCAACTTCCGGGCGTGGCTGTACCGCATCGCCACAAACGCCGCGACGGACGAGCTTCGCCGCCGCAAGCGGCGTCCCGCCGAACTGCTCGGCCTCGGGCCGTCTCTTCGCGCCGACGGCGAGAACGAGGACGAGCGTCTGCGCCGGCTGGCGATCGAAGGGGCGATGGCCGCGATCGCGCCGCATCATCGTGTCATCCTCAACCTGTTCGAGTTCGCCGAACTCTCGGCGCCGGAAGTTGCCGAGGCGCTCGGCATCAAGCCGGAAGCCGCCCGCAAGCGACGGCAGCGGGCGCGCGAAGCGTTGGCCCTGGCGCTCAAAGGGTTCGACCTGTGAGGTGCAGCGACGTGCGGCTCTGCCTGGCCGAGCGCGACGCCCTCGATCCGTCGACGGCGCAAGCCATCGCGACCCATCTGCAGACGTGCGCAGCCTGCGGCGGAGCGATGGCGGAGCAGCAGCTTGCAGTGGCAAGGCTGCGCAATCTGCCGCTGCGAGAGCCGCCGCCCGGCCTCGAAGCACGCTTGCTGGCCCTCCCGACATCCGCCGCTGCGCCGATGTCCCTCTCCCCCGTGCTTACGGAACGGCTCGTCTGGCTCGTGTTGGCGACCGCAACCGTCCTCACCGCATGGGGCGTGTGGCGTGCCGGCCTGGTCGACCCGGACGGTCGGCATCCCGGCGCGTTCCCGCCCGTTGCGGATGAGCGCGGTCGGGACGTCGCCGACGCGCGCAAGGGGGATCCGCGCCGCGCCCAAGGGCTGACCGGCGACGAGCTCGCCCTGGCGGGGGGACCGACCGCGGTGGCGCGGCTTTTCCCGCTCGATCTTCGCGTTCCACCGCGTGTTGCCGCGCTCGGCGGCGAGGTCGGCCCGGACGACGCGCCGGGCCGGCCGCCCAACGGCGCGCCCCAGGGCCGCGGCCCGCGGAGCAGCGGCGCCGGCATCGCCGCGTCGGCACCCGAGGGGGATGGCGGCAGCGGCCAAGCGATCCCGCCACCCCCGATGGCCGGCGATCCTCCGGCATCGCGCCCGAAGCCCGCGGATCGATCGACCGCCCACGCGCCGGCGATGCCGACGGAAGCGCCGACCGCCGCGCCGGCGGTGCCGACGGCTCCGACCGCGCCGCCCTGCACGACCGTGGCGATCTCGGTGCGCATCGTCGCCGACGTCGCCGGCGGTGACGATCCTGCCTGTGCCGGCTGCGACGGGCGGTTCGATGACCGCGACCGCGACCTCCTTGCGGCGACGATGCGGTCGATGCCCGCCATGCAGGTCGGCTACTTCTCGGCGACGCGGCCCGACCTGGCGGGCGAGACGACGATCCTGGCCGGCGACGCGCGCTACACCGAGGCGGGCGACGTCACGGTGACGTTCGACGCGTGCGTCGCCCCGAGTGAGTGGCCGGTGGTCACGCAGCTCGTCATCCTGCCGGAGGGCGCGTCCGAGGGTTGGGCGGCGTGCCCGTCGACAGGCTTCGAGGCATCGCTTCCGGGGCCGGAAGCGTCGACCGTCCAGTTCGCCCTCCGCCAGGCATGCCCCGTGGTTCCACCGCCCGCCGGGGTGTCTGGCGCAACGTCGGTATCGCCGGATCCGGCCGGGCCGAGCGAAGTCGGAGCGGGCGGCGGACCCGAACCGCCGGCAGGGACGTCGCCGTGATCCGATGGGCGCTCGTCACCACCACCGCGGCGGCCGTCTTTGTGGCAACCGGCTGGGTGATGCTGCGCCCATCGGCACTCCATGCGGATGTGAGCCAACCGGAACAGGATGCCCTGGACTGCCGCGTGACCGGCCGCGCGATCCTGCCGCGCAAGCTGGCGTGCCCGAACGATGCCGTCGAGGTCCGCTTCGCCCTCGACCCCGTTTGCGGCGACGGCTCCGATCGAGGCGCGATCCAGCACCTCCTGCTGCGCCACGATCTGCCCGACGGCATCGTCCCGTTTGCCGGCGCCGAGCAGACCCAGGCGGGTCCGAGCCAGCAGAACCGGTGGTCGATGGAGCTGTCGAACGAGATCAATGCGCACGTCGAGGTCGGACACCGCGTGACGGCGCTGCGCCCCGGCGTGTACGATCTGGGTGCTGCAACGGTCGAGATCACCGATCGTCAAGGGAAGGTCTGGACGTCCTACCTCACCCCGGCAACGCTCGTCGTCAACCCGTGCGGCGCGGTGCCCGAACGGAGGCCGCAAGCGCTCTACTTGCCTCTGGCGATGAGCCCCGGCTGCGCGCCGGCGGCACGGCCGACCGATCTGGTGCTCATCGTCGACCGTTCGGCCAGCATGGGCGGCGGCGGGCTGACGGGCGCGATCGGCCGGGCAACGCGTTTCGTCGACCAGCTGGACCTCACCGTCGACCGGATGGCCGTGCTGGGCTTCGACAGCCAGGTCGAGGTTCTGGCGCCGCTCACGCACGACCGAGCGGTTGTCGAAACGGCTCTCCGAACGCTCACCCCGCGCAACGGCACACGGATCGATCGAGCCCTGCATGCGGGCGTTGCGCACCTCGAGGACGGCACGCCCGCCGGCCTGCGCCGCCGAGCGCTGATCCTCATCACCGACGGCGTCCAGATCGGCCCCGGCGGCGATACGCCCGTCCTCGACGCCGCCCGCGAAGCGCGGCGCCACGGCGTGACGGTCATCGCCATCGGCGTCGGGCCGGCGCCCAACTGGCCGCTTCTCAGGGCGATCGCCGACAACCCGCCGGAAGGCGTTGTCGGTCAGGACGGCTCGCGGCTGGACGATGCCCTGCACGACGCGGTGGCCACGGTTCGCTGCGCCAGATAGGGGCGGCGCGTTCGCGCCGCCCGATCCGCTTGCCCATCCGCCCGCTCCGCACCCGATCCGTCGCCATCCGATCCGTCGCCCATCCGATCCGTCGCCCATCCGATACAATCCGGGTCCGTCGAGCCGCCGCGGCCCGACGGCACGTGCCTTTTCCCGTGAGGACCACGATGCGCGCCATCGTTCTCGCCGGCGGCGCCGGCAACCGGAGTCATCCGCTGGGCGTTCAGCGCCCGAAGTCGCTCTTCCCGCTCCTCGGCAGACCACTGATCGGCTGGGTGCTCGAAGCGCTGGCCGACGCGGGGGTACCGGATGCCGTGATCGTCACCGGGCCGGGCGAAGCAGGCATCCGAACCGCCTTGGGCGACCGCGCCTTCGGCGTGGCGCTGCGCTATGCAACCCAGGCCACCCCGCGCGGCCAAGCCGATGCCCTCCGTGCGGCCCGCGCCGAGGCGGGCGATGGGCCGGTCCTCGTCCTCAACGCCAACGACGCCTACGACCCGCGCGTGCTGGCGCGCGTCGTCCGCTCCGTGGAGTCGGGCGGCGACGTGGTCCTTGTCGGGCGGCGGACGACGGAGCCGGAGCGGTTTGGGATCATGGTCTTCGACGGCGACGGGGATGCGGTCCGAGGCGCGGGCGGCGATGCCGATCCGTCGGCAGCCGGCGGCCCTCGCCTCGTCGGCGTCGTCGAGAAGCCGCCGCGCCAGGCGGCGCCAAGCGACGTCGCCGTCGTCGGCGTCTACGGCTTCAGTCATGCGATCTGGGCCGCGCTCGATGCCACCCCCGACGGGCCGGCGGACGACGCGTTCGAGCGCGCATACGGCAGCCTCATCGCGCGCGGGAGCGCGAAGTGGCTGCCCTACGATGGCCCGTTCGCCTCGTTCAAGCACCCGTGGGACGTGCTCGCGGTCGGCGACGTGCTGTTCGAGCGTGCGCGCTGCCGCCGGATCGACCCGACGGCCCGCATCTCGGACTTGGCCGTCATCGATGGCGATGTGATCCTCGGCGCGGGCGTGCGCGTGTTCGAGCACGCCGTGATCCGCGGGCCGGCGTACCTCGGGCCGGGCTGCATCGTCGGCAACGGGGCGCTGATCCGCGGCGGCGTCAGCCTCGGGGCGCATTGCGTCGTCGGCTATCGCACCGAGATCAGCCACAGCATGATCGGCGACCACACCTGGACGCATATGAACTATGTCGGCGACTCGGTCATCGGGGACAACTGCTCGCTCGGCGCCGGGACGATCACCGCCAACCTGCGCTTCGACGAGGGTCCGATCCGCGTCGCGGTCGGCGACGATGTCGTTTCGACCGGCCGTCCGTACTTCGGCGTCATCATGGCCGACGACTGTCGCACCGGATGCAATGCCGTCCTCCTCCCGGGTCGCAAGATCGGCCCGAACAGCATCGTGGGCCCGGGCGTCGTTCTGGATGCGGATCTGCCGCCGGGCAAGATGGCGACGTTGACCGGCGGCGCGTATACCGTGCGCGACAACCCGGTCGACGTTGGCGCGCTGTCCCGCGCCGAACGGATGCGGGCCGTCGCCGGGTCGTAGGGACGCCGCCGACGTCCATCGTCGCCGCGACCCGCCTCCGGTCCGCCGGTGCGGATCCGGAGCGACCCCTTACCGCGTCAGGTCGTCGGCCGTCCAGGCCAGCGGCAGCAGCTCGCCGAGCGTCCGGACCGTCGGATCACCGTCCGGCGCGGCCATGACGATCGGCGCCGCGGCGTCGGCGAACTCGGTCATTACTTGGCGGCAAAGCCCGCACGGTGACCCCCCGCCGGCGGTCACGACCGCGACGGCCACGATGCGCCTCGCCCCGGCCGCGACCGCGGTCCAGATGGCGACACGTTCGGCGCAGACCGTGGCGCCGTACGACGCGTTCTCGACGTTGGCGCCCGAAAACGTTCGGCCGTCGTCGGACAGCACGGCGGCGCCGACGGCGTAGCGGGAATAGGGCGCGTACGCGTTCGCGCGCGCCGCACGGGCGACAGCGACGAGGGTGGCGAGGTCGGGCAGGGCGGTTGGGGACACGGGCCGGGCGGGGGGGCGTCAGGCGTGCGTCGACAACGGCCGTGCGCCGTCGTTCGCACCCAGATCGGGCCGCTCGGCGGCTTCCGTGCGAAGGCGCACGACCCGGACCCGCAGGATGCGCGAACCTTCGACGTCGAGCACCTCGATGCGCGCGTCGCCGATCGTCGCGCTGTCACCCGGACTCGGCACGCGGCCGAGGGCGGAGAAGACGAGGCCGCCGACCGTTTCGACGTCGTCGTCGGCGGGCAGGTGCAGATCGAGGAGATCGTTTACCGCGTCGATGTGGGCGGTGGCCTTGAACGTGCCGCGTCCGGCCACCGCGTCGAGCGACTCGACGTCCGTTTCCTCGGGGTCGTACTCATCCCGGATCTCGCCGACGATCTCCTCGAGGATGTCCTCGATCGTGACGAGGCCGGCCGTACCGCCGTACTCGTCGACGACGATGGCGATGTGGACCTTGCTGGCCTGCAGCTCGCGCAGCAGCTCATCGACCGGCTTGCTCTCGGGAACGAACGTCGGCGGGCGGACGAGGTCGGTGACGGACGCCTTGAAGTCGCGGTCGCGGAAGCGCTTGAGCAGGTCCTTGGCGTACAGGATTCCGACCACCGAGTCGAGCGTCTCGTGGTGGACCGGGATCCGCGAATGTCCTTCGGCGATGATGCAGTCGAGGGCCTCGTCGAGCGTCACGGTGTCCGGAATGCTCACGATGTCGACGCGCGGCACCATCACCTCGCGCGCCTTGGCCTGCCCGAGCTCGACGACGCCCTCGAACATCTCCTCGATTCGCTCGATCGACGACTCCTCGAGCGTCTCGTCGCCGGATTCGGCGGCGACGAACGTCCGCAGCGCCTCGTCGCGCACGTCGACGAGTCCGATGCGCCCGAGACGGCGCGACCACCACGGGCGGCCGAGCCAGCCGGCGAGCGCGCCGAAGGCGAAGGCGGCGGCGAAGGCAGGGAGATCGACGGCGAACATCGTGGTGGCCGCGGGCAGGGGGCGGGGCGGGGGGAGGGTCGTCAGCCGCGCCGCGCCGCGAGGCGTTGCTCGCGGCGGGCTTGGGCTTCGGCGAAGCGGGTCTTCTCGTCGTCCGTCTCGGGCAGGACGGGCCGCACGGGCTGCGGCGCGCCGTCCGTGTCGACGGCGACGAACGTCAGGAACGCCTGGGCGGCGTTCTGGCGGGTGTCGGCGAACGGATCCTCGGTCTCGACCTTCACCCAGATCTCCATCGAGGTGGTCCAGGCTCGGGTGACGACGGCCTCGACGACGGCGAAGTCACCGACGCGGATCGGGACGCAGAAGCCCACGGCGTCGATGAGAACGGTGACGACGGGCTTGCGGGCATGGCGCATCGCGGCCAACGCGCCGATCTCGTCGATCCAACTCATGACGCGGCCGCCGAAGACGGTGCCGTGAACGTTCGCGTCGTTCGGAAACGTCAGGAAGACGGACCGTGCCACCGAGGCCGAGGGGGGTTTTGGGCTGAGATCGTCGTCCACGTGTGGGGTCAGTCGGCCTCGAGGAAGGCGCGGAGACGGCCGGCGCGGTGGGTGTCGCGAAGCCGGGCAAGCGCCTCGGTCTCGATCTGCCGGATCCGCTCGCGGGTGACCCCGAACTTCTCGCCGACCTCTTTGAGGGTGTGGGTCTGGCCGTCGAGCAGCCCGAACCGCAGCTCGAGGACGCGCGCCTCACGCGGCGGCAGCGCCATGAGCATCGTCTCGATCTCGTCGCGCAGCATCGCGTACGCGGCGGCCTCGGCCGGCGAGGGCTGGTCGTCGTCTTCGATGAAGTCGCCGAGCTCCGAGTCCTGGTCCTCGCCGACCGGCTTCTCGAGGGACAGCGGGTTGCGCGCGATGCGCATCATCCACTGCACCTTCTTCACCGGCAGGTCGAGCTCGGCCGCCAACTCCTCGAGTGCCGGCTCGCGGCCCAGCGTCTGCTCGAGCTGGCGGCTGACCTGGAAGAGGCGACGGATGCGGTCCGACATGTGCACGGGCACACGGATCGTGCGCCCTTGATCTGCTATCGCCCGCGTGATCGCCTGGCGCACCCACCACGTGGCGTAGGTGCTGAACTTGAAGCCGCGCCGCCAGTCGAACTTCTCGACCGCCTTCATCAGCCCGAGGTTGCCCTCTTGGATGAGGTCAAGGAACGGCACACCCTGGTTCATGTACTTCTTGGCCATGGCGATGACCAAGCGGCTGTTCGCCTTCGTCAGGTGGTGTCGTGCCGCCTCTCCATCGTCGACGAGTGCGGCGAACTGATGGTGGGCCGCGCCGTTGACGCCGTTCGCCGAAAGGCGCAGCGCCGCCTCGAGGCCGCGTTCGATGCGCTGGGCGAGATCCACCTCTTCCTCGGCCTTGAGGAGCGGGATGTTGCCGACCTCGCGCAGATAGAGGCTGACCGTGTCATCGGAATCGATGCCCGTCAGGTCGTAGGCATGGTGCCGGATGTGGACGGGCAGTGAGTCGAGGTCGAAGTCCAGCAGCTCATCGGTGAGGATTCTCTGCGAGACGTCGAAGTCGGCGAGCATCTCGTCGATCGCATCGGCCATGTGCTCGATGTCGGCCCATTCGTCGGTCGGCACGGCCTCGCCAGCGGCGGGTCGGTGATCGGCTTCGTGGTCATGGTCATGTTGTTGCATGTCATGGTCTGACAGCGCCATCGGCCCAAGCACCCCGTCCGAGGACGGTAGCTCCCACACTGCTTCCGGCACTGTCTTCCCCCTTAACCCTTCGGTTCCGTCGGCGTCGCCGCGACGAGTTGGCGACTGTCCCCGACATAATGAGCGACCACCCGCCAGGGGCAGTCGCGTATGGCCTGGCCATGGTGCTGGCGCGATTGCGTAGATGCACCGAACACGACCCGGGCAAGAGCCTTGTTAGTCTAACGATCCGGAGGGTCCGTGTCAATACCTTTAAGGTTTTGTCAGCCGGTGGTCAGGCAAGTTTTCAGATCGATTGGCGGCTCGATTGGTGGCCGGATCGGGGATGGATTGCGCCGAGCGCCGTCTCAGCCGCGTCGAGCGCCTGCCGCACGCAGTCGGGAACGCCGACTCCGCGCCACGTCGCGCCCGCAAGCACGAGCGCGGCGGGACATGCCGCCGCCGCGGCCTTCACCCGCGCCTCGTGGCCGACGTCGTACTGCGGGTTGCCCTTCACCCAGCGAAAGGCATGGGCGATCACCGGCGCACCCGTGGCGCCGAGCACCGTCTCCGCATCCTCCTTGGCCCACGCGATGAGCGTCTCCTCGTCCCGCTCGGCTTCGGCCTCGCGCCCATCGCCCCCGTAGAACAGCCGCACGAGCACATGGCCGTCCGGTGCGCGCCCCTCCCACTTGGACGACGACCACGAGCACGCCAGCCACCGCACGCCCTCACCGCGTGGTGCGATGATCCCCAGACCGTCGAGCGGGTGGGCCACGTCGTCGCGGCGGTATCCGAGCGAAACCGTGGCCGACGAGACGTGGCGTACCGCCCCCGCGATGCGCGCCGCCTCGGGCGCCGCGTCCACGATGAGCCGGGCCGTCGCCGGGCCCGGCGTCGTTACGATCACCGCGTCGGCGCCGACGGTCGAGCCGTCGGCCAGCGCCACCGTGTACGTGAAATCGTCATCGTGGGCGGCATCGCTCCGCCCGTCGCGTGCGATCCGCGCCACCACCGATCGCGTGCGCACGATCCCGCCGAGATCGGCCGCCAACGCGTCGACGAGGTCCCCGACGCCGCCCGAGAGGCTGGTGAACGTCGCTGCCGCGCCCGCGCCGTCCCTCCGGCGATCCGTGGCGGAGCGGCGCAGACCGCGTATCAGGCTGCCGTGGCGCCGTTCGAGATCCGCAAGCTGCGGGAACGTCGCCTCGATGCTCAGCCGCTCCGGATCGCCGACATGGATGCCGGCCATGAGGGGCGCCGCCAGACGCTCGAGCACCTCACGGCCCATCCGCCGCCGGACGAAGTCCGCCATGCTCTCATCGCCTCTCCGGTCGCCTCTCCGGTCGCCTTCCTCGCGTCGGGCCGGGCGCACGAGGTCGAACAGCGCGCGCAGCTTGCCGGGCCACGACACGAGAGGTGTGCGCAGGAACGCGCCGAGGTCGGTCGGTGCGGCCAGGCGGAAGCCGGCCGGCAGCGGCACGAGCGCGCCGTCGTGCCGCACGAACACCTGCCGCCCGCCCGGCCGCTGCGCGATCAGCCGATCGCCCAGCCCCAGCGCCAGCGCCAGGTCACGGGCCCACGGCTTCGTCGTCAGGAAGCTGTCGGGGGCGGCCTCGATGACCCAGCCGTCGCGCCGTACCGTGTGCACCTTCCCGCCGACGCGATCGCCCGCCTCGAGCACGACGATGTCGACCGCCCGTCCCCCCTCCGCCGCCAGGCGACGGACATGCCACGCCGCCGCGAGGCCCGTGATCCCGCCGCCGACGACGACGATACGTTGTGGCCGATGTTCGACGGGCGGCACCGGTGTGCTCACACGCGGGACGTCGCCTGATGCACGTGCTCGACGAGCCGCCGCACGTTGTCCATCGGCGTCGCGGGCAGCACGCCGTGGCCGAGATTGAAGATGTGTCCCGTCCGACCTGCCGCCCGCGCCAACACGTCGTCCGCCCTCGCCTGGACCGCCGGCCAGTCGCCGAGCAGCACGACGGGGTCGAGGTTGCCCTGCACGGCCAGGTCGCCGAGCTGCGACCACGCTCGGTCGAGGTCGATCGCCCAGTCCACGGAGACGACGTCGGCGCCGGACGTGGCGATGTCCGACAGGATGCCGGCCGTGCCGGTACCGAAGTGGAGGATCGGGACGCCGGCCGCGCGGGCGATCTCGATCGCACGGCGGGTGTAGGGCAGCGCGTGGGCACGGTAGTCGGACGGCGAGAGGGCGCCGGCCCAGCTGTCGAAGATCTGAAGCGCCTGCGCGCCGGCCTCGGCCTGGGCGAGCAGGTAGCGGCCGACGCGCTCGGCCATGCGGCGCATCAGCGTGTCCCATGCGACCGGATCGTCGAACAGCAGGCCCTTGGCGTGCGTGTAATGGCGCGACGAACCGCCCTCGAGCGCATAACACGCCAGCGTGAACGGCGCGCCCGAGAAGCCGATGAGGGGTCGCCGGCCGTCGAGGGCACCGCGCGCGAGCCGGATGGCTTCGAGGGTGAAGCCGACGCTCTCTTCGATCGGAGCGTCGGCGAGGGCGTCGATGTCCGCGCGGCGGCGCGGCGGGTTGTGGATCACCGGCCCCTCGCCGCGGGCGAACGAGAGCTCGAGGCCCATGCCGGGCAGGAGCGTCAGGATGTCGGCGAAGATGATCGCGGCGTCGAGATCGAAGGCGCGCATCGGCTGGAGCGTGACCTCGAGGGCAAGCTCGGGGGTGCGGATGATTTCGAGGATGTCGTAGCGCTCCCGCAGGGCGCGATACGCCGGCATGTAGCGCCCGGCCTGGCGCATGAGCCAGATCGGGGTGGCGTCGACCGGCTCGCGGCGGCAGGCGCTGAGGAAGCGGTCGTTGGCGGAGGCGAGCATGGCCGTCGGACCCGCCGTCGTCTCAGCCGACATCGTCCCTCCCCTCCGCCAGCCACGCGGACGCCTCGAGCGCCCAGTAGGTCAGGATCATGTCCGCCCCGGCGCGCTTGATGGAAAGCAGCGTCTCGAGTGCGCTCGCTCGCTCGTCCAGCCAGCCGCGGGCGGCGGCGGCCTTGACCATCGCGTACTCGCCCGACACGTTGTAGGCGGCCACCGGCAGGTCGAAGGCGTCGCGCGCGGCGGCGATGACGTCGAGGTAGGCCAGCGCCGGCTTGACCATGAGCACGTCTGCACCCTCGTCCGCGTCCAGCGCCATCTCGCGCAGCGCTTCGCGCCGGTTGGCGGGGTCCATCTGATAGCCGCGCCGGTCGCCGAACTGCGGCGTGCTGTCCGCCGCCTCGCGGAACGGGCCGTAGAACGCGGACGCGTACTTGGCGGCGTAGGAGACGATCGCGACGTCGGCATGCCCTGCCTCGTCCAGCGCGCCGCGGATGGCGGCCACCATGCCGTCCATCATGCCGCTCGGAGCGACGACGTCCGCACCTGCCGCGGCGTGGCTGACGGCGACGCGACCGAGGACGGGCAGCGTCGCATCGTTCAGGACGATCGGACCGTGGCCGTGCGCGTCGACGCCGAGGATGCCGCAGTGACCGTGATCCGTGTACTCGCACAGGCAGACGTCCGTCATGACGATGAGTTCCGGCGCACGCGCCTTGATGGCCCTGATCGCTTGCTGGACGATGCCGTCGGCGGCGAAGTTCTCTGAGCCGGCGGCATCCTTGGCGGCCGGCAGGCCGAACAGGATCACCCCGGGCACGCCGGCCGCGACGACGGCGTCGATCACCGCCGGCAGGCGGTCGATCGAGCGGTGCGCCTGGCCGGGCATCGACTCGATGGCGCGCTCGACGCCGGTCCCGTGGACGACGAACAGCGGGTAGATGAAGTCGGCGGGGGTGAGGATCGTCTCTCGGACGAGCCGCCGCAGGCCGGGGAGGCGGCGAAGGCGGCGCGGGCGGTGGGAGAGGAGGTCGACGAGCGGGTCGTCGGAAGGGCCGATGTTCGGCTTGCGGATCGTCATTCGGTCGTTCCTTCATTCGTCCAACGGGCAGCCAACGCCCCCAGCACCGCCGCCACGAACCCATCCGTCGACCGCTCCCGCGCCACGGCGGCCACTGTCAGCCCCGCGGCCGTTGCCTCGGCCGCCGTCGTCGGCCCGATGCACACGGCGGCGGCGGCGGCCAGCCGCTCGCGCGACGCAGCGTCGAGCCCGTCCACGAGGGCCCGCACGGCGCTCGGCGACGCGAACGTGACCGCGTCGACGCCGTCGGCAAACGCGGCGACAACGTCTGCGCCGGGCGCCAGGCTCGTTGTCCGGTAGGCCACGACCTCGTCGACCTGCCAGCCGGCGGCGCGCAGGCCGTCGGGGAGATCGGGGCGGGCGATGTCGGCGCGAGGGAAGAGGGCGAGCGGGGCGTGGTCGTCGGGGTCGGTCGCGTTGCCGGGATGTGCACCTGTCGACACGCGTACCGGCTCAGCAGCGTGAAGCTGTTCGACGAGGCCCAGGGCCGTGCCGGCGTCGCCGACGAGGGCGACGTCGATCCCGGCGCGCCGACATGCCGCCGCCGTCGCCATCCCGACGACGGCGACCCGCGGCCGGCGCGAGGCGGCGGTGGACGAATCGGTGGCCGACGAGGCAGCCAAGCGGGGCGGGGCGGCCCACGCGGGACGAGCGACGACGGCCTGGACCGCCGTGGCGCTCGTGAAGATCAACCAATCGTATGCCTCGAGGCGCGCGAGGTGGTCGTCGAGCGGCGACGGTTCATCCGGGCGGGCAACGGCGAATGCGATGCTCGGCGCGGATAGGACGACGGCGCCGAGCGCGCGGAGGCGCGTCGCGAGCGCGTCGTCGCGGTCCGCCGGATGGGTCACGACGATGCGTCGTCCGGCGAGCGGGCGAGGCGTCGGCAGCGTCAGCTCGATCGTCATGCCGACCCGCCGCGCTCGGACTCGGCCAGGATGGCGCCCGCGCCGCTGGCCATCAGGAGATCGGCCAGCATCGAGCCGGCCTCTGTCGGGCTCTGGGTGTGCGTCTTCCAGCGCAGCCGCGCCGACTTGCTGCCGTCCGGTCGGCTGACGATGCCCACGAGCGCGATCGTCTCACCGTCCGTCACGGCGTGCACGCCGATCGGGGCATGGCAGCCGCCGCCGAGGAGCGCGAGGCACGTGCGCTCGGCGGTGACGGCGTCGCCCGTCCAATCGTCGTGCAGCGCGCCGACGGCCTCACCGGTGCTCAGGTCGTCCGTGCGGATCTCGAGGGCCAGCGCGCCTTGCGCCGGGGCCGGGACCATGACGTCCGTGTCGAAGGCCTCTGTGATCCGGTCGGCCAACCCGAGGCGGCGCAGGCCGGCGGCGGCGAGGACGACACCGTCCAGGTCGCCGGCGGCTGCGCGGCCGAGGCGGGTGTCGACGTTGCCGCGGAGCGGCTCGACGATGAGCGCACGGTTCCGCCGCAGGAGCTGGGCGCGCCGCCGGGCGCTGCCGGTGCCGATGCGGGCGCCGGGCGGCATGTAGGCCAGGGCTCGGCCGCCCGCGCTGACGAGGCAGTCGCGGGCATCCGCGCGGAGCGGCACGGCGGCAACGCGCAGGCCGTCGGCCGGGGCGGTCGGGAGATCCTTGTAGGAGTGAACGGCGATGTCGGCGCTGCCGTCGAGGACGGCTTGCTGAACCTCGCGGACGAAGACGCCTTGCCCGATCTCGGCGACCGAGCGGTCCGTGACGGCGTCGCCGATCGTTCGGATGATCGTCAGGTCCACCGCCAACCCGGGCCATGCGGCGCGCAAGGCGTCGGCGACGTGGTTCGCCTGGGCGAGCGCGAGGGCGCTACCGCGCGTCGCGAGGACGAGGCGGTCGCGCATGGGATTGAGCGGCGGCTTGGGGGGCGGCTTGGGCGGCGTGGAGGCGATCGGCCATGCGATCGACGAGCGCAGCGACGCGCCCGTCATCGGAGGCAGCAGCAAGGCCGGCGTCGGCGACAAGCCCGTCATCGGGGTCCGTGACAGGGCCGTCGATGTTGAACAGCTCGCGCACGGTCGAGGTCAGCTGGAGCGACTCCATCGACCCGGCACTGGCTTTGAGGCGGGCGACGGGTGCGTGGAGGAGCTTGCCCACCAGGGCGACGGAGAGCGCCTGGACGAGCTCGCGCTCGCGCGGGCCCAGCGTGTCGAGGCGGCGGAACATGCGGCTGAGTTCGTGGGCGCGGACGCTGTCGGCCCACTGCCTGAGGGCGGCGATCGTGGGCGTGACGTCGAGCGCGGCGAGCCACCGGGCAAAGCGCTCCGCCTCGGCGGTGACGATGGCTTCGACGTGCGGAATCGATGAGGCGCGTTCGGCGAGGTTGGTGGCCACGACGCTCTGCAGGTCGTCGACGTCGAGCAGGCGTACGCCCGGCACGTCGGCGACGCCGGGCTCGACGTCGCGCGGCACGGCGATGTCGACGATGACGAGGGGACGGTTGGGGCGGGTGCGCATCGCGGCTGCGACGTCGGCTTGCGTCAGGACGGCGTGCGGCGCGCTGGTGGAGGAGAGGACGATGTCGGCGCGGCTGACGGCGTCCTGGAGGTGGTCGAACGTGACGGCGCAGCCGTTCCATTGGCGGGCCAGGGCCATCGCGGCGTCGTAGCTGCGGTTCGTGACGACGA
The DNA here is from genome assembly GCA_020853525.1 of Ardenticatenales bacterium. GTDB lineage: Bacteria > Chloroflexota > Anaerolineae > Epilineales > Epilineaceae > Avedoeria. The sequence continues at coordinate 7,567 of JADYYS010000006.1, read as the reverse complement.
TGTGGCTCGTGCCGTCCTTGCCGAAGGCGTGGGCGGCCAGGACGGCCATCTTGCCGGCGCCGATGACGACGATGACGCGGGGGCTCGCTGGGGTCGAACGGCCTGCCGAGGGATCGGCCGACGGATGGGCCGAAGCGTCCGTCGACGGAACGATCGGCGCGTCGGTCCGACCGTGCCGCATCTGCGAGAGCGCGCGCCCGGCCAACTCGACGGCGGCCGATGGTACGCTGCCGGCGCGGGCGTTGATGTCGGTGTCGGCGCGCGCGCGGCGGCCGGCGCGCACGGCGTGCTTGAAGAGCGTGGCAAGGATGAGGTCGGCGGAACCGGCGGAGCGGGCCTCGGCGGCGGCGGTGCGGACTTGGCCGAGGATCTGTGCTTCGCCGAGGACCATGCTGTCGAGGCCGGCGGCGACGCGGAGCAGGTGGGCGACCGCGTCGGGGCCGGTGTGAAGGTAGAGATGGGGCTCGATCTCGTCGGGGGCAACGTCGGCCGTCGACGCCAAGGCCTGAAGCTGCGTGGCGCGCAGCGCGTCGATGTCGTCGCCGGCGGAATAGATCTCCGTCCGGTTGCACGTCGAGAGGACAACGGCCTCGCGTGCCGCCCCGCCATTCGAGGCGTCGGTCAAGCCGCGGATGAGATCGTGGCGCGCGGCATGGTCCAGCGCGACGCGTTCGCGCACGCCGAGGGGGGCGGTGTGGTGAGAGAGGCCGAGGCAGACGATGTCCATGCGGTTCCGGGGGAGGGGTCGGCGGGCGGCAGGCTTGGGGGGAGCGGATTATAGCCAATGGGGGACGACCGGTTGTCGGGCGCTTGGGGGTGGCGGTCCTAACGCGGTCTGAAAAGGACACGGGCGCAAGAGAGACGACGGCTTCAGCGGTTGATCGTTCCTCTACGGTTGGGTGGCGATCCAGGCAGCGGAGGCGGAGAAGAGCGCATCGTCCGGCGCCAGCTCGGCAGCCTCGGCGATGTCGGCCCGGGCGGCGGCGGTGCCGGGGGCGGCGAGCCAGGCGGACCAGCCGCGAAGGAAGTGGATCGGGGCGGCGTCCCACCGAAACGCCGTGGGCGCGCCGACCAACTTCGGTCCATAGTTCAGCGCGTTGCCTGCGGCGATGCCGATCCGTTCGGCGAGCGCCGGCACGCTACCTTCGGCAGGGGAGCCGACCACGACGGGCGAATCGGGCGCGAACAGGCGCTCGGGGGCATAGGCGCGGAGGGGGTCGACCGCGCCGGCCCAGTCGCCGAGGAACACGTGGTGGAGGACGGGGTACGGGTCGTCGGATCCGATAAGCGCTGCACGGGCTTCGAAGTTGGCGTCGATCACGATGCCGTTGTTCCGCAGGATCGCCCAGTGGGCGTTCGGCGCGGTGTCTGACGCGCCGGGCGGCGTCGGTCCCTGGGACTGCAAGGCGCCGCGGGCCAATGCGGCCGCCGTCGCCCAGAATCCGCCGGCGGCCGCGTCGAGCGCGTAGCGCGCATCGTCGGCGTTGTCGTCATCCGCAACGGGCTGGAGCACGATGGGCTGCAGTCGATCGCCGTCCCACTTCAGCACGCTGACGCTCGCCTCGCGCACCCCGCATGCATAGCAGAACACGTAGGCGTCCGACTGGTCGATCACCACCTCACCGATCCCGTCGTTGTCGAGGTCCTCGACGTGCCCGACCCCCGGGAAGCTGTTCGAGGCGTGCACTTCGAGCTTGAGTTGCCCGCCGTCGAACGAGAGGACGGCGAAGCTGCCGCTGTGGGCGCCGATGCCGCCGTCGACGGTCAGCCAGAGTCGGGCGGGTTCGATCTGCACTTGGGTGATGCCGCCCTCGCCCATGTAGTCCGGGCCGTAGTACGCGTCGACATCCGGCGTCGACGCCGCACCGGCCTTGGACACATCGCCGCCGAGCGCCATGCGGTCGAGAAGGCGCCACGCATCGCCCTCGCGGGACAGGACGGCGACGGTGTGCGGCGTCTCGGCACCCGGGTCGAAGCTGCGGAGGCCGGTCGTGTGGGCCACCCACAACGGGTCGCCGGACGGGCTGTGCACGCCGAGCGTCGCGACGGCGTCGAACGTCTCGGAAGTGGCGCTGGTGATGCCGATCTCGGCGAGCGTCGGCGGGGGGGCGCCGGCGGGGAGGACCGGTCCGGCGGGCAGCGTCGGACGGATGGCCGTTGGCTCGGTCGCGGCGGAGGTGGCTGCCAGCGTCGTCGTCGCCAGGGTGGCGGTGATCGGCGGGTTGGTGCGGGCGCCGTCGGGCGACGGCTGCGACGTCGTCGACGCGGCGGGCGTGCACGCGGCCGGGGTGAGCGTGAGAGCGAGGGCGAGGACGGTACCGGCGGCATGCGCGCCGCGCTGGCGGAGCCGGGGCAACGGGCAGGACATCGGCAGCGCCTTTCGGAGGGGGAAGGAAGCGAGCGTCGGGAGAGGCAGGGATGATCGGACGTGGTTGGATCGAACGTCGGTGATATGCTACCCCGGCCGTTGCGGCGCCGGCGAACGGCGGGCCGCTCAAGGGGGAGACGGGCGATGGGGTACGAGATCCTCGGTGCGTTCCTCATCTGCGGCCTTGCGCTGCTGCCCTTTGCGGCATTCGTCCTCGTCCTCAACCTCCGGCAGCGCGTCCAGCGGCTCGAGCGCGAGGTGATCGAGCTCAAGGGGGCCGCAGGGGACGAGCGAAGAGGCGCGGAGGGTGCGACGTCGTTGCCCCCGGCAACGGGCCCGGTCGACCGTCCCGTGCCCGTACCGGCGCCCCAGCCGCCGCGGGCCGCGACCTCGAGCCCGGTGACCTCGAGCCCGGCGACGCCAGCGACGCCCGTGTCCGCCCCGGCCGTCGCCGCGGCTGCGGCGCGGGTCCCGACGGCCGCCACGACGTCGTCGGAAGGAGCACCGCCCACACCGTCCGCGCCCATCGCACCACCGTCCGCACCGCCCGCCCGGCGCGGCGGCGGGTTCGAGCGGATGCTCGGCACGCGCGGCCTGCTCTGGGTGGGGGCGATCCTGATCGCGCTGGCGGGCGTGTTCTTCTTCAAGTGGGCGATCGACAACGGGTGGTTCGGCGAGACGGCGCGCGTGGTCACGGGCATCGCGTTCGGGCTCGGCGCGCTCGGCGTGGCCGAGCGGATCCGTGGGCGGTCGCGCTCGGTGGCCGGCGGCACGGCGGCGGCCGGCATCGCGGTGCTCTACACGACGTTCCTCGTCGCAACGAATGTCTACGAGCTGTTCCCGCCGGCCATCGGCGGGCTGTGCATGGCGGTGACGACGGCGGCGGCCGTGGCGTTGTCCCTGCGCTACGGGCCGGTGATCGTGATCATCGGCATGATCGGCGGTTTCCTGACGCCGGCGCTGCTCGACGTGCCCGACCCGAGCCCGCTGCGGCTGTTCGGCTACCTCGCGCTCCTGCAGCTCGGCGTCGTGGTGGTGGCCCGCAAGCGCGATTGGTGGTGGGCCGGACTGGTGGTGTTGGCTGGCGGCGCAGGCTGGTTCGTGCTGTGGCTGCTGAGCGGAACGTACGATCCCGGCGACGGGACGGTCCTCGGGCTCTTCGCGCTGTTCGGCGCCGCCACGTCGATCGCGGCGGCGAGCAAACTCGGGCGCGCGGGCGACGCGTGGAGCGCGCAGCGCGAGGCCATCGCAGTGGCGGCGGGTTGGGCGGGCGCGATCTACGCCGCCTTCCTGCTGGGTATCAGCCTCGACACCGGCGGCTACCGGTTGACGGACTGGCTGTTCATCGGCTGCCTCGGCGCCGGCTCGCTCGCCCTCGGCCGGTTGCGCGCGGACTGGGATCGGGTGCCTTGGCTGGCGGCGACCGTGACCGCGTTGCTGCTGCTATCGGGCGCCGCTCAGGACGGCGACGTCCCGGTCTGGCTCGTCCTCGCGTTCGGCGCCCTCTTCGCCGTCGGCGGCTACGCCCTCGGCTGGAGCGCGGCGCGGGTCGATCGGTGGGCCGGGCTCACAGCAGTGGTGTTCGTGGGCTACTACATCGTCGCCCGCAACGTCCTGTGGCCCGACGACCTCCTGTATCCCAACGGCATGCCGATCGCCTGGGGCATCGTCGCGACGGCGCTCGCGGTCGTGCTCGCGCTCGCGGCCGTGCCGATCGGGCAGCGGCGGGCGAGGTTGGGCGGCGGATCGACGGACGGGTCGGCGTCGATCACGCCCGCTGTCCATGACCGCGCCCTGGCCGCTCTCGCGATCGGCGTCGTCGCGCTCCTTGCGCTCGGTGTGGCGATCGATCTCGAAGACTGGTGGCTCGCGGCGGGTCTGGCGATCCTCGCGGCCGCGGCGTGCTGGACGGCGATGCGTCTCCGGCTGCCGGCACTGGCGCAGACCGCGTGGCCGTTGGCGGGACTGGCTACCCTTCGCCTTGTCGTACCTCCCACCGTGGCCCACTTCCCGATCAGCGCCCGCCCGATCCTGAACGCCGCCTTGCTTGGTTACGGGGTGCCGATCGTCGCGTTCGTTGCGGCGGCACGCTGGGCCGCGATCGTCCTCGCGGGCCTGCCGACGTCCGTGACGGCGCCGGAAAGCGGCGTGTGGCGGCGTCCGTTTGCCGCCCGCGGCGAAGCGGTTTTGAGCGAAGCGCTGCGCTGGATGGGGCTGGTCCTGACCGTCGCGCTGGCACACGTGCTGATCGGCCACGGCTTCCACGGAGCGGTCGGCCTTTGGGATCCGGGCGAGGGACCATTGGCCATCGTCGAGTGGACGCTGCACGTGATCGTGCCGCTCGGACTGGCGCTGGCACTGCGCGCGGCGGCGGCGCGGTGGCCGTGGCGGGCGGTGGTGGCGGGCGGATGGCTGTTGGCTTGGTCGGGTCTGGCGATGACGGTTGGGATCAGTATGTTCCTCGCCAACCCGCTCTTCCGGCCGCTGCCCGTCGGCCCGTGGCCGGTGTTCAACTGGCTCGTCCTCGCGTTCGGCGCTCCGGCGGTGCTGTGCGTTGTCCTTGCCCGGGCGTCGAAGTCCGACGGCCCAAGGTCACCGCTGCTGTGGGCGACCGGCGTGCTGATCGGCATCCTCGGGTTCGTGCTGCTGTCGCTCGAGGTGCGCCAGGCATTCCACGGCAGCGTGCTCGCCGGCGGTGCCACGACATCGCGCGAGATGTACGCCTACTCGCTGGCCTGGACACTGTACGGCGTTGCGCTGCTCGGCCTTGGCGTCCTGCGCAAGCTGCCCGCGGCGCGATACGCATCGTTGGCTGTGATGATCGTCACCGTGTGCAAGGTATTCCTGTTCGATATCTCGGGACTGACCGGGCTGGAGCGCGTGTTCAGCTTCCTCGGGCTCGGGGTGTCGCTGCTCGGTCTGGCGTACGTGTACCAGCGATTGGTGTTCAACGCGGCGCCTGAGGAGGAAGCGTGACGGCCGGGAACGCGGGTGGTCTGCTGCGCCGCGCAGTCTGCTTCACATCGTCTACTGCACCTTCGCCCGCCGCTTCGTCTCGTCCGCCAGCAGCCGCGCATACGCCCCGCGCCACAGTGCCTCGGTCCGCGTCAGCTTGACGACGTCGACGTCGGCGAACCGCGGTACGAGCGTCGCCAGGACGACCGGCAGCCGGGCCCAGTCGCCGACGCGGATGAGATTGCCCATGCGATCGGCGGTGCGATCGGCCCAGTCCCAATCGTTGCGGAGCGCGTCGCTCTTCAGATAGTAGCCGCGCTTGTCCCAGACGTCGGCGCTCTGCGCCACGCCGTCCGTGATCTCGCGCAGCGCCAGGACGATGAGCGAGGCGATGTCCTTGGCCTCGGCATCGAGCTCCGGCTTGGCCATCAGGCGGTTCAGGCACTCGGCGATGGTTCGGCGCAGGCGGGAGCGCTGCGCTCCGGTGGAGTCCGTATTGATCACGCGGCCCATGGGCGGCTCCGAGGCGAAAGACGAACGGATGTTCGGACGCGGGGCGATGGTAGGATGAGCGGTGCAAGGCGTCAAGCGGGCAGGTCAGCGCCCGCTTGGCGATCGTAGTTCCGAACCGCCATCCCCGTCGTCGTCTGCATCCCCAGCCGCGCGTAGAACGGTTGAACGTCCTCGTCGCACAGCAGATCGATCATGTAGTGATCGTCGAGCGCCGCCAGGAGCCGCCGCATCAACTCCGTGCCGATTCCCCGACCCTTGTACGCCGGGAGCACTTCAAGGAGTGGGATGTAGGCGCACAGCACGCCGTCGCTCACGGCGGTGACGAAGCCGACGACGTGGCCGGTGGCCTCGTCGATGGCCACCACGCGGTGGGTGCTGCCGCGGAGCAGCGCGAGGTGCGTCTCGGGCGTGGGCGGGTTGGGTGACCACCCGTCCCAGAACCCGCCGCGCAGGTGGTCGGGTGAGAGGTCGTCGACGTGGTCCTGATAGCGCACCGACATGCCTTCGCTCCTTTCGCATGGGCGTTCGCGGCGCAAGTCATCGATCCGGCGCCGAGCCCGATCCGCATCCGGCGCAACTAGAATACCCCTCGATGTCGACCCCCACCCCCATCGGCCTCTTCACGACGTTCACCGGCCCGAGCTCCCGCGACGGCATCCTGGCCATCGTCGACGCCGTGCGCGCCGGCCGGGCGGGCGACGTCGCGATCGCGTTCGTCGCCGTGAACCGTGTCGCCGGCGAGAGCGCGGACACGGACGCATCGGTCGCCGAGTTGGCCGCCCGCTTCCCCGAGGTCGAAATCGTCCGCACCTCCGCCGTCCGCCACGCACCTGCGCAGCGCAAGGCCGCCCGCGCCGCCGAGGCCGCCGGCGACCCCGGCCCGCTCCAGGCGTGGCGCGACGACTATTACGCCGCCCACCGCGACCGGCTGCCGCCGACCGCGCTCGACTTCCTGCTGGGCGACATGTGGATCTGGGGCCCGCGCGCGTGCGCCGAGCGGCGCGGGGTGAACCTGCACCCGGCGCTACCGTGGGGGCCGCTCGGGAAGATGTGGTTCGATGTGATCTGGGATCTCATCGCGGCCGGGCCGGGCACGGCCGACGCGCCGGCCGAGTCGGGCGCGATGCTGCACCGCGTGATCGTCGAGGTCGACGAGGGGCCGGTCGTCAGCTACTGCCGGTTCGGGATCGCGACGCCGGAACTCGCCCCGCTCTGGGACGCGCTGCCTGCCGACGACGTCGAGCGCGCCGCGTATATCGCGGCCGAGCGGGCGAAGAAGCGGGAGACGGGGGATGCGTTGTTCTGGGCGATTCGGAGGCGGGGGGTGGTGCGGGAGGTGCCGTTGATGTTGGCGACGATGCGGGCGATCGGGGACGGGGGGCTGCGGTTGGCGGGCGCGGCGGTGGCGGGGGGGATCGACGTGTCGCGGGCGGTGGATGAGGGAGTGGGCGGGGTGTGATAGAACTGGACCAGTCGATGGCAGCCTAGTACCCCGCCACTGGACACGCTCGGAGCGGCCACCAGAGTACGGAACCCGGAGATTCCGCAGTGGCGGTGTACTAGGAGCCATCCCTCGACTCGGGGCGACGGCCTGGAGTTCCGCGTGGGTCCGTCCGGAATCTTGTGTAACCAGCCGGCCGCAGGTCAGAGGGGGAGGCGGTCATCGAAGCGGATGGCGAGCTGATTGAGGACGAGGGGCCAACCTGGGATGGCGCCGGTCCAGCGTTTGGT
>JADYYS010000005.1 GCA_020853525.1 Ardenticatenales bacterium | reverse complement strand
GGCGACAACGTGAACCTGAACGTGGAGCTGATCACGCCGGTGGCGCTCGATGCGGGCAGCCGGTTCGCGATCCGCGAGGGCGGCCGCACCGTCGGTGCCGGCGTCATCACCAAGATCATCGCGTAGCAAGCGCGGCGGGAGGGAAACGATGGCTCGTCAGCGCATCCGGATCCGACTCAAGGCCTATGACCATCGCGTCATCGACCAGAGCGCGCGCAAGATCGTGGAAGAAGCCGAGCGCACCGGCGCGCAGTGCGTGGGTCCGGTACCGCTGCCGACGCGCATCGAGAAGTACACCGTCATGCGGTCCACGTTCATCGACAAGGACTCGCGTGATCAGTTCGAGATTCGGACACACAAGCGCCTGATCGACATCATCGAGCCGAGCGCCAAGACGCTTGACTCGCTCACCCGCCTGAACTTGCCGGCGGGTGTCGACATCGAGATCAAGTCCAGCTAGGGTGCCGCGGGTCGGGCTCGGCCGGGCGTCTGGCTCGGGCGGGTGCGCATCTTCGGGCCACACGGACCAAGGATCGAAGGGTTATGAAGGGACTACTGGGTTACAAGCGCGGCATGGCCCGCATATTCGACGAGAAGGGTCTCGCGGTGCCGGTGACGGTCATCGAGGCTGGCCCTTGCGTCGTGACGCAGGTCAAGACGCATGAGCGGGACGGCTACCAAGCCGTGCAGCTCGGGTTTGGCGCCGTCAAGCCGAAGCGGCTCACACAAGCGCAGCGCGGACACCTCGAGGCCAGCGGCGGACAGTCGCTGCGGCACATCAAGGAGTTCAAGCTGAAAGGCGAGCCCGACGTCAGTCTCGGCGACACGCTGGACGTCTCTGTGTTTGCGCCGGGTGACCGCATCCAGGTGACGGCCACCAGCCGCGGCCTTGGCTTTGCGGGCACGATCAAGCGCCACCACTTCAACCGTCAGCGCAAGACGCACGGCGCCTCGGATCGCGAGCGCGCCCCGGGCTCGGTCGGCGCCGGCACGACGCCGGGCAAGACGATCAAGGGCATTCGGATGGCCGGCCGGATGGGTGGCGAGCGCGTGACGGTGCGCAACCTCGAGGTCGTCGTGGCCGATCCGGCGCGCAACCTCTTGGCGGTGCGCGGCGCGGTGCCCGGCTTCGACGGCGGGCTCGTCGTCATTCGCGGCCTCGAGCGACACCCGAAGGGAGGCTGGTGATGCAGGCACCGCTCTTTGATGGCAGCGGCGCGCAGATCGGCCAGCGGGAGCTGCCGGACTACGTCTTCGGCATCGAGCCGAACCGGGCGGTCATGCACCAGGCGCTCGTCCGCCAGCTGGCGAACGCGCGGCAGGGAACGCACTCGACGCTGCATCGCGGCGAGGTGAACCGGACGCGCAAGAAGCTCTATCGCCAGAAGGGCACGGGCGGGGCGCGGCACGGCGATCGCAAGTCACCGACCTTTGTCGGCGGCGGCAAGGTCCACACCCCCAAGCCGCGCGATTACTCCGTGCGGATGCCGCGTCAGATGCGACGGCTGGCCCTTCGCTCAGCGCTCTCCGCCAAGGCACAGGCGGACGCGATCACGCTCGTCGACGGCTTGGCGATGGACGTGCCCAAGACGAAGGAAATGGCGTTGCTCCTCGACAAGCTGACCGGCGGCGCGACGACGCTCCTGCTGTTGGCGGGCCGGAACATGGAGGTCGAGCGCTCGGTGCGGAACCTGGCGCATGTGAAGTACCTGCACTCGGGCTATCTGAACGTGCGCGACCTGCTCGGGTACGACCGGATCCTGATGCCGCTCTCGGCGCTCGATGCCGTCGTGGCGCACCTGGACGACACCCGCGTGCCCGCCGGAATGGAGGGGGACGATGCATAAGTACGACGTCCTCGTCCGACCGATCAGCACCGAGAAGGCCGACGTCTTGACGGCGCGCTTCAACCAGTACGTCTTCGAAGTGGCCAGGGGCGCGAACAAGCGCCAGATCAAAGAGGCCATCGAGGGGATCTTCCAGGTGACGGTGGCGGACGTTCGGACGATGGTCATCGCCGGACAGGTGAAGCGTTGGGGTCGACACCTATCGCGGTCGTCGACGTGGAAGAAGGCCATTGTGACGCTCGCGCCGGGCGACGTCATCGACCTGGCCGGTTAGGGAGTTCCTGATGCCGATCAAGGTATACAAGCCGACGTCCCCCGGCCGGCGGGGCATGCTCGGATACAGCTTCGACGAGATCACGCGCAGCACGCCCGAGCGTTCGTTGCTCGAGCCGCTGCCGCGCAACGGCGGACGTTCGCATGGGCGCGTGACGGTGCGACACCGCGGCGGCGGTCACAAGCGCCGCTACCGCGTCATCGACTTCAAGCGCAACAAGTTCGGCGTGCCGGGGACGATCGCCACGATCGAGTACGATCCGAACCGCACGGCGCGCATCGCACTCGTCCACTACGCGGACGGCGAGAAGCGCTACATCGTCGCCCCGGTCGGCCTTCGCGTCGGCGATCCGGTGATGAGCGGCCCAACGGCCGAGATCAAAGTGGGCAACGCGCTGCCGCTGCGGAGCATTCCGCTCGGCACGATGATTCACAACGTCGAGCTCTACAAGGGCAAGGGCGGTCAGCTCGTGCGTTCGGCCGGAGCATCCGCCCAGCTGCTTGCCAAGGACGGCGACTATGCGCAGTTGCGCATGCCGTCGGGCGAGGTGCGCAAGATCCGGATGGAGTGCCTGGCCACGGTCGGCCAGGTCGGCAACGTGGAGCACGGCAACATCAAGCTCGGCAAGGCGGGCCGTTCGCGCTGGCTCGGCCGGAAGCCGGCCGTCCGCGGCTCGGCGATGGACCCGGGCAGCCACCCGCACGGTGGCGGCGAGGGCAAGACAGGCATCGGGTTGAAGCATCCGAAGACGCCGTGGGGCAAGCCGGCACTGGGCTTCCGCACGCGATCGAATAAGACGACCGATCCATTCATCGTGCGGCGTCGCCGCAAGAAGGGTCGCTAGTACCCCGACCTGGGTTCGCGCTGTCGAGACCTGATTGCTGTCGAGACCTGGCGACTGCATGGACCTGGTAAACGGATCTGGCGCACGGAGGACTGAACGATGTCACGCTCGTTGAAAAAGGGCCCGTTCTGCGAAACGAAGCTGTTGGCGCGTATCGACGCGCTGAACGCGACGAACGACAAGCGCGTGATCCGCACGTGGTCGCGGGCCAGCATGATCTTCCCGCAGATGGTCGGTCACACGATCGCCGTTCACAACGGGCGCTTGCACGTGCCGGTGTACGTGACCGAGAACATGGTGGGTCACAAGCTGGGCGAGTTCGCCCCGACCCGCACGTTCAAGGGGCACAGCTTCAAGGAAAAAGCCGCCAAAGTGCGGCGGTAGGGGAGGGAAACGATGAGCCTTGCCATTCGCGCCCACGTCACCCGGTTGCCCGTCTCGCCCCGCAAGGCGCGGCTGGTGGTGGATGTCGTGCGGGGCATGCCGGTTGAGACCGCGTTGGCGCAGCTGCTCTACCTGCCGAACAAGTCGTCGGAGTACGTGGCGAAGCTCATCAAGAGCGCTGCGGCGAACGCCGAAGAGAACTTTGGACTGATGCGCGACGAGCTGTACGTGGCCGAGATCTTCGCCGACGAGGGACCGCGCAAGCGTGCCGGTCGATTCGGCGGCCGCGGCCGCTTCAAGCCGCTGATTCACCGTTCTTGCCATCTTGGCGTTGCGCTCAAGGAGCGCAACCCGATCGACCTCTCGGCGCCGCCTTCCGCGGCGGCCGAGTAGGAGGAGGACGACCCATGGGTCGAAAGGTTCATCCCTACGGCTTTCGGCTCGGCATCATCAAGCCCTGGCGGGCACGGTGGTTTGCCGAGGGCCGACTGTACGGCGAGTTGCTGCAGGAGGACCTCAAGGTCCGCGACCTGATCGACCGAACGGTCGGACATGCCGGGATCGGCGAGATCATGATCGAGCGCTTCCCGCGCCAGCTGAACGTGACCATTCATACGGCCAAGCCCGGCATCATCATCGGCCGCAAGGGTGCCAGCGTTGAGCTGCTGCGCAAGGAGCTGACCGAGCGGACGGGCAAGGCGGTCAAGGTGGACGTCGTGGAGATCACGTCGCCCGAGACGAGCGCCCCGATCGTCGCCCAGTCGATGGCCCAACAGCTCGAGCGGCGGATCAGCCACAAGCGGGCGATGAAGCAGACCGCGTTCCGCGCGATCCGTGCCGGCGCCCAGGGCATCAAGATCATGTGCAGCGGCCGGTTGGGCGGCTCCGAGATGTCGCGTACGGACAAAGTGATCATGGGCCGTGTGCCGCGCCAGACGCTGCGCGCCGATATCGACTTCCACATCGCCGAGGCGCTCACAACGTACGGGCGGATCGGGGTCAAGGTCTGGGTGTACCACGGTGAGGTCCTCCCCGGTGAGGAGCCGCTCATGGCCACCGAGGCCGATTTCAAGAGCTAGGAGAACGCGGCCATGTTGATGCCGAAGCGCACGAAATATCGGAAGCAGTTCCGCGGCCGCATGAAGGGCGCCGCAACCCGCGGCAACTCGGTGCAGTTCGGGGAGTTCGGTTTGCAGTCGCTGTCGCCCTCATGGGTCACCAGCCGACAGATCGAAGCGGCCCGGCGCGCCATCGTCCGCTACGTTCGACGTGGCGGCAAGATCATCATCCGCGTGTTTCCGGACAAGCCGGTGACCGCGAAGGCCGCCGAGACGCGCATGGGTTCCGGCAAGGGCGCGGTGGACCACTGGGTGGCGGTTGTCCGTCCGGGAAGCGTGCTCTTCGAGATCAGCGGCGTGAGCGAGGACCAGGCCCGCGAGGCATTCCGCTTGGCCGGGCACAAGCTGCCCGTTCAGACGCAGTTCGTGATGAAGTCCCAGTTCCAGCTGGGCGGAGGTGAAGCCTGATGCACGCCCGTGAGATCCGGCCGCTGTCGGACGCTGAGATCGAAGACGCGATCGAGAAGGCGCGTGAGGAACTCTTCAACCTTCGCTTCCAGCGATCGGTGGGACAACTGACCGATACGAACCGACCACGGTTCGTGCGCCGCAACTTGGCGCGACTGATGACCGTGCGCCACGAGCGCGAGATCTGGGCGGCCTTCGAGGCCGGCTCAGCGGCCCAAGGGTAAAGGAACCAGATCATGCCAAAGCGCAGGCTCACGGGCACCGTGATCAGCAACAAGATGCAGAAGACGGCGGTCGTGCGTGTCGAGCGGCGCAAGCAGCACCCGCTCTACCGCAAGGTCATCCGCCACCACACGCACTTCCACGCCCACGATGAGGCCGACGAAGCGCGCATCGGCGATCGTGTCGTCATCGAGGAGCACCTGCCGATGTCGCGCTTGAAGCGATGGGTCATCGTCGAGTGGATTGGGCGAGGTGACGCATGATCCAAATGCAGACCCGCCTCCGATCGGCCGACAACACCGGCGCCAAGGAACTGATGTGCATCAAGGTCCTCGGCGGCTCGAAGCGGCGCTACGCCGGCGTCGGCGACATCATCGTGTGCAGCGTGAAACAGGCGGCGCCGCACGGTGCGGTGAAGAAGGGCGACGTCGTGCGCTGCGTGGTCGTGCGAACGGCCAAGGAGTACGGTCGCGCCGACGGCAGCTACATTCGCTTCGATGAGAATGCGGCGGTCATCATCGACAAGGACGGCAATCCGCGCGGAACGCGCATCTTCGGACCGGTGGCACGTGAGCTGCGCGATCGACGCTACATGCGCATCGTCAGCCTGTCACCTGAGGTTCTCTAGGAGTTCGGCCATGAATCGCGTACGTAAGGGCGACCTCGTCGAGGTCATCGCCGGCGACGACAGCGGCGCTCGGGGCGAAGTGCAGAGCGTGCTGCTCGGCAAGGGCCGAGTGCTGGTGCGCGGGGTGAACATGGTGAAGAAGCACCAGCGGCGAACCGGTGGGGTACGAACGCAGACGGGCATCATCGAGTTCGAGGCACCGCTTCACCTGTCGAACGTGATGCCGGTGTGCAGCGCGTGCGACAAGCCGGTGCGGGTGGGCTTCTCGGTCAGTGGTGAGGGCCGCAAGGTCCGGCAGTGCCGCGCGTGCGGCGCGATCTTCGACTAGCGGCGGGGAGGCGAACGTGTTCAAGCCATTGCGTGAGAGGTACCACGACGAGATCGTCGGTACGTTGACGGAGGAATTCAAGTTCCGGTCACCGATGCAGGTGCCGCGGCTTGAGAAGATCGTGGTGAACATCGGGCTCGGCGAGGCGCTCACAAACGCCAAGGCGATCGATTTTGCCACCGGGGACCTGCAGCAGATCTGCGGGCAGAAGCCGGTCGTCACGCGCGCTCGCAAGAGCATCGCGACGTACAAGCTGCGCGAGGGCAATCCGATCGGGGCCAAGGTCACGCTCCGCGGCCAGCGGATGTGGGACTTCCTGACACGGTTGATCTACGTGGCACTGCCGCGAACGCGCGATTTCAGGGGCGTCAGCCCGAACGGGTTCGACGGCAGAGGGAACTACACCCTTGGCCTGAAGGAACAGTTGATCTTTCCGGAGATCGACTACGACAAGATCGACAAGGTGCGCGGCATGGAGGTCACGATCGTGACGTCGGCCGCGAACGATGAGGAGGCGCGACGCCTGTTCGCTCTCCTTGGCATGCCGTTCTGGAGCCGATAGATCCATCGGCTGAGGAGTTGACCATGGCGAAAACGTGTATGACCTATCGAGAGTTGAGGCGCAAGTACCCGGTGCGCGTGCGAAACCGCTGCACGCGTTGCGGCCGGCCGCGTGGGTACATGCGCAAGTTCCGCTTGTGCCGAATCTGTTTTCGGCATTATGCGCTGGAAGGCAAGATCCCTGGGGTTGTCAAGTCCAGCTGGTAACCTTTGACCGAAGCCAGAGGACCCTTTCGCTTGCCCGGAACCGGGGATCGGAGCCGGCAGCGATGTTTCGCGACGGAGCGAACGACTTATGAGCATGTCAGATCCCATCGCCGACCTCCTGACGCGCGTTCGCAATGCGAACGAGCGGCGGCACAAGTACGTCATGATGCCCTCCTCGAAGATCAAGGTTGAGATCGCCCGAATCCTCCAGGATGAAGGCTATATCAACGGCTTCGAGGTGGCGGACGTCGAAGGTCGGCCAACGCTCCGCATGGAGCTTCGGTACAGTCAGGGCCGCGCGCCGGTCATCACCCAGCTCGAGCGGGTCAGCAAGCCCGGGCGGCGGGTGTATGCCAAGCGACGCGACGTTCCACGGGTGCTGCAGGGCATGGGCATCGCCATCCTCACGACGCCGCGGGGCGTCATGACGGGCAAACAGGCCCGCCATGAGAACGTGGGCGGCGAAGTCCTGTGCTACGTCTGGTAGGAGGCGCGTATGTCCCGCATCGGTAAGCAACCGATTCCCGTTCCGACGGGGGTCGACGTCAAGATCGAAGGTTCGGCCGTCACCGTCAAAGGGCCGAAGGGCCAGTTGGCGCGGGCGTTCGATCCCGACATGGCGATCGCCCGTGAGAACGGCGAGCTGCGCGTGACGCGACCGTCGGACGAGCAGCGCCATCGTGCGCTGCACGGCCTGACGCGCGCCCTGCTCAGCAACATGGTCACCGGCGTGACGGACGGCTTCCAGCGAACGCTCGAGCTCGTCGGTACGGGGTACCGGGCCGAGGAGGAAGGCAAGGCGCTCGTCCTGTCGCTCGGGTTCTCCCACACGATCCGCAAAGAGGTGCCGCCCGGCATCCAATGCGTCGTCGAGGATCGCGGCAAGCGCGTGATCATCACGGGCTGCGACAAGGAACAGGTCGGCCAGTTCGCGATCGACATCAAGCGCCTTCGGCCGCCGGAGCCTTACAAGGGCAAGGGCGTGCGCTTCGCCGGCGAGTATGTTCGGCTCAAGCAGGGCAAGACCGGCAAGGGCAAGGGGAAGAAGTAAGATGGCAACCGTTTCCTACGAGCGGCGGATCTCGCGCCTCAAGCGGCACAACCGCGTGCGGCGCGGGCTCTCCGGCACGCCGGCCCGGCCGCGCATGGCCGTGTTCCGGAGCCTCAAGCACATCTATGCCCAGATCATCGATGACACGAGTGGGCACACCGTAGCCAGCGCTTCATCGCGCGAGGCGGCGCTGGCCGGAGACCTGACCGGTCAGCCCAAGCGCGAGCAGGCAAAGGTCATCGGCCGCGTTGCGGCCGAGCGGGCCAAGGCGCTCGGCATCGACGCCGTGGTGTTCGATCGCGGCGGTTACCGCTATCACGGACGGATTCAGGCCCTGGCCGACGCCGCCCGTGAAGCCGGCCTCAAGTTCTAGGAGCGATAGATATGGACCAACCGCAAACGGATTTCCCGGGCGGCGGCGGTGCCGGCGGCGGCGGCGGACGACGTCGCGGCGGCGGCGGTGGTGCGGCCGGCGGGCGGCCGGGCGGACAAGGCGGTGGTCGCCAGGGCGGCGGCGACCGCGGCGACCGACGGCGCCGCGACCGCGAGGAGCCTGAGTTCGACGAGCGCATCGTCGCGATCGACCGGACGGCCAAGACGCTCAAGGGCGGCCGGAACTTCGGCTTTCGGGTCGTCATGGTCGTCGGCGACAACAAGGGCAAGGTCGGTGTGGCGGTCGGCAAGGCCAACGAGGTGCCGGATGCGATCCGCAAGGGGATCGAGCGCGCCAAGAAGTCGATGATCACCGTGCCGATCCTGGGCCACACGATCCCGCATCAGGTCACGCACCGCAAGACGGCCTCCAAGATGATGCTCCGACCGGCGACGCCCGGTACCGGCGTGATCGCCGGCCGCGGTGCGCGCGATGTGCTCGAAGCGGCTGGGATTCGCGACATCCTGACGAAGGGGCATGGCAGCAACAACGTGCTCAACGTCACTTTCGCCACGTTCGAGGCGCTCCAGCACCTCAAGGACCCGGTGGAGGAGGCGCGCCGCCGCGGCAAGCCCCTGGCGGATGTCATGCCCTTCTGGAGCGGTCGAAATGTCGAGTGAGATGGTGCGCGTGACGTATGTGAAGAGCGCGATCGGCTACAGCCAGCGACAAAAGGACACCGTGCGCTCGCTCGGTCTCCGTCGGCTGGGGGAGAGCGTGCTCGTACCGGACAATCCTGCGATTCGGGGCATGGTGGCCGCTGTGGATCACCTCGTCCGGATCGACCCAGTGGCGGATGCCGACGTTACCTTCGTCGAAGCCTGACGACCGATTGAGCGAGGACGATGATGATGCAGTTGCATGACCTCACGCCGGCCGACGGCGCCACGAAGCGCCGCAAGCGGATCGCGCGCGGCAACGGCGGACGGGGCGGGACGTACGCCGGCCGCGGCGTCAAGGGCCAGAATGCCCGAACGGGTGGCGCGAAGGAACCGTTCTTCGAAGGTGGCCAGTTGCCCTTCGTCCGGCGCCTGCCGTTCATCCGCGGCTTCACGAACATCTTCCGGGTCGAGTACACACCGGTGAATGTGTCGCGCATCGAAGCGCTGTTCGACACCGGCGCCACCGTCACACCTCTCGGCCTGTTCGAGGCCGGCGTGCTGAAGAACGTGACGGAACCGTACAAGGTGCTTGGCGGCGGCAAGCTCGCCAAGTCGATGACGGTACAGGCGCCCCGCTTCAGCGCGGCTGCCCGCAGCGTCATCGAGGGGGCCGGTGGGACGTGCGAGTCGTTGGCGGACGAATTCAAGCGGGCCGGGATGCGGCGCGAACACAAGCGCGGGAACTAGCCGCCCGACACCGGGCGGCAAACGTCTGAGAGGAACGTCATGCTGGATTCGCTCCGCCAATCGTTGCGCTTGCCCGACCTGCGTCGGCGCATTCTCTATACGATCGCGATCCTGGCGGTCTACCGCTTCGCGGCTCACGTGCCCGTGCCGGGCGTCAACAAGGTCGCGCTCACCCAGCTGTTCAACGCGACGGATGCCGGCGCCGTCGGACGTGCGCTCAGCTTCCTCGACCTCCTGTCAGGCAGCGCGCTGCAGCGATTCTCGGTCATGACCCTCGGCGTCTATCCCTATATCACCGCCTCGATCATCATGCAGCTCCTCACACCGCTCATCCCGTCGCTTGAGGAGCTCTCGAAGGAGGGCGAGGCAGGACGCAACAAGATCAACATGTGGACGTACTGGCTGACGATCCCGTTGGCGTTGGTGCAGGCGATCGCCCAGATCGCGCTCATCAACGGCCAGGGCGGCACCAGCACGGGCGGCCAGGTCATCAGCTTCGGCGCCGGTCAACCGCTCAATACGCTGGCGGTGCTGGTGGCGCTGACGGCCGGAACGTACTTCGGGCTTTGGCTCGGCGAGCGGATCACCGAGAAGGGCATCGGCAACGGCGTGTCGATCCTGATCTTCGCGGGCATCGTGAGCGGCATGCCCGCACGGATGTACTCGGTCTTCACCGAATCGATCCTGGCGTTCATCGCCGTGATCTCCCTGACGGTCGCCACGGTGTTCCTGATCGTCATCGTCCAGGAAGGCCATCGTCGGATTCAGGTTCAGTACGGCCGACAGATGCGCGGCCAGCGCGTATACGGCGGGCAGTCGACCTACATCCCACTGCGGGTCAACTCGACCGGAATGATCCCGCTGATCTTCGCCAACTCGCTGCTCATCTTCCCGGCGGTGATCGGCGGGGTGCTCAGCACGTCCTCGCCGCTGGACTCGATCGGCAGCAGGATCGGCACCTTTCTGAGCCTGAACTTCGATCCGAACGCCTGGCTTTACTACCTGGTCTACTTCATCCTCGTCATCGTGTTCACGTTCTTCTACACGGACGTCGTGTTCCGGCAGCAGAACCTGCACGAGACGCTCCAGCGAAACGGCGGCTTCGTGCCCGGCATCCGGCCGGGCAAGCGCACCGAGGACTATCTGACGGGCATCATGCACCGGATCACATTCGTGGGTGCCGTCTTCCTCGGGGTGGTCGCGGTGTTGCCGTTCTTCGCCGGAAAGCTCACCGGACTGTCGGCCACCACCTCGATGGTGATGGACGCGACCGGGTTGCTCATCGTGGTCGGGGTCGTCCTCGACACGATCAAGCAACTCGAGGCGCAGCTCACGATGCGTCACTACGAAGGGTTTATCCGCTAGCCCGTTTGACGGGTCGGCGTCGACTGTGTAAGCTTATCCCTTGCCTTGCGGCGGGGGCGGCGGAGGGGAGACGGGCATGAAGGTTCATCCGAGTGTGAAGAAGCGCTGTGAGAAGTGCAAGATCATTCGACGCAATGGCGTGGTGTACGTCATCTGCCAAACCAAGAAGCACAAGCAGCGTCAGGGCTAGGGGGACGACGATGGCACGTATTGCGGGCGTCGATCTGCCGCGCGACAAGCGGACGATCATTTCGCTGACCTATATCTTCGGCGTCGGCCGCCACACCAGCGAGGCGATCCTCGAGGGGACTGGCGTCAATGGGAACACGCGGCTGAAGGAACTGACCGACGAGGAGATCGGGCGTCTGCGGACGTACATCGACCAGAACATCAAGGTCGAGGGCGATCTGCGTCGCGAGGTCGGACAGAACATCAAGCGACTTCAGGAGATCGGCTGCTACCGTGGCATCCGGCACCGCCGCCGGCTGCCGTTGCGCGGCCAGCGGACCCGCACGAACGCCCGAACGAACCGAGGACCGCGCAAGACGGTGCCGGTGCGGAAGCGGGCCGGCAAGTAACGACGCCCGCGGGACCGCGCACCTGCGGGGCCCCGGCTTGACGAGGAGACGACGATGGCTCGACGCCAGACGCAGACGAGCGGCCGCCGCGGCCGGCGGGTGGCGCGTAAGAACGTCCCGAGTGGACGGGCCTACGTGCATGCCACGTTCAACAACACGATCATCACGATCACCGACCCGAACGGCAACACTGTGTGCTGGAAGAGCGGTGGCACGGCCGGATTCAAGGGCTCTCGCAAGAGCACCCCGTACGCCGCCCAGCTCGCTGCCGAAGCGGTGGCGAAGGAAGCGGGCGAGCACGGGATGCGTGAGGTCGAGGTGCTCGTCAAGGGGCCGGGTCCGGGACGGGAGTCGGCGGTGCGGTCGCTCTTCCAGGGCGGCCTGAAGGTCAACTCCATCACGGACGTCACACCGATTCCATTCAACGGTTGCCGCCCGCGCAAGAAGCGGCGCGTATAGTCCGGTCGCGTCGCCCGACGATCGGGCCGCGTGGTCCGACGGACCATCTGCGCCGACGGCGAACCCTGGGGCGGTGTGCTGGGTGAGGGTTGGGGGATGCGGCACAAGCAAGTGCCGGGAACAGC
This sequence comes from Ardenticatenales bacterium, assembly GCA_020853525.1. Classification (GTDB taxonomy): domain Bacteria; phylum Chloroflexota; class Anaerolineae; order Epilineales; family Epilineaceae; genus Avedoeria. The sequence goes on along the minus strand of JADYYS010000005.1, from coordinate 119,093 downwards.
GGAGAAGGTGCTTTGGAGAACATGCTGTCATTGGACCAAACGCGGGTTGAGATTCAGCGCTCAACAGACCGTTATGCACAGATCACGGTTCGCCCGTTGCTGGGAGGTTATGGCACGACGCTCGGCAACGCGCTGCGACGGGTGCTGCTCAGCAGCCTCGACGGTGTGGCGATCACCAGCATCAAGGTGGCCGACGTCTACCACGAGTTCTCCGTCATCCCGCACACGCGCGAGGATTCGACGCAGCTGTTGCTGAACCTCAAGGAGGTCCGGTTTCGGCCGATGTCGGACAACGGCGTGGGCGAGTGGCGCCTGAACCTGATGGCGCACGGCGAAGGGCTCGTTACGGCGGCGGATATCCAGCTGCCGAGCGACCTTGAGATCGCCAACCCGGAGCAGCCGCTCGTGACGCTCGATTCGCGGGAGGCGGCGCTGCAGCTCGAGTTCATCGTGCGCCGCGGTCGGGGCTACTCGCCTGCCGAGGATCGCGGCAAGCTGCAGATCGGCGAGCTGCCGGTCGATGCGATCTTCAGCCCGATTCGGCGCGTGACCCACCAGGTCATGAAGACGCGCGTCGGCAAGCTGGCGAACTATGACAGCTTGACGCTCGAAGTCTGGACGGACGGCACGCTCCGCCCGGAGGACGCGCTTCGCAAGGCTTCGGCATTGCTGGTCGACCAGTTCAGGATCATCGCCGGGTTCGGTGCCGAGCCGATGCCCGAGATCGAGGTCGAGCGGCAGGGAATCCCCAAGCATGTGTACGAGACCGCTATCGAAGAGCTCTCGCTCTCCGTGCGGGCGTACAACTGCCTCAAGCGAGCCGGACTGACGCGGGTGGGCGAGATCCTCGAACGCATGTCGCACGGACTCGACGACATGCTGCTCATCCGGAACTTCGGCCAGAAGTCGCTGGATGAGTTGATCGAAGCCCTCGAGGGCAAGGGTTACATGGAGTACATTCCCGGGCGCGAACTGCCTTCCGAGGCCGTGCCGATCGCCGAAGGGGCGGAGGGTTAGACGATGCACGCGAAATTCGGTCACAAGCTCGGGCGCAAGACCGGTCACCGGCGCGCCATGTTTCGCAACCTGATGAGCGACCTCTTCCGGCATGAGCGGATCCGGACGACGTCGGCCAAGGCCGACGCCGTGCGAGGTGAGGCGGAGAAGCTGATCACGTTCGCCCGCAAGGGGGATCTGCATGCCCGGCGGATGATCATGCGTGAGATCCAGGACCAGGACATCGTGGACAAGCTGATCCATGTGATCGGTCCCGACATGAGCGAACGACCGGGCGGCTACACCCGGATCGTCAACCTTGGCCCGCGCAAGGGCGATGCCGCACCGATGGTGTACTTGGAGTTGGTCGACTGACGGAACGACGGCTGAGGGCGCGCGTCGCCTACGACGGTTCCGCGTTCGCGGGTTGGCAGCGCCAACCCGGAGCACGCACCGTCCAAGGCGTCATCGAAGCTGCGCTCACGGAGCTCATGGGTCAAGACGTGCGCGTCGTCGGTGCCGGACGGACGGACGCCGGGGTGCACGCGTCAGGGCAGGTTATGCACTTTGACAGTCGATGGATCGGTCAACCGGGGGACGTGCGCCGTGCGGTGAATGCGCTTTTGCCGCGCGATGTGGCGCTCCTGCGCGTGTCCGAGGCGCCGCCGGGATTCCATGCACGTTACAGTGCCGCCACACGGACGTATCGCTACCGACTCTGGTGCCGCCGGGTCCGGCAACCGCTCGTGCGTCGGACCTCGCTGCACGTGCCGTTCCCGCTCGATGTCGACGCGATGGCCCGTGCGGCCGTGCAACTGATCGGCAGCCATGACTTCGCCGCCTTGGGTCGACCCGTGGGCGGATCGGCGATCACGGTGCGCCGCCTCGATCGGTTGGACGTCGTCCGGCGAGGCGATTTTGTGGACTTGTGGTTCGTCGGAAATGCCTTCTTGCGGCATCAGGTGCGGCGGACGGTGGGGCTGCTATTGGACATCGGACGCGGCAAGTGGCCGCCGGAGACGGTAGAGGCGGTGCTGGCCGGGCAGGCCGGGGCTCCGACGGCGTGGCGGGCGCCGGCGTGGGGTCTCACGTTGACGCGAGTGACCTATCCATCTGAGACTGAGTTCATCGCGCGTGCAGAGATGCGCGCGCCGACGGGAGGGGAAGAACGATGATGCGAACCTACACGCCGAAGCTGTCGGACGTGGAACGAAACTGGTGGGTCGTCGATGCGGACGGCCAGAACCTTGGGCGTCTGGCGTCGGCCATCGCGCAGCGCCTGCGGGGCAAGCACCGGCCCGACTTCACGCCGCACCTCGACCTCGGCGATCACGTGATCGTCGTCAACGCATCGCGCATCGCCACCACCGGGGCGCGCATGGCCGACAAGATGTACTATACGCACTCCGGGTACCCGGGGGGCTTGCGCGAATCGAACCTGGCGTCCATGATGGATAAGCATCCCGATCGGGTGCTCAAGCTGGCCGTCAAGGGCATGCTGCCGCGGAACCGCCTCGGCCGCGCAATGATCAAGAAGCTCAGGGTGTATGGCGGGTCCGAGCATCCGCATGCCGCCCAAAAGCCGCTGATCCTCGTCATCGACACATCCCTCGGTTGATCGGCTGCGTGCGCGCGGCGACAGCGAGTTGTTGAAGCGCACGCAATCAGGAGTGAGAGCACATGGCACAGACCGCGACGCGACGAGCGACGATGGCCGTCAACCTGGACGGCCGCTACTTTTATGGGCTTGGCCGGCGCAAGTCAGCCTCGGCCCAGGTGCGCTTCTATCCGGCCGGCAATGGGGCCGTGCTCGTAAACGGCAAGCCGCTGGAGGATTACTTCGGCCGCGAGCGTGACCGTGCCACGGTGCTATCCCCCATCGGGGCGGCCAACGTCGGCGCGTTCACCGTCACCGCCTTGGTCCAGGGCGGCGGCATCACGGGGCAGTCGGGCGCGATCATGCAGGGCATTGCCCGTGCGCTCGTCCTGTCCGACGAAGAGAATCGCAACACGTTCCGCCGTGGCGGGTTCCTGACGCGCGACCCGCGCGAGAAGGAACGCAAGAAGCCCGGTCTCAAGCGTGCCCGCAAGGCGCCGCAGTACACGAAGCGCTAGTCCGTCATTTTTGGAAGCGGATGAACAGGCGCCCGCTGGCGAGTCCAGCGGGCGCCTGTGTTCGCGCCCCGTCAGGGCACGCGCGCTTCGGGCGTTCGCAGGCAGGCCTCGATCACGTCGTCGCGGTCTGGGGCAGCCGTCGCGCACACTTCGTCGGGCGCCGGTCGTCGCAGCGCGATGAGGAACTCGCGATTGCCGTCCGCGCCGGTGATCGGCGAGGGCAGGCCGCCCTCCAGTTGCCAGTGCGCCTCCTCGGCGTGGCGCAGCACGTCGTGGAGCACCCGCCGATGAACGGCCGGATCGCGCACGACTCCGCCGCGCCCGACCTCGGCGCGACCGGCCTCGAACTGCGGCTTGACGAGCGCGATCACGCCGGCGCCGGGCGCCACGAGGCCCCATACCGCCGGCAGAACGAGCCGGAGCGAGATGAACGCGACGTCCACCACGGCGATCGTCGGCGCCTCGGGCAACGTCTCCAGCGCGCGGATGTCCGTGCGCTCGAGGCACGTCACGCGCGGATCGGTCCGCAGTCGCCACGCCAGCTGACCGCGACCGACATCCACCGCGTACACGTGGTGTGCGCCGCGCTGCAACAGGCAGTCCGTGAAGCCGCCGGTCGATGCGCCGACGTCGAGAGCAACCCGGTCGGTGACATCCCAGCCGAACGCAATGAGCGCGGCTTCGAGTTTGTCGCCGCCCCGACCGACGAACCGCTTCGCCGGCCGCACGGTGATCAGGGCGTCGCGCCGCACCGGCATGCCCGGCTTGTCGCTCCGGTGCCCGTCGATCGTGACGTCGCCGGCGCGGATCAAGGACTGCGCGCGCGTGCGGCTCTCCGCCAGGCCACGCAGGACGAGAAGCTCGTCGAGTCGGCAGCGCGTACCGGTGCGAGGGGTGTCCATCGGCCGAACATGGTAGCGCAGCACCGTGCGGCGTTGACCGTGTCCGGGTCGAGCCCGTAGAATCGCGCCGTGCCACCGCCCAGCCCGACCGTCGATGCGCCGCGGCGCCGCCGTCCGCGTTGGCGGGCGGTGCTTGCCGGCATGCGCCCGCGGCAGTGGACGAAGAATGCCTTCGTCTTCGCGGCGCTCCTGCTCACCCAGCAGCTGGCCTGTGGGCCGAAGCTCGCCAGCACGGTGATCACGTTCCTCTCGTTCTGTGCGATCTCGAGCGCGGTCTACCTGATCAATGACCTCGCCGATATCGAGAACGACCGGCGGCACCCCGAGAAGCGTCACCGCCCGCTGGCCAGCGGCGAGATGAGCGCCGGGCTGGCGATCGTGCTGTCGATCGTCCTGATCCTGGTCGGGCTCGGCTCAACGGTCTGGCTGGCGACCGGTCGGCCGGCCGACGGCCTCGCCGTCGCCGTGCCGAGTCCGCTGGTGGTGGTGGCACTCGTCGGCTACCTTGTCCTCCAGCTGAGCTACACGTTCGTGCTCAAGCACTGGGTCATCGTCGACGTCCTGGCGATCGCCGGCGGCTTCGTGTTGCGTGTGTTGGCCGGCGGTGCGGCGATCGACACTCCGATCTCGCCCTATCTGTACGTCTCGATGATCAACCTGGCGCTGTTCCAGGGCTTCGCCAAGCGTCGACACGAGCTTCACGTTCTGGCCGAGAGCGCCGGCGGGCACCGCCGCAGCCTCGAAGACTACACCGAACCGTTGCTCGATCAGTTCATCCTGTTGGCCGCGTCCGTCACCGTCGTGACGTACTGCCTCTATGCGATCACGACGCCGGCGCGCCCGCGCGGCGTGAGCGCCAACCTCATCCTCCTGACCGTGCCGTTCGTCATCTACGCCATCCTGCGCTACCTGTTTCTGGTACAGGCACGCGGCATGGGCGGCGCACCGGAAGACATCCTGCTGCGAGACCGGCCGTTGCTGGCCAGCGTGGCCGGCTGGGTGCTGGCTTTCGGTCTGATCCTCTACGTCGTACCGCGGTTGACGGGCGAGGTCGGCGCCGCCGTCGACGCCTGCCGGCCGACGGCCACGGTCCCGTCGGGATCCATCGCTCCGTAGAGCGGCCGAACGGCGTCGGTTCAGCCGACCTCGGGCTCGCCGTACCCGCCGCCGCCCGGCGATCGCACCTCCACGGCATCGCCTGCGCCCACGCGAAACGTCCGCTTGCCGGGGAGCCGCCGTGCGCGCCCGGCGCGCCACCACCGGTTCTCGCCGACGGCGCCGCTTCCGCCGCCGGCGAGGCCCCACGGTGCGACATGTCGGCGTTCGGTGACGAGCGTGACTTGGGCCGGCGCCAGGAATCGCAGCCGACGGACCACGCCGTCGCCGCCGGCCCACCGCCCGCTGCCGCCCGAGCCGCGGCGGACCGCGTACGTCTCGACGCGGATGGGATACGCCGACTCGAGCGCTTCGATGGGCGTGTTGCGCGTGTTCGTCATGTGGACCTGGAGGCCGCTGGTCCCGGCATGTCCGGGCGCGGCGCCGCCGCCGCCGCCCATCGTCTCGTAGTACGCCCATGGCCGACCGTCCGCGTCCGTACCGCCGGCCAGCAGGTTGTTCATCGTGCCCTGGCTGGCAGCCGGGATCCCGGGCACACCGAGCGCGTGGAGCGCGCCGAGCAGCACGTCGACGATCCGCTGGCTCGTCTCGACGTTGCCGGCAGCCACGGCTGCGGGACGGGCGGGGTTCACGATGCTCCCCGCCGGCGCGCTGACCTCCACGACCCGGAAGAGCCCGTCGTTGATGGGCACGTCCGGCATGAGACAGCACGCCACGTACAGCGCGGCGGATCGCGTCACGCTCAGCGGCGCGTTCAAGCCGCCGATCGTCTCCGGGGCGCTGCCGGCGAAGTCGAACGCCAGCCGCCGGCCGTCGACATGCACCCTGACCATGACGGGCAACGGCGCGGCGGTCCGGCCGTTGTCGTCGAGCGCGTCGCCGAAGGAGGCCGTGCCGTGGGGGAGTGCGGCAAGCCGTGCCGCGGCGAGCGCGTGGCTCCACGCCAGGAGCGCGTCGGCGCGCGAGAGGAAGGCGGGTTCGCTCGTGAGGAGCGCGGTGAGCCGAGCCTCACCGGCTCGGTGCGCGGATGCCTGCGCCTCGAGGTCGGACCACCGCGCATCCGGTGTCCGGCTGTTCGCCGCGACGATCCGCCAAACGTCGGCGACGCGCCGCCCGCGGTCGACCAGGCGAACCGGGGGTAGGATCAGCCCTTCCCCGAACAGATCGTCGGCACTGGGCAGGGAGCCGGCCGCCATGCCGCCCACGTCCGCGTGGTGGGCTCGGCTGACGAGAAAGGCGACGGGGCGAGCCTGCCGCTGCGCCGGGCCGCCGACGTCGAACACGGGCGTCACGAGCGTCAGGTCGGGGAGGTGGCTGCCCCCCGCGTACGGGTCGTTGAGGAGGACGGCGTCGCCCGGCCGCCACGGGCCGGCGGCGGCCGCCGCGGCGACGGCGGCGGGCAGCGCGCCTAGGTGGACCGGTATGTGCGCGGCTTGTGCCAGCAGACGGCCGTCACCGTCGAACACCGCGCAGGAGAAGTCCAGGCGCTCCTTGATGTTCGGCGAACTGGCGGCGCGCATGAGCGTGGCACCCATCGCGTCACACACCGCGGCCAACTGGTGCCGGACGATTTCCAGTCCGGCTGGTCCCGCGGGCACGGCAGCTTGAACGCGCCCCGCGGCCGGTGTCATGGTGGGGCTCTCCGGCGAGGGCTTACGGATAGCCGGTTTCCGTCGGGGATGCGGTGTCGGTTGGGGTGGGACCCGGCGTGACCGACGGCGTACCGGGCCCCGGCGTCGGTGTGGGCGACGCGGTGCCCGTCGTGGTGAAAGTGGTTGCGGTGACGGTGGCCGTGGCAGCGGACTGATTCGCCAACGCGCGGGCAGTCGCGGCCGCCAGACCCTCGGCAGCGAGGGCGGTGAGCGTCGTTCGTCGGGCATCGAAGGGGTCGGGCACGGGGACGCTGGGCGACGGAAGGCTGCGGGAGGGATTGCGGCCGGCGCCGGGATAGCCCAACGCGTCGTTCTGGGGGCTGACCGTCGGCGTTGGCCACGATCCGAACAAGCCCTCGGTGTCGGGCGCCTTGGATCCAATCGCGGACATGGTCGGCGCGGACGGAACGATCGAGGTGGCCTGGGCGATGGGGCGAATCGCCCCGCCGCGGCCGGCACGCGCGGTGCCGGTCGGCGTCGGCGTGGCCGGGCGCAGCGCGGCAAGGCGGGCATTGTTCACGCAGATCCACCGGCCGGCAGACGCATCCGGACCCGCACCGGCGCAGGCGAACTGCAGGATCACGGCCGCCAGTAGGGCCATGCCGACGAGGAGCGCCGCGAGCTCGTGCGTCACCGCGCGGCCTCGCGCGGGCGTGGAGCGCTCTGGTGCGCGGTAGATCATGGGGTGAATTCCGTGACTGGGCGGAGGGTGGGCGGGGCGATAGCGGGCAAGTCTAGGGCGCCGGCCGGACGCGGTCAAAGCCGAACGCCTCGACCCGTCCCATCCTTCCGGGAGGACGCAGTTGACCGGCGTGCGCCCCGGCGGCTATAATCCCCTCGGGCTCAGCCCGCATGCTCGTCATTTCCCCGATCCCTTGACGAGACCGGCGCCGTCCGCCCGGCGGCGCCTTCCTTACGTTCGATGCCCGTGCGCACCCGTCCCGGCGCTGGCCGGAACGGGCACTTGCCGACCGCCAGCTGCGCGCCGCGCCCGCCTGCGGCAACAACCAACGGAGGACAGGATCCTTGGAGATCAAGGACTTCCACGCAATCCGCATCAGCTTGGCCTCGCCCGACGAGATCCGATCGTGGTCTCACGGCGAGGTCACCAAGCCGGAGACGATCAACTACAGGCGGCTGCGGCCGGAGAAGGATGGCTTGTTCTGCGAAGCCATCTTCGGTCCGACGAAGGACTGGCAGTGTTACTGCGGCAAGTACAAGAAAATTCGCTACCGAGGCATCGTCTGCGACAAGTGCGGTGTCGAGGTCACGCGTGCGCGCGTTCGACGCGAGCGCATGGGGCACATCCAGCTTGCGAGCCCGGTGGCCCACATCTGGTACACGCGCCGCGTGCCGAGCTATCTCGGCATCCTGCTCGACATTTCGCGGCGCAACCTCGACCGCGTCCTCTACTTCGCGCAATACATCATCACCACCGTCGACGACGAGGAGCGCGCACGCGTCCTGAAGCGTGTCGAGGAGGAGCATCACGAGCAGGTCACGACGCTGCGCGCGCAGGCGGGGCTGGCGGATGCCGGCGGGGCGCCGTCCAGCGATGATGCGCTGGTGCAGCTCAGGAGTGAGCTCGACGCACGCCGTGTTTCGGCGGAGGCCGAGTTCGACACCCGTTCCACGGAGCTCATGAAGGCATCCAAGGCGATGCAGGCCGAGCTCAAGCGCAAGCGGGACAAGCCGGCGGCGAAGGCGATCGTGTTCGAACCCACGGCGACGACGCTCGTTGCGGAGGGCGAGATCGTCACGCCCGAGGCGCTCGAGCAGCTGAACGAGCTTGTCCAAGCTCGGCTGTCCGATCTGGGCATCGAGTCCCAGGAGGCCGTGCGCGAGCTCACCGAGCGGTTCGAGGGCGAGCAGACCAAGGCGTTGCGCGAGGCCGAGAAGAACACGAAGACCGCGGAGCAGCAGATTGCGGCCGAGGCCGCAGGTCTCGAGACGGCTTTCCGGCAGCGGCGCGACGAGATCAACGGCATCCAGGTCATGCAACTGCTGACCGAGGCCGAATACTGGGACCTCAAGGAGCGCTTCAGCGGCATCTTCACCGCCGGCATGGGCGCCGAGGCCCTGTTTGAGATCGTCAGTCGGATGGATCTCGAGCGGCTCGGGAAAGAGATGCGCCAGGAGATCCTTCAGGGCAGGAGCAAGCAGCGTCGGCGCAAGGCCACCAAGCGCCTGAAGATCGTGGAGGCGCTCCGGCGCTCGAGCAACCGCCCGGAGTGGATGATCCTCCAGGTGCTGCCCGTGATTCCGCCCGACCTGCGCCCGATGGTCCAGCTCGATGGCGGCCGCTTCGCGACGTCCGACCTCAACGACCTGTATCGCCGCGTGATCAACCGCAACAACCGCCTCAAGCGACTCCTGGACCTCGGCGCGCCGGACGTGATCATCCGCAACGAGAAGCGCATGCTTCAGGAAGCGGTCGACTCGCTCATCGACAACAGCCGCCGCGGCAAGGCGGTCAGCGCGCGCGGCCGGCGCAAGCTGAAGAGCCTCTCCGACATGCTCAAGGGCAAGCAGGGCCGTTTCCGGCGCAACCTGCTGGGCAAGCGCGTGGACTACAGCGGGCGCTCCGTCATCGTCACCGGGCCGCACCTCAAGCTCGATCAGTGCGGCCTGCCCAAGACGATGGCCCTCGAGTTGTTCCGGCCGTTCGTCATGCGCAAGCTCGTGGAATACAACTACGCGCACAACGTCAAGGGAGCCAAGCGGCTCATCGAGAAGATGGACGACGTCGTGTGGCAGGTGCTCGAGGAGATCATCGAGGACTACCCCGTCCTCCTGAACCGCGCCCCGACGCTGCACCGCCTCGGCATCCAGGCCTTCCAGCCGATTCTGGTGGAGGGCAAGGCGATCCAGATCCACCCGCTGGTCTGCGCCGCGTTCAACGCCGACTTCGACGGCGACATGATGGCGGTCCACGTTCCTCTGTCGGAGAAGGCGAAGCGCGAGGCGCGTGAGCTGATGATGGCGTCGCGCAACCTGCTCAAGCCCTCGAGCGGCGAGCCGATCGTCGAGCCCCAGAAGGACATGGTCCTCGGGATGTACTACCTGACGGTCTCTCGGTCGGGCGTGCTCGGCGAGGGGCGGGCGTTCAGCAGCCTCGAGGAGGTCGACTACGCCTACGAGGTCGGTCAGGTCCACCTGCAAGCACCGATCAGCGTGCGCGTGGAGACGTACTACGACGAGAACAACAAGCGCTACGCGGATGACGTACCACGCACGCGCGTGGTGCCGACGACGGTCGGGCGGGCGATCTTCAATCTGCACCTGCCCGAGCGGATCCGTCTGTACGACCCGGGTGCTGCGCTCGGCAAGGGCGAAGTCAAGGCGCTCGTCGCCGAGATCTACCATTTCCTCGGCCCGGAGGCCACGGCCGACGCCGTGGACCGCATGAAGGCGATCGGCTTCACGTTCGCCACGCGCTCGGGCCTGTCGATCGCCGTCGACGACATCGTCGTGCCGGCGCGCAAGTCGGAGATCATCGCCGAGGCGGACGACGTCGTCCTCCAGTTGAACCGCCAGTTCCGGCGCGGCCTGATCACGGACGACGAGCGCTACATGCGGACCGTCGATATCTGGAACCGCGTGACGGACGAGCTGACGGACGCCGTCCGCAACGAGCTGCCGGACTTCGGCTCGATCCGCATGATGGCGGCCAGCGGATCGACGAAGGGCGGGTTCAACCCGATCCGGCAGCTGGCCGGCATGCGCGGCCTGATGAGCGACCCGTCGGGACGGATCATCGACTTGCCGATCCGGTCGAACTTCCGCGAGGGGCTTTCGACGCTCGAGTACTTCATCTCGACCCACGGCGCCCGCAAGGGTCTGGCGGACACGGCGCTCCGCACGGCGGACGCCGGCTACCTGACGCGGCGACTCGTCGATGTTGCGCAGGACGCGGTGATCAACGACTTCGACTGCGGCACGTCAAAGGGGCTGATGCTCTCGGCTCGCCTCGACCCGGTGCTGGCCGACACGCTGCGCGACCGGCTGGCCGGACGCGCCGTGCAGGGTCCTGTGGTCGATCCGACGACGGGCGAGGTGATCGTCGAGGACAAGACGGTGCTCGCCACGGCCGAGCTCGATCGGCTGGAGGCGTCCGCCGTCACCGAGGTGTTCGTGCGCTCGACGCTGCACTGCGAGCTGCAGCACGGCATCTGCCAGCTGTGCTACGGCATGGACTTGGCCCGCGGCGGCCTCATCCAGGTCGGCGAGGCGGTCGGGATCATCGCGGCCCAGTCGATCGGCGAGCCGGGAACACAGCTCACGCTGCGCACGTTCCACACCGGCGGTGTGGCGGCGGGCGGCGGCGACATCACGCAGGGCCTGCCGCGCGTGCAGGAGCTCTTCGAGGCGCGCAACCCCAAGGGCGAGGCGATCCTGGCGGACATCGCCGGCCAGGTGCAGCTCCAGCGAGACGGCGAGATCACGACGCTTGCCTTGACCGACGTGCAGATCGTCAGCGACGAGTACGTGCTTGCCGACGGCTTCAAGGCCAGCGTTGCCTCGGGCGATCCGGTCGAGGCGAACAAGCCCGTCGCGCTCGGCCCGGGCGGCGAGGGACAGATCGTCGCGGAGCATGCCGGGGTGGCGGACGTCGTCAAGGACCGCGTCATCGTTCGGTGGGAGCAGAAGCGCAACGAGGAGTACATCGTCCCGGTCGGTTCGCGGCTCCTCGTCCAGGCGGGTGACCGGGTCGAGGCGGGCATGCAGTTGACGGAAGGCCCGAAGAACCCGTACCGCCTGCTTGCCATCCTCGGCGTCGAGGCGACCCAGACGTATCTGCTCGACGAGATCCAGAAGGTCTACCGCGCGCAGGGCGTCGTGATCAACGACAAGCACATCGAGATCATCGTCCGGCAGATGCTCGGCAAGGTGCGGATCCTCCGGCCGGGGGACACGAAGCTCCTGCCGGGCGATCTCATCGGGTTGCAGACGATCGAAGACCTGAACGCGGCCATCGGCGCGCGCGGCGGGCGGCCGGCCACGTATCAGCCGATGCTGCTCGGGATCACGAAGGCGTCGCTCGAGACCGACAGCCTCCTGTCGGCGGCGAGCTTCCAGCACACGATCAACATCCTGGCCAAGGCGGCGATCGAGGGGAAGACGGATCGGTTGATCGGCCTCAAGGAGAACGTCATCATCGGCAAGCTGATCCCGGCCGGCAGTGGATTCCGCCGACCGGACATCGACACCGAGATCGTCGAGCCGACGCGCGACAATCTGGCCGACCTCGACTTGGCCGATGACGTGCTGGCCGAGTTGTTCGAGGACGACGTCGACTTCGACCGCCTTGCGCTGTCCGACGGTGATCTGGACCCGGTCTCGGCCTCGCGAGCGGCGGTGTCGGAGTACGACAGCGGCGATGCCGGCATCGACTTGGGCGATGACGACGACGACGAGGAGGCCGAGAACCTCGTCGACGACGAGGAGGACGAGGAGTTGCTCGAGTATGACGACGAGGAGGAGATCGGTAACGACGCCGAGTTCGACGAAGAGGACTGATCCCACTCAACCGACTGCTCGAGAAGTAGAGGACCATGCACGACGACGCTGACGACACGCAAGACGTCGAGGGCCCGGCGATTCTCCCGGACGCACCGGCCGAGGAGCGCACCGACGCCGAAACCGCCATGGACGGCACATCGCCGGACACTACGTCGCCGGACACGACAGTGCCGGACACAGCAGTGCCGGACACAACGGACGGTGAGCCGACGGACGCGGGGACACAGGTCGACGATCTCAGCGGAGGCGATGCGGACGACGGGCCCGCACCCGCTCCGCCGATCGCGGAGCTGCGCGCGCCGGACGAGTCGGGTTCGTCGATGGAGGATCTTGCGGCGCGGGCCGAAGCCGAGGGGACGTCGATGATGGCGTTGCTCCTCGAAGAAGGCGACTTCCTCCCGAGTCGCTATCAGCGCGGCGACGTCGTGGAGGGCGCGGTTGTCAGCAAGTCGCGCGATCAGCTGACGGTGAACCTCGGCGCAAAACAGGAGGCCGTCGTCCCGGCCAGCGACATCGCCCGCGTGCCGAAGGCCGTGTGGGATGCCGTGCAGCCGGGCGACACGATCCAGCTCGTCGTCATGCGGCCGGACGGCCGGGACGGGGAGATCGTCCTCTCGCTGTCTCAGGCGCTGACCGGCGAGGACTGGACGCGGGCGGAGGAGTTGCTCGAGAACGGGCAGGTGGTCGAGCTCGAGATCGTCGGGTTCAATCGCGGCGGACTGCTCGTGGGCTTCGGGGGTCTGCAGGGATTCATCCCGCGCAGCCAGATGGCCCGTCCGATGCCGGAAGGCGGTCCGGAGCGCATGGCCGAGTTCGTCGGCGAGCGGATCGTCGTCAAGGTCGTCGAGGTCAGCCGGGCGAAGCGCCGGCTCATCATGAGCGAACGGCAGGCCGCGCGCGAGTGGCGCTCCGAGCGCAAGCGCCAACTGCTCGGCGATCTGAACGAGGGGGACGTGCGGCGGGGCCGCGTCACCTCGATCGCCGAGTTCGGGGCGTTCATCGATCTCGGCGGCGCGGATGGCCTGGTCCACGTCTCGGAGATGAGCTTCGATCGGAACCGTCGTCCGAGCGACATCGTGAAGATCGGCGACGAGGTCGATGTACAGGTGCTTTCGATCGACCGGGAGCGCAAACGGATCAGCCTCAGTATGAAGCGCCTGCTGAAGGATCCGTGGGCGATCGCGGCGGAGGAACACTACGTCGGCGAGCTGGTCGATGGCGTCGTCGTGAACATGGCCGATTTCGGGGCGTTCGTGCGGCTCCAGGATCACCTCGAGGGATTGATTCACGTCTCCGAGCTGTCCGACGTGCCGGTGCGCCATCCATCGGAGGCCGTACGCGCCGGGCAGACCGTCACGGTGGAGATCATCGCGCTCGATCCGGACCGCCAGCGACTTGGCCTCAGCCTGAAGCGGGTACCCGAGCACCTGCGACACGTCGAACCCGCGGTACCGGATGCGGATCCGACGGCGGACGAACCGACGGAGGTCGCGAGCAGCGTCGAAAGCGATGCGCCGGACGAATCGGGCACCGGGGTCGACGACGAGTAGATGACCAACGGCGGGCGCGTTGCGCCCCGTCGTATCACGATCAGGAGACGGCCCAATGGCCTTGCGGGATCAGCCGATGCGCTGTGGCGCATGTGGTTACCGGTTTGTCTTCACCGTCCGCGAACAGCGGCAGCGCGCTGAGCTTGGCCTGTGGGAGAGCGGTACGCTGCTCTTCTGCCCGCGCTGCAAGAGCGCCGACGTCCAGCCGGTCGAGACCGGATTGGTGGACGCCGATGAGCCGCGCCAGGAGCGCCAACCGGCGGCGGGGAACGCGGATCGACCGCGCGCCGCCGAACGCGGGCCCATGCCCTCTGGCCCGGGTGTTCGTCGCAGCGGCGCGGGCGACGACCGGCGTGGCGGGCGATCCGGCGGCCGGGACGGCGGTCCGCCTCGCGCCGGGCACGGGCGTCCCGGTGGGCGCCCCGGTGGGCGCCCCGGCGGTGGCACCGGCGGCCGACCGGACCGACACCCGCCGCGGCAGACCGAGCTGCGCGTGCGGTATGTCGGCATCGTGAAGTGGTTCGATCCGGCCAGGGGCTACGGATTCATCGCCGACGACGAGGGTGGCGAGTTGTTCCTGCATGCCAGCGGCATCCTTCTGGCCGACCCCACCGCGATGCGGGAGGGTACGCCGGTCGAGTACGAGATCGAGCATACGGGCCGTGGCCCGCAAGCCGTGGACGTGGTGCCCCTTGCTTGACGACGAGCTGCCGTTCGGCGTGGGCGACCGTGTGTTCCACCCGGCGCATGGCGCCGGCATCGTCATTGCGATCGAACGGCCGGCGCTGCATGAGGACTTCAATCGCTACTACGCGATCCAGCTCGTCGCGCCGCCGATGCGCGTGCTCGTTCCGGTTCGCACGGCGTCGACGATCGGCTTGCGCGCCGTGGCGATCCCGACGGCCGCCACGAGCGCGCTCGAAGCCCTCCAGTCCGCGGCCGACGCGCTGCCCGACGACTTCAAGACGCGGCAGGCGGCCATCGCCGACCGGCTGCGCACCGGCAACCTCGACGTGCTGGCCATGCTCGTGCGCGACTTGGCGGCGCGCGGCCGCGATCGCGTGTTCTCGCCGACGGAGGCTCGTCTGTTCGAGCAGGCGCGCGTCATGCTCTGCGGCGAGCTCTCGCTTGCCCTCGATGCCGCGGTCGATGTCGTCGGGCGGATGATCGACGAGCATCTGCAGGGCGGGTAGCGGGCCGTCAGCGCCGGGTGCGCGGGGGGCTCACGCGCCCGCCAGCCGGCGCACCGCCTCGGGCAGCTTGGCCACCTGTCCGCGAAACAGGCAGATGTGGCGGGTTCGGCCGTTCGCGAGCTGGCGCGGATGGGCCGTGTCGGTGACGACCTCATAGACGAACGTTGCCTCGCGGCTGCGCATGTCCACAAGTCCGGTCCGCACCAACAGCGCATCGTCGAACCTGGCCGGGGCCACGTAGCGGATGAACGCCTCGACGACGGCCAGGTGATAGCCCTCCCGCTCCAGCTCGGCGTACACGATGCCGTGCGCACGCAGCCACTCCACCCGCGCGGCCTCGAACCACGGCAGATAGCTGCCGTGATGGGCGAGCCCGGCCGCGTCGGTCTCGGCGTAGCGGACGCGCAGTGGGAAGGCGTGAACGTCAGCGGAGTGGGGCATCGTCATCCTCCGGGGTGGGCATGCCCGCCGCAGCCTGGACGTTCGTCGTTGCGGCGGCGCGGCGCACGGCCGGGCGTTCCGCCAGCGTCGCCCAGCCGAGCGCGAGCAGGACGAGGGCACCGCCGGCCCAGGCGGTCGGCACGGGCACCTGTCCGAAGATCCAGAACGCGAGGACCGCGCTGCCGACAGGCTCGAACAGCGTCGCTGCCGCCACGTAGGTGGCCGACAGTCGGGCGAGCGCCCAGTTGAGCGTGCTGTGGCCGATGAGCTGAGGGAAGAGAGCAAAGGCGCCGACCAGCAGCCAGGAGCGCGCGGTCCATCCGCCGAGCGGGGTGCCGGCGGTCAGCGCCGCGGCGAGGAGGATCAAGGCGGATGCGGCGTACACGGCCGCCAGGAAGGAGCGCAGCGAGAGCACTTGCCGCAGCCGGCGGGCCACCATGAAGTAGCAGGCCACGGCGAGCGCCCCGCCGAGCGCAAGCCCGTCGGCGATCAAGTGGCTGCGCCCGAACGACATCGCGTCGCCGAGCATGATCGTGATCGCACCACCGAACCCGACGAGCACTGCGGCGCGCAGCTGCCAGCCCACGCTCTCGCCGATCCAGCGTGGCGCAAGCACGGCGACCCACAGCGGGCTCGTCGTGACGAGCGCCACCGAGCTCACGATCTTGGTGCCCGTGACGGACGGCACCCATAGGCCGAAGTGCGATGCCAGGAAGAACGCCGCCAGCGCCACCAAGGTCCAGCCGCGGCGGTCGATGGACGCCAGCTCACGCCGGGCGCGCGGCGATGCCAGGGCGAACGAGCCGGACGCGAGCGCGGCAAGCACCATCCGCCACGTGGCCATCGCCAGGGCCGGCACTTCGGCGCGCGCGGCCTGTATCAGGATGGCGGACGTGCTGATCGCCAGCACGGCGGTCACGAGCGCGACGACGGGCAGCAACACCCCCCGTGCGGTGCGAACGGCATGCTCGGCCACGCTTCAGCTGTCGTGGCGCGGGCCGGCGATGTCGGCGCCGGCCGCCTGCCAGACCCAGATGCCCTCGATCATCGTGCCGAGCACCTTGATCGTCAGCAGCTCAGGCGCGGCAACGGACAGCGGGTCGCGGTCGACGACGATCAGGTCGGCCTGTCGACCGACGCTGAGCGAGCCGACCTCGTTCTCCAGTCCGGCGGCGTACGCAGCACCGGCCGTGTAGGCGTGCAGCGCTTCCCGCACCGTCACCCGCTGCTCGGGATGCCAGCCGCCGCGCGGTTCGCCCACCGCCGTCTGACGGGTCACGGCCGCATGAACCCCGGCAAAGACGTCAAGCGACTCGATGGGTGCGTCCGAGCCGAAGGCCAACGCCGCGCCCGACGTCAACATCGATCGCCAGGCATAGCTCGTCCGGTTGCGGAGGCCCCAGTATCGTTCGGCAATCACGTGGTCCGCCGTGCAGTGGATCGGCTGCATGGATGCCGTGACGTTCTGCTGAACGAAGCGCTGAATGTCCTCCGGTGCGACGATCTGACAGTGCTCGATCCGCTGCCTCATGGCCGAGGCGCCCGGCACGGTGGCCGCGACGTCGGCGAAGCCGTCAAGGGCCGTGCGGTTCGCCCCGTCGCCGATCGCATGCACGGCCGTGGCCAGTCCGGCCGCCGCGGCCCGTCCGGCGAGATCGACGAACGCCGGGCCGTTCATCGTCGGCAGACCGACGTTGTCCGCTTGACCATCGTACGGCGCCAGCATAGCGGCTGTCTGTGCGCCGAGGGTGCCGTCGAGAAAGAGCTTGAGACCGCCGACGCGCAGCCAGCCGTCGCCAAGACCCGAGCGGAGGCCGAGCCCGATGGCCTCATCGAGTTCCGTTTCCGGCAGGTACCACACGAAGCGCAGGCCGAGCTCGCCGGCATCGCGGAGCGTCGCCAGGTCCCGAAAGAGGGACTGGCGCTGGAAGCCCATGTCGTGCAAGCTCGTCAGGCCGCGGCACCATGCGTCCCGCCACGCGTCGATCATCGCGGCCTGGCGGGCGTATGTGTCCGGCGGCGGGACGGCCGCGTTGGCCAGCCGAAGCGCCGTCTCCATCAGCAGGCCCGTCGGCTGGCCGTCCGCCCGCTGGATCGCTCCACCCTCGGGGTCAGGGGTCGCGTCGTCGATTCCGCACGCAGCAAGCGCCGCGCTGTTCAGCCACGCCACGTGGCCGTCCTTGCGGGTCAGCACCACCGGATGAAGGGGTGTGACGGCGTCGAGGTCGGCCGCGGTCGGCCATCGTCCCCATGCGCTGTGATCCCAACCGCGGCCGGTGATCCACTGCCCGGCGGGCCGGTCGGACGCATGCTGGCGCACGCGGCGGAGCACGTCGGGCAGGCCGTCCTCACCCGCCAGTTGGAGACTGCGTCGGGCGATGGCATACGTGCACCAGTGCACGTGCGCGTCGATCAACCCCGGCAGCACCACGCGTCCCCGCAGGTCGACCGTCGGCGTGTCGCTGCCGACGACACGCCAGACGTCCTGGTCGCTGCCGATGGCCGCAATGCGCCCCTCGCGCACGGCCAGCGCCGTGGCCGGCTCGGCGCCGTCGAAGCGGTGGATCCGGGCGCGCCGCAAGACGAACGTCGCCGGCGTCCGCATCAGGGGAGCGCCGGCTCGTCGGGATCGTCGTCCTCGAGCGCCTCGGCGAGGTCAGCATCGTCGTCGCCGAGCGCCTCGCGCAGCGCCGCGAGCTCGGCCTCGCGCACGGCCTCGCGCACGCCGCCGCCGACGCCGGCCGCCGGCGCCGGTTCCGCCTCGGCCTGCCATGCGTCGATCCGCTGCCGCACGTCCTCCAGAACGCGCAGCACGTCGCTGCCGACCCAGAGATGGCCGTCACGGTCGCGCCACGAGCCTTCGCCCTCGCCGGCCTTCGCCAGGAACGCCGTCGTCCGATCGTGCCACATCGCAACGGTGGCCAGCACGTCATCACCCTTCGTCTCGTCCAGCAGCCGCTGGAGGAGACGTCGCTCGGCTGCCCAGCCGTCGACGAGGCGTTGTGCGACCTCGCCCCCCGCAGCGCCGAACGGCCCGTTCGGGCCGGCGGTGAGGCCGGTGAGCGTCATGATCCGCTGGCTCAGGATGTTCTTCTGCCTCACACGCTCGGCTCCCTGACGCTGGTGGGCACCGGCCGGCGCACTGTCAAGCGCACCGGGCGGCGCGCCTGAACGAAACCGTCGAACGGCTGCTCCGAAACGATCGCTCAGATCCGGTCGAGCGCCGGAATGCCGAGCGTGTCGAGGACGTCGCCGAACAGGAGATCGAACGCCTGGACGAGGCCGGCCCGCCACGCTTGCACGCCGGCATCCGTCTCCTGGACGATCGGACCCGTGTTGTCATAAAAAGCACTGAACGCCGCGGCGAGCTCGAACGCGAACTTGGCGACGGGCTGCGCCGTCAGCGCGTCGCCGGCCGTGGCCAGCGCGCGCGGCCAGCGCAGCATGTGCAGCACGAGGGCACGGTCGGCGTCGGCGAGCACGGGCGGCGGCGGGGCGGGGGCGGCGGACACGCCGGCCTCGGCCAGGCGGCGCAGGATCCCGCGCGCACGGACGAGGGCGTATTGCAGGTAGACGCCGGTCTCGCCGGTCGTCCGAAGCGCGTCGTCGAAGTCGAAGGCGATGTCCTGGGTGTTGCCGCACTTCAACATGTAGTACCGCGCCGCGCCGACCGCCACGGCCGAGGCCACGTCCGGATCCGCCGTTCGCTCGGCCAAGCGCGCCGCCAGGCGGTCGAGCAGTTCGTCGGCGAACACCTGGATGCCGCCGCGGCCGCTCATGGCCACCACTGCCTGGCCCTCATCGACCGCCACGCCGAGCTCGCGTGCCGCCGCGGCGCTCAGGTTGACGACGCCATACGCCAGGTGGTGTGATCGATCCGCCTGCGCGGCGAAGCCCAGTCGGCGCAAGCACTCGTACACCACCTGCTGTGGATAGGACTGCCGCACGTCGATGACGTTCACGACGCGGTCACCGTGTGCGAACGCGGGCGCGTCCGGGCTGCCGTCGTCGAGGGCGGTCGTCCAAAGCGGTCGGCCGTCGGCCTGAGCGCCCCACAGCCGGTAGCTGAAGTCCCGGCCGAGCAGACCGAACTTCCAGAGCTGGTAGGCGATGTCCTTCGCGGTATAGGTGATCGTCCCCTGGCTCGTCACCAGCACTTTGTCCTCGCTCACGGTCTTGCCTTCGAGCTCGACCGTGCCGGCGCCGAACGGAACAACCCAGCACCCGGCGTTCGGCCCATCCGTTTCGAATCGCAGCGCGCCGCCGTCGCGGAGGCGCTCGAAGGCGGTCTGCCAGAAGCCGAGGCCGAGGATATGGGACTCCCAGGTCAGCACGTCGTATCCGATCCCGGCGCGCGCCATCGTCGCCAGGTTGGCAGTGACGATCCGACCGGCCACGTCGTGCACGAACGCGGCGAGCGGTCCGTGCCCTTCCTCGACGGACGCCTGCACTTCGCGCCGCCGTGCGAGGAGCGCCGGATCGGCCGCATACGCGTGCTGGACGGCCACGTATACGTCCGAGCAGTATCGATCGAACGGCTGATCCCCCTGCGGCGGCACTTCGAGGAACCGCAGCCCGACGACGACATCCGCCACCTGCACCCCGGTGTCGTCGATGTAGTTCTGAACCTCGACGGTGTGGCCGAGGCGCCGCAGGATCCGCACGACGGAGTCGCCGAGGCAGGCGTTGCGGAAGTGGCCGACGTGCGCGGCCTTGTTCGGGTTGATGTTCGTGTGCTCGACGACCACTTTGTCGCCCGTCGGCGCACGCTGGGCGATGCGACCGCCCGCTCGGCAGATCCCGTCGACCGAACGTGACAGCTCGGCGGCGCTCAGCCGGACGTTCACGAACCCGGGCGCGCTGGCCGACGCGCCGGCGATCATGGCGCCGTCGCCGGCTGCGCCCCCCAGCGCCGCAGCGATCAGCTCCGCCACCGCCAGTGGCGGGCGGCGGGCAGCCTTGGCCAACGTGAAGGCGACCGATGTGGCAAAGTCGCCGAGATCGGGGCGATTGGACACCTCGAGGTGCACCGCCCCGTCCACCGGCATGCCAAGCGCACCCGCAGCAGCATCCCGAACGCGCTCGGACAGAATGTCCTCGATGCTCTTCACGTGCACGCGCCCCCAAGAACGGCGGTCGGATCGGCCGCCGGATCGACTCCCGAATCGACGCGCGATTATACCATCCCGGACCTACGCCCTCTGCGAGACGCGTGCTATCCTTGCCGGCCGCCACGAAGCTAGTACACCACCACTGAACATGCCTTGGGCGGCGACCAGATTGGGGAGTCCCAAGAATCTACAGTGGTGCTGTACTAGGGGGCTGTACTAGTGCCCCACCACTGAACATGCTCGTGGTGGCTACCAGAGTACGGAACCCGGAGAATCTGCAGTGGTGGGGTACGAGGAGGCTCGACGCGTGTTCGAACGCTTATTTGGCCGGTCCGGTCGTGCCGGGGCACCGTCCGCCGCCGATCCGCCGCCGGAAACGGCGTCGCACGACGCCGCGCTGGCCTCGACCCGCCGGGGCTGGCTGAGCCGGCTCGGCGCGGTCTTCGGTCCGATCGATATCACGACCGAAACGTGGGACGAGCTCGAGACGCAGCTGATCGCCGCCGACGTCGGCGCCGGCACCGCCGTTGCGCTCGTGGATGCGCTGCGTGCCCGCGCCAGCCAGGCCGGTGTCCGGCGCGCCGACGAGCTGCCGGCGCTGCTGCGGGCGGTGATGGTCCGTGCGCTGCAAGGCGGCGGCGATCCGGGCGCCGGCAGCGAGTGGGCCACCGCGGACGGCGCTCCGGCCGCGCCGCCGCGCCCATGGGTGATCCTCCTCGTCGGCGTGAACGGCAGCGGCAAGACGACCTCGGCGGCCAAGCTGGCACGGCGGCACGCCGCAGCCGGCCGTTCGGTGCTGCTCGTGGCGGCCGACACATTCCGCGCGGCCGCGATCGACCAGCTGGAGGCCTGGGCGAACCGGGCCGGCGTCGGGATCATCAAGGGCACGCCCGGCGGCGACCCGGGCGCCGTCGTGTTCGACGCGTTGCGCTCGCAGGCGGGTGCGCGGGCGGACGTCGTGATCGTCGACACGGCCGGTCGTCTGCACACGCAGCACAACCTGATGGCCGAGCTCGCCAAGGTGAACGGTATCATCGGACGCGAGGTGCCGGGCGCGCCGCACGAGACGCTGCTCGTTCTCGATGCCACGACGGGCCAGAACGGGCTGGCACAGGCGCGCCAGTTCACGGCCGCGACGCACGTCACCGGGCTCGTGCTCGCCAAGCTCGACGGCAGCGCCAAGGGCGGCATCGCCTTCCCGATCTGCCGCGAACTCGGGATCCGCATCGCCTACATCGGCACGGGCGAGGGGATGGACGATCTGGCGGCCTTCGACGCGTCCGCCTACGTCGACGGGCTGCTCGCCTCCGACGGGAACAGCGCCCGATAGGCGACGATCGCGGCGGCCACGTGCACGTTCAGCGACGCGCCCCGCCCGAGCATCGGGACGAACAATGCGGCGTGGCAGGCTCCGAGAGCCCGGCGCGTGACGCCGTGATCTTCGTTGCCGAGGACGAGCGCCACCTTCGGCGGGTACGCGACAGCGTGGTAGGGCACGCTGTCGGCCGCCAGCTCGATCGCCGCCACCCACCATCCGCCGTGTGCCAGGTCCCGCAGCGTCGCCACCACGTCGTCCGTGCGTGTCCAGCCGAGGTGGACGTGATGGCCGCGCGCCACCTTGGCCGCGGACGGCGTCGTCGGATCGGGTGTCGTGCCCGCCAGGACGACGCGGGCACCGCAGCCGTCGGCGATCCGGAACAGGCTGCCGACGTTTACGGGGTAGTTGATGTTCTCGAGCACGAGGACGACCTCGCGGCCGCCATCCCGCGCCGCCCGGCGAACGCCGCGGTTGAACCGCTTCAGCGCCGTGCCGCGGAGGGCATCGCGCCGCGCCGTCGACGCGGCGTCCGTCGATCCAACGGCCGCCGCATCCGTCGCATCGTCGAGCGGTGCGCCGGGCGGGTTCGATGCTACACTCGGCACAGCGCCGCCCGGCGCTTCGTCGCAAGGAGCCATGACCATGGATGATATCATCGCCCGCTTGTCCGAACTCGAGGACCGGCTGCGTCGCGTCCTCAACCGTCTTTGACCTAGCCGCACGCACGACCGAGGCGGACGCACTCGAGCTGGCGACGCTTCGCCCCGACTTCTGGTCCGATCCCGAAACCGCCCGCCGCACGATGCGCCGGCTGACGGAGCTGCGATCCGACGTCGATCGCTGGACTTCCGTCGAGGTCCGGATCAAGGAGGCGCGCGAGCTGGCCGAGCTGGCGGCCCTCGAGTCGGACGCCGGCCAGGTGACGATGGCCGCGGCGCTTGAGGACGAGGTCACGGCGATCAGCACGATGTTGGCCGACATGGACCGTTCGCTGCTGTTTGCGGGCGAGTTCGACGACCACGATGCGATCCTGAGCATTCACGCGGGCGCCGGCGGCACGGACAGCCAGGACTGGGCGGACATGTTGCTGCGGATGTACGAGCGCTGGGCGGATCGCCACCGCTTCCAGTGCGAGATCCTCGACCGGTCTCCCGGCGAGGAGGCCGGCATCAAGAGCGCGACGGTTTCGATCCAGGGACGGAGCGCTTACGGCCTGCTCAAGAGCGAACGGGGCACCCACCGCCTGGTGCGGATCTCACCGTTCGACTCGGCCGCACGTCGCCAGACCGGGTTCGCGCTCGTCGAGGTCTCGCCCCTCATCGCCGACGATGTGGCGGTCGACCTGCGGGAGGAGGACGTGCGCGTGGACATCTACCGAGCCAGCGGCGCCGGGGGACAGCACGTGAACAAGACGTCGAGCGCGGTGCGGATGACCCACTTGCCCACCGGAATTGTCGTCACGTGCCAGAACGAGCGGTCACAGGCGCAGAATCGCGACACGGCGATGAAGATCCTGCGGGCGAGGCTGCTCGAGGTCGAGATCGAGAAGCGTGAGGCGGAGCAGGCACGGCTGAAGGGCCAGCACGTGTCCGCCGAGTGGGGCAACCAGATCCGGTCCTATGTCCTGCACCCGTATCAAATGGTGAAGGACCATCGCACCGACGTCGAGACCGGTCGAACGCAGGCCGTACTCGATGGGGACATCGATCTGTTCATCGATGCCTGGCTGCGGCACCAATTGGGCGAACCGATCGAGCAACCCACCGGCGGCGGGAGCGCGGCCTGATGTGGACGCCATCCGCCCGGCGGTTGGCACAGCCGGTCCTGCGGACGGTGGCGCGTGCCCTTGCCCGCCTGGGAGTCGGCCCGAACGCCCTGACCGTCTTCGGCGTCGTGCTCCACGTGCCGGTCGTGTGGTGCCTCGCTGCGTTCGATACCACCTGGGCTGCCGGCGTCGCCCTCGCACTGGCCGGCGCGTTCGACGCGCTCGACGGCGCCGTCGCGCGCGAGACCGACCGCACGTCGCGCTTCGGCGCCTTCCTGGACAGCGTCGTCGACCGCGTGTCTGAGTCGCTCGTGTGCTTCGGCCTCGTGCTGCACGCCCAGCGAACCGGTGACGTGACCCTCGTTCGCTGGGCAATCGCCTTCTTCGCCGGTTCGATCCTCGTCAGCTACACCCGCGCACGCGCGGCGGGCATCGGGGTCCGCACGCAGGCCGGCTGGTTCGGCAGGCTGGAGCGAACGCTGGCGATCGGAGCGGGTCTCCTCACGGGCTTCCTGGTGCCGGTCGTCGTCGCCGCCACCTTCGGCGCGTGGGCCACCGCACTCAGCCGCGTCGTCGACGTCTGGCAGCAGGCCGGGGACGCCGAGGGTGCCGGTGCACGCATCGCCCCCAACCGGTCGTCCGTCGAGGATCGCGAGCGCGGTGCCGCCGAGGGCAAGCCCGACACCGCCAACGAGCGGGCCGCGGAAGTGCAGGCGTGATGCGCCGTACTGCGGCCGTCGGACTCGGGCTGGCCATCGCGTTGGGCGTCCTCGTGGCCACAGGCGCGTCGTCGCGCCTGTGGCGTGCGGCGTACCCGCACCTTCCGCCCCGGATGCAGGCGGTGCCGTACCGCCTGCGCGCCCTCGTGCGCTCCGCCGCGACGCCGGTGGCGCTACCGCCGCCGGACACGCTCGGAGCGACCGTCGCGCCGCCGCCCACGCCCGCCGCCCGGTCGGCTATGGCGACGAATGCGGTGCCGACCCCGTCGTCGGTGCCTCGCCCACTGTCGGCGGAGCTCGGGCCGCTGACGCATGCCTATCAAACATGGAACAACTGCGGGCCGGCGACGATCAGCATGGCGCTGAGCGTGATCGGCCTGGATGAAGGCCAGGCGCCGGCGGCCGTGCGGCTGAAGCCGAACCCGGACGACAAGAACGTCGGCCCGGACGAGCTGGCACGCTATGCGCAGGAGCGGGGCGCCATCACGGCGCTGCGGGCGGGCGGGCGCATCGAGGTGCTCGAAGCGCTCGTCGCCGCCGGCGTACCGACGATCGTCGAGACGTGGTTCGAGCCGGATCCGGGCGACGAGATGGGGCATTACCGGCTCGTCGTCGGCTACGATGCCGCGGCGCGCACGCTCCGGATGGCCGACAGCTACGAAGGGCCGAACGTCGTCGAGTCGTATGCCGATTTCGACCGCGACTGGCGCGCGTTCAACCGCACGTATCTGGCGATCCTCCCGGCATCGCGCGCGGCGGAGGTCGCCTTGGCCGGACCCGGGGGCGCCGCGATGTGGTTCGATGCGGCGGCGACGGCTGCAGACGAGGTCGAGCGCGCACCGGACGCCTTCGGCTGGTTCAACCTCGGCACCAGCTTGCAGGCGACCGGGGATCCGGCCGGTGCGGCGGACGCGTTCGACCGGGCGCGGGCGATCGGCCTGCCGTGGCGGATGCTGTGGTACCAGTTCGGACCGTTCGAAGCGTACGGTGCGGCCGGGCGCTGGTCCGATGTCGAGTCGCTGGCGAAGGCGAACCTGGCGAACGCGTCCGACCTCGAGGAGTCGGTGTACTGGCTTGGGCGGGCGCGCGAGGCGGCCGGCGACATCGACGGGGCACGGTCGCTCTGGCGACGTGCGGTCGAGCTGAACCCGTTGTACGAAGCGCCGGCACGTGCGCTGCGCGCGACGGATGCCGGTGCGCCGCCGTCGCCCTGATTCGCCGCCACTGCACATTCTCCGCGTTCCGCACTCTGGTGGCCGCCCCGGGTGTGTCGCGTTGCGGAGTTCTGGCCCAGGCGCCAGGACCGTCGCGACGACCGGTCTCGCCTCCGCCGACGCGCGTCGGTCGTGCGGACGCGGCGGTCGCCACCGGCGGACCACGCCCGCATGCCGCGCCGGCGCCGCGCGGCATCTTCCCCGAATCGGCCGGTTCTGCTATGCTCGCCCGGCCGCCCTCCCAGACGTCTCGCCGTCGTGCCCGGCACGGCGGCGTCGTGCCTCGAACGCGCCTCGGCGCGCGCCGGCCAGACCCCCAAGCCAGCCTGTGGAGATGCACATGCCCGGCCCGCGCGTTCGCCCCGCGAGCGCTTTGTTCCTTCTTGCCGTTCCGTTCCTCGCCGTGGCCTGCCGCGCCGTCGATCCGCCGACCGTGACGCCCGGCGCTCCACCGAGCGATGGCGCGACGGTCATCGAGATGACGGTCGCGCCGCCGATCCAGCCGCAGCTCGAGCCCGTCCCTGTGCTGATCGGCGCTTCGTCGCCGTTCGAAGATCCGAGCGGTCTGTTCAAGATCGAGGTGCCGGACGGTTGGCTGGAGAGCCGCCAGCCGCTCGATCCGGCCAAGAATCCGTTCGTGAAGGTCGGAACGGTGTTCCTGGCGCCGGAGAACGGTGATGCGCTCATGAGCATCACCCAATGGGACAACGGGAAGAAGCCGAGCAGCCTCGGCACGACGATCAACCAGGTGCTCCGCGACGTCACCGGCTGGATGGACCAACCCGGCTACCGCGAGGTCAGCCGTGAGACCGTCATCGAGCGCAAGGGCGAGGCGATGCGGATCGAGATCCAGTATGCCCGCTCGTCCGGCGTCGGGATGCACAGCCTGGCGCTCTTCCAGATCGACGGCACGACGTTTTCGATGGTGAACATCAGCGTCGAGGACGGCAGTTGGCGGGCGAACGAGATCCGGGTGCGCGAGATCCTCCGAACGTATGTCCCGAACCCCGCCGCGCCGCCGCCTGCCGCCGCGGTCGAGACGCCAACCCAGCCGTAAGACCCAGGAGAGCCGTCGTATGCCCATGCCGCCCGATCCCGTCGCGTTCACCATCCCCTACCTGGGCCGCGAGGTCTTCTGGTACGGGATCATGATCACGCTCGGCACGCTCGCCGGCGCCACGGTCGCCGACCGCGAGGCCAAACGACGGGGTCTCAACCCCGATCACATCTGGAACGCCCTGATCGTCATGATGATCCTCGGGCTGCTCGGGGCGCGGCTGTACCACGTGTTCTCCCTGCCGGCGAACGTGGACCCCGCCGTGCGCAACGAGTACTTCCAGAATCCGCTGTCGATCATCAGCTTCTGGAAGGGCGGCTTGCGCGGGCTCGGCATCTACGGCGCGATCGCCGGCGGCATGCTCGGACTGTGGCTGTACACCCGATTCATGCGCCTCTCGTTCCCGGAATGGTGTGACATGGCGGCGCTCGGTGCGCCGCTCGGCCAGGCGATCGGGCGGTGGGGCAACTGGTTCAATCAGGAGCTGTACGGCACGCCGACGCGTATGCCGTGGGGTACGCCGATCGCGGCCGAGAATCGTCTGCCGCAATTCGCGAGCCTGCCGGACGAGGTCCGGTTCCACCCGACGTTCCTCTACGAGTCGCTCTGGAACCTGCTCGTCTTCTTCATCCTGCTCTACATCGTGCGGCAGTGGCCCGAGCGGCTGCGCAAGGGCGATGTCGCGCTCGCCTACCTGATCCTGTACCCCGTCGGACGCTACCTCGTCGAGTTGCAGCGGCCCGATGCCTGGACGACGGCCGGCGTGCCGGTCGCCCAGATCCTGGCCGTGCTCACCGTCGTTGCGGTGTCGCTCTGGCTCCTCGTCCGCCACGGCGTCCACCACCGCCTGGTCGGCGCGCGCGCCTAACGCGCCGGCCAGCGGATGAACGAGCTGGCTGCCGACCCGTTGGGCTATCTGCGCTTGGCCGCCGCGGTCGGCGCATGTCTGACATTGCCCGGATCGGCCGTGCTCACGCTGCTGCGCCACCCGTCGCGCGGGATCGGCCGCTTGGCGCTGTCCATCGGCGTCAGCCTCGCGACGATTCCGGTCGCCGTGTTGTGGGCATCGACCGCCGGCATCCGATGGTCGTGGGCGGGCTTGGCTGCGGTGCTCGGCCTGTGCGCCGCCGTCACGGTCGTGTGGGGTGCGCGGCTGTTCCAGCGTCGGCGCACGGGCGCCGGCCATGAGCGCACGGCGGCGGGCATCGGCCTGCTCCTCGTGCTCGCCACGGCGGTGGCGCTGCGGGCAAGTCAGGCGGTCGACCTCGTGGCCGCGCCGTGGGTCGACGGCTACCACCACACCCTCATGGCGCAGCTGTTCATCGACCGCGGCGCCGTGCCGACGAGCTACCGGCCCTACCTTGCGGTCGACGGCTACTACTACCACTTCGGCTTTCATTCCGTCGCCGCCGTCGTCGCCGTCCTCGCGAACGTTCCGGCGCGCCTTGCCGTGCTCTGGCTCGGGCAGACGATCAACGCATCGGCCAGCCTGACGACCTGGCTGTTGGCGCGCCGCCTCGGCGTCTCGCCGACTGCCAGCATCTGGGCGGCCGCGGTGCCGACGGGCCTCTATTTCTTTCCGGCGTACTTTCTCAGCTGGGGCCGCGAGACGCAGCTGACCGGGCTCGTGGTCCTGCCCGCGGCGCTCATGCTGCTCATCGATGCGATCCGACCGGAGCCGGCCGATCTGACGCTGGCCGAGTCGATCATGCGCTCCGTCGATCGCCCGAACCAGCGGACGCCGTTGCGGCGGGTCGTGGCCGCCGCCCTGGCCGCCGCGGGGCTCCTGCTGGTCCACTACCGGGTGATGATCTTCTACGCACTCGGTGCCGTCGTCCTCGTCGGCTGGCTGGCGCTGCGCCCCCGCGAGGCCGCGATGCGCGCGGCCGTGCGCACGGCATTTGTCCGGCTCGCCGCGACGGCGATGCTGGCGATCGCGCTCGTCATGCCGTGGTTCTGGCGGCACCTGCTGCCCGGAATCCGGCACCTGCAGCAGGCCTCCGCCGACTGGTACGTGGGTCCGACCGGCGTGGACGATATCCAGATGTGGCACCTCACCGAGCGCCAGAACGCGCTGTGGTTGGCCGTGGGCATGGCCGGACTCGTCTGGGCGCTCCTGCGCCGGAACGCCGCCGCGACCAGTGTCGGCGCATGGCTGTGCCTCGCGGCGCTCGCCGTTGCCCTCCCGTACTTCGGGTTGCCACGATCCTGGATGCTGCCGCCGTCGGCCCTCACGATCAGCCTGTTCATGCCGGTGGCCATCGGTGTGGCCCTGTTCGCCGAGGGGGCGGGGCGGTTGGCGGCGGCCCGCACGCGGCGGCCGGGTGTGGTGCCGTGGGTCGTAGCTGCCGCCGCCGTGCTCGCGACGTGGCAGGGTGCGGCGCAGCAGTCGGACGTCGTGCGTGCCGACACCGTGCTGCTGCGCCGCGCCGACCTCGACGCGATGGCGTGGGTGCGCGCCAACACGCCCGCGGCGGCGCGATTCGTGATCGGCACGAAGCACTGGCAGTACGGCACGTACCGCGGCGTCGACGGCGGCTATTGGTTGCCCTTGCTCACCGGGCGTCAGACGACGGTGCCGGCGGCGTTGTACACGTACGGCGACCCCGAGGTCGTCCGACAGGTCGGTGCGCTGTGCCGGACGGTCGCCGACATCGAAGCGCTCAGCGCGGCGCAGCTCTCGGACGTGTTCACCGCTTCGGGCGCCGACTACGCGTATGTCGGTGCCGGGGCGAGCCTCGAGGATGGGTTCTCGGCGGCGCGTTTGCGCGAACAGCCCGACTTGAGGCAGGTTTACGCACAGGGCGGCGTGGCGATCTTCGAGCGCGAGCCCCCGACCGCGGCAAGCGGCCGCGAGCCGCCGGCGGAACATGCCATGACCCATTTTGGCGGTGTTAAGCGTCATAGCCACCAGTACTCGCTCCGCGACGACGTGGGGACGGGCCGATCGAGGCGTTTGAACGAGCGTTCCGCACGGACCGGGTACTGACCCCCGCGCTCCGGGTGACGACCTCGGCGCGCTTGGACCATCGCAGACGGAGGCACGAATGGGCGTGATCAAGCGATTTCGGACGGGTCGGCCGCTGGCCGCCGCGGCGGCAGGGCTCTGCCTCGCGGCCGCCGGCGCGCTCGGCGGTCTGGCGATGCGCCACGGCGCGCGCGCCGACCTCGTTGAAGCCAGCGCGTGCACGGCCGAGGTGGACAAGTGGGCGGCGCCGACGGTCCTCGAGCTCGGCCAGACGACGCGGGTGACGCTCACGCTGAAATCGGCGTGCCCGCAGGAGAAGGCGCCGATCGACGTCATGATGGTGCTCGACGTGTCGGCGTCGATGGGCGACAACGACAAGATCCGACGGGCCAGGGAGGCCGGCATCGCGTTCGTCGCCGCCATGACGAACACGTCGCGCGTCGGCCTCGTGAAGTTCAACCAGGATGCGGGCGTCGCCGTGCCGTTGACGTTCGACCGCAGCCGAGTGGCGGTCGGGCTTGACGTCGAGATCACGAGCGGCAAGACGAACGTCTCGCAGGCGATCGATGTCGCGCGTGCGCACATCGTCGCCGAGGCCCGGCCGGGCGTGAAGACGGCGATGATCGTGCTGACGGACGGGAAGAACACCGTTCCGGCCGATCCCATCCCGGTGGCGGCGCAGCGGGCCAAGGACGCCGGGATCGTCGTCGTCACCGTCTGCGCCGGCGGCCAGTGCGATCCGGATCTGCTGCCGGCGGCGAGCGAACCGAGCTACTACTTCAACGTACCGAACCCGGCCGACCTCGAGGCCCTCTTCGTCACGCTGGCGACCGAGCTTCAAAAGAACGCGGTCGTATCGCTGACGGTGTACGACATCGTGCCGAGCAACATGCGCTACATCGACGGATCGTCCGTGCCGCCGGCCGTCGTGTCGACCGAGACCGGCTCACTTCGGACCGTGCTGACGTGGCAGTTCCCCGGGGACATACCGGAGCCGGGTCTGAGCTACCTCCTCGAACCACAGGAGCCCGGCGAGCACCCGACGAACGTCATCGCCGAGGGCATCTTCTTCGACCGCAAGGGCCTGCGGGGCAGCGAGTTTTTCCCGGTGCCGCGCGTGATCGTGCCGGGCGGGTGCCCGCGGCGGCCGCTCGAGGTCTACTTCCTCGTGGACGACAGCACGTGCCTGCTCGGTGCGTCGCTCTCGGGCCTGGACTCGAAGGAAGCGATCGCGCAAGGCGTCTCGCGCGTGCTGGACATGATGGACATGGGCCAGGACACCGCGGCGGTCATCGGCTTCGGCAGCATCGCGACGCTCTATCAGCCGTTGACCCATGACAAGGCCGCCATCGTCGACGGCGTGCGCCGGGTGGCGATGCAGGATCAGGCGGCCCGCCTCGACCTCGGCTTCCAGGAGGTCCGCCGTGAACTGTCCAGCGCGCGCAGCCGCCCCGAAACGACGAAGATCACGGTCTCCGTCACCGACGGTCCGATGATGCCGGCCCCGAACCGGGCGATCGAGCACGCCAAGAACCTGCGGTCGAGGGGCTTCCACCACTACGCGATCGGCATCGGCCCGATCGTGCAGCACGGCGTGCTGCGCAAGGTCGCCGAGCCGGGCGGCTACCGGGCGATCGCGCTCGGCGGCGATGTCATCACGATGTACGTCGAATTGGGCGGCAACTTCACGCCGCTCGCCAACGTCTGCCCGCCCACGCCGGGCGCCCCGACGCTCACGCCGGTCCTCCCGACCGTGCCGCCGACCGTCCCGGTGCCGCCCACCGATCCGCCCCCGCCGCCGCTGCCCGTCGTGCGCCGGTTCATCCCGTGGGCGGAAAGGCGCTAGCGAGGTCGCAGCCAGGCCGGCGGCGGATCGGCCGGGCGCGCAGGCCGCGCGTCCGGCCGATCCGCCGCCGGCCGAATCCGACCGGCCGGACCGAAGTGGCCGCCGATTCGGTGGCCGGATCGTGACGGCCCATCGTCGCGCTGCCGGACTGCGAGCCGCCCGGCAAGTGGCCGCGGTTCTTGTCCTCGGCGCGTGTGCGGGCGTCGGCAATGAGGCGCGCGGACAGGCGGCGCGCGGACAGGCGGCGCGCGGACAGGCGGCGCGCGGACAGGCGGCGGACGAAGCGATCACCTATCGCCTTGCGGCAACATGGTCGGATCACCCATGGCAGCTGCGCGCCGGCGCGTTCGCCCAGGTCGTCGATGTGGCGCTGGCCCCGGGCGGGGACCGACTCGTCCTCGATGGGCAGCAGTCGGCGCTGCATCGACTGCGGCCCGACGGCACGCCGGTGAGCGTCTGGCCGCTCGGCGAGCACGGCGTCCCGCCGGCCGACGGCTGGCTGCCGCAGCGACTGGCCGTCCGGCATGGGACGGGCGACATCGCGCTCCTGTGCGTCCGCGAGACGGACGGCGGCCAGCGGCGCTCCCTCGTCGTCGTGCTCGCGCCGTCCGGCGCTGTGGCACACCGGTTCGAGACCGACGGCGCCTACCGCGATGTCGGCCTGCTGCGGGACGGCCGCGTCGTCCTCGCCCGCACCCGGCCGCGCGTGCCGCCGACGCCCGTGCGCGGCCCGGTGCCGCGCCTGCCGGGTGGGCTGGACGTCTTCACGGCGGGCGGTGTGCCGAGCGACGTCATCGAGCGGCCGGTCCTCCATCTGCCGATGGCGCTCGATGTCGCGCCCAACGGCGATGTGCATGTGGTGAACTGGCTGCCGCTGCCTGCCGGAACGGACCCCGGACCCGAACCGACACAGCGTCCGTCCGTCAGCCGTGCGCGCCCCGCGCAGGCCGGCGAACCGAGTGCCGTCGAGGGTGTCGTCACGTTCGATGCCGCCTTCGTCTGGCGGCGCACGACGCCGTTCGACGCCGCGGACGACGTCGCCGTCGGCGAGCGCGTCTTCGTGTCGCGTCAGGCGGACGTGTTCGCACTCGGCGACCGCGAGCCGATCTGGACGGCTCCGGCCGGCGCGCTCAGTCTGCCGTACTTCGGCCGCCAGCTCGCACTGACCGCCGGGCCGGATCGCACGCTCGTCGCTGCGCTCGCGCACTGCTCCTTTCAGGGGATCGTCGACCTCTCGGCAGCACCGGGCGGTCCGCCGCCGGCGCTGCATGGATCGCTCGATCGGCCCGCCCTGGCCGGCCCTCTGGCGCCGATCCGCATCGCGGCGGATCGCGACCTCGACGTGCTGCAGGGGCGCTTCGACGCCGTGTCCGGCCCGGGTCGCGCGCCCGTTTCGTACGGGCGCGCCGGCGCCGAGCCGCAATCCATCCTCCGCCTCGGCGACCACGGCGCGCCGATCCGACAGGTCGGTGTGTGCGGCGACGATCAGGTTTGGTTCGAGACGCCGTCCGACGCCCGCTGGGCCATCGATCTCGCATCGCGCCGCGAATGGGTCTTCGAGGGCGCGCCCGAGCTCGTCACGGCCAGCCGTATTGGCGCATCCGGGTCGCTGCCGGCGTGGCAGCTCTGGCTCGGGGCGATCGAGCCGACAGCTCCGCTTGCGCCGTCGACCCCACCGAGCACGCCCCACCTCGCCGCCCTCGACGCCCATGCCGATCGCCTGGCGATCCTGGATGTCGGCCGGTCGAGCGTCCTCCTCGTCGACCTGGATCGCGCCGCGGCGGCCACGGACGACGTCGCATCCGCCGCCATCGGATGGTCGACGGAGTCGCTGCTGGGCAACCTGCCGGTGGACATCGCCCTCGGCGACGATGTGGCCTACCTGGCCGATGCCGGCGGCCGCCGCATCGTCGTCGCAGACCTGACCGGCCGTCTCGTGCACGGGTTTGCGGTGCACGATACCCCGATGGCGCTTGCCGTGGCGCACGCGCCCGGCGCCGGCCAGGACGTCTTCGTCCTCGGCCGCCACGGCTGGGGCCTGCGCTATGCGCCCGACGGCCGGCTCGCTGCCCGCTGGCGCCTGCCGCTGCCGAGCGCCGCCACGGACATCGCCGTCCTGCCCGACGGGCGCGTGGCGGTTTCGTTCCTGCGCGACGCGCCGCCTGCGCCGGGCGACGCTCCGGAAGGACGGCGGATCGTGCAGGGCGGCGTCTGGGTGTTCGCCCCGGACGGAATCGAGCCGGCGGTCGCCTCGCCGCCGACGGCGTGCCTGATCGCGACGGACAAGCGGGCCGCTCCGGCGGTGGTTCGGCGCGGCGAGGCGGTGACCGTCACGCTCACCGCCGGCGGCACGTGCCCGGCCCGCCGATCCGAGACGGACGTCGTGCTCGCCGTCGACACGTCGCGTTCGATGAGCTGGGACGGTGCCGTGGAGCGCGCGCGGAAGGCCGTCATCGGGGTGCTGGCCGCACTGGACGGCCGCAGTGTGCGCGTCGCGCTCGTCACGTATGCCGATGACGGCCGGGTGGTCGAGCCGTTGACCGCCGACCTTTCGCGCATCGCACGGGCCGTCACGGCCCTTTCGGCCGGCGGCGACACGCGCCTGGCGGGAGCGCTCGCCGCCGCCGACCAGATCGTGCGCGATTCGAACGCGGCACGCACCGTCGTGCTCATCGTGACGGACGGCGAGCTGAAGGACTACCCGCAGACGGCCGCCCGCGCGCTCGCCGACCGCGGCGTCCCGCTCTACGCGTTGGCCGTGCCGCTGCGCTCCTACACGTTTCAGCACACGCGGGCGCTCGCCGGCCTCGTCGGGGACGGGCATGTGTTCGTCGACCCGGACGCAGCAGGCGCGGCGGTGCTGGCCGGCGTGATCGCGGCAGAGGCGCCGGCACCCCATCTCCTGGCGCCGGCCGTCGTCACCGACACGCTGCCGGCCGACATGGTCTTCATCGAGGGCTCGGCCCAACCGCCCGCAACGTGGGACGAGAGCGAGCGCCGATTGACGTGGCACCTGTCGGTCGTGCCGCTGACGGCAACCGTCCAGCTGCGCTATGCCGTCCGGCCGACGACCTCGGGACTCCGTCGGACGAACGTCGCAGCGCGCGTGACGGGGCAGGACGGCACGGGCTGGGGGCAGGACCTTGCCTTCCCGGTGCCGATGGTGAAGGTCTGGGACCGCGCCTCTCTCTCGCGCCGGGCCTACCTGCCGATCGGCTTCGTCGGCGCGTGCGTCCGACCTCCGCCCGGGGACGTCGTCCTCGTGCTCGACGCATCGCGCAGCATGGGCGAGGCGGCGCTGCCGGGATCAGGCACGAAGCTCGACGTCGCGAAGGCGGCGGTCCGCAGCTTTGCCGCGCGTTTGGCGGGCAGCGGCGCGCGTGCCGGGCTCGTCGCGTTCGCCGAGGAAGCGCGCGTGCATGTCCACCTGACCGCGGACGAAGCCGACATCGCGCGCGGCTTGGCGGAGGTCACCGCGGCGCCGGGAACGCGGATCGACCGGGCGTTGGTCGCGGCGGATCGGATGCTGGCGGATGAGGCCCGCTCGGACGCGTTCCGTGCCGTCGTGCTCCTGACGGACGGACGCGCTTCGGCGCCGGCGTCCGACGTGACGGCGGCGGCCGACGCCCTCACCGGTCGCGGTAGCGCCCTGTACGCGATCGCGCTGGGGGAGGATGCCGATCTCGCGCTGCTGGGGCGGATCGTGCGTCCGGAGAGCGGGCTCGTGCGCGCCGTGGACGTCGCCGCCATCGACGGCGCCTTCGATGCCGTGTTCGAGGCGCTGCGCTGCCGCAGGTGAAGTTGCTCGAAGCCGACCGGCGCGGCAAGCGGCATCGGAGAGTCAGAGCACCAGAGCGTCAGAGCGCGAGCAGATCGATCAGCTCCCGCAGGTCATGGACCACCGTGCAGTCCAGGCGTTCGTGCCGACGCTCCCGGTCGATGAGCACCGCGGCGATGCCGGCCGCACGGGCGCCGACGACGTCCTTGACATACGTGTCGCCGACGTGCACGGCACCAGCCGCGTCGATGCCAAGCCGTTGGAGGGCCATCGCGAAGAGCTCGGGCTCCGGCTTGGCGATCCCGACGCGTGACGATACGACGATCGAGTGGAGGTGATGGCCGAGGGCCAGGTCCAGCAGGATCGCCTCGAGGCCGTGGCCCCAGTCGGAGACCACGGCGACCGGAATGCCGGCCCGAACCAGCGCTTCCAGCAGTTCGGGGACGTCCTCGAACAACTGCCAATGCCGGGCATGGCCGTAGGCTTCGTAGATCGCGTCGGCCAACGCGGTCCAGCGCGGGTCGACCGCGGCCGTCCCGTTGAGGCGCGCGAGTGCGTCGGCATAGGCGCCCGTGAACAACCGCCGCACGTTGGCCTCACTGTGCCAGAACGGGCCGCGGTGCCAGCGCCCGGCCATGTCGGCCGAGGCCGAGGCCATCGCCTCGGCCAGCATGGCATCGGGCACGTCGACACCGACGGCGGCCGCGGCTTCGGCGGCCACGGTGCCCGGTGGCGTCAGCTCGCGAATGAGGGTCTGGCCGGCATCGAGCAGCACGCCGCGCAACGGCGGCACGGCGCCGCAACGCGGCAGGATCAAGGTTGGATCGACCTGAGCAGCACGACGGTCGTGTCATCCGCCAGCCGGTCGACCGCAACGCGGTAGCTGTCCTGTGTGACGACGTCGCTGGCGCCCATCGCTGCCAGGAAGTGCGCCAGCGCCTCGCGCTCCGCCGCCGGCGGGTCGTCGAGAGGCAGCGCAGCATGGACCGGGATGACGATGCTCGGCTCGAGCTTGCCGACGATCTCCGCCGCCTTGGCCGGCGGCAGGCGCCCGGCGCCGCCGATCGGCAGCAGGAGGACGTCGATCCGGCCGAGGGCATCGAGCTCCGATTCGGACGGCACGTGGTCGGTAGCCCCCAGGTGGCACACCGTGACATCGTCCGCGCTGAAGACGTAGGCCGTGTTCACCTGACGCTCGTCCAGCGGACCCAACCGCGCGGGCAGCGTTCGCACGCCGATGACGAACACGCCCGCCTTCTCGTACTCGCCCGGCCCATCGATCCAGCGGGCCGCGTGACCGCCCGCCGGCACCATGGCCCGCCGGCTCACCGTCACGACGTCGGCCCGTTCGGCCGCCGCCGCGACGCCGGTCGACGGCAGCGGCGGCGGGTCGATCAGCACGACGGCGCCGGCCGTGCGCAGCTCCACGCAACCCTCAGCGAGCCATCGGATGTCCAAGCGGTGCTCCTTGGCGGTGTCCGCCATGTGCCGAAACGACGTCAGTTGCCGGAATCCAGCGCGTCCTTCAGGTCGGAGATGTAGATCACGACGTCCGCCGTCCGATGTTGCTCAGCCAGCCAGTCCTGAACGCGCTGCTCCCGCAACTTCAGCGCAAGCTCCGGATCGATGGCTCGCGCCGGGTCCGTCTCGGTCACCTCGACGATGTGGAAGCCGAAATCGGTCTTCACGACACCCGAGCGCTGGCCGGACTGCAGGCCGGCGATCACGGCCTCGAGTTCGGCGCTCGGCAGGTTGCTGAAGCCCTCGATGATCGGCACCCAGCCGAGGTCGCCGCCGCCGCTCGCCGAGACCTCGTCCTTGGACGTGTCCGCCGCGACCGTCTCGAACGCCTCGCCCGCGTCGAGCCTGGCCAATGCCGCCGTGCAGTCCGCTTCGGCGGCACACAGGATGTGTCGGGCGTGGACGAACAGGGCGGTCGACGGCACGTCGCGGCTGATCTCCTCGACGAACTTGCGGCCGACGATCGCCTGGCGCTCCATCGCAAAGACATCGGCCTCCGAGACGCCTGTGGCCGCCCGCGCCGCATCGAAGTCGGCCGTCCCGCCGGCCTGCTGTCGGTACGCCGCGAGGCTGACCTCGACCTCCTGGTTCGTCGCCGTGATCCCACGCCGGGCCGACTCCTGTTCGATCAGCGCTTGGTCGATGATCTCGCTCAACACGTCACGGCGCAGCGCCAGCAGCTGGCGCTGACCGGCGTCGGTGTTGGGGTCGAGACCTTTGTCGACATAATATCGTTGCGTGTCGAGGGCCTGGGTTTGGAAGTCCTGGAGCGGGATCGGCTGGCCGTTCACGGAGGCGGCAAGCTCGGTGGCCATCGACGCATCGGCGGGCGCGCTGCCGTCCGCCGCGCCCGTGTCGTCGCCGGCGCCGACGATGGCTTTGCCGTTGTCGGACGGCGCCGACGCGTCATCCGACGCGGCATCGGCCCCGACGTCGGCGCGACCCGACGCGTTCTCGCGCGCGGTCGGATTGCCGTCGTCCGCCCCTCCGCTCGGCCGGCAGCCGGCGACGAGGCCGAGGAGAAGGACGGCACAGGAGGGCACGATCCAACCATCGCGCCGCAGCGCGTGTTTCACTTTCATCTCTTGCTCCGGTGGGTGGGTGGGACGCCGCAGTATATCCGACGAGGTCGCCTAAGCAAGACGCGGGCCGCGTTGTCGCCGCCCGATGCTAGTACACCACCACTGAACATGCCTTGGGCGGCGACCAGATTGGGGAGTCCCAAGAATCTACAGTGGTGCTGTACTAGGTCGTACCGTCCGGATCGCCGGCGGACCGCTGGTTGCGGCGCGCGATCCACCGCTCTCGAACGGTCCGGACGGCGGTCGACGGTCCGATGCGCCGCACCCGTTGCCAGGCTGCCTCGAGCCGATCCGACAGTCCGTCGGATGGCTGGCGGCCGAATCGCTCGGCCACGTAGGCCTGTGTGATCGTGGAGATTTCCTCGTCCGCCTCGGGAATCTTCCGGGTCAAGCGTCGGCTGTATTCGCTCGGGGTCTCGGCGCGCGTCGGCCCGACGCCGATCCAGCGGGCAACCCTCACGACCCGCCCGTAGCTGCGCTCGGCGGCGCTCATCCCGGCCAGCGGGCGCCGCCACCACCATCGGCCGCCGGCCACGCCCCCGGCGGCGACGGCGATCACGGCCAGCAGCGGCCACCATCTGCCGAAGCCCTTCGCGGCGAGGGCAGCGGACTGGCTGCGCGCGGGCGACTGCTCGGCCGCCGGCGGCCGCTGGTCTTCCTCGGGCAACAGGTCCTCCGGCGGCCGCGCCGAATCGCCGGACGCCGGCGGCGACTGTGACGCAAGGTCGCGGGCATCGTCGGCCGTTGCCGGGCGGTCGAGTGCCTGCTCGTTGGCCGTCGGCTCGAACTCGATCCAGCCGTAGTCGGCGAAGAAGACCTCGGGCCAGGTATGGGCGTCGAAGTCGTGCAGGCGGCGGACGGAGCCGCTGCCCAGCTGCTCGCCTCCGGCGTAGCCGGCGGCGAGCCGGGCCGGGATGCCGAGACTGCGCGCCAGCACGACGAACGACGTGCTGTAGTAGTCACAGTATCCCTGCTGGATGTCGAACAGGAACCAGTCCGCCTTGTCCCGGCCGCGCGGCGGGTCGGGGATCGTCTCCGTGTAGCGCATGGATCGGCGCAGGTATGCCTCGATGGCCTGTGCCTTATCCCAGCGCGTCGGCTGTTCGCCGGCGATCGTGACCGCCAGATCGCGCACGCGCTGGGGCACGGACTCCGGCAACTGCAGGTAGCGCGCCGTCACCCACTCCGGATCGCCGGCGCGCTCTGCACCCTGAAGCTCCGACTTGCTCGCCGCGCTGAGGTTCGACCAGACGGAGTACTGACCTCCCTGCGGCAGGGCGGTCCCGCTCTCGATTGCCAGCACGTCCCGACCGCTGCCGGCGACCTCGAGCGTGGTCGGGATATCGAACCGGTCCGGGGCGGCCAGCGCGTACAGCTGCGTAACCCCCGGCTTGAGCGTGCGTACCGTCTGCGTCACCGCACGGGATGCCGCCCACGTGTCGCCGACCGGTTCCAGTGCAGTCGCCGTGCGCTGGTTGTCGGGTGTCCGTCGCCAACCCTGCCCGTCCCAGGTGTCGAAGACCGCCATGCGGAAGTAGCGCGCCGGGACACCGTTCTGGCCCTCCAGCTCGACGTCGAACACCGGCTGGCTGCCGAGCTCGATGCTGCCGGTGAGCGGCATGGCATTGCCGAAACTGTTGCCCTCGCCGCGGAGCGGGTAGTTCAGGTTCGGAAAGTACCGGCCGGACAGCTTGCGCGTGCGTTCGGACATGGCCGACCACGTCGCCGGCAGGTCGCGAAGGAGCGCGCTCTGGATGCGCCCGGGCAGAACGAACGCCACGGCGATCGCCACGGCGGCGACGACGAGGCTGTCGCGCAGGAAGTCGAACTCCATCCCGGATCCGTGGTGAATCCGCTCGGCCTGCCAGCGCTCGAGTCGGAGCGCGATATGCGTGCGGGCGGCCAGCAGGAACGCGCACAGCATGAAGAAGCCGATATAGGCCGCGTACCCGTTGAGCCGTGCCGAATAGAGGCTGAACACGAGGGCGAAGCCGCTCGGCAGCACGGCGCCGGACCAGCTGATGTAGCGTTCGGCGAACCAGGTGCAGATATAGGCCAGCAGCCACAGCAGCAGCGCCATCGTGATCGTGAAGAACAGCGCCATCATGTCCGACTGGTCGCTCGTGAGCGGCATGCCGCTGCGGGCGACGTTGGGCCAGGCAAGATACAGGTTGCGCACGTACGCCAAGCGGTCGGTCAACGGCAGGGCGTCAAAGCCGGGCGGGGCGCTCTGATAGTCCGACACGAGGCCGGTGGCCAGGTAGAATGTGCACGCCGTGCCGATGACGGCGCTCCAGCCGTGTGCGACGAGCACCGGCATCCAGCGCCACGCCGACAACACGGCGCCGACGACCACGCCGCCGAGGACGACCGGGGTCAGGATCGTGAGGCCGGGCACCCAGCCGGCGTTCTCGATCGACCATGCCAAGCACAGCTGCATGCACGCGACAAGAACGATGCTCACCCACCCAGAAGGTCGTCGCACGGGTCACGCTCCTCCGAGCGGCGTCCGAGGCACAGTGCAACTCGGCCACCGCGTCCTGTCGGCGGGGCGCATTCGACTGCCGACCCTCGCCCTGCTCTCGTTCCGTCGGCAAGATGCTCGGCGGGTCGGGGCGGACCCAATCACGACCTACCATAGCAGCCGTCCGTCCAACCGGCCAAGCGGAGCCGCCGCGAGCCGGCAGTCCTCCAGCCGGTCCACGGGATGAAACGGCCGTGACGGCCGTGCCGTTCACCCCGCCGACAAGCCTTGGCAGGGCGCAGCGCCGTGTCCTCGCGCGCGCCGCCGGGAGGCTGGCGCTGGCTGCGGCCACCGGGGCGGACGAGCGTGCCGCTGCCCGCGCCGTGGCCGGGACCCTCGCGGCATACGACGATCCGGCAGCCGAGGCAGTCGTCCGTTGGGCCGAGGCCGAGGGTGTCGCCGCGCTCATCGCGCCGACACTCGGTCCGTTGGCACCGGCGGCTGTCGCCGACGGCTTGGCGGACACGGCGCGGCGCGTGGCACAGCGATCTGCCGTGCTCGCGGCCGACCGGGGGCGGATGGCCGTGGCCCTCGCATCCGCCGGCGTGCCATGGCGGCCGCTCAAGGGCGCATGGCTGGCCGACCATGCCTATCCGGACCCGGCGCTGCGGCCGATGGCGGACACCGACCTGTGGGTGCCGTCCGCGCATGCCCGCGCGGCGCACGCCGCGCTGAGCGCAATGGGCTATCGACGCACCTCAACGAGCTGGAAACACGCCTCGTATGCCCTGCCGGGTGCCACCGTCGTCGACCGGCGCGGCGAACATCCGGACAACCCGCGTCCGGTCGAGGTCCATCCGCGCATCCTGGAGGGGTTCCGGGGGCTGACGCTGGATGTCGGTGCGCTGCTCGCATCGCCGGAAGCGGCTGCCGCGAGGCCGGCCGATCCTTGGCCGGACGAGGCGATGATGCTGCTCCACGTCGCCGCGCACGCGACGGTGGATGCGCTCGGCCGACGGCTGCGGCTGCTGTCCCTCGTCGATGTCGGCGTCGTCGCAGCGCGCGCCACCGATCGAACGTGGCAGCGGGTGATCGACGTGGCGGCGACGCCGCATGCCGCTCGGTTCATCTGGCCGGCGCTTTGCCTGGCCGCCCGCGAGATCGACGCGCCCGTGCCGTGCACGGTGCTCGAAGTCCTCGCCCGAAGCGTTCGGGTGCCGCTGCTGCGTTGGGCGGACGACGTCGACATCGACCAGGTTTCCCGCGCCGGGTCCGCGACCGCTCGAAGGCCGCTGCTGGAGATCCCCCGCATGTGGCCGCGCAACGCACGCGAAGCCGGCACGGTTCTCCGCTGGATCTGCTGGCCGCCGCGCAGCGCGCTGGCCGATCGGTATCCGCGCCTCGCTTCATCGCCGCGCTGGCCGCTCGCCTACGCACTTCACGTCGCCGACTCGTGGCGTGTGGCCCGCCACAGATGGCGCGTGCGGGTCCGGTAGCGGACGCCCGTCGATCCGGACGATGCTCCGATCAATCCGTGCGATCCGTCCGTGCGATCAGTCCGTGCGATGCATGGGGCTCTTGGTCGCCTCGCTCAGCGCATCCATGCGCAGGACTGTCCAGTACTCGGGCCCCCGCTCAACGACGCTCTCGTACTGGTACTTCTCGAGCACCTTGTCGACCTGTGACGCGAACAGATCCGCCATCGAGGCGATATCGTCGATGCTGAGGGGATGCTTGATCATGACCCCGCTGCGTTCGCCGGGTACCCCGTGGCGCTCGACGTGGGCCAGGAGGACCTTGGCGACGCGCGCCGGCGGGTCGGTTTGGTCGTCCAGCAGGCGCTTGTTCATGGACCTCACCATCTCCGCGAGGCTGTGCAGCACGGCGTCACAGGCGGTGGGATTCGTGTGCACGGTGTCCAAGAAGGCGTCGCGATGGAGTGCGACCAGCGTGCTGTCCGCAATCGCCGTCGCGGTGGCACTGCGCGGCTCGCCGTCCAGCAACGCAAAGCCGCCGAAGGAATCCCCCGGGTAGAGGCTCGCCAGCGTCAACACCTGCCCGGTCGGAGATGTCGTCGTGATCCGCACTTCGCCCGAGTCGACGATGAACAGCTCGCTTCCCCGCTCGCCCTCGACGAAGACGATGGCGCCGGCCGCGATCTGCCGGCGCTGGGTCAGGTTGGCCAGCGTCTCGAGCGCGGAGTCGCTCAGGCCGGCGGTGAGGAAGCAGCGACGCAGGGCATCTGAGGCTCGTGACATGGGGATTGGGCTCTCTCTCGGCGACGGCGGAACGGACGAACGGACTCACAACGCATTGTGCGGAGTTTGGCGGCGATGCGCAAGGGTTGCTCCGCTGCTCATCGGCCGGCCGCTGTCATCGCGTATGCCTCCGCCGTCGCCGCCGCCGCATGGCGCCACGTGGCGCTCGCGGCATGCGCGCGCCCTTCCGCACCCAACCGCGCGCGCAGCGCCGCATGCGTACCGAGCGCCGCGAGCGCGTCTTCGAGCGCCGTGCCCACCGTCGGGTCGGCCACCAGCGCCCCGCACGGCGCGGCGTCGCTCAACCCGCCGCGGCCGGACGATACGACCGGGCATCCCGCGGCCAGCGCCTCGAGCGCCGTCAGCCCGAAGCCTTCGTGCAGCCCCACGCAGGCCGTCAGTTCGGCGCCCGCGTACAGCGCGTGAAGTGTGGGGTCGTCGACCGGGCCGACGAGATGAACGCGCTCGGCTGCGCCGAGCACGGCGGCGGTCGCACGCACGGCGACGTCCGCGTCGCCCTCCGGGCCGACGAGGATCAGGTTCGGCAGCGGCTCGCCGACCCGGCGATGGACATGCGCATACGCCTCGACGAGCCGAACGACGTTCTTTCGGACGGTGCACGCCCCGACATGCAGCCACCATCGCCGACCGACGATTCCGGCGAGCTCGACCGGCAGCGGCGCGGGCGACTGCAACCAGCGCCCGCCCGCGCCCGGTCGGATGATCCGCAGCCGGGGAGCGACGGACGGCCAGCGCCGGAGGACCGCCGCGCCGGTCGAGCGCGAGACGCACACGATGGCCGCCGCCCGCGGCACGGATGCGCGCAGCCACAGGCCGGCCAGCCAGCGTTCGCGGTACGGAAAGAGCGACGGTACGTCGATCACG
The DNA here is from genome assembly GCA_020853525.1 of Ardenticatenales bacterium. Classification (GTDB taxonomy): domain Bacteria; phylum Chloroflexota; class Anaerolineae; order Epilineales; family Epilineaceae; genus Avedoeria. Next base: position 75,619 of record JADYYS010000005.1, on the reverse strand, counting down.
GCCGTGTCGTGAACGGTGAGCACCGTCGGTCGGTCGAAGCGAAGAGGCGCGCGCCCGGTCGTCGCGTGAAAGAGCGCGATGCCCGGTTGCCGTGCCTGCCGGGCGGCTTCCCACTGCAGCCAGGCAAGGGTCGGCCGGCGGATCACGACCGGCGGCGGCGGCGCGACGTGCGCGCGCGCGTTCAGGTCATGGCCGACTTCGTACCGGGCGAGCCAGGTGTCCGGTCGATTCGTCAGCGGCAAGACGGTCAAGGAGCGGTCGGCGGCCCGGTCGGGCAGGTGGGCGATCAGCTCGGCCACGTACCGTCCGACGCCGCCCGTTCCCGGCCGGACGGGGCTGGCGTCGACCGCCACGATCAGCGGCGGTGTCAACGCGTTCGCGTGCGGACCGTCACCCCGTCGGCCGTGGCGATGAACGCGGTATCCGCCAGACCGAGGAACAGACCGGTGGCCACGATGCCGGGCCGCTCGCGCAGCGCGCGCTCGACACCGGCGCCGTCGGCGATGCCCGCGGCGAACCGGCAGTCGAGGATCAGGAGCTGGTCGTCCGTGACGACGGCGTCCCCGTCGGGTCGAAGACGCAGCGCCGGTTCGGCGCCGAGGGCGCGGATGGCGCGCAGGTGGGTCTGCCACGCGAACGGGACGATCGCCACCGGCAGTGGGGCCCGCATGCCGAGTCGATCGACCACCTTGCTCCCGTCCGCCACCACGACGAACCGCGCGGCCGCCCGCGCGACGATCTTCTCCCGCAGGAGCGCCGCGCCGAGCCCTTTGATCAGGTCAATCGACGGATCGATCTCGTCCGCGCCGTCGATGGCCAGATCGAGCTCGGGCACGACGGCGAGCGTGGCCAACGGGATGCCGAGCGCAGACGCGAGTCGCTCGGTGGCCGTCGACGTCGGGACCGCGATGATGTCGTGGATCTCGCCCGTCGCCAGCCGGCGCCCGACGGCGCGCGTCGCCCAGTCGGCCGTCGAGCCCGTGCCGAGGCCGAGGCGCATGCCGCTGTGGACGAGCGCCGCAGCCGCCTCGCCGGCCGCCTGTTTGGCGGCGTCGATGGCGCGGGATTCGCGGGGCTGATCGGCGGTGTCGTTCGCGGTCACCGGCGTGCTCGCTCGCTGTGGTCCTGTTCGATCCATCCGTCGGGCAGTATAACACCGGGCCGAGCCAGCTTCCCGCGCGCATATCGACACCCACCCGCGAGGCCAACGCATGGCAGCCCACGTTCCCGCCGCCTACCTGCGCGAACCGTATCGTACCGCGATCGAGACCACCGTCGCCGCGTGCGGCGACGACGTCCACGGCCCGTGGGTCGAGCTCGTCGACACCGTCCTCTACCCGGAGGGGGGCGGCCAGCCTTCCGACCGCGGCTCGGTCGACGGCCGGCTCGTCACCGACGTACAGCGGGTGGCGGGCGTCGTCCGCCACGTCCTGGAAGCCGGTGCGGCTTGTCCCGCGACGAACGCCCCGGTTCGCGTCGAGCTGGACTGGGCCCGCCGATTCGACCACATGCAGCAGCACACCGGGCAGCACGTCCTGACAGCGGTCGCCGCCGATCGGTTCGGCTGGCAGACGACGGCATTCCACCTCGGTCCGGAGACGTCGGACATCGAGGTCGCCGTGCGCGAGCTCGGTCGGGACGAGCTCGATGCGCTCGAGGCGGCGGTGGCGAGCGAGCTGCGCGCGGCCCACGCCGTGGGGAGCACGTACGTAGATCGGGCGGATCTCGGCGGGCGTGCGGTTCGGTCCCGCGGCCTGCCCGAGGCACACAGCGGTCCGGTCCGCCTCGTCTCCATCGGCACGCTCGACGTCGCGACGTGCGGCGGTACGCACGTCGCCAACACGGCCGAGGTCGAGGCGTTGTCGCTGTTGGGGGCGGAGCGGCTGCGCGGCGGCATGCGGCTGACCTGGGTGGCCGGCGGCCGCGTCCGGCGGCGCCTGGCGGAGCACGAGGCGCGCACGGCGGCGCTTCGGCGGGCACTCGGCGCCGCCGACGACGCCCTCCTCGACGCGATGCGGGCGCGGGGGGAGCGCCTGGCAGCGGCGGAGCGCCGAGCGGACGAGCTTGAGGCGGAGATCGTTCGGTTGACCGCCGAGCGCATTGCCCTGATGCGCGATGACGGAGCACGGGCCGAGCCCTCGCCGGACGACCCGCCGACGATGCTGATCGCCCATGAAGCGAGCGCCTCGGCGGCGCGGCTGACGGCGATCGCGCGCGCCGTAACCGCGCTGCGGCCGGAATCCGTCGTCGTCGTCGCCGGAGGGACGGCTCCGGACGGGCGCGTCGTCATCGCATCCGCCGCCACCACGGACGATCGACGCATGCGGGCCGTCGCCGACACGTTGTTTGCGGTGCTCGATGGACGCGGCGGCGGGCGGAACGGGCTGTACCAAGGTTCGACACCGTCGCCGGAACGGCTGACGTCAGCGCCCGCGTCGCTGGCTGCGGCCGTTCGGGTCGCGTGGTTGCGGTAACTGCCCGTCCTATGCGCGCGTTTACGGATTCTTTACAATTTGGTCCGAAGCCTGACTAGCCTGCGCACACCGCTTGGCGTTATGGCAGCCTAGTGCGACATCCGGACGGGGCAAGTCCGTCGTGCGCCCGCTGCCGGCGCCGTTGCTGCACGTCCTGAGACGGTGTCCCCGCTTCCCGATCGCCGGTTCCTGTCGACCCGGTCCGACCCACACAGAATCCGACCCACACAGAAAGAGGCTCCCGATGCTCCGACCCACCGCGTGGCGTGTGCTGCGTCTGATGTTACCCGTGGCCGTAGTCGGCGCCGTCAGCGCCGGTGCCACGCCATGGCAAGGGCCGTCGGCTCCGGCCATGGCGATGACGCAGCAGCAAACCGTTCAAGCGGCGACGGGCATCGGCGCGTCGATGCACGACAATGCGCTGACATGGCGGACGACACCGTCGACCGTCGTGCAGGCCCAGTTGCGCGAGGGGACCACCGTTCGCGCCAACGGGCAGCCGAGCGTGTCGGATGCGCAGGGGTTCGTCCGGATCCAATTCGGAGGTGCGGGTGGCGGCATGGGCGGCGGCAACAACCGCGGACCGTTCATCAACAGCGGCTACACGATCGCCCTGACACCCCAGGGCGCTGCCGAGCAGACCGCGGCCGTGCCCGACCTGGCGGCCGACATCGATATCGACGGCGACAAGGTCGTCGGCAAGGCGCCGGCCGGCGCAAGCGTCGAAGTGGTGCTGAACGCCGGGCCGGACGTGACGGCGGCGATGACGAACACCGTCACGGCCGCCGCGGACGGAACGTTCAACACCACGTTTGCCGGCCGTGACCTGGTCGCCGGTCACGGCGGCCAGGCGACGATCACGACCGCGGACGGCAACAAGTTCTCGGCCCGCTACGTGGCTCTCAGCGCCACGGCGGCCATCGGCGCGCGGGCGATCAGTGGCTCGGTGACGCCGGGCGACCGGGTGAACGTCGGCTTCAGCGCCCCGAACGGGGCTGCGCGCGGTCGCGGACAGGTCGCCACCGTGCGGCCGACGGCGAACTGGAACGTTGCCGCCGGCGGGGGAGGCGGGGGCGGCGGCGGTGGCGGGGGGCCGACCGCGCTGCAGCCGCTGCGCGTTGGCGACACCGTCACCGTGACGGTCACGAGCGCCCTTCCCGGCGGCACCCGCACGCTGCGCGGCGTCGCGCCGGCAGTGTATATCGATCAGGTGTCGACCTCGGATCGCAAGGTGGCCGGCCGCGCACCGGCCGGCATGAAGGTGACGGTCGAGGCGCTCTCGCCGTTCGGCGGCACGCCGCCCACGGCCACGGCGACGACCGCCGCCGACGGCACCTTCAACGTGACGATGCCGGGCACGGACCCGATCGGACCGGGCTGGCGCATCCGCGTCGGGGTCGAGGTGGCGCCCGGCCTCACGATCGTGACGATCGACGCGATCGAGCAGGTCCGCGTCGGGATCCACACGAGCCAGGTGACAGGCGTGGCGGATCCCGGCACGCTCGTCACCGTCACGCTGCGCGCGGCCAACGGCACGCAGAAGGCCATCGACGACGATGTCTCGAACAACGCCGGCGCGTACGGCGTCGCCTTCGGCGGGGCGAACGCGATCGCCGTCGGCGACCGCGTCGAGGTGAACTTCGTGGCGGGCGATCCGATCATCATTCCGGTGGGCAACGTCACGGCGATGACGGACAAGGCCTCCGACCGCGTTTCCGGTGAGGCGCCGGCCGGCACGACCGTGACGGTGTCGCGCCAGCTGGGCGGCCAGACGACCCGCAAGACCGTGCCCGTCGACACCTCCGGTCGGTACGTGGCTGACTTTGCCGGCACGCTGGACATCGACGACCCGATGGCGGGCGAGGTGGCGGTCCGCCTGCTGAGCGGCCACGAACTCGTCTCGTCGTGGGCGGCGGTGCGGATGTCGCTCGAGATCAACGACACGTTCGTCAGCGGCAACGGACCCACCAGCCGCTCGGCGAGCCTGCAGCTGGTGGACAACAAGGGCGTCGTCGTGGCGACGGGCCTGGCGAACATCGGCGGGGGCGGCGGCGGCCCCGGCGGCGGCGGAGGAGGCGGTTTTGGCGGCAACTGGTTCGTAAACCTGACCGACACGACCGACCAGCCCGTGCGGATCCAGGTCGGGGACACACTGCGCGCGACCGTCGGCGACGACGTGTTCAACCTCGTCGTCCCCGAGCTGCGCGGCGTCGCGTTCGTGGCCGATGACCTCGTGAACGGCGTCACCGCGCCGGGCAAGACCGTCGGCATCGACGTCGTCCGGCCGCTCATCGGCGACGACGCGACGGCCGAGGCGGTCTCGGATGGCACCGGGAACTTCAGCCACAGCTTCAGCGGCACGTTCGACCTCCAGCACAACGACAGCATCACGTTCAACATCGACGAGGGCGGCCATACGATCCTCAGCCAGATCTTCGTGCCCGGCCTGCGCCTCGACCTCGACACCGGCACGCTCGTCGGGTCGTGGCGGCCGCTAGCGGATGTCGCCGTCACCGTCCTCTCGGGCGGCCGGACGCTGTACACCGGCTCGGCCAAGACGGACGTCGACGCGATCTTCTCCGTGACGATGGTCGACGGCACGGGCGAGCGCGTTCGTCCCAAGCAGGGCGACATCGTCCGCGTCGTCCCGGCCGGAGCGCCGGCCGAGACGCTCGAGATGACGATTCCCGAGCTTACCGTGGCGTTCGACGAGGAGGCGAACAGCGTCTCCGGGCGGGCGACGCCCGGCGGCCACCTGGAGCTGAACGTCGGCGACGCGATCGCGCGGCCGGTCATCGGCGGCGGGCCGGGCGGGGGCGGGGGCGGCTTCGGCGGCAACCGCAACGCCGAACCGACGATCAATGCCGACGGGACGTGGACGCAGAGCTTCCAACCTCCCTACAACGTCCAGCCCGGCTCGCGGGCCAACCTGATCTACCGCGTGCCGATCGGCCACCGCGTCTCGATGACGCGCTACGTGCCGATCCTGGTCGCCCAGCACGGCGGCAGCCACGCCTGCGGCCTCGTCGGGGCGCCGCGTGATGCCGTGACGGCGGATCTGAGCGACGCCGGTGGTGCGGCACTCGGTCATGCCGAGGGGCCGGCCGGCTACAACTCGCAGTTCGACTTCGAATTGACCAAGGGTGGCGCGGCGGTCACGACGGCGGCGGGCCAGATCGTCAAGGCCAAGCTCGGGGCAAAGGACGTCAGCGTCACGCTGCCCCCGCTCACGGTCTCGGTGAACTGGACGACCGGGCAGCTCACCGGCACGCTCCCGGCCGGCACCATCGTCTTGCGCAAGTTCCCGGCCGGCGGGTGCCTCGACCTCACCGGCGGCGGGCCGGGCGGGGGCGGCCCCGGCGGCGGTGGGGGCGTGCAGTTCGCGCTGACGAATGCCCAGGGCCGGTTCCAGTTCCAGCCGATCCCCGGATTCCAGCGCGATCCGGGCGACGGCTTCGAGATCGGGATGTTCACCGCCGACGGGCATTACGTCTATCGCCACGCGTACCGCGCGCGCGGCGAGGTCTACGTCCACACGGACCGCGTCGCCGGCCAGGCGCTGCCGTCGAGTCCGGTGGTCGTGACGGTCAAGGCGGCGGACGGCACCGCACGCGGCAACGCGGCCGGTGTGGCCAACGCCGCCGGGCGGTTCGACGTCCGCGTCAAGGACGCCGGCGGTCAGGCGCTGTCGCTGGAGCCCGGCATGACGGTCCACCTCGAGGCCAGCGGCGACACGGCCGACATCGCCGTCGAGGAGCTCGACTTCGACTGGAGCCCCGGCCCCGCCAGCACGATCCGCGGCACGACGACGGCGGATCGCCAGATCCGCGTCTACCTGCGGCTCGCGAGCGGGCGGACGATCGGTTTCGATCGCGGCTCGGATCCGACCGGCGCGTTCAGCTTCGGCGTCGGCGACGTACCGCCGCGGGCGGACTGGTCGATGGCCGACGTGAGCGGCGTCCGGATCGAGACGGACACCACCAACGGCCACATCCTCGTGGCCGAGACCGGCGACTCCGTCGGCCCGGTCCCGACGCCGACGCGACCGCCGACGACCGGCGGCAACCAGATCTACCTTCCGTTCGGCTACCGCTTCAAGCGCTGATCGCGCAGCGCGACCGCGCAATCGCGCAGCAAGCGAAATGGGCCGGCGCCACGTGCGCCGGCCCATTTCGCTCGTCTCTGCTCGACGATCGCATGCAGCGTATGTTCGGCGCGATGACGCGAACTCGGATTCGAACGCGCCCGTTGTGCCGACGGCAAGTCGTGCCTACGGGAAGATGCCGAGTTCCGAGTAGCACAGCGCGATCTTGTCGATCGCGCTGACGAACGACGCCGTTCGCAGGTCCGGGCAATCCTTGCGCTCGTGCTGGATGCGCCGGATCTGGCGATAGGCATCGACCATCGTGTCCTCGAGGCCGGACTGGACGATGTCTTCCTCCGAGGCGCCCTTGGCCAGCGCGCGGATCTCGACCTCGGAAAGGCGCTTCTCGGTCATCGACTCCATCGCCTGCAGCAAGCCGCGATACGCCGACTCCTCGAAGCGTCGCTCCATTCGACCGAAGCGGACGTGCGACAGGTTCTTGAGCCACTCGAAGTAGCTCACGACGACGCCGCCGGCGTTCAGGTAGGAGTCCGGGATGACGAGCACGCCGCGTTCGGCCAGCATCTCGCTGGCACGCGACGTCGTGGGTCCGTTGGCGCCTTCGGCGATGATCTTGGCCTGGATCCGCGGCGCGTTCTCCTCGGTGATCTGGTTCTCGAGCGCGGCCGGCACCAGGATGTCGCACGGCAGCTCGAGTGCATCGAGGGACCGGGCGATGTACGTGCTGCCCGGAAAGTTGGCCACCGAGCCCGTGGCCGTCCGGTGGGCGATGAGCGCCCGCACGTCCAGCCCGTCCGGGTTGTGGACCGCACCCTCGCGCTCGGCGACGGCGACGATGATCGCGCCGCCGTCCTGCAGGAACTGCGACGCATGGGAGCCGACGTTGCCGAGCCCCTGCACGATGACGCGCTTGCCGGACAGGCCGACGGTCAGGCCGAGCCGCGCCATGTCCTCGGGTACGTCACACGCCTCGCGCACCCCGAAGTACACGCCGCGGCCCGTGGCTTCCGTCCGGCCGCGAATCCCGCCCTGCGCGACCGGCTTGCCGGTGACGCAGCCGAGCGCGTTCAGCTCGCCCGGCACCATCGCCATGTACGTGTCGGCGATCCACGACATCTCGCGCGGGCCCGTCCCGAAGTCGGGCGCCGGCACATCGACGCCCGGACCGATGAAGTTCTTCTTGACGAGCTCGAACGTGTAGCGGCGCGTGATCCGCTCGAGCTCACGATCGGAATAGTTGTGACGGTTGATCCGGATGCCGCCCTTGGCGCCGCCGAACGGCACGTCGACGATGGCGCACTTGTAGCTCATCAGTGCCGCAAGCGCCATCACCTCGTCCTCGTTCACGGCGTCGGCGAAGCGGATGCCGCCCTTGGTGGGCTGCTTGTGGTGGCTGTGCTCGACGCGCCAGGCATGGATGGACTCGATCGAGCCGTCATCGCGCTTGAGGGGAAACGTCATGTGATAGACGCTGTTGCACTGCTTGATCAGCGACAAGAGCGTCTCGCTGTGATCGGTCAACGCCGCGGCTCGATCGAAGTTCCGGTTGACCTGGTCGAAGAAGCTGATCTGGCTCATGGTTGGGGTCACCTTGTGGCGGGTTCACCGTATGGCGGGCAGGTCCGACGACCCGAATGTCCACCCGCGCGCGGAGCGAACACGATCAGCGCCAGGCATTGCCCGGCGCCGCGCCTGAGTGTATGCCAATCGCCGCGACCGGCAAGATGCCGCGGCGGAGCGCTGGTGGCCCAGCCGTGGCATCGCGTCGTCGTGGCGTCGGGTCGGGAGGTCGCAATGGCGACAGTCGATCGTCCGTTGGGGCGGAGAGAGGGCGTTGACCGACGTTTGGCAGGCGCCTAAACTCCGTGCCGCCGATCGAATGTCGGAATGACAGCGAGCGCGATCATGGATCGCGTACGATTCATCACCCCGCCGCGTGGACGACCACACCCGATGCCTGACATCGAGATCGAAGAGCCGGACGACGGGGTGTTGAGCGCGGGTGGAACGGGCGAACCGTTCGCCGACGTCGTCGCGCGACGCTGGTCGCGACGTGACTTCCTGCGCAGCACGGCCATGGCGGGGCTCACGATCTACCTGCCGACCGTCCACAACCGCGTCGTACCCTCGGCCGAGAGCCGGCTTGGCTTCGGGCACGTGGCGAGCACGACCGGCGACCGGATGGCGCTGGCCGATGGGCATCGCGCCTCGGTCCTCCTACGGTGGGGCGACCCGTTGTTCCCCGATGCGCCGGCGTTCGACCCGCTGCGGCAGACGGCCGCGGCGCAGGCGCGCCAGTTCGGCTACAACTGTGACTTCGTCGGCTACTTTCCGCTCCCGCGGACCTCCGAGTCGTGGCGGCGCGGACTGCTCGTGGTGAACCACGAGTACACGAATCCCGAGCTGATGTTTCCGAACTACAACGCCGCGCTGCCGACCGCCCAGCAGGTGGCCGTGCAGCTCGAGAGCCTTGGCCTGTCGATCGTTGAGGTCGTCCATGAAGGGGGTGAGTGGCGACCGGTGCTCGGCAGCCCATACAACCGGCGGATCACCGGCACAACGGAGTGCCAGCTCACCGGTCCGGCGCTTGGACACCGTCTGTTGCGCACGGCGGCCGACCCGCTCGGCCGCACCGTGCGCGGCACGTTCGCCAACTGCTCCGCCGGGCGCACGCCGTGGGGGACGGTGCTCTCCGCCGAGGAGAACTTCCATGACGCGTTCGGCAACCGTCGGAGCCTGACAGGCGACGACGAGGACTTGCTCAATCATGCCCGCTCAGGGGTCGCGATCGGCGCTTCCAAGTGGGCATGGGAGAGGCACGATGACCGGTTCGACCTCGGCCGCCACCCGCACGAACCCTATCGCTTCGGCTGGGTCGTCGAGGTCGATCCGTACGATCCCAAGTGGGTGCCGCGCAAACGGACGGCACTCGGTCGGATGCGGCGCGAGGCGGCGAACTCCGTCGTCGCCCGGGGGGGGCAGGTGGCGCTGTACTCCGGTGACGATACGGCTTTTGAGTACGTCTACAAGTTCGTGACCCGCGGCCGTTTCAACCCGCACGACCGCACGGCCAACCGCGACTTGCTCGACGAGGGAACGCTGCACGTGGCGCGCTTCAACGCGAACGGGAGCGGTGACTGGCTGCCGCTCGTGCATGGGCAGGGTCCGCTTACGAGCGTCAACGGTCTTCCCACACAGGGCGACGTCTTGATCAACACGCTCAAGTCCGCCGATCTCGTCGGTGCGACGAAGATGGATCGGCCGGAGGACATCGAGATCGCGCCGGACGGCACGGTCTACATCGCCCTCACGAAGAATGCCCAGCGCGGTGTACCCGGCCAGCCCAAGGTGGACCCCGCGAACCCGCGGGTCGAGAACAAGCACGGGCACGTGATCGAGCTGATCGAGGACGGAGACGATCACGCCGGGCGGCGATTCCGGTGGCAGCTCTTCCTGGTCTGCGGCGACCCGGCGGATCCGACGACGTACTTCGCCGGCTACCCGACCACCGGGGGGATCTCGCGGATCAGCTGCCCGGACAACCTGGCGTTCGATCACGCGGGCAACCTCTGGATTGCCACGGATGGGCAGGCCGAGGCGTTCGGCATCAACGACGGGCTGTTCGTCGTGTCGGTCGACGGTCCGGAGCGCGGCCGGGTGCGGCGGTTCTTCAGCGCCGTGGCCGGCGCCGAGGTTACGGGCCACGCGTTCACGCCCAACGACACCACGCTCTTCCTTTCCATCCAGCACCCGGGCGAAGGCAGCACGTTCGCGGCGCCGTCGAGCCTCTTCCCGGACGGCACGGCGCCGCCGCGCCCGTCCGTGCTGGCCATCCAGCACGTGGGCGGCCTGGCCATCGGTTCGGCCGCCGCCGGCACGTCCACAACCACAGCAGAATCTCCAGGATCCGCGCTCCGGTAGCCACTCCGCGCATGTCCGGTGGTGGTGTACTAGGAGACAGCGGCCCAACGCGATAGAATCGCCGATCGTGAACGTCATTCCAACGGCTCTCCCGGGCGTGCTGATCCTCGAACCGCGCGTCTTCCGCGACGGCCGGGGCTGGTTCGTCGAGACATGGCAGGCCGAACGCTACGCCGCGCTCGGTCTGCCGTCGACGTTCGTGCAGGACAACGTCTCTCGTTCGGGGCGCGACGTGCTGCGCGGGCTGCACGTCCAGAACCCGCGACCGCAGGGCAAGCTCGTGACCGTGCTCGAAGGCACCGTGTGGGACGTGGCGGTGGACGTGCGCCGCGGCTCGCCGACGTTCGGCAAGTGGGCGGCCGTCGAGCTGAGCGGCGAGACGCTCCGCCAGTTCTGGGTGCCGGCCGGATTCGCGCACGGCTTCCTCGTCCGAACCGAGTCGGCGGTCTTCAGCTACAAGTGTACGGATGGCTACGCCGCTGCCGCGGAGTTCGGCGTTCGGTGGGACGACCCCGACCTCGCGATCCCGTGGCCCTCCACGTCACCGATCGTGTCCGACAAGGATGCGGCGCTGCCGTTCCTGCGCGACATCGCGCCCGACCGCCTCGTGGCCTTCGATGGATAGCTATCTCGCCGACGCCCGGGTCATCATGGAAGCCACGCCGCCGCTCATTCAGCACCGCGACAAGGCGTACGCCATCCTTGAGCACTGCCTGCGGGCGTACACGCGCTTCGATGCGCTCTCCGTGCCGGACATCCAGGACGACGGGGAGTTCCACCGCTCGAGCGTTGAGCGCGTCGGCAATCTGGACTTTGCGCGCTGGCTGCAGACGCAGGCGTCCAAGCCGCTGAGCCTGTACCGCGTGAGCGTCGCCACCGAGGCCGAGCCGTTCGCCGCGTGGCTGGATGCGGCGGAGGCAATGGGGGTCCGCGACGTCGTCCTCGTCGGCGGCGACGCGTCGCAGAAGCGCTACGGCGAGCAGGCCCTCGACGTCGCGAAAGCTTCCGAGATCGCCCGCGGCCGCGGATTCCACTGCGGCGGCATCATCATTCCGACGCGCCGCAAGGAGTTCGTTCCGCGCCCGGCCAGCTACGACGAGCTCGCGCGGCTGCAGCTCAAGATCGCCGAGTCGAAGCTCTCGTTCTACACGACGCAGCTTCTGTACGAGGGCGAGTGGATGAGCTGCCTGCTGCTCGACATGGTCCGTACGATCCCGCTCGATCAGTTCCCCAAGATCTTCCTGACGTTCTCGCCCTTCGTCGGCGAGGACGACCTCAACTTCGCGCTGCGTGCCCTCGGCGTCTACGTGCCGCGCGACGTCGAGCGAACCTTGCGCGGCGCCCGCAGCATGGTGGACGCCTCGATCGCCCAGCTCACGCTCGTCTGGGAGCGCCTCTCGACGTTTGCCGGCGAGATCGGGATCCCGGCCGACCGGCTCGGGATCAACGTCGAGTACCTGAACTCCCGCAACCCACGCAACGTTCGCGCCGCGTTCGAGCTGGCGGAGGAGTTCGGGCGGATGATGGGGATCGACGGCTAGCACGCTCTGTCACGGCAGAGTCTGCGGATCGCTGCTTGTATCGGATATCCGAACCGTGTTCAGTGACAGAGTACTGTGCTACCGCCGCCGGTTGAGGCGCCAAAGCGTCGGCAGGTGGATCACGCACCCCGTCGCCGGGCAGCGGCCGAGCGACGTCGGTGCGGGCGACGGCGTCGCCTCGATCGGCGGCGTGGCGGCCGCTGTCGCGCTCGGTGGGCGGTCGGGCGTTGCCTCGATCGGCATCGTCGCCGTGGGCGATGGGGTAGGGTCTGCAGGATCGGTCGGCGTCGGCTCCGTCCCTCCGCCCGTCGGACTCGCGTCGGGCGACGGGGAAGACGACGGGGAGGGTGACGGTGACGGGTCGGGTGTCCGCGTCGGCGTCAACGTGGGCGCCGCCGTCGGAACGAATGCGGTTGGCGTGGCCGTGGGCACCACCGCCTCCTCGTACACCGCGGCACCGTGCCGCAGCGTCCCGATCCAGGCCGACGGGCTGTCGACCTCGACCGCGGCGATCTGGCCGGACGGGATCCCGCTCGCGTCCGGCGACACGTGGTGCCAGGCGTCGCCGATGAGCAGCTTGACGCCGCCGATCGGCGGCAGCACGCCCCGCCCGTGCCGATGGGTCCCGACCCACAACCGGCCGGTCGGGTCGACGCCGAGCGCGCTGACGAGCCCGTCGTTCAGCCAGCGCTTGCCGACCCAGTCGCGCGCGCGGCACGTGGCCAGCGGGCAGGCGTCCAACTGGGCATGCACGTTCTCGCCGCGCGGCCAATGGAAGACGCTGCCGAGCGTCGACCAGCCGCCGGCCCAGACCGTGCCGCGCGACCGGTCGACGGTCACCGCGTTGTAGACGCCGTAGTCGCCGTACGTGCCCATCGTCGAAGCGCTGTCCTTCTTCGTCCAGGACTTCCAGCGGCTGCCGTCGAACCGGGCAACGCCGCCACCGGCGACCACGATCTGCTCCGGCTGGCCCGGCCCGATCGCCACGCGCCGCTCCACCGGATAGTGCGCCGTCCAGACGTGACCGGTCTCGGGATCGATCGCCAGGTCGCTCACGCCGTTGCCGGCATTGAAGTCGGCCGTCACCTGGTGCTTGCGCCACGTGCCGGCGGCCGGGTCGAGGACGGCCAGCCCGAAGCCGGTCGCCACGAGATTGCCGTCGGCGACCCAGACGCGCCCGTCGCGGTCCGCCTCGACGGCGACCGCCTCGCGGTAGTCGAGCGGGCTGTTGCGCGGGTCGTACACCCGCCATACGTCGTCGACGAGGCCGGCAAGGCCACCGTCGAGCCAGCAGTCCGGGTAGTCCGGGCAGCTCGGCGGCGTGCCCGTCATCTGGAACAGCGCATCGTTGCGCAGCGCCGACATCCAGGGCTCGCTGCCGTTGCGGAGCGTGATCTGCGTGGCCCGGTCGCCGGCCGGTCCGCGCGTCACGCGCACGACGGCGTCCCCGACCGCGAGATCGGCGTTCAGCGTCGGCGAGAGCGTCAGCCGGCCGCTCAGTCCGTCGCTATCGGGAGCGAACGCCATGACGGTGTGGATCGTCGGTGAGCTCCCCAGGCGGACGAGGTCGAGCGCCTCGGGAAACAACGTTTCGAAGGCCGCCGCCGATGGAATGCCGACGAGGGCCGTCGCCTCGCCCTTGACGGCTGCACGCGTGACCTGCGCCGCGCGGCCGACCTCGCGGAAGGCGCGCCACCACGTCCAAGTGTCGGACGCCCGCTGCCAGCGTGCGACGCCGCGGTTCTTCGTGGCGAACCACGTCGTCTGGCCGAGCGGGTCGTCCGCCAGGGCGGTGATCTGGTTGGACGGCAGCCCGGCGTCGGCGGTTCGCAGCGCTCGCCAGTCCGGCGGTGCCGGCGGCTCGGCCGCGTGTCCGGCCAGCCACACCCCGTCGCCGTCCCCACTACGGTCATCGATCGTGCCGACGATCGGTCGACCGTCGTCGATCACGATCGCCGATGCACGGCGGTTGCGCGCGGACGGCTCACCGATACTCCACGGGGTGTAGACATCGTCCGAGTCGAACCAGCTCGGCGACCCGGGCGAATCGTCATAGGTGGCCTTCGGGTCGAGGACGGTCAGGCCAAGGCCGACGTCCGTGCCCTCGCCCTGGCTCAGCCAGATCCGACCGGTGCCGGCCTCGACCGCGACGGCGCGGACGACGTTGCCCTGCAGCCCGCGCACGCCGGGGTCCGGTCGGCCGCGCGGCTTGATGTAATACGCCTGTCCGCTCGAGCACGACCACGCCTGGCCGAAACCGCGCATCAACAGGACGCCGTGACCTTGCGTGGCGGCCCACATCCGCCCGTCGGCGTCCGCGGCCAGCGACCAGATCGTGCGGTCGTAGCAGGCCGTGTCCGTCTCGGCCGTCGGATACCAGCGCCGCCACGCGCCTTCCTTGGCCGCCGCGAGACCGCCGCCCGTGAGCACCCAGAAGTCCGTCTGCCCGAGACAGTCGCTCTCGTGGCAGTTGCTGGCGTCCCAGGCGTAGTACGGCCGGGTCCCGACCCAGAGCGTTCCCTCGGAGTCGAGCGCCAAGTCCGTGACGTTGTCCGAGGGCAGCGTCTTGAACCGCGGATCGGCCAGCGGATCGCCGGGCAGCGTGACGATTTCCGCCTGGCTGGCGGACGACCACGCGTTGGCGGCCGGGTCGAAGCGCGCAATGCCGCCCGACCGGAAGGCGCCGCGCACGCTGCCGTCCTTCGACGCCGGGTGGGGCGCGCCGGCGTCCCACTCCTGCGCGAAGCCGACCCACAACGTCCCGTCCGCCAGCGGCGCCACGGCGGTCACGACGCGCGCCGGCATGCCGGGCGACGTCGCGGGCGTGACGACCTGCCATTGTTCGCGCTCCGGTACGAAGCGCACGAGCCCGCGGGCCGTGGCGGCCCACACCCCCCCCCCGACCGCCGGTGCGACGTCGAACACCGTGTTGTCCGGCAGCGGGGTCTGCGGATGCAGGTACTGCACGTACGTGCCGGCGGCCACGGACCAGCGCACGAGCCCGCCGGCATCGGCGGCGACCCACAGCGTGTCGCCGTCCTTGTGCATCGCGTTCACACGGTCGCCGTTGGCAACGCTGCGCCAGCTGCCTCGCAGGTCGGGTGCCGGGTCGGAGGCTTGCGTGGTCGATGGCGTACGACGGGCCGACATGTCGAGGATCGTGGCCAGGATCGCCGCGGCCACGATCACGGCGCGCAGGGCATGGCGCGCGACCGGCAGCCTGGACGGCGCGGATGCGGTGCGGAGGGTGCGATGCGGCTGCGGCGGCTGCTTCGGCGGCGCAAACAATGACATCACGGATCAGACGGCCCGCAGATGAGGGCGATACGGCGCTGCGGCTAGCGTAGTCGATGGGCGCGCGGCTGACAAGGCGGGCATTGCAGGCGAACGGCGGTTCATGGGCCGCCGGCCGGGCTTTCCGTCGCCAAACCCGACGTCTCGCGCCTCGCCAGCCGTCGAAGCGCAAGGGGTGCCAGCACCGGCGGCCCAACATCGACGCGCGCCACGCTACGCCAGTTCTCGTCGGGTCCGCTCTTGTCGTCGGATCCGTTCGCGCCTGGCTCGACGGGCATGCTGCTCACACGTGCGTCGCGGATTCGAAGCTGAACGTCGTGTGGTCCCGGCGGCGTGTCGATCGGTACGCCGGCCCGCAGCGCGATCTCGACGATCGAGCCCGGCGGCGTGTCCTCGAGGTCGCGATCGCGCAGCAGCTGGTCCGCGCCGAGGCTGATCGCCCGTCCGTGCTGCGCGTCCCGGAGCCGGACCTCGAAGTCCACCTCACCCGCCAGCGGCGCGTGCGGCTGCCAGCGGGTCACCAGCCCGAGCCGCTGTCCGGCCGCGACGGTCGGCCGCTCGAAGGCCGCGTCGTTCAACGCCAGCCCGTTCGACCACGTGACGATGGCGCCCGTCGCCGCCCGCGGCGAAACCTGCGTCGGCCAACCGCCCACCCGGTACTCGCGCAGCCCGACCCGCAACCACATCCGCGCGTACTGCCGCCGCTCGACGAGGTCCCACCGCTTGTCGGCGGCCTGTACGAGCGATTCGCCCTCGAACCCGCCGCGCGGTGAAGGCCGGTCGACGAACCAGACCCGCCCGCCGGCCGCCGGCACCATCGCCAGCAGCCGCGCCTCCGCCGCGTGTCGATCCTCGTTCGGGAAGTGGGGCACCGGAACCCATGGCAGCACGACGCCGAGCGCCGCCGCCTCGGCGTCGAACGTGAAGCCGATCAGGGCGTCGTGCAGGACGATCCGGTCCCCCGGCACATAGCGCACCGCCAGGTCGGCGACGAGGCTCCGGAGATCGTCTTTGACATAATCCGAAGCGCCGAACTGGCGCTGCAGCTGGGCGCACGACACGGCCAGCCCCATCGTCGCGGCCGCCAGCAGGGCCGCGACGGATCCGACGGACGCGACGGACGCGATGGTGGCCGTCCTCCCGACAAGGGGCAGCGCCGCTGCGCCCCCGCGCTGATCGAGCCCGCGCTGATCGAGTCCGCGCTGATGGAGCCCGCGCCGATCGAGCCCGTGCTGATCGAGCCCGCGCCGATCGGGCCGGCGCCGATCGAACCCGCGCCTGATCGCCGTCGGCAGCCGGGCGCTCGCCCCGACAAGGAGCGCGAACGCGGGCAGGGCCGGCAGGACATGCCGCGGGCCGTTGTAGAGGGGGTTGACGGCGGACAGACAGAGCACGCCGACGATCGGCAGGGCGAGGCCGGCGATCGTCAGCGCCGCGCCGCGCCGCGTACGCGCGTCCGAGAGGCCGACGCCGGCGCCGGCGATCGCCAGCAGCGCCAATGGAGCGCTGCGGGCGATCGGGTGATCCAGCGACGGCGAGATGCCCACCGCAAACGCCGCCAGCGCCTGACGCATGACGACAAGCGCGTCCACCGGCGCGAAGTCCACCTGCGTCGGCCCGCCGAGGATCGCCGCCAGCCGCGGCAGCGCGACGAGTGCCGCCGCGCCCGCGATGGCCGCCGCCGCCCACCGCCGACGCGGCGCCGCCCGTCGCCACGCCGAAGGCAGCACGAAGGGCGCCTGCGCCAGCGCCACGAACCCGACGAACGGGTGGACGAGCACGCCGACGGCCGAGGCTGCCGCCCAGCGCCGCGCCCGCGCGGTCGGATCGCCGTGGCCGGCCGCCAACGCCGTCAGCGCGAGGACACACGGGATGACCACGGCGTACGGTCGGAGCTCCTGGCCGTACCAGACGACGAACGGTGCGACGGCGATGACGATCGCCGCCGCGATGCCGGCACCGCGGCCGAACAGGCGGCGGCCGGCGACCCAGGCCAGCGGCACGGCCGTTACGCCGAGCGCGGCGCCGACAAAGCGCTGTGCCCAGATGCCGGCGCCGAGCACGAACCGGCCCGCGGCCAGCGCCAGGAAGTACAGCGGCGGCATGGGATCCGTCGTGGCAAAGCCGTCGACGACGATCCGGCCGCGCAGGAGATCAAGCAGGCCGAGACCGGCGCGGTGGAGGCTGAGGCCCTCGTCGCTCCACAGGGGCTGGTGTTCCAGTGCGTGCAGCCGGATGGCGATCGCCAGCAGGGTCAGGGCTGCGACCGCGCAACCCGCGAGCCGCGACGCCGGCACGGGCCGCGGCGAGCGGGGCTGCGTGCTCACGGGCACGGCCGCACTTCGATCGGAGCGCGCAGTTCGTAGGCGCGGTCGGCGACGTCCGTACCGGACACGCGCACCGGCTGCCGCAACCCATCGCTCAGACGATAGAAGCCGACGGCAACGACGTACGCGCCCGGCTCGGTGTCCGGCGGCACTTCGATCGTGCGAACATCGTCCAGGTGTTCGCCTCGCGCCCATGCGCTCGACGGGTAGGGTAGCCCGGCCTGCATGACCGGACCGTCCGCTTGTGCCACGGATGCTGTCGAACCCACCCGGCGAAGGTGAACCAAGAGCTGCAGATCCTCGGCCGGCGGGGCGTCTACGTTGAACATGAGCGTAAACTCCAGCGTTTCGCCTGCGCAAACCGACGTGGGCACGGCCGAAGTGCCGACGAGCCGAATGTCGACGCCGTTGTCGCCGAATCGGACGTCGTCCCTGACGAAATCCTCGGATCGCTCACCACCGGCTCCGCGCACCTTTACGTGCCCGACGAAGTTGCCGACGACCGGCAGGCCATCGCGATCGACGGTGGCCATCCGCTCCTGGCTGTCGCGGTCGAACATGCCGACGGCCACACGGTAGACGGCCGGCGCCGGAACCGGCTGCCCCGGCTGACCGATCGCCACGTCGATGCGCTCGCACACCGCCTCCCCCGGCCGCCATGCCCCGCCCGGCCACGTCCCGCCGCCGGGCGTGCCGTCGTAGCTCGCCACGATGGCGTCCGCCGCGCCGACGATATGAACGAAGGCGCTCGGTTCGAAGTCGGGGCGCCGGATCGCCTGCCAGCAAAGGCGCACCGGCCAGAAGCCCGGGTTCGCCGCCGTCGGTTCGAGCGCGGAGAACGACAGAAGCGTCACGGCGTCGTCCATGCGCCAGTCCACGCGGTCGTCGAGCGCTCGGACTTCGTCCTCCGACAAGTACCGCGGGGGACCGTAGGCGCTGCGCAGCGCGATCGGCGGGCCGGTCACCGACCAGATGACGAGCCCGCCGATCGCGACCGCCGCCCATGTGCCGCGCGGCGCGAGCCGTACCAGGCCCGCCACGATCAGGACGGTGAGCGCGCCCAGCGCCGGGAACAGCAACCGCCCCCAGTTCGCTTCGACCTGCCGCATCCACACGATGAGCGTCACGATCGAGACGGCCGACCACCCGCCGCACAGCCCGTATCCCCACCACGGACGCCCTTCGCCCATCCGCTCCCCATTGCCCACTCCGCCATCGCCGTCAACGCCGGTGCCGCCGCCATCGCCCGTACCATGCTCGCCGGTGCCCCCCACCCGACGCGCGCGCCACCACGCCGCACCCGCCACCACGCCGCCGACCGCCGCCGCCGCCACGACGAGCTGCGCGCCGTCGTACACCCAGCGCGGATACCGGACCGTGCCCCAGCCGAACACACCCCAGTACGACATGAACAGCAGGTCGAACGCATCGTCGCGCGCCAGACGCGCCAGGCTGTGCGGCACGCGGTGGGCCCACGGCATCGCCAGGTGGAGCGATCGGCCGAAGAGCGTCCCGTATTGAACGAGATTGCGAACGTACCACCACCCGCCCGTCGCCATGGCCGCGACGAGCGAGATCGCCCCCCAACGCACCACGCCCGCCGCGACGCCGCGCGACGATCGGCTGCGCCAGGCGCCGAACACCACGCTGACCGCCACGATCGGCCCGAGCGCCAGCGCGCTCGACTTCGCCAGCGCCGCCAGCCCGTACCACGCCCCGAGCCGCGCCGCCGCCCCGTCGCCCGGTCGATCCGGGAACGCGATGGCCGCGGTCAGCGCCAGCGTCGCCAGCGCGGCCACCGCGGTGTCGTTGCTGGCGGCGGCGGACAGGAACAGGACCTGCGGCGTGAAGGCGACCCACGCTCCGGCAGCGACGGCGAACCACGGCCGGTCGGGCCGAAGCGTGCGGGCCAATCGCCAGGTCGCCCATGCCGCCAGCAGGCCGAACAGCGCGGCGACGGCGCGTGCGGCCCGCAGCGCGCGAATGATCGGCACGGTGGGGTCGTCCCACGGGCCGTGAAGCGCGTAGTTGTGCTGCCGCGGCGCAAGGCCGACCCCCTTGAAGCGCGTCGGGTTCTCGACGAACGCGCGTGCCAGATCGTCCGAGCCGAACGACCACGGCAGCGTCGCCGCCGCCGCCAGCACGTAGTACAGCGGCGCTTGGCTGGCTTCCTGGCGCAGCGGCGTGTCCAGCATCTCGGCCGTCAGCGGCGGCAGCCGATGCGTGGCCCGCAGCCACGTGACATAACCCATGTGCCACGGCTCGTCGGGCGTCTCCCACGGCGGGGTCGCCCGGGCGTACGCCGTCGCCAGCACGAGCTGGCACGTCAGGACGAGGGCGAGGGCGACGAGATCGCGCCGCGGCCGTCCGTACGGTAGCCGGACGATCCAGCCACGGGGCAAGCGATTCACCGTGGCGGCGTCGGGCGTGTCGGCGGCCGCCCCGCGGCCGGTGCCCGGGCGCACACCGTCGGTCGTCGGCCCGCCGTTCAACGTTCCGGCGCGTCGTCGTCGACCAGCCACCCGGCCGCGGCGGCGTGGGCGATGATCCGCCGCACGACGTCTCCAAGGGGCGGCACCCCGTCCGTCACGGGCAGGTTGATCGTGCGGACCTGCTCGACCGAGATGCCGTGGGCCAGCCAGCGCTCGCCGCCGGTGAGGAAATTGTGGAGGATCGGCTGCAGTCGGTCGATCACGTTGGCCAGGCGCGCTTCGGGCGACTCCGCCGCGCAGAACTCGTCCCAGATCGTCCGCAGCAGCGTCGACTGGTCAAGGGGCAGCAGGGCGAACAGTCGATCGGCTGCCGCCCGCTCGCGCTCGACCTGCGCGGCGCGGCCGGCCACGTCGTACAGGAACGTGTCGCCGGCGTCGATCTCGACGATGTCGTGCAGGAGCGCCATCAAGATCACCCGGTCGACGTCGATCGGCTCGGGGCTGTGCTCGGCCAGCACGCGGACGTAAAGAGCGATGTGCCACGAGTGTTCGGCACTGTTCTCCAGGCGCCGGCCATCCGCGGTCAACGTGCGACGTTCGACGTGCTTCAGCGCGTCGACGGTCACCAGGAAGCGGAGCTGGGCCTCCAATCGCGCGTCGAGGTTGAGGTCGGACACGTTCGGCGAGGCCGCGGCAGCGTCAGCCACCCGTCGTGCCCTGGATCGATGCTTCGACGCGCCGCAGCGTCTCGATCTCCCGCTCGGCCGCTGCCGCCTCGGCCGCCGCGGCCTCGGCCAACGCGGCGGCGGCGAACGCGGCGTCCGTCAATCCCGGCACGTTGATCCGAACGTTCAAGGCCGCGGCCCGTACGGCCGTCCGGGCGCACAGCGCGCCGACGCCGGCGTCCGAGATCGAGCTCGGCAGCCCGATCGCGGCCATCTCGAGCATCAGGTCCATCGACCCGAGCGCGGTGCGGATGACGGACAGCGGCACGTCGATGGCCCGCTGCGTGGCCGCTTCTATGGCGGCCGCGCGGACAGCCAGAGCCGCGGTGTCGTCTTTGGGCAGGCGCATGGCCGCCAGCAGGTCGTCGAACGCGCGCGTGTCCTCGTCGACGAGCCAGAGCAGCTCCTTGGCCGCCGCCTGGCCGCGCTCCGCCCAGTCGGAGAACATCGCCCAGCGGTCGTCCCAGCCGCGCTTGCCGGCGGAGAGGTTCGCGACCATCGCCCCCATCGCGGCCCCGAGCGCGCCGACGACGCCGGCCACCGACCCACCGCCGGGCGCCGGCGACTCCGACGCCGCCTCGGCCACGAGATCGCGAACGGCCATGCGCACGAGCCGCTCGTCGTCCGGCCGCGCCAGGGCGTGCTCGATGATCTTGGCCTGCGGATCGAACGGCGCGAGGTCGTCGAGCCCAAGGGACTTCACGGCGATGTGCACGAGCGTCCGGTCGTCCACGCCGAGGCTGCGCGACTGCTTGGCGAGGTAGTGGCGCCCTGCCGCCAGCAGCGCATCGAGCGGGATGAGGCCGATGAGCTCGGATCCGGTCACGCGGAGGCCGCGCGCGGCGGCGGCGTCGCAGGCGGCGTCGAACGCGACGTGGAGCGGTGTCGCGGCCAGGTCCGTCAGGTTCAACGAGACTTGAGCGATGCCGTACTCCGGGATGAACCAGCCGATGCCCTTGACGCCCTTCAGCCGACCCGGCTCGCGGAGCGGTTCGCCCGAGGCGTCAACGGCCGGCTTGCCCGTCGTCGGGTCTTGGACGACGCGACCTTGCTCGCGCAGGTCGAACGCCACGGCGTTCGCCCTGCGCGTCGAGGTCGTGTTCAGATTGATGTTGTAGGCCACCAGGAAGTCCCGCGCGCCGATGACCGTGGCGCCGGCGGTCGGGTGCGGCGTGGAAGGGCCGAAATCGGGCGCCCAGTCCGGGTCGGCCATCTTCTCGGCCAGACCCTCGAACTCGCCGGCGCGGATCGTGGCCAGATTGCGGCGATCGGGCCGGGACGCCGCCGCTTCGTAGAGGTACACCGGAATGCCGAGCTCGTCGCCGACGCGTCGGCCGAGTCGCCGTGCCCACTCGGCCGTCTCGGCCATTTCGATGCCGCTGATCGGCACGAGCGGGCAGACGTCCGTCGCGCCCATGCGCGGGTGCTCGCCGGTGTGCCGCCGCAGGTCGATGGCCTCGGCCGCCGCCCGGATCGCGCGGTACGCCGCCTCGACGACATCCTCGGGCGCACCGACGAACGTCATCACCGTTCGGTTCGTCGCCTTGCCGGGGTCGGTGTCCAGCAGCCGGACGCCCTCGACACTGCGAATCGTGTCGGCGATCCGCTCGATCCTGGCCGGGTCGCGACCCTCGCTGAAGTTCGGGACACACTCGATCAGCGCTCTCGGCTTGGCCACGGCCTGCACCCTCCACGATTCCCGGCAAGACCCGGCCGGGTGACCCCGACCGACGGTGGATGCTACGCGCCGGGTGGGTGGCGGGCAAGCGTTGCACGGAAGATGTCGGGGGTCGGCAGGCGATCCGCCTGGGGGTCGGACGTCGGCGTCACGACGCGGCGTCGAGCGCCGCTTGACGCCCGCGCGCGAAGTCCACGCGCGTCAGGACGGCGATGCCGGCGAGGAACAGGACGACGAGCACGACGATCGACTCGCGGGCGGCGACGCCGGTCAGGCTGATGAGGCCGATGAGCAGCGGTCCGAGGACGCCGGCGAACTTCGAGCTGACGCTGAAGAACGCAAAGAACTCGGCGCTCTTGCCGTGGGGCACGAGGCTGGCGAACAGGGAGCGACTGAGCGCCTGCGTGCCGCCCTGAACCATCGCCACGCCGAACGCCAGGGCGTAGAAGTGCCAGGACAAGGTGACGAAGCGGGCGAGGAGGCTGATCAGCGTGAACGCCCACAGCCCGATGAACAGGGAGCGGCGCGCGCCGATGCGCCGAGCCAACAGCCCGAAGGCGAAGCTGAACGGCACGCCGGCGAACTGCGTCATGACGAGCGCGCCGATGATGCCGATCGCGCTCAGCCCGATCTCGGACCCGTAGGCGGCCGCCTGCTTCTGGAACGTGCCGATGCCGTCCGAGAACAGCCAGAACGCGACGAGGAAGAGAAAGAGGTCGCGGTGGCGCGGCGCGGTGCGCAGCGTCGCCGCAAGCTGTCGCAGCCCGCCGCCCACGACGCCGCCGATCGATCCCGGCTGCGCCCCGGTGGCGCGCACGGCATCGTCCTCCGGCGAGCGGACGGTGCGCCACATCGGCAGCGTGAAGATGAACCACCAGACGGCCGCCGCCACGAAGCCCCAGCGCGTGGCCGGCGCGTCGAGCGCTCCGGCGGCGGTGCCGGCCGCCAGACCGAACGCCTGCGGGAATCGAAGCATGAGGACGTTCAGAACGAGGAGAAGCCCGCCGCCCAGATAGCCCATCGCGTACCCGGCGGCGGAGAGGCGGTCCGACTTGTCGGGCGTCGTGACGCTCGTGAGCAATGCGTCGTAGAAGACGTTGGCGCTCGAGAATCCGATCAGGCTGAGCGAGAACAGGAAGGCGCCGAGCCGCCACTCGCCCTGACCGACCAGGGCCAGCAGGGCGCTCGTGCCGATGCCGAGCGCCGCGAAGCCGAACAGGAAGCGCCGCGTCATGCCGAGCCGGTCCGCCACCGCGCCCAGCAGCGGTCCCATGAGGGCGCTGACAGCCAAGGCCAAACCGTTCGTCAGCGTCCAGATCGTGTAGGCGCGCCCCTCCGGCAAACCGGCGCCGGCCACGCGCACGAAGTAGATCGGGAACACGGCCGCGGCGACGGTCGTCGCATACGCCGAGTTCGCCCAATCGTACATCGCCCACGCACGCGCGGCCGGGGTGTCGAGCCCGATCGCATCGAGCATGCGTCCAACCCGGCCCGTGGAGTCGGCGTGCATGGCGAGCTCTCCGTTGCAGTGGTTCGGCCTCGGCCCGTCCGGTGCGCGGCCGGCGCGCGGCGAACGATAACACAGCCGCCCGTGCGGACAACGGACGTCGCCGCTCGGTCGGCGCCGCCACCCGCGAAGCGCGCGGGCGCGGCGCGTCCGATCGTTGACCGGCTCGTCCAACGGTCCTATCCTGCGCCGCGCGCCCGGCCCCCCTTGTCGGCCGGGTCGATTGCTGTCAGGAGGACTGCATGAACACGCCCGTTCGCGTCGCCGTTACCGGCGCCGCCGGCAACATCGGCTATGCGCTGGTCTATCGGATCGCCAACGGCGACCTGTTCGGGCCGGACCAGCCCGTGATCGTCCATCTGCTCGAAATCACCCCGGCGCTGCGCGCGCTCGAGGGCGTTGCGATGGAGCTGGACGATTGCGCCTTTCCGCTGCTGCACGGCATCGTGCTGACGGACGACGCGCGGACGGCGTTCGATCGCGTGAACTGGGCGCTGCTGGTCGGCGCGCGGCCGCGGTCGGCCGGGATGGAGCGCAAGGACTTGCTCGAGGCGAACGGCAAGATCTTCGTCGGCCAGGGCGCGGCGCTGAACGCGGTGGCCGCGTCGGACGTGCGCGTCGTCACCGTCGGCAACCCGGCGAACACGAACGCGCTCATCGCCATGCACGCGGCGCCGGACGTGCCGGCGGAGCGCTTCACGGCGATGACCCGCCTGGACCACAACCGCGCCGCGAGCCAGCTGGCCGCCAAGGCGGGCGTTCAAGTGGCGGACGTGCGGCAGGTCACGATCTGGGGCAACCACAGCTCGACGCAGTACCCCGACGCGTTCCATGCCACGATCCAGGGCCGCCCCGCGCCGGCCGTGATCGACGACGACGCCTGGCTGAAGGACGCCTTCATCCCGACCGTCCAGCAGCGCGGCGCGGCCGTCATCGAGGCCCGCGGCCAGTCGAGCGCGGCGAGCGCCGCGAACGCGTGCATACACCACGTCCGGACGTGGCACGGCGGCACGGCGGACGGCGACTGGACGAGCATGGCGGTGCCGTCGACGGGCGCCTACGGCACGCCGACGGGCGTCATCTTCAGCTATCCCGTCCGCGTCACCGGCGGCCGCTACGAGGTCGTCGGCGACCTCGCCCTCACCGATTTCGACCGGACCAAGCTGGCCGCGACCGGTGCGGAACTGCTCGAGGAGCGCGCCGCGGTGCAGGCGATGCTCGGAGCGCGCTGATCCGTCGAACAGCCGTCGATCCCGGGCCGGGGCCTATCGGCCCGGCGGCGGCAGGGGCGCAGCGTCACTGCGCCCCTGCCGCGATCCGACGGCGGCCGTCCGCTGTCGGACGGCCTACTTCAGCCGGGCGCTGAACGGCAGGTAGATCGTGTGGTCCGGGCCCGGTTCATCGGTCGGCGTCGGCGACGGCGGCGTCGGCTCGGGCGTGATCGGCGTCGCGCTCGGCCCGGGGCCGGCCGTCGGCACGTCGAGCGGCGACGGCTCGAAGTTCACGCGTAACAGGTACGGGCCGAACTGGCCCGGGTCCGTCGAGATCGCGCCGATGTAGTACGTGCCCGGTCGGATCTGGTCGTAGTGCAGTTGGCTGTTCGCGTCGAGCTCGTCGATGTTGGCATTCGCGTCGATGATCTCCCAGCGAGCGTCGATCAGGTAGAGGGCCGGGTCGATCGTGGTCGAGGACATGTCGATCGTCAGCGCGCCGACCTCCTTGAGCGTGATCCGGTAGTAATCGACGGCCGACATGAGCTGCGCGAGCAGCGGCGGGTCGCCGAGCACGCAATCGTCGACGGTGATCTGGCCGGCGCGATCGGCCGGCAGCGGATCCAGGTCGGTGACGGCCGCGCATGTCGGACGCGGTTGGAACGTCGTCTGCAGCGTGTACGCGCCCGTGATCGCCCGCGTCCGGATGACGGCCTCGGCGTCGAGCCAGTACGTGCCGGGCTCGGCCTCGAACTGCAGCAGCGCCTGGTGACCCACCTGCTCCGGGTCGGCGTCCGCACCGATGGGATCGCCGTACGGGCCGATCGCCAGCTGGATGCGGGGGGAGAACGACGGCGCGGTCATGAGGACGGTCAGCACGCCGGCGGTTGGAACCTCGATGCGGTATCGATCCTGGTGTGAGACGGAGTAGTGACGCGGATCGCGGTCGAACGCACGGCACTCCGTGCCCGACAGCTCGGCGGACAGCTCCGCGTTCAGCCCGAGGACCGCGGTCTCGCAGACGGGCGCCGCAAGCGGCGTGAAGGTCGCCGCGAGGCGGTACGCGCCCGTCGACTTGACGTCTGCGAACGGTGAGTCCAGCGCCGCGACGAGGTAGCGACCCGGCCAGATCGGGAACCGGAGGCGCGCGTTCGTGTCGCGGATGGAGTCGATGTCGTCGTTCGAGGGCAGGAAGTAGCCCAGCCCACCTCCGGTGGCGGTCGGTCCGCCGAAGAGCATGAGGTAGGGGTCGATCGCCGTCGAGGACAGCGTGATGTCGATCTCGCCGCGCGCCGGAACGTCGAGGACGTACACGTCCAGCCCGCGGTCATAGGGCAGGATCTCGTTGAACTCGAACACCGCGCAGTCCGTCGCATCGATCGTGCCGTCGACCGGTGTGTTCCAGCCCAGCGGCTGCACGTGGCACGCCTTGCCGAGCGGCTCGAAGTCGGCGCGCAGCGTGTAGCCGCCGACGGCGGTCGACTCCGCGAACACGGCGACGAGGAACCGTCCCGGCGGCAGCTGGGCGCTGAAGCCGTCATCGACCCAGCCGTCGACGATCTGCTGGTTCAGCTCGTCGAGGATGTACATGTGGCCGTTGAAGCCGCGCGTCTCGAGTCCGATCGTGATCGTGCCGTCCTGGGGGACCGTCAGTGCATGAACGTCGGCGGCGTTATTGAAGTAGCTGCCGTTGTTCAGGTAGGCCAGACGGCAGTCGTTGTCCAACGTCGCCACGATGTCCGTGTTCAGCTCGGCGGGCTGCGGCAGGCAGGCCGCCGCCTGCGGCGCGAATGACGAAGTCAGGCGGAACGCGCCCGCCTGATCCGGCGCATCGGCATACACCAGGATCAGGAAGTGGCCGGCCGGCAGGTGCACGTCGAGCTCGGTCAACGCCGCCGGATTCGTCTCGGTGAACGTCGCGTCGATCGTCGTCAGGCCGGTGCGGGTCAGCACGGCCAGGCGCGGCGGCACGTGGCCGGTGGCGGCAACGTCCAACGTGAGGACGCCGGCGGTTGGCAGCTGGACGGCGTACAGGGCAGCGTCCCCGGTGAACCAGCGGCGCGGAAAGTAGTCGTAGCCAAGGCAACCGGACGCACCGAGGTTGCCGGTCACCGTTCCGCCGACGGTCATCACCACCGGCGCGCACCCGGTCGGCGCGTCCTCGGCCGACAGCGTCACCGACAGGCTGTAAGCGCCCGTGGCCACCGGCCCGCTGCCCGCGTTCGTGACGAACAGGAGGTACGTGCCGGCCGGCAGCACGTGGTCGAGTGCGGCGGCCTGCCCTTCGGCTGCGGCTGCCCGGTCGGCGATCGGCGCGTAGCGCGCGTCGCGCAGGCTGAGCAGGGCCGCGAACGCGGCGCTCTGACCGCTCAGGCGCACGCGCTGCCGGGTCGCGAGACGCAGCCGGAAGACGTCCACGAGGGAGACGTCGGGCAGGCCGGTGAGCTGGCCCCAGCGGCAGTCTCCGTCCGCCAGTTGGCCGTTCGTCGTCCCGTCGGCCAGGTCCGCCGGGCTGCAGTCGCCGGAAGCTTGCGCCAGGTGGGCGCCCGACATCGGCTGGGCGCCCTTGCTGCCGGCGGTCGCACGCTGCGCCGCGGTGGCCAGCTCGAGGCCGGACGGCAGCGTGTGCGGCGCCAGCCCGCCGTCACGGCCCCGCGCGTAGACGACCGGTCGCGGAACGCCCGTGGCGAGCGCGGCGTGATGCGCGTCGGGGACGGCGGACCGTGTGCCGAGCTCAGCCGCGCCGCGGACCTCGAAGCCGGCCCGGTCGCCGATCCCGGACGGCTGGTCGGGCGGGGTCCCGGGCGCACCGGGCGCCGCCAAGCCGTTCGGCGCGGTCAACGCCAGACCGCACACCGCCACGAGCGCGCATCGAATTCTTCGTCCGTGAGTCATCCTAACCTCCTTGGGTCGGGGCGACGCATGGCGCCCCGTCCGTTAAACACTTCACCTGGCGTCGGAAAGACAAGCACTTCTCCCGGCGTCGGACAGAAACGCCGCCGACGGCGGGCCGCTCCCCTGTCGCTCCGTTTCCGCTTCGTTGCCGCTCCGTTGCCGCCCGCATCCGCTCAGCCGAGGCCGAACACGTGTCGGATCCGCGCCAGGAGTGACGCGACGGCCCGCGGCTCGTCCGCCGCCGGACGGGCCGCGGCAAGCTGGGCCGTCGTCTCTTCCGCCCGCTGTGAAACCACCCGCGCCAAGCGCTCGGCGACGAGCGGATCGGTCCGCAGCAGGCCGGCAAACGCGGCGTGATCCACCTCGACGAGCACGGTTTCGTCCTCGGCGACGATCGTCGCCGAGCGGGGCGCGCCCGTCAATACGCCCAGCTCGCCGAAGTGCTCGCCGGCCGATCGTTGCGCCACCGTGACGACGCCGCCGTCCTCTCCGGCGACGTCAACGCGCACGCGTCCGCGCTCGATGACGTAGAGCGGCCCGCCGACATCGCCCTGGCGGAACAATCGCTCGCCGCGCGCAAACGTCACGCGTCGGCTCGCCGCGGCCAGCTGGGCCACCTGCTGGGCGTCGAGTTCGGCGAACAGATCGATCGGCGTGAGTGCGGCGGTCACGGCCTGTCGTGCCCGTGCGGCCCGCGTGTCGGCCGCGTCGGCGGGCACCGTCGTGAGTCGGACGTCGCGGATCGGGAACGGGATACCCATGCCGTTGCGCTGAAGGTGGTACCAGGCACGCGTCATCACGCCGTCGCGCGTGCGGGGCAGCGCCCAGTGATCGTCGAACCACAGCCGCAGTCGATAGACGATCGCGAAATCGCCGTACTCGTGAACGAAGACGTAGGGCGCCGGCTCGGCCAGGACGCCCGGCGTCGATCGGACGGCCGACAGCAGGACCTCCCGCACTTCACCCGGCGCGTGATCATAGGCGACGCCGATGAACAGGTCGCATGCCTCAGAGCGGTCGGGCCGATACAGGTTGATTACATCCGTCTTGGCGACGCTGCCGTTCGTCAGGTAGACGATGTGGTTGTCGCGCGTCCGAATCGCAGTCGTGCGCCAGTTCATACCGGTGACCTCACCGTCCACATCGCCGATGCGCACCCAGTCGCCGATGTGGAACGGCGCCTCGAACTCGAGCGCCAGGCCGCCGATCACGTTGCCGAGGACGTCCTGAAGCGCCAAGCCGAGGACGGCGGAGACGACGGTCGACGTAACGAGGATGCCGCGCGCCTGGTCGGGGAACTGGTTGTAGAGCGCCAGCATCGCCGCCCCGAGCAACGCCAACCCGCCCAGCACGTGCATGACGAGCCGCGACACCTGCCGCCCGCGCACCATGCGCCGGTTCAGCACCACGTCCCAGACGACAAGGTCGATGACCTGGAACGCGGCATTGCACGCGAGGAAGATCAGGATGGCCTTGCTGAACGATTGCTCGGGCGCGGTCAGGCGCACGTCGCCGCGGACGATCAGCACGACGGCCAGCCAGGCGAGCGCCAGCCAGACACTGCCGAGCGCCTTCTGCGCCAGCGGACGGCGTCGCAGCGGTCCGAGCAGCGCACCGATCAACAGCCCGATCGACACAGCGGCGGCGATGGCCACCCACTCCAAATCGAACATCCATCGTCCTCGGTCGGGTCGCGGCGGACACAGGCGGGAGTCGGGGGACACCCGGCGCGGCGCGGGAGTATACTCCGCCCTCGCGCCGCCGGTCACTGGACGCCCTTGTTGAACTGCACAACTTGCGGTTTCGCCAACCCGCCCAACGCCAAGTTCTGTGCCGGCTGCGGCCGGGCTCTGCTGCTGCTCTGCGGCACGTGCGGCACCGAGCTCGTCGGCGGCGCTCGCTTCTGCTTCAGCTGCGGCGCGCCCGTTGCGGCGGACGAGACGGCGGAAGACGCGGCAGCCCCGACGAACGAGACCGCGCCGACGGAAGCGATGGGCACTGCGGCCGAGCGGCGCATGGTCACGATCCTGTTCGCCGACATCGTCGGCTCGACCGTCCTGGGGGAGCGGTTCGATCCCGAAGACCTGGCGGAGCTGATGAGCCGCGCCCTGGCGGAGATGACGCGCGCGGTCGAGGGTGCGGGGGGGACGGTCGGCCGGTTGATGGGCGACGGCATGCTCGCCTTCTTCGGTGCGCCGATCAGCCACGAGGACGATCCGCTGCGGGCGATTCGCGCCGCGCTTGCGATCCGCGACCACGTGGGCGCGTTGTCCGATGCGCTCGCCGCCGACGGGGGACCGCGTCTGCAGGTTCGCGTCGGACTGAACAGCGGCCTCGTCGTCGTCGGCCAGATCGGCGGCGACGTGTTCAGCGAGTACACCACGATGGGCGACGCCGCGAACACGGCGGCCCGGATCCAGGGTGCGGCCGGAGCGGACGAGGTGTTCGTCAGCGCGGCGACGGCGGAGCTTCTGCGGCACGCCGTCGCGCTCGAGTTCGTCGGCGAGCTCGAGCTCAAGGGCAAGGCGCAACCCGTCGCCGCGTACCGGGTTGCGGGCGCGGCACCGGCCCTCGGCGCGTCCACCCGCGGCCTGGCAGGGCGGGTGACGCCCATGGTCGGACGGGACGCAGAGCTGGCGCAGCTCGTGTCGCGCCATGGCGAGGCGGTCGCGTCGAATCGGCTGGCATGGGTGACGGTCGTCGGCGAGGCGGGCATCGGCAAGTCACGCCTCACGCAGGCGTTCGTCGAGGGCGTCGAGGCGACATCGCCGACGCCGACCGTGCTTCGCGCGCGCGCCCTCGAGCAGGCTGCCGATGCGTACAGCCTGCTGAGGGACCTGCTCCTGCAGCGCTACGGCGACGTCGACGCCCGGGGCGGCACGCGCGCCGAGCGCCGGCATCGCCTGGCCGATGCCATCGCCGCCGATCTCTCCGGCGCGCCGGCGATCGACCGGGAGCGTTCCGGGCGCGACCTCAGCGCCCTCGTCCTGAGCGATGCCGCAGCGCCCGATCCGCGCGGCCTCGCCGAGCGCGCGTTGACGGCGCTGGCCACGCTGCTCGGCATGCTGGCGGCTCGCGCGCCGCTCGTCCTCGTGCTCGAAGACCTGCACTGGGCGGATGATGCCTCCCTCGACGCGCTGCCGCGGCTCGTCGACGACCTGGCGGATCGACCGGTCATCGTCCTCGGCAACGCGCGCACCGGCCTGTATACCCGTCGGCCGCATTGGGGCGAGGGTGAAGCAGCCCACAGCCGTCTCGACCTGGCGCAGCTGTCCGCCGGCGCGCTGGAGGGGCTGCTCCGGACGCTGCTCGACGCCGACGCGCCCGTGCCCGCCGAGATCCGGGCCTTCGTTCTCGAGCGCGGGGAAGGGAACCCGTACTACGTCGAGGAGCTTGTCCACATGCTCCTCATGCGTCAGATCCTGACACGCGCGGCGTCGGGCGAGTGGGTCGTCGATGCGACGGCCCTTGCCGGCGGCGAAGTGCCGACGACGCTGGCGGGCATGCTGCAGGCGCACCTCGACGCGCTGACCGCCGCGCAGAAGCGGCTTCTCCAGCTGGCATCCGTGTTCGGCCGCGCGTTTTGGTCCGGCGCTGTGGAAGCCCTCGGCGCCACGGACGCTGTGGCCGAGGGGGATCTGGACGCCCTGCGGCACAACGGCCTCCTGTTCGCCCGCGGGCGATCGAGCTTCATCGGCGAGCGGGAGTTCCTCTTCAAGCACGCGCTGCTGCGCGACGCGGCGTACGCCTCGTTGCTCAAGCGTCAGCGCCCGGCGCTGCACGCCAAGGCCGCCGACTGGCTGTTCGCGACGTCCGGCGACCGTTATCCGGAGTACGCCGCCCAGATCGGCGACCACTGTCTGGCTGCCGCACGGCCGCTGTCCGCGGCGCTGCACTTCGGCGCCGCCGGCGACCGCGAGCGCGAGGTGTACGCCAACGCCACGGCGGTGGCGTTCTATAACCGGGCGATCGACCTCTGGGGTGGCGCCGGCGCCGAAGTCGACATTCCGGCGGCCGAACGCGCGGGCGCCGCCGGCATCCCGGACGGCGTGACGGCGACGCGGGCTGCGTTTCGGCTCCTCCGTGGCCGCGAGCTGGCGCTCGACACGGCGGCCCGGCGCGATCTGCAACGGGCCGACCTCGAAGCCATGGCCCGGCTGGCGGCGCGACTGGACGATGCGGCGATCAGCTACGTCCACTTTCGCCGCTCGTGGCTGGCGCAGCGCGTCGGCGACGCGGCGGCGGCCGAGAGCGAAGCGCGCGCAGCGCTGGCCACGGCCGGTGACGACCGCCACGCGCGCGCCGACGCGCTCGTGAATCTGGGCAATGCGCTCGTCATGGCCAAGTCCGGGGCGGACGCCGAGCAGCCGTTCCGCGAGGCGGTCCGCCTCTTGGACGCCCTGGGCGACCGGGCGGCGGCCGCCAACGCCTGGCTCGGTGTCGCGCGTGCCTGCCGCTTGGCCGATCGCCCCGCCGACGCGCATCGCAGCTTCGAGAACGCGCTGTCGTTGTACCGGGACGCCGGTGACCTCATCGGACAGGCGGCGACGTTGACCTCGCAGGCGGTCATGCGCGGCGTGCACGGCGAACTGGACGCCGTCGAGCCGCTTCTGACGGAGGCGCTTCGGCTCTACCGCGCGGCGGGCGAACGGGACGGAGAGGGGATGACGCTGCACAACCTCGGCTACCTTGCCAAGGAGCGGGGCGACATCGCGGCGGCGACAACGCGTTTCAGCGAAGCGCTTGCCGTATTCAAGGCCACCAAGAACACGTCCGACGCGGCCGACGTGCTGGACGAGCTCGCTGGCGCCTGGGCGGCGATCGGCGACGAGAAGTCCGCCGCCCGTGCCCGAACAGACGCGGCGAAGACACGGGCGGCGAGCCGGACGTAGGGCTGCCGGGCGCGCCGGCGACAACGCGGGCGCGGGGTGCCCGGGCGTCGGGGAAACCGAAACGCACGCAGAGCGATTACGGCCGAGTCGTGCACCGTTTGCAGCTGTAGGGCAGGTGGATCCGCGAGCCGCGGACGACCACGACGGCGAACGTCGCAGACGTCGCGTTGCAGAAGCCGTCGTTGATCCGGACGGACAGCTCGGCCGGTCCGTCCGGAACCTCGTCCGGAATCGTTCGATCCGTGACCTGGATCCGCCGCCGGTCGGCGTCGTAGCGCACCGGGATCTTGGCATTGGCCAACGTGACCACCACCCCGCCGTCCGCATCGACTCCGGAGCGGTCGTCCGTCGCGGCGCCGAGGTCGGGCGGCAGCAGGCCGATCACGTGCAGCCCGTTCGTCAGCGTCGCGGTGTACGCCGGCGCCGTCACGTCGAAGCCGACGGTGTAGATCGTCAGCGGCTCGACGGTTTGCGCCAGGCCGTTCGCCCCCGTTCCGCTCAGAGCGCCGCTGCCCGGCGGCAGCGACACCTCCGCCGACGCGATGAAGGTGCTGGCGCCCGGAGCGGGGGCGGCGGCGGACGAGCCGGGCACCGGCACCCAGCAGCGTCCCATCTCCTTCCAACCGCAGATCACCGCTCCGCCGGAGCTGCCCGGACAGCCGCTAGCCGCCCCGGCCGCGTTGTAGGCCGCCACCGGAGCCACGATCTCGAGCGGCCCGGCGACCGCAGTCGACCCGGCCTCGAGCTGGTAGATCCCGCCCCCGGCGGCGATGTTCTGCGTCCAGGCATACGGCCCCTCGCGCAGCTCGGCCGGCGCCCCGATGTATGCCGCCGCGTATGCGTCCGCATTGCCCTGCAGCGCCGCAAACGGAGCTGCGCCCGGCCACGCGGCCCGGCCGCCGACGCCGTCGGCGACCTTGGCCTGCGCAGGATGGACCGCCGTATGACTCGACGCGGCCGCAAGCGCCGTCGCCAGCCGATGACGGGCGCCGAGGCCGAGCGGGCCGAGGCCGAGGATATCGAACAGGACGTCGCCCGGGCGGGCATCCGGCTGGGCCACCGCCACCGCCAGGTTCGGGGACCACCGCACGCTGTGGCGCTCGATCGCCCCGTTCGGACCGTTCGGCAGCTCGACGGCCTCGAGGCTTGTGTGCAGCTTGCGGCTGAACAGAGCGGCTGCCAGCTCGACGGGCACGCTGACATCGACGATCCCGTTGCGCACCGGGAACGACATGCCGAGGTCGTCGTCGACGAACCGCAGGAACGCGCTCGGCACGGGCACCCGCCGCTCGTCGCGCAGCACGTAGCGGCGGACGAGCTGGCGATTGCGCAGCGCGCCGGGCGAGGCGCCGGGGCGCTCGCTCAGCGTCCAAGCGACCCCGGCGGCCGTCGGGAACGCGGCTGAAAGGCGGCTTGTGTCCTCGCCTCGGGTGGCAGTGGCGGTGACGTTCGTGTCCGCCGGCAGGAAGACGAGGCCGCGGATCGCCCAGCGCCCGGTGCTGTCGGCCGTTGCCGCCGCGTGGAGCACCCTTGCGGCCTGTACCCCCGGATCGGCGAACAGCTCGACGCGGCAGGCGGGGCAGGCCGTTCCCGTGACGATCCCGATGCGGCCGTCGACGCTCGTCACGACGGGCGGCGCGGTCTCGGCGCCGCCCGGACCGACGCCGATCGCGGCGCTGCGGTTGTTCGCAAAGCGGTTTCCCGTCAGCCGAACGCGGCCCCCGGCGGTCCGTGCCAGGAGTGCGCCAACTTCGAGGTTCCGGGCGAACGCGTTGCCGTTCACCAGGATGTCGGTCGACGATGCGTCGACGGCAACGCCGAACGTGTTGCGCTCGAGGTGATTCCCCTGGGCACCGCCGCCCGTCGCACCGATCGCAACGGCTGCCGTCCGGTTGACGATCGCGATGCCCACGTGGAAGCCCTCGATCACGAGGCCGTCGATCACGATGCCGCGCGCGCCGTCGAGCACGAGGCCGGCGACCGACGACGGCGGCCCGCTCGCGCTGCCGATGATCCGAACCATCGACGTGGACTGGGCGACGGTGAGCGGCTCCGTCTCGGCGCCGCCGGCGATGCCGGCCGTGCCGCCGCCCGGTTGATCTTCACGCCCGAGCGCGCTCGTGCGGAGCGCCCCGTCGATGCTGACGTTGGCGCGCTGGATGGACGGCAGCGGCAGAGCGGCCGAGACCCGTACGCTGGTCACCCGGGCGTCGAACGAGATCCGCACGTCGGTCGCGCCGTTGCGCCCGGCCTCGCCGAGCGCGGCGCGCAACGTGCACCGGCCGGACGACGTCCGGCAGAGCCCGTCGCCGGGCGCACTGTCCGGTTCGTCGCCGGGGTCCGTCACCGTGAGATCGAGGGCCGAGGCGCCCTCGGTCGGCGTGGCGGTCGGCGGGCCGCTGGAGGTGGCCGTCGGCGGCGCGGTGGACGTGGCGCTCGGCGCCGTCGTGCGCGAAGGCGCCGGTGTCGAGGTGACCGTGGCGCCGTTCGTCGGCGTGTCGAGCGGCTTGGCCGTTGCGGTCGCGGTGGATCCGCGCGGGGTGTCCGTCGGCAAGGCTGTGGCCGTGCCGGTCGGCGTGCGCTGGGTGTCGCTCGGGCGGGGCGTCGGCGTCGCGGTCGATCGGAGGTCGGGCGTGGCCGTCGGCTCGGGCGTCGCCGTGGGCAGCCGCCACTCGACGCACAGAACGGGCGGGTGCGGCGGGTCCTCGTACTCGCGGGCGAAGAACCAGACCTCGTCGAAGTCGCTGTCCGGCTCCAATGTCAGGCCGTGGTTGGGCCACGTACCGTCGAGCCAGTTCCGGACGAGGAGCGACACATCGGCCGTGACCGTGATCGTCTGTCCGCCGAAGGCCGTGTTGACGAGCGCGCCCGTCACGCGCGGCCGGTTGCTCCACGTGATCGTGTATTCGTCCCAGCCGCCGGCGACGGCGTGGACGGACTGACTGAACGGTGGAATGCCCACGCTGTCCTCGAGGATCAGCCGCAGCGATGCGCTGACGAACTCGATCGGGCTCGGCAGCGTCGAAGTGGGAAAGTGAAGGTAGCTGATGCGCTGCGTCGGCGGGACGGCGCGGCCGCGCGCCACCCGGAGAAAGGGCTCGGCCCCGAGCGTTTCGGTCGGTCGCTCGGAGTCGACGGTGGCGTCCCGATCGGGGGTGATGCAGGTCGTCCCGGCTACCTGCTGCAATCCGGCGCTCCGCACTGGGCGTCGCGCGGAGGCGTCAGCCGACGGGATCGCGGTGCGCGTGAGCGTGATCGCAATCCCTGCAAGCGACGCCAAGCCGAGGGCCAACAGCACGGCACCGGCGGCCATGCGCGGTGCGCGTCCGACCGGCCGCACGCATGCGCTGCCGGCGGTTCGGTCGGCTGCGCCGTCGCGCGCCGGTTCGTTCACGGAGTTCTGGGGGGCGAACACGGTGGCGGGACTCCTCGCGCGAGCCGCTCATGGCGCAGGTCGGGATCGAACTTCCAGGGGGTGGATTTGCGATGGACGCGCGATCGGGCTGATCGACCGATAGGACGCTGTGGCGTTCCGTCGCGATACGGTGCCACCCGCTCCGGCGGGCGTCAACGTGGCGCGATGTCGGCCGGAACGGTGCCCCAGAGGTTCCGTCGATCACGGCTTCGCTGGAACGGATGCGGATGCGGCTAGAATGGAAGGCGATGCGACTTGATCAGCAACGGTTCGCCACGCTCGTGGCCGAGGTTATCGACGGCCTGCCGGATCGGTTCCGGCGCGCGCTCGACAACGTCGAGTTCATCGTCGAGGATCGGCCGTCGCCGCGGCAGCGCTCGGAGAACGGGGTGCGGCATGCCGATGCCCTGCTCGGGCTGTACGAGGGCACGCCGCGCACCGCACGCACGTCGGACTTCGGCGGCAGCGTGCCCGACCGCGTGACGCTGTTCCGGCTGCCGCTGCTGGCGCGGAGCCGTTCGGACGCCGATCTGCGCGCCGAGGTCCGGCGAACGGTTCTGCACGAAATCGCTCACGTCTTCGGCATCGATGACGACCGGCTCCGCGAACTGGACGCGTACTGAAGTGGCATCCCACCCGCATGACGGGCGCCCGAGCACGACCGGCATCCCCGCCGGGCGGCAACCTGCGCCGACCGTCGTTCGCGACCGAGCGTGGCGCTGGGGTGAGCGCACGTTCGTCATGGGTGTCGTGAACGTAACGCCCGATTCCTTCTCGGGCGACGGCCTGCTCGAGCGGCATGATCCGATCGCGGCCGCCGTTGCCCAGGCCACCGTGATGGTCGAAGCCGGCGCCGACATCCTCGATGTCGGAGGGGAGAGCACCCGACCGGGAAGCGACGCCGTCGACGAGGCCGAGGAGATCGCGCGCGTCCTACCGGTGATCGCGGCGATCCGCCGCGCCCTCGACGTGCCGATCTCGATCGACACCTCGAAGGCGGCGGTGGCGGAGGCGGCGCTCGACGCGGGCGCCGACCTCGTGAACGACGTCTGGGCGATGGGCGCCGACCCCCGCATGGTGGACGTCGTTGCCCGCGCCGGGGTGCCCGTTGTCCTGATGCACAACCGCCTCGCCGCCGCCGCGACGGGCGGACCGGTCGGCGGCCACTACGCCGACGTGCGGTACGACGACGTGGTGGCCGACGTGCGCAACGCCTTGCTCGCGCTCGCGGACGCGGCGTGCAGTGCCGGCATCGGGCCGGAACGGATCATCCTGGATCCCGGCCTCGGCTTCGGCAAGACGCCGGCCCAGAACCTTGAACTCCTCGACCGGGTCGGCGAGCTTCGCTCCCTTGGCTGGCCGATCCTCGTCGGGCCGTCGCGCAAGAGCTTCGTCGGCGCCGCGCTCGGCCTGCCGCCGGGCGACCGCCTCGAGGGCACGGCGGCCGCCGTCGCCGTCGCCGTTGCCCGCGGCGCCGACATCGTGCGGGTGCACGATGTGGCGGCGATGGTGCGGGTGGCGCGCATGACGGACGCGATCGTCCGGCGCTGACGGCTACTTCAGCGAGGCGATGAAGGCATCCAGCGCCTCGTCGTCCCATGCGTCCGCCGGACCCATGGCCATGAACATCGCCGGCCGGTCGCTCTTGGACGTGAACACGGCGGTGGCTTGGCGAACGGCGACGCCGCCGGAGCGCGTACCCTCGGTGATCGTCAGCGTCGTCTCCGCGCCCCGGATCGTGACCTTCCGCTCCTCGAGCGTCTTCGCGTCGTTGATCCGGCCGCCCATCTGCTGGCTGGCGCTGTTCTTGATCGCCTCGGACGCCGCCTCGGCACTGTCGCCTTCGACCGGCAGCTCGATCAGGGCGATCGTCATCGTCTCGCCCTGGTTCGACTTGAGGTCGCCCTCGCCGAACAGCGCCATCTTCATCCCGAGCATGTCCATGCCCATCTGCTCGGTGTATCCCGCCGGCAGCGTGTAATCGGCGATCTCGGCGGCCGTCAGCTTGGCGTCCGCCGGGTCAAGGTCGACGTTGCGGGCGATCCGCATGCCGGCGTAGCTGAACAGGGCGAACGCCCCGCAGCAGCCGATGGCGCAGACGGCGCCGACGATGAGCAGGATCTTGGTCGTGCGGCTCATATGGGCGAACTCCAGTCGGGTCGGTGGTCGGCGCGCGATCGTCGCGCGCACC
Organism: Ardenticatenales bacterium; assembly: GCA_020853525.1. Classification (GTDB taxonomy): domain Bacteria; phylum Chloroflexota; class Anaerolineae; order Epilineales; family Epilineaceae; genus Avedoeria. The sequence continues at coordinate 37,011 of JADYYS010000005.1, read as the reverse complement.
GGCTTGGCGTACGGTGGAACGGCGCACAGCGTTGCGTGCCTGCCGGATCAGGCGTCGATCTCCGGCTCGCGATCCCGCAGCCGGAACCGCTGGATCTTGCCCGTGGCCGTCTTCGGCAGTTCGTCGACGAACACGATCCAGCGCGGCCGCTTGTACTCGGCGATCACGTCGCGGCAATACGCGATCAGCGCGGCCGCGAGGTCGTCGTCCGCCGCCGCGTGCGCGTGCACGACGACGTAGGCCTTCGGCTTCACGAGGTCGTTCGCGTCCGGGACGCCGACCACCGCGACCTCGAGCACGGCATCGTGCGACAGCAGCGCGCTCTCGACCTCGACGGGCGAAACCCAGATCCCGCCGACCTTCAGCATGTCGTCGCTGCGGCCCTCGTGCCAGTAGTAGCCGTCGCCGTCACGGCGGTACTTGTCCCCGGTGAAGAGCCACTCGCCCAAGAACGTCGTCCGGCTCTTCGCGCTCTGGTGCAGATAGAACAGGGCCGCCGTCTCTCCACGCACCAGCAGGTTGCCGATCTCCCCGTCCGGGACGCCGTCGCCGACCTCGTCGACGATTCGCACCTCGTAGCCCGGCACCGGCTTGCCGCTCGAGCCGGGCCGGATGTCGTCGGGCCGGTTCGAGACGAAGATGTGGTAGTTCTCCGTCGAGCCGATGCCGTCGACGATGCCAAGGCCGGTGCGGGCCTTCCAGGCATGCCAGATCGGCGCCGGCAGCGCCTCGCCGGCGGAGACGCACAGCCGCAGGCTGGACAGGTCGTTCGCCGTCGTGAGGTCCTCGAGGCTGAGGAGCATGCCGTAGCCGGTCGGCGCATTGTAGAAGACCGTCGGGCGATGGCGCGCGATGACGCCGAGCAGCGCGCGCGGATCCCGTGGCGGGCCGGCGAACAGGGTCACGCTCGCGCCGACGTACCATGGGAACACGAGGTTGCCGCCCGTGCCGAACGTGAAGAAGAGCTTGGCCGCGGCGAACGTCCGGTCGTCCTCGCGCAGCCCGAGCGTCATCAACCCCCAGTTGTGGGCCGTCAGCGGCAGGTCCTTGTGGGCGTGCAGGATGCCCTTGGCCTCGCCGGTCGTGCCGCTGGAGTAGTTCAGGCAGCAGAAGTCGTCACGGTGCGTCGGGGTGACGTCCGCCTCGGCCGGCTGCTGGGCGACGAACGCGCCGTAGTCGAGCCCGCCGGCCACCCCGCTGCCCACCCCGTCGCTCACCCCGTCGCCCGCGCCGTCCCCGCCCACGACGATCACGTGCTCCAGCCAGCGCACCTCGTTCCGGATGGGCGCAATCGACCCGAGCAGTCGCGCGTCGACGAACAGCACGCGCGCCCGGCAGTCGTCCAGGGCGTAGCGGTAGTCCGCGGGCTTGAGCAGGGTGTTGAAGCTGGCGGCGACGGCCCCGGTCTTCATCGTCCCAAAGAAGGCGCTGACGAATTCGGGCGTGTCGAGGCACAGGATCGCCACCGTCTCACCGAAGCGCACGCCAAGCGCACGCAGGCCGTTCGTCACCTGGTTCACCTCGGCGGACACCTCGCCGAACGACATGCTGCGCGTGTCGCTGTGGAGCGCCGTCTTGTCCGCCCGAAGCGGGAGGTTGCGCTCCAGGATGTCGACGGCATTGTAGGCGAGGGGCAGGTCGTCGGCGCGCAGCGCGTTCATGGGGCCTCCGCAGTCGTGGGGGGGCGAACGGCGGGCGCGCCGTCGTCCGTGCCGAGAAGATCGCGGGCGATGATCAGCCGCTGGATGTGGCTCGTGCCCTCGTAGATCTGCAGGCCCTTGACGTCGCGCCAGTGCCGTTCGACGGCGTAGTCGTCACCGTAGCCGCGGCCGCCGTGCACGAGGACCGCCTGGTCGGCGGCGCGCAACGCGGCCTCGGTGGCGAAGAGCTTGGCGGTGGCCGTGGCCCGCGTGGAGGGCGCGCCCTCGTCCTTCAGCGCGGCGGCCCGGTAGACGAGCAGCGCCGCGGCCGAGATGTCGGCGTGCATGTCGGCCAGCACGCTCTGGATCATTCCGAAGTCGCCGATCCGTTGCCCGAACGCGCGCCGACGGCGCGCGAAGTCGATGCACGCGTCGAGGCATGCCCGACCGGCGCCGACCGCGCCGGCCGCCACGCCCAGCCGGCCGTGGTCCAGCGCCCCCATCGCCACCCGGAAGCCGCGGCCCGGCTCGCCGAGGAGCGCGGACGCCGGTACGAGGCAGCCATCGAACTCGACGATGGCATGGTCGGCGGAACGGTGGCCGAGCTCGTGCCACGGCAGCGCGCTGCGTCGAATTCCGGGCGTGTCCATCGGCACGACGAAGGCGCAGATCTGGTGATGCGGTTTGGCCGCCGGCAGCTCGGGATCGCGCGCGAAGACGATGCCGACGTCCGCGATCCGGCCGTTCGTGATCCAGATCTTGCGACCGTCCAACACGAACCCGTCGTCCGTTCGACGTGCCGTCGCCCGCAGCGCGCCGGCATCCGAACCGGCTTCCTCTTCGGTCAGGCAGTAGCACCCGATCGCCTCGCCCCGGGCGAGCTGCGGGATCCATCGGCGCTGCTGTTCGAAGCTGCCGTGATCCCGCAGACAGAGCGTGACGAGACCGCCGTGCACCGCCAGGAAGCCGCGCAGCGACGAGTCGACATAACCTAGCTCTTCGTAGACGAGCGCGAACGCCACGTAGTCCATCGCCGAGCCGCCGAGCGAGGGATCGACCGGCCCGGCCAGCAGGCCGAGCCGCCCCATCTCACGGACGAGCTCGATCGGAAAGCGCGCATCGCGGTCCGCCTGCCGCGCGATCGGCGCGACGCGGTCGCGGGCGAACGCCGCGGCAACGTCGCGCCAGCGGAGCTGTTCGGCGGTGGGGGAGAAGTTCATGGCGCCGCCGGCCCCCCCGTATGCCCGCGCGACGACGCCGTGCCACCTTCGTCGGCCGCAGTCCCGTCCGTGTCCCCGACCACGTCCTCGGACCCGTCTGCCGCCGAGCCGTACCCCGCATCGGCGACGACGGCGAACCCGTCGATCTCGACGAGGGCCTCTTCGTCGAAGAACCCGGTCACCCCGAGAAGCATCATCGCCGGGTACCGCCGTCCGAAGTGCCGGCGCCAGACGTCGCCGAGCGCGGCGCGCGCGGCGCGGTACGCCGGCAGGTCGTGGACGTAGAAGTGGAGCTTGACGATGTCGGCTGCCGAGCCGCCGGCCGCCACGACGACCGCCACGATGTTCGCCAGCGCGCGATCGACCTGCGCGACCAAGTCGCCGACCGCCGCGATCCGGCCCTCCGCGTCCGTCCCGTTCTGCCCGGCCAGCCAGACGATCCGGCCGCCGCGTGTCGCCACGCCGTGGCTGAAGCCGATCGGCGGGGCCAGCCCGGCGGGGTTGATGCGCTCGATCGGTTCGCTTGGCGGCACGGGCGACGTCCTGGGATGGCGTTGCGGGGCGACGGAACCCGGCTTCGGAGGTTCCGATCGCGGCCAGTATATCCCCGCCGCGGCGCCGGTCCAGCGGCGCTAGCGCCCGGTGAAGGTCGGGCGATGCTTCGCCTTGAACGCTTCGTAGAACGCGCGGTGGTCGTCGGCCATCATGAGGAGCGCCTGCGCCTGTGCCTCGGCTTCGAGCGCGCTCCCGATGTCCATGTTCGCCTCGTTGAGAAGCATCCGCTTCGTCATGCCGAGGGCCATCGTCGGACCGGCGGCGAGGCGCTCGGCCCATGCGGTGGCCGTCGGCAACACGTCGTCGGGGGCGACGATGCGGTTGGCGAGGCCGTACCGCTCGGCGGTGGCGGCGTCGATCGTGTCGCCGAAGAGGAGCAGCTCGGCCGCCCGTCCGGTGCCGACGATCCGCGGCAGGAGGAATGCCGCGCCCATGTCCGCGCCCGTCAACCCGACTTTGCTGAACAGGAAGGCGAACCGTGCCGTCGTCGAGACGACGCGCAGGTCGGACGCCAGCGCCAGCACGGCGCCGGCGCCCGCGGCCATGCCGTTCACGGCGGCGACGATCGGCTTGTCGAGCAGGCACATGTTCCGCACGGTGTCGCCGGTCATCCGGCAGAACTCGAGATGCGTCTTCACGTCGGCGTCCAGCAGCGCGCCGATGATCTCATGCACGTCGCCGCCGGAGCAGAACGCATCGCCGCTGCCGGTCAGGACCACGGCTTTGACGCGATCGTCGAAGCGCAGCGCGGCGAACAGGTCCCGCAACTGCGCATAGATGCGCAGCGTGATCGCGTTCAGTACGGCCGGCCGGTCGAGTCGGAGCGTGGCGACGCCGTTGTCCGCCACGTGAAAGGCGAAGTCGAGGTCGCCTTCCGCCGGGCCGAAGCCGAAGGACGTGCCGGAAGGTCTGTCGTGTGCCAAGGTCCACCTCGCAAGGCTCGCGATCGGATGCCGCACGCCCGTCTGCCGACGGGTACGGCGATAGGAGTGCCGTGGTTGCGCTACGGTTGAAGGGCCGTCGGAAGGTAGACCGCCGACGGCAGATCGATCGGACGGATCGTGAGGACTGCCGCCCGGGCCGTTTCGCCCGGCGCAGCGCGGGGCCACCGGACCTCCCACTCGATCGTCGCCGTGCCGCCCACGGCGGTTCGCACGACGGTGTGCTCTGCCGCCTCGCTTGTCCACGCGTCGACGACGACCGACCCATCATGCCACATGCGGACACCGCCCGGCACACGCACCGTCAAGCGCACCGCCGTCCCTCTCGGAAGCGCCACCCGTCCCTCGGCGCGGGTACTCGCCGACCCGTCGTCACCCCGTAGCGCCGTCGAAGGCAGCGTCAGCGTCAGCGCGAGGGTGTCGGACAACGTGCGGACCCGGAGGGGCGCACCGCCCAGCCAGCCGTCCGGGAAGTCGCTCACCCGCCAGCCCGTCGTCGGCGATTCGCGGAACACGAGCAGCCGGTGCCCGTCGCGATCGACGGCCACGAGCGCGTCGCCGACGACCGCCACCGCGCTCGGCCCGCTCGGACCGAAGCCGTCCCACCCGGCGCCGCCGCGCCCGAACGAAGCCCGAAGCGTCCCGTCGGCCGCGAACGCCGCCAGCCGCCGGTGACCGGCATCGGCCACGAGCAGCGAGCCGTCCGACCACGCCGCCACGTCCGTCGGGTCGGACAGCTGCGCCTCCTCCGGTGCATCGGCGGCAGGCCAGCGTGCGTCGTACGTTCCGTCCGCGCCGAGCACATGGACGACTCGCTGGAACCAGTCGGCGATCGCCAGCCGACCGTCGACCAGCCGCGTCAGGCCGGAGGGATGACCGAGCAGGCCGGCTGTGTTGTCCGTCGGCCAAGAGGAGGTGGCGTCCCCGGCGGCATCGTACCGAATCAGCGCGTGCGCCTTCTTGTCCGCCAGCAGCAGCCCGTCCGCCAACGGCAAGAGGCCGACGCGGACGGGTCGGGCGCTCGGGCCCCAGATGTCGATCCCGCTCAGGTATCGCCCGTCGGAGGCGAAGTGAAGCAGCCGGCGGCGCAGCGTGTCGGCCACGAACACGCTGCCGTCGTCCGCGCGGGCGATGCCGTCGGGGGCGCTCAGCAGGCCGGGCAGTCGCCCGCCGGCGGCCAGCACGCCCAGCCAGCGACCCGCGGCGTCGAGACGCACGACCCGCGATCGACCGGTGTCCGCCACGAGGAGATTCGCGCCGTCGGCCGCCACGCCGAGCGGATAGGCCAAGTGCGGCCCGTCGAAGGCGCTGTGCCCGAGGACGTCGCCCGGCAGGCCGTCGACAAGCCGCTGCACGCGCCCGTTGCCGAGATCGGCGACGACGACCGTGCCCGCTCCATCCACCGCCACCCCGCGCGGGTCGAGTAAGCGACCGAGATCGTCGCCCGGACCGCCGACGAACGCCTGCGCCACGCCGCGGGCATCCACGCGCGTCAGCCGGTGAACCGCCCGGTCGCTGATCACCCACCCGCCGCCCGGCTCGATCGCCACGGACCATGCGTGCTGGAACTGGCCGAGTTGACGGCCCGCCATGCCGCGGCTCTGAAGCCATGCGCCGTCCGCCGTAAACCGCTGCCAGCGGTACGCCTCGAGCACGACGACGCTGCCGTCCGCGGCCAACGCCACGTCGACCGGGCCGGACAGCGCGCCGGCCGCGTCGCCGCTTCGCCCCCAACGCCGGCGCACCGCGCCGCTGCGCGTCACCTCGACCACGCGATCGCCGAGCCCGTCGGCCACCCACACCGAGCCGTCGGCACCGGCCCCGATCCCCGCGGGAGCGAGGACGCCGATGTCGGCGCACCGGACCGCCATCTGGAACCGCCCGTCAGAATCGAACCGCTCGATCTTCTCCAGACCGTCGTCGACGACCCACAGCCCGGTCGTCGACCATGCGATGTCCCTCAGCCGACCGAAACGCCCGTTGCCCTCGCCGTGCCGTCCCCACGTCGTCACGAGCCGTCCGTCGTCGTCGAACGCCAGCAAGCGTGCGTTGCCCGTGTCCGCCACGAACGTCCGACCGCCCGCATCGACGGCGACGCCGATCGGCTCGTGCAGGCCCGGCGGCGGGTCGCTCGGGTCGATCGGCCAGGCGGGGTGGAGCGGCAGTCCGACGTCCGCAGCCTGCGCCCGGACCGACCGGGCCGGTACCCACATCGTCGCGGCGAGGAAGAGCATGCTGACGACGGCCGCGCGCACCGACCACACGGACGCACGGCGGCCGCCGCTCTGCGCCGCGTCTCCGCTTCGCGGTCCCGCGGCACCGCTGCGTCGCACCATCGCCCTTCCACCGCACATGCGCCCCTCCGCCGGCTCGGTCCCGGCCCGACGTCGACTTCGTATAGTCATTGAGCTATGCACCCGCCCGACGTTTCGGCCGATGTGATACCATCGCCGCCGTGATTGCGCACGCTTCGCCGGACGTACGGGCCGCCTGGGCCGCCCTCAGCCTCTCGCTGCCCGCGCGCCACGAGGCGGCCGCGCGCGGAGCGGAGGCCGTGCTGGCGCAACTGGCCGCCGACATCCTCGCCGTACCCTCGCTCGACGCCGTCTCCGCTGCCGACCGCCCGATCGAGCACCGGCGCGCGCTCGCGCTCGACGTCCTCATGGTCGAGGCGTTCGCCCGCCGTCACGGTTCGCTGCCGGATGCGCAAGCCGCCCGGGCGCTTCATGCGGCCTGCGCAGCGGTGGCGGCGGCGCTCGGCATCCAGCCGATTCTGAACTATCCGCTCTACATCCGGCACAACCCGCTGCCCCCGGCGCCCCTCCGCACGTTCACCCCGCTCGCGTCCGAAGCACGCTTCATCCGGATGCACCGCGCCGTCGAGGAGCGCCTCGATGCGCTCATCCCGGTGCTCGACACGGTGCTCGACGGCCACTCGGACGACGCGTTCGACGCGGCCTTCGCGGCGGCCTACCCGACGCTGGCCGACGGCTTTCGCGCCGTCAACGCCCTGATGGCCGCCTTCCAGGATCCCCAACGGATGCCGGTCGACGCCTTCACCGCAGGCTTTCGGCCGTACTACGCCTCGGAGTACGACCCGGCGACCGGGCGTGTTCTCCGCGAGGGGCCGAGTGGCCTCCAGTCGCCCACATTCCGCGCCGTCGCGATGCAGCTCGGCTATGCGGATCACGGCCTCGACCATTGGACGACCCACCTGGCCGGCTACCACGAGACTGCGGTCCGCGACGATCTGAATCGGCGCCGCGCCGATCGCGACGCCGGACACAGCATGGCCGACCGCTTCGCGGCGCGCTTCGGCGGGCAAACCCTGCCCCGACTGCACCCCGGACACGCGGCATCCCTGCCCGACCTGCTGGCAATGGCGTACCGTGGGGGCTGGGTCGATCAAGCTTCGACGGCACTGCTCGCCGCCGCCGGCGTGCGGATCGACGTCTGGCCGCCCGACGCGCCGGAGCCGCCGTCCACCGACGTCCCGCATCCTCCGCCGACCGCGGTGGCCGACGCTGCCTTCGCAACGCTGCCGTCCGCCGATCGCGGCACGCTGTCCCGGTTCGCCGGACTCGAGGCGATGCTCTTCGGATTCCACGTGGCGCACGTCGCAACGGCGGCCGCGCAGATCGGTCGCGTGCCCGGCACGGGCGGCACGTCCGGCGTGGACTTCCTCGTGATCGCGCTCTACCGGCGGGCGTTCCCGGCCCTGTGGACGAGCGGCCTCGGCGGCGCAGCGGCACGCGCCGGCGTGGAGAACACGATCGGCTGAGCGTTGTCCTCAAGTCCCATCGGCCAGCCGACGGACGACGGCCCGCACCGGCGATGCGTCGCCGCCGACGATCGCAAGCGGCACGGCGGCCAGCCAGTACGCGCCGGGCGCAAGCTCGGCCAGCCGCAGGTTCTCCAGGATGGCGATGCCGGCACCGAACAGGGCGTGGTGGGCCGGCAGCGCCCGGCTGTCCAGCGGATCGACGGACGGGACGTCGACGCCGAGCAGCCGGACGCCGTGCGCGACACACGCGGCGGCTGCGTCGGCGGCGACGTGCGGCACGCGGGTCGGCCAGTGGACGCCGTCGTAGGCGTGGCCGGTGGACACGAGCAGCCGTTCGGGCCACGGGCCGTCTGGATCCAGTCCGGCCGCGACGAGCCCCGTCAGGTCGATCGACGCTGCCCGGCGGAGGCGGACGAGGCGAGCCGGACCGAGGTACGCGTCGAGCGGGACGTTCTCGATCGTCGCGCCCTCCGCCCGAACGTGGCTCGGCGCGTCGGCGTGGGTGGCCGTGTGGAGGCAGGCGGTCCAGACGCCGACGTTCACGCTGTCGCCGTGTTCGATGTCGGCCAGTCGGATCAGCCGGGGCGGCGAAATACCCGCCCAGGCGATGCTGTCGGGACCCATCGGCAGGCTGATGTCGATCCAGTCGCTCATCGGGCTGCGCGCTTCGGCGGCTGCGGATCGCACCGGAGCGCTGTGGCGGTCACGGGCCGCACGGCGTTCACGTGACGGTGTCGCGCGACCGGGCGAACGGTCGCCACTCCGCGGTGGCCTGGATGTCGACGATCGCCTGGACGGCCGCATCGAGTTCGTCATCCCGGGTGTAGAAGTGCGGCGAGAGGCGGATCCCCGCCTGGGGCCGGAAATCGCACAGGATGCCGCGTGCCTTCAGCGCCTGCGAGACGGCGTAGCCGTTCGGCACGTCGAACGCCACGGTGCCGCCGCGGCGCGCCGGGTCGCGCGGGGTCGTGCACCGGAGGCCGGCGGCATCGGCGAGGTCGAGCAGGCGGGCGGTCTGGCGCATGGACTTGGCGCGGATCGGTCCACTGCCGATCGCGCCGATGATCTCGAGCCCCGGCCGGGCGGCATACAGCGCCGAGATGTTCGGCGTGCCGGTCAGGAAGCGCCAGATGTCGTCGCGGCGGTCGAGCGTCGGCGCGAAGTCGAACGGCTGGCGGTGCGCCATCCAGCCGGTGATGCGCGGGCGCAGCTCGGATTGCAGCTCCGGCCGGACCCAGAGAAACGCGCCGCCCGGACCGCCGCACAGCCACTTCAGGACGCCGCCGATGTAGACGTCGACGTCCAGCGGGCCGACGTCGACCGGAATCACGCCGACGGCCTGATACCCGTCGATGATCGTGAGCGCCCCGCACGCCCGCGCCGCCGTGGTTACCGGCGTAAGGTCATGGATATAGGCGCTGCGAAAGAGGACGTGCGACAGGCAAACGGCCGCCGTACGGTCATCCATCGCGGCGGCGATCCGCTCGGCGTCAACGGAGACGCCGTCGTCGCTGTCCACGCGGACGATCTCCACGCCGTCCGCCTGCAGGCCGTCGAGAAGGTAGAGGATGGACGGGAAGTGCATCGCATCCGTGACGATTCGCGGGCGGCGCCGGAGGTCGAGAGCGGACAGGACGATCGCATGGGCCAGCGTAACGCACGGCTGGAACACGACGTCGCCCGGCGCGGCGCCGATCAGCGGTGCGACGACATTGCCCAAGTCCGCACTGAGCGTCCACCAGGCGTCCTGCCACGACTGCACGCCGCGGGTCGCCCAGAGCGCGTAGTACGCGCCCAGCGCATCGCCGGCCGCCGCCGGCACGGCACCGAGCGAGTTGCTGATCATGTAGTTCGAGGTGCCGAGGATCGGGAAGCGGCCGCGCCACGCGAGCAGCGGGTCGTCCGTCGACGGATCGTTCCCTTTCGCGGCCTCGCCGTTCGCGCCCGCTGACTCCGTCCCCAAGATCCGCCCCCAGCGTCTGCACCGGTCGTGCGCTTCGATCCATCGTTCGACCCGTTGCCGTTGATCGGGCGGCAGTATACCAAAGACCGGCACCCCTGCAGACCGGCATCCCGTCCTTGGGCGCAACCCGCCCAAAGTTGGCGTCACCGGGCGCGCACCGTACCATCGCCCTCCCACGAGCGAAGGCGTCGACGTGCCGCGGAACGATCCATCCGCCGGCCGCCTGCTCGACGCACCGCACCGGAGACTCCCGCCATGGCTGAGGTGATGCAGTTCGGCGTGATCGGCTTGCCGATGAGCTCGAAGACGACGTTGTTCGGCGCGCTGACCGGCGCCGTGCCCGATGCCGCCGGCGGCGGCACGCGCTTCACGATCCAGCGGGCCATCGTCGACGTCCCCGACCCGCGGGTCGACGTGCTCGCGGCGATGTTCAAGCCGCGCAAGGTGACGCGGGCGCGCGTGGCGTTTGCCGATATCGGCGGCCTGCAGAAGGGCATGGGCGAGGGCGGGCTCAGCGGCGAACTGCTGAACACCGTAGCATTGAACGATGCCCTGCTGCACGTCGTGCGGGCGTTCGACGACCCCGATGTGCCGCACCTCGAGGGCAGCGTCGACCCGGCGCGCGACATCGCCATGCTGGACAACGAGCTGCTGCTGAGCGACCTCGTCATCGTCGAGAAGCGGCTGGAGAAGATCCGCGACACGCTCCGCCGACCGATCCGCCCGGTCGAGCGCGAGGCGCACGAGGCGGAGCAGGCCGTGTTGGAGACCGTGCACGCCGGCTTGCAGGACGCGATCCCGGCGCGCGACCTCGACCTCGACGAGGCCACGCTGTTGCCCATCCGCGGCTTCCAGCTGCTGACCCTCAAGCCGGTCGTCATCGTCGTGAACACCGGCGACACCCCGCCGGGCACCGGCGCGGCGCTGCCGGCCTATGACCACCGCAAGAGCGCGGTCGTCGGCATCCGCGGCCGGATCGAGATGGAGATTGCCCAGCTCGATCCGGACGACCGGGCGCTGTTCATGGCGGAATACGGCGTGGGCGAGACGAGCGCAGCCCGGATCCTGGCAACGTGCTACCGCCTCCTCGGGCTGCACTCGTTCTTCACGGTCGGCGAGGATGAGGTGCGCGCCTGGACGATCCCGATCGGTGCCACGGCTCTCGAAGCGGCGGGCACGATCCATACCGACTTGGCGCGAGGCTTCATCCGGGCCGAAGTCGTCAGCTACGACGACCTCGTGGCGCTCGGCGGAATGAACGCCGCCCGCCAGGCCGGCAAGCACCGCATGGAGGGCCGCAACTACGTGGTGGCCGACGGGGACATCCTCCACGTGCGATTCAACGTCTGAGCGGCCGCGACAGCGACGTCGCGGTGCCACGCGGCCGGCGGCGCGGCATTGCCCCTCCCCCGCCATGCGCGCAGGCCGTTTCGAGGATGCAGCGGTGCATGGCAGAATTGTCAGCATCGTCCGCGTGCGCTCACCGTCCGCTCACCCGAAGGGGGTCGAACGCTGTACCGCCGTCGGCCGCTGTGGCACAATCGCCGCGTTTGCCGACCCCCGGAGGTTGGCGTGCGCCTTGTCCCCGCTGGATGCGCCCGGGGCCGCGCGCGTGACACACTCCTGGGGCGGCTTGGCGCAAGCGGGATCGGGCAGGGCCAGCGCTCGGTGGGAACGCTTGACGCAGGTTGGGATGTCGCCGGTCGTATCCGAAGGGAAGGGAACTGTGAAGATCATTCGCTGGTTCATGGTGTGTGTCGCCGTCGGCGCGCTCGGCGCCCTAGCGGCGGCGACCGCGAACGGAGAGGCGCGGGCGCTGCCGATCACGGAGCGCGACGAGGCGGAGACGGCCGATATCCGGCCATGGCTCGCCGAGCAACAGGCCAAGCATGGTGCGGCGTTCGCTGAGCAGGCGCGCCGGGCGGTGGCGGCCCAGTCCGCATCGCAGGCCGCGTCCGGTCGGCCGTACGGCATGCGGCCGCTGGGCCGACAGCAGGGCGGGGCGTACGAACAGCTGATCGACGACTTCGAGGGCCAGGTCATCGACAACCAGAAGTGGTTCTGGATCATCGACAGCGACCTCCCGCCGACGCGCTTCGGCGAGTACATGTGGGCGCTGAGCCAGTGCACGTCCAAGCCGCGCAAGGCGGGCGACATCCAGAGCTTCTGGGCGATCGGTGGCGGCCGCGACGGCAGCAAGAAGGCGTGCGGCGACCGCTATCCGAACGGTGCGTCGAGCGAAGCGGCACTCCTCCTCGACCTGCGGTTCTGGAATCCGGAGACGACTTCGCAGCTCGAGCTGAACTATGACATCTGGCTGAACACGCGGATCCTGCCCGACCCGGTGACGGCCGTGGTGGAGGACGGCCTCTTCGCCGTGCTGTGCATCCCCGAGGGCGTCGAGCCGTGTCGCCGCCAGGTCGTCCTCGAAGCCCAGTTCGGTCAGTCCGAAAACTGGTTCGATCACCCGACGGTGATCGACCTGACCAACGCTTGCGATCACTACGACCCGTCCAAGTGCTACCAGCTGGCCGGACGTGAGGTGATCATCAAGTTCGTGTTCAAGACGGAGCGTCCGGTGTCCGGAATGGCGTTGCCGGAGACGTTCCCGAATGGTGTGTTCATCGACAACATCGTCCTCGTGTCCAGCAACGAGCCCGGCGCGGTGCTCGATCCCCCGCTGCCGACGTGGACGCCCGTCCCGGGCCGTACCGTCACCGTGCCGACGCCGGGCGAGCCGACGGCATCGCCGACGCTCGATCTCGAAACCGACACGCCCGGCCCGTCCGAGACGCCCGAGCCTACGGAAACGCCGGAGGGGCCTGCCACGCCGGGTGACCCGCCAACGGACACGCCCGAGCCGTCCGCGTCGCCGACGGCAGGTGAGGTGACGGACACCGCCACGCCGGAACCGACGGACACGCGGGCGCCGACCGCGACGTCGACGACGGCCCCGCCGCCCCCGCCGCTGGCCGTCTACCTGCCGATTGGGTACAGATAGGCCGGACCGGTACCGGCGGCCGACGGCCTCTCGTCCGGCCCGACGGCCCGAGCGTCACGGTCGGGCGTGAGATCCGAACGGACCTGTCCGCATCGTACACAAGAGGAGGGCCGGCCGATGCAATTCGGCCGGCCCTCCTCTTGTGTTTCACATGCTAGCCGTGCGGTCTGCGGGGATTCGGCTTCGCCCTGCCGCGACTCGGCTTTGGACAAGGAGGCCGGATGCGGCCGCCTGATCGGTGCGCGGAGCTACCGGAGCGTCATCAGGTAGCCGACGATCAAATCCACGTCGGCGTCGCTCAGATTCGCGCCGCCCTTGGCGGGCATAATGCTCTTGCCCGGTTGCCCGTACTGGTTCGGCGTGTTGCCGGGCACGAGGTAAGCGTTCGGGTCCAGGATGGACTCGCGCAGGTACGCCTCGACGTCGCCCGCCGCCGCCTTGCCGGTGTACCCGGCGGACGCGAGATGCTCGGCCGCTTTGGTGCTCGCATTCGACAGGTCAGGGCACGTCGAGCTGGAGTAGCCGAGGGCGGCGAGCGTGTGGCAAGCGCCGCACTGCGCCATCTTCGCGGCCACCACCGCCGGGTCGATGGGCGCCGGCGCGTTCGGATCGCGCGTGGGGCGGCCCGAGACGAGCGCCGTCAGCGTCGGGGCGACGCGCGCCATCGCCTTCGTCGTCGCCGTGCCGTCCGGCGTGGTCACGAACAGCGTTCGCATGATCGCAACCGTGAGGATGAGCGTGGCGAACAGGCTCGCCCATGCGAACAGCTTGTACCCAAGGCGAAACACCTCGAACGGTGCGTCGTCGTCTTGCATGGACATGCGGTGTGCCTCTCCTCGCGCGGCTGATTACGCGCCGGGATTCTAAGGGGCGCCCGGTGGGCCGTCAAACGTTTGGCGGTCCGAGTTGCGTCCTACGTCCGTCGTTCGTGCCGCCTGCTCGGCGCTTCGCCGCGCGCCGCCAGGGCCTCGCGCACCTCGCGCACCTGGTCGCGGAGCGCGGCCGCGCGCTCGAACTCGAGGCGCTCGGCCGCGTCGCGCATGTCCGCTTCGAGCGCGCGCGCGAGGGACACGAGCTGCGCCCGCTCGAGCTTCTCGGGCACGACGTACGCGCCCTCCGGCTCGGCCGCACGCACGATGTCGTCGGTCAGCGCGTGGACGGAGGTCGAGATCGACCGGGGCGTGATGCCGTGGGCGGCATTGTGCGCCGCCTGCTTCGCCCTTCGTCGATCCGTCTCGTCGATCGCGCGCCGCATCGCGTCCGTCATCGTGTCGGCATACATGACGACCGTGCCTTCGACGTGGCGTGCGGCGCGGCCGATCGTCTGGATGAGGGCCGTTGCGCTCCGCAGGAAGCCCTGCTTGTCGGCATCGAGGATGGCCACCAGGCTGACCTCGGGCAGGTCGAGACCCTCGCGCAACAAGTTGATGCCGACGACGACGTCGAACACGCCGTTGCGCAGGTCGCGCAGGATCTCGATCCGCTCCAGCGTCTCGACCTCGCTGTGCAGGTATTGCACCTTGATGCCGACTTCGGCCAAGTACTCCGTCAGGTTCTCGGACATCTTCTTCGTGAGCGTGGTGATGAGCGCCCGCTGCCCGCGGTCGACGCGGCCGCGCACACGCGCCACGAGGTCGTCGATCTGGCCGCGGGTCGGCTGGATGATGATCTCGGGGTCGATCAACCCGGTCGGGCGGATGAGGAGCTCGGCCACGTGGGTCCCGGATCGCGTGAGCTCATACGCGCTTGGCGTGGCCGAGGTGAAGATGATCTGGCGTACGCGCGCCTGCCACTCGTCGAACGTCAGCGGGCGGTTGTCGAGCGCGGACGGCAGGCGAAAGCCGTAGTCGACGAGCGTCGTCTTGCGCGAGCGGTCGCCGTGGAACATGCCCTGGATCTGGGGCAGCATGATGTGGCTCTCGTCGACGAAGATCAGGTAGTCGTCCGGGAAGTAGTCAAGCAGCGTCCACGGCGCCTCGCCGGCAGCGCGGCCGGACAGGTGGCGGCTGTAGTTCTCGACGCCGTTGCACATACCGACCTCGCGCAGCATCTCGAGGTCGTAGTGCGTGCGCATCTTCAGTCGCTGGGCCTCGAGGAGCTTGCCCTCGCCCTCGAGTGCCGGCAGCCGCTCGGCCAGCTCGGCTTCGATATCGCCGATCGCCCGGGCCATCTTCTCTTTCGGCGTGATGAAGTGGCGAGCCGGGTAGATGTCCAGTGTGTCGAGCTCGGCCATCACCTCGCCGGTCAGCGTGTCGATCCGGCTGATTCGCTCGATCTCGTCGCCGAACATCTCCACGCGGTACGCGGTCTCCTCGTACGCCGGCTGGATCTCGAGCGTATCGCCCCGGACGCGGAACGTGCCGCGCCGCAAGTCGAAGTCGTTGCGGTTGTACTGGATCTCGACGAGGTGCCGCAGCATCTTCGTCCTGTCGCGCACCTCGCCCCGCTGGATCTTCACGACGACCTGCCCGTAGTCCTCGGGGCTGCCGAGACCGTAGATGCACGACACGGAGGCGACGATGATCACGTCGCGCCGTTCGAACAGCGTGCTCGTCGCCGCCAGTCGCAGCCGGTCGATCTCGTCGTTGATCGTCGAGTCCTTCTCGACGTACGTGTCCGTGCGGGGTACATAGGCCTCTGGCTGGTAGTAGTCGTAGTACGAGACGAAGTACGAGACGGCGTTGTCAGGGAAGAACGCCTTGAACTCCGCGTACAGCTGGGCCGCCAGCGTCTTGTTGTGGACCATCACCAGCGTGGGCCGATTGACGGCCTCGATGATCTTGCTCATGACGTAGGTCTTGCCCGTGCCCGTCGCGCCGAGCAGCGTCTGTGCCGGCACGCCGTCGTGCAGGCCGCGCACGAGCTGCCGGATCGCCGTCGGCTGGTCACCGGCGGGTTCGAACGGGCTGACGACCCTGAACTCGGCCATGGAGAACCTCCCGATGCGTCGAACGCGCGGCGCGCGGCTATGGGCGCCGTCGCGGCCGATAGAGGAGCGCGAACGGCAGTGCGATCCGTCGATCGAGGCGCTGCGTGGCTGTCGCGTCGGCGGTCGCCGGATCGGTCGGCGTCCGAGACGCGCCCGGACCATCCGTCGTCGCCGACGGCACGGCGGTGCCGGCCAATGTGGCCGAAGCCGATGAGGTGGGCGTCAAGTCAACCTCGGTGGCGGTCGGCGTCGCCGTGGCGCCCGCCGTCGACGGCGGCGTCTCCGTCGGGGTTGCCGTCGGAGCCGTCGGAGCCGTCGGAGCCGTCGGAGCCGTTGGTGACGATGGGGGCGTCGGGCGCGGCGGCGGCGTCAGGACCGGACCGAGCACGATGTAGGCTTCGCCGACGCTGCGCCGTCCCATGCCGGGTGCATTCGAGAAGCCGGCGTGCAGATCGTCCTCGCCGTCGCCGTCCGTGTCGGCCAAGCCCAGGGTGACGCCGGTCCCGCCGGCGTTCACATCCGCGCCGAGGACGCGAAGCGCGGCGACGGCGTTCACGTCCAGCGTGCCGGTCATCGGCAGCGGCCCGCGCAGGCCGAGGATCATGCCGCCCTCGCCGCGCGTGGCGCCGTCGATGCTCACCGACGCGGACGGCAGCGCGACGACGAGATCGACCTGTCCGTCGCCGTCGAGCTCGCCGCTCGCGAGGGACCAGCCCAGCTTGCCTTCCGGCAGCGTGCTCGTCAGCGTCAGGTGGGGCGCACGGGCCAAGTCGATGCGCGGACCGCGCACCGGACCCGGCACGACGTAGACCCGGCCGCGTCGGCCGTCGTCCAGGGCCGCGCCGATGGCCAGGTCGCGCACGCCGTCGCCGTCGAGGTCGGCGAGCACGATCGGCTGACCATGACAGCTGCACTGGCCGAGGCTGAGCGATCCGCCGATCGTCGCCTTCGCCGGACCGACGATGTCCACATCGGCGTCCGTGGCGCGGAGGTCGGCCGTCGCGCCGCTGATCGTCTGGCCGCGAAAGACATGGACCGCCCCGCCATCCGTGGGCCCTTCGAGGTCGGGCGGCGGACTCCAGGCGGCGACGATCAGGTCGGTTCGCCCGTCGGCATCGACATCGTCGGCCAGGAGCGCCGTGCCGAAGAAGCCGCGCGGGACCGCGCCCAGGATCGACCGATCGGGGCGCACGCTGCGCATGTTGATGACCCGCCCCTTGCCGAACGGGCCGAACCAGATGAACACGGCACCCTCGAAGTCGGTCCGCAACACGGCCGCGGCCGCGATGTCGCCGCGGCCGTCGCCGTTGAAGTCGCCGACGACGACGTCGGTGCCGAGCTGATCGGAGCCCATCGCGGTGCTGTTGCCGGCGATCAAAAGATCGGGCGAACGGTTCAGGAAGTCCACCCGCCCGCCGGCCGAAGGGCCGCCGAACATCGCGTACACCGCGCCGGCGTTCGCCTGATCGAACGGGTCGGCCAGCAGCGAGCCGATGATCAGATCATCCCGTCCGTCGCCCGACACGTCGCCCGCCGCGACGCTGACCCCCATCCGCGCCTCCCGCCCGACACCCATGAACGACCACAGTCCGGGGATCTGCTGTGCCAAGTCGTAATTCGGTTGCCACGCCTCGCGCCCGAACAGGGCGTATGCCCGACCGACGATGTTGCGCCCGCCGGTGCTGCCCCAGTGCGCGCCGAGCACGAGGTCGCGGCGCCCGTCGGCGTTCAGATCGCCGAACGCGAGGGCGTTGCCGAGCTGCTCCTTGTCCGGCGCGCCGGAAATGACCGTCAGCGACGCGTCGGCCGCGGCCAGATCGACCGTCCGCGGTTCCGCGGTCGCGAGGTCGGCGACACCGCGCGCGGTCGTCGCGCCGGCCGGGGCGCCGGCCAGCGCGACGACCGCAGCGACGAGGCTGCCGGCGAGCCATGCGACCGTGTGGCAGCGTGTGTGCATCCGGCAAGGATAGCAGCGTCATCGGCCGGAGCATCGCGCGGCGACCGTTGGCCCGCGGGGGCGGCGTCCCCTACACTAGGAGGCGCCTCGGCTGGAGCGCCTCAGCTGGAGCGCCTCAGCTGGAGCGCCTCAGCTGGCGCGCCTCAGCTGGCGCGCCTCAGCTGGAGCGCCACTACTGTCCATCGGTCGACGGCTGTCGTTCGCCGGTCGCCCGAGTCTTCGGAAGGATCGGGGATGAGCTTGTCGACCGCAGCCGACGTCGCTGCCACGTTCTTGTTGCTCGGCCTGTTCGTCATCCATGCGGTGATCGCCGCCGTGTTGTTCGGCCTGTGGCGCGTACTGCGCATGGCCGAGCGCTCGCTCTCCCCGGCGATGGGCCGAGCCACGGACCAGCTCGACCAACTGCGCGAAATCCTGCAGACCAAGACGCGTGCCGCCGTCGCGCCTCAGGTGGACGCGCTGTCGGCATGGGCGGGCGTTCGCGCAGGCGTTGCGTCGCTCGTTCGGCGTCCGTAGCGCGCCTTCGCTAAGCTCGATTCGACCCGCCGGCCCGGTACCCCGCCACTGAACACGTTCGTGGTGGCCACCAGAGTGGGGTGCCCCCAGATTCTGCAGTGACGGCGTGCTAGCCCGGCTCGGCTCCGCCGGCGGTCGCTTCGTCGGAGATGGGGACATGCACGTCACTCGCCGCCTCGGCGGTCTCGCCCGTCCGGTCATCCACGCGCGGCGCACGGACGGACCCGTTGTCCGTCGTGCCGTCGGATGCCGTCCACACGCCGTTGCCGGGGAGATGCCCGTCCGCGTCGTCGTCGGGTGCGGGTACGCCGCCGCCCTCGTCGGCCGGGGCACTGCCCAGTCCGCGCGTCAGGCGCCCCTCCTCGAAGTTCGGCATCGGCAGCACGGCGCAGGCCATGATGGCCGGGTGGTCGGCGTTCAGCTCGAGCGTCCGCAGCGTTCGTCCGTCGTCCGTCGGTCGATAGCTCTCGATCAGCACCCCGCGGTCCTTGAACTCGGTGAGCCGGTCGGTGACCTGATCCTCGGTCAGCCCGAGGCCGTGGTGGGGCGAAAGGGCGTGCGAGCGAATGAACCCGAACGTCATGTACGGCCGATGGCTGGCCAACCAGACGACGAGCTGGATGAGCCGCACGTCGTCGTCCGGCTGCGGCGCTGCCGCTGCGACCGGGGCCAACTGCTCGCCGACGGGGTCGTATGCGTCCGCGCTCTCGATGAGGTCGCTCGAGACGCTGCCCGGGACGCCCGAGATCACGACGTGCTTCCCGAACCGGTGCCGGGCGCGGGCCGTGACGCGGATGAAGTCGGAGTCACCGGTCATGAGAACGAGCGTCTGGACGTAAGGCCGATCGAGCAGGCAGTCGATGATGTCCATCAGCATCGCCATGTCGGCGCTCGACTTGTGGGCGACGTCGGGGCTGCGGCGGGGCACGTCGCGCGGCGTGATGCCGGCCACTTCGAGCTTGCGTCGATAGAGCGCCGGGTGCTGCGTGAAGTCGGCGTACGCATACGCCACGGCAACGGGGCCGTACTTCCGGGCCTTCTCCATCAGCGCCTGCGGGTCGGGTTCGACGCCGAAGTTGTTGATCATGCCGTAGCGAATGTTCTCGAAGTCGATGAACAACCCGACCTCGTGCTGCGCCGCCATCAGGCGCCGCTCCCGGCGATGCGTGCGGGCGGCGCCGCGGCCGGCTCCGACGCCGGACCCGCGCCGGCCGACCGCAGGCCGCTCATGCCAGCTCCAAGGCGATGATCTCGCGCGCCGGAACGGCCGGCGCATCGACGGCGCGGCCGATCATCGACCACGGTCCGGCCCACTCGATCCGCACATCGACGACCTGCCCGAGGAGCGGGCGCGGGTCGGCAAGGTAGACGAGCTTGTTTGTCCGCGTCCGGCCACGCCACCGGTCGCGGTCCCGTCCTTCGACGAGGATCTGCACGGTCTGCCCGACGTGCGCCGCATTGATCGTGCCGACGATGCCCTGCTGGAGCGTATCGAGCGCCGCGCGGCGCCGTTCCTTCTCCGCGGCCGGGACGTCGTCGAGCATCATCTTGGCGGCCACCGTGCCCGGCCGCGCCGAGAACTTGGCCAGGTGTGCCTTGTCGAGCTTCAGTTCGGCCAGGATGTCGTGCGTGGCCATGAACTGCGCTTCGGTCTCGCCCGGGAAGCCGACGATGATGTCGGTGTGGACGGCGACGCCCGGGATCCGCGACCGAATCCGCTCGACGAGCAGTCGGTAGTCGTCGGCGGTGTAGCCGCGCTTCATCCGTTGGAGCACCTCGTCATCGCCCGCCTGGATCGGCACCTCGATATGTTCCATGACCTTCGGCAGGTCGGCCACCGCGTCCAGCAGCGCGTCCGTCATGAACACGGGATGGCTCGTCAGGAATCGGATCCGCTCGAGGCCGTCGACATCGTTCAGGCGCTCGAGCAACCGCGCCAAGCCGTCGGCGGCCCCCCAGTCATGCCCGTAACGGTCGACGATCTGACCGAGCAGCGTGACCTCGCGCACGCCCTGCGCCACGAGGCTGCGCACGTGCGCCTCGATCTCCTCGGGCGGACGGCTGCGCTCGCGTCCCCGCCGGGACGGGATGATGCAGAACGTGCAGACCCAGTTGCAGCCGAAGATGATCGGGACGTGGGCGCTTACCAGCGTCGCGCGCTCGCGCTCCGGCAAGGCGATCGGGCCGCGGGTGAGCCAGGTCTCGTCCTCCGGCGCGTCCTGAACCGCCCAGCGCGAGCCGAGCTGTTCGGACTCGGACACGCGAGCCGCCTCGTCGAGGGCGCGCGCGGCCAAGTGATCGATGAGCGGCTGCGTCTCGCTGGGGGCGAGGAAGACGTCCACATGCGGAAACCGCTTCCGAAGCGCCGGCGACGGCTTTGCGCCGACGACGCAGCCCATCAGGCCGACGACCATCTCGGGCCGCGCGGCCTTCACGGGCTTGAGGGAGCCGAGCCGGCCGTCGATCTTGTCTTCGGCCTGCTGCCGCACGACGCACGTGTTCAACACGACGACGTCGGCCTCTTCCGCCTGATCGGTCCAGCGATAGCCCACGCGCTCGAGCTCGCTGGCCATGCGCTGGCTATCGGCCGTATTCATCTGGCACCCAATCGTCCAAATGTGGTATTTCATCCCAGAAGTTCCCCCGAATCTCGCGGCATTCTAGCGGCGCCCCTTAACGGGGTCAACGACCTGCCGGACAGGGAGGCCCGCTCGCCCGTGCCGCACGCGCGCCCTCAGAAGCGCGCGATCACGTCCTCGAAGTTCCAGTATGCGTCCAGACGTGCGATCAGGCCGTCGTCATCGACGACAAACGTGTTGATCCCGTCGAACGAAATCGCATTGCCCGCAACGCTCGTACCGTTCGCCTGCCAACGAACCGCCGCCTCGCGGCCCCGGACATACGACTCGACCGGCTTCATCTCGAGCGACTGCCATGCGCGATGCAGCCGTGCATGAAATTTCGTCATTCCCGCCGGCCCGGCAAGCGCCGGCGCGCCGACCGGATCGCGCACCTCGGACGTTGCGGCGAACAGGGCCGCGAACGCCTCGGCGTCGGGTGCGGTTACCCGCTCGAAGTACGATGTCACGATTCCGTCCACGTCCCCGGCCACGTTCACCACCTCTGTGCCTCGTCACGACGTCTGCGATGGGACAGCGCACGCGCGTCAGCGTCCGTCGCCGGCCCCGGCGGGGCAGTATAGGCGTGCCCCGTCGCCCGCCCAAGCGAGCGATGGCCGTGCGAAGGCCGAGTGGCCACCCCGGGCGTGTCCGGTGGCGGTGTGCCAGCCCTCTGTCACCGGACACGCTTCGGGTATCCGACAGAGGTAGGCATCCGTGGACCCTGCAGTGACAGCGTACTAGTAGCCCGTCACATTTCGATTGGCGGACGACGAACCACCGGCAGCTGAAGCTGGCCGGCTGGTGGCCTTCGGCCATTGCGCCCGCCTTCGCGGGCGCTTCGGACTTCTGGGTGCCCGCGAAGGCGGGCACCATGGCGGCCCACCAGGGACGCCTGCAGCCGGCCAGCTTCAGCTGCCGGTGGATTGCGACGCACGCACCGTCATCCGCAGATCGTCACGTGACGGTCTACTGGTCCCCCGCCGCTGCAGAATCACCGGGATCCGAACGCAGGATCGCCTCTGCCCGCTCCGCCAGCGCCACCGGCACGCGCACGTCGACGCCCCCCAGCAGCGCCGACCCGTACACCGAGCTGAGCATGTTGTCGACGAGGACGGACGGCACGTCGTGCGCCGCCAAGCGGCCGCGGACGACCCAGGCCTCCTCGATCGTTCGCGCCACGTAGACCGTCACGATCTCGCCCGGCCCGTCGCCGCCGCCGAAGCGGGCGAGGGCGCCGACAAACCCCTTGAGCCGGCGGACGACGCCTTTGATCACGCGACCGGGCGCGTGACCGGGCGCGTGACCTGGCGCCCGTTGGTCGGCGTCGCCGAGCAGCACCGTCACGGCGCCGGCTCCGGTGTCCGGGCCGGCGGAGGGCCCGCCTCGGCAGCGGCCGTGCCGGTCGCGACCGCGTCCGCGTCGTTCCGCGCCGCGAGCTCGTCGATGATCGTCTTCAACCGCGCCATCTCGCGGCCGAACGTCTGCCAGTCACCGGCAGCCAGCGCGGCGCGCGCCGCCGCTTCGCCCGTGGCGGCGAGAGACCCCAGTTGGATCGTCGGAATGCGCGCAAGCTCGGCCGCGAAGTCCGCATCGGATGCCGCGGTGGCCACCGGACCGGCACCGGCGGCCGTTTCGTCGTCGCCGTCGCGGCCGCCGTCGCCGTCGTCGCCGTCGTCGGGGGCGGCGGGCGCTGCCTCCGCGCCCGCAACCGTCCCGGCGTCGCCCACCAGCGCCGCCAGCGCCTCGTCCAGCGTCGGCCGCATGACGACGTGCTCGTTGTCCGCCACGATCACGCGCTTCAGCTCCGGCAGCGCGTCGCCCGAGCTCGACGCCAGATAGACCGGCTCGACGTAGAGGAGCGTGTCGCCGATCGGAACGATCAGCAGGTTGCCGCGGATCACCTGGCTGCCGGACTGGTCCCACAGCGTCAGCTGCTGGCTGATCTCCGTGTCCTGGTCGATGACGCTCTCCATCTGGGACGGCCCGTAGAACTGCTCGCCCTCGTTGAAGCGATAGACGACGAGCTCGCCGTAGCCGTCGCCGTCGGAGCGTGCCGCCATCCAGCCGACCATGTTCTGCCGCGCGCGCGGCGTGAACGGGAGCATCAGGACGAACTCGGCGGCGTCCTCGCCCTGCAGCTTGAGCGTGACGTAATACGGCTGCGTCGCCTGCCGACTGCCGCCCTGCTCGTTGTTCTCCTCGGGGATCACCCAGACGTCGTTCGCGTTGTAGAACTCGCCCGGGTGGGTGATGTGGTAGCGGGTGTAGATCTCGGCCTGCATCCGGAACAAGCCCTCGGGGTAGCGCCAGTGCGCGCGCAGATCGGCCGGCATCTCGGCGGCCGGCCTGAAGAGCGTCGGGAACACGCCCTGCCACGCCGCGATGAGCGGATCGACGTCGTCCACGACGTAGAACGTCGGCTGCCCGTCGTAGGCGTCGATCGCCACCTTGACGCTGTTGCGGACGTAGTTCGCGCGCCCGGTCGGCGAGAGGCGGGTGGCCACCGGGCGGCTGTACGGATAGCTGTCGGACACGGTGTAGGCGTCGAGGAGCCAGACGAGGCGGCCCTCGGTCGTCACGACGAGGTACGGGTCGTCGTCGTACGCCAGGAACGGCGCGAGCTCGGTCACGCGCTCGCGGATGTTGCGCCGGAACAGGACCTTGGTGTCGGCCGTCACCTCGGGCGAGAGAAGCGGCTCGGTGTCCCCGAAGCGGATCGCGAACAGTAGGCGGCGCAGGCGGCTGCCGAGCGTCACGCCGTCCGCACCGTCGTAGCGCGTCGTGCGCGCCTCGCTCTCGTTTTCGGGCGCCGTCGCGTCGAACTCGCCGCTGCGCGTGCCGACGATCACGTACGGCGCGCCGGTCGCTTCGCCGAAGTAGATCCGCGGCTCGGTGAGGGGGCGATCGAACGGCGCCCGCGCGGTCACCGGGATATCCCGCAGCCAGAGCACCGGCCGACCCTGCTGGCCGACCTCGTCCACCGGGTTCAGCACGGCGCCGTAGCCGTGGGTGTACTTCAGGTGGACGTTCACCCATGTCCGATTCGGCAGGTCC
This sequence comes from Ardenticatenales bacterium, assembly GCA_020853525.1. Classification (GTDB taxonomy): domain Bacteria; phylum Chloroflexota; class Anaerolineae; order Epilineales; family Epilineaceae; genus Avedoeria. The sequence continues at coordinate 12,830 of JADYYS010000005.1, read as the reverse complement.
TCGCTGATCAGCTCGCGCCCCGCGACGAGCGTCTCGCGCGTCTCACCAACGGCACCGCCCGTGCCGCCGAGCGCGTAGCGGTCGACGTCGACGTCGAGGAAGTCGTAGTACTTGCGCAGCGCCTGCAGTTGGACGATCGTGGCCTGCATGATCCGCCAGTCCCAGAGCCGGACGGACCGCAGGGTGTCGGCCTCGCTGTCGAGCGCCGCCCGATCCACCCGCGGCCGCGGCGCGAACGGGCGCTCGGTGACGGCCTCGATCCCCCACGCTTTGCGGGTCAAGGCGATGTTGTGGGTGATGTACGCGCGCTCGAGGGCCAGCTCGTTGGGCCGGACGCGGTATTGCTGGACGAGCGACGGCACGAGCGAGACGAGGACGATCTGCAGCCCCGCCGCCAGCGCCGCGAGCCCGAGCGGCCAGACGAGCCGGTTGGCGGCGATGCTCGCCACGAAGCCGAGCGCCACGAGCACGCCGACGACGACGAGCACGCGGTAGCCGAACAGCCGCGCGGTGGCATCGGCAAAGCCGGCCCCGTAGAACGCATCGCCGCCGTTGCGATCGGCGACGAGGAGGTCGAAGCGCGCCAGCCACTGGCCGAAGGACCACAGCAGCGCCCCGATGGCCGCCAATGCGGACAGGTGCGCCCGCGCCCGGCGGGCCACCTTGAGCTGCCCGCGGCGCAGATCCAGCACGCCGCCGACCGCGTACAGCGCGCCGCAGCCGAGCGCCGCCGCCACGAGCCAGCTCCAGGCGACGGCCAGAGCGGCGCGCAGGAGCGGCAGCGTGAAGACGTAGAAGCCCGCGTCCAGGCCGAAGATCGGGTCCGGCGTGCCGAACGGCTGCCGGTGCTGCCACGCCGCGATCTGCGGCCAGAGCGATGCGGTGCCGGAGGCGATGGACACCGCCGCCAGGAGGGCGACGGCCGTAAGCGTCCAGATGACGGGCCGGCGCGTCGCCCAGCCGCCGGGCTGTCCTGCGAACCGCGGCTCGGCTGCGACGGATCGGGCGGCGAGGCGCAGGTTGCCCACGAGCCAGAGCACGCCGACGAGGGCGGCGACGCCGAACACGGTGAGCGGCAGGACGATGCGCGTCCGGAAGACCGCCGCCTGCCCGAGCGAGGCAAACCACCACGCATCCGTGATGAACGCGGCGCCGCCGTTCACGAGCCCGAACAGCGTGGCCAGCAGGAAGACGAGGGCCACCGCGCGCCACGGCAGTCCGCGCGGCGCGCGTGCCGGCGGGGGGGCGGACGGCGTGGCGCCGCCTCCCTGGCCCTTGCCCGCGCGCCTGCGGCCGCCGTTGGCGGTCAGCTGACGGAACAGTTCTTCGAAGTCGATCGGTGACTGGGACATCTTTGCCGCGGCGGCCCCATGCGGCCCGGTCCAACGGACCGCCCCGACGCGCCATCCGGCCACCCTGCGCGCCGCAGGACGAGGGTAGCGGGGCGCGGGGGCAGGGGCAAGGCAGGGGATATGCGGGTCGGCAGGGGATCCAACGGCTTCAGCCGTGGATCCGCCGCCGCCGATCCGACCCATCGGATCCGTCCCGACGTGCCGCAATGCACCCATCCCCCCGTCGACCGCCCGCCCCCGATCCGCTATCCTTGGAGCTGTGCGCCGGCGCGCCGCGTCCAAGCCGCACGCCCACGTCCCCCGTACGCCTTCACGGAGTCACCCGATGGCCAGCCTGCCCCGCCACGTCATGCACCGCCTGCCCCGCCGTCCGCTTCTCGTCGTCGCGTCCGCCGCGCTGGCGACGATCGCCGCGCTCGCGCCCCGACCCGCGCTGGCCCTCGACCATTGCGGTCAGGTGACGACGAACCAGACGTGGAGCAGCGCCGACAACCCGCACGACATCTGCGCCGAGGGCGTTTCCATCCGCAACAGCACGCTCCGTGTCCTGCCCGGAGCGCTCGTGCGCTTCCACGAGGGCGCGAACCTCGTCATCGAGTCCGGCGCAGGGATGGTGGCCGTCGGCGATGCGCAGAACGCCCCGATCCGGTTCCTGGCGCTCCCGCGCACGCCCACCCGCGGCTACTGGGGGCAGATCCGCTTCGACAGCGGCGCGATCACGAGCACGATCGAAGCGGCGTTCGTCTCCTACGGCGGGCGGGACGGCAAGCCGATGGTCGAGGTTCGATCACCGGCCGCCGAGATCTTCAACGTCACCTTCATCCAGTCGGCCGACGTCCCGCTCCTGTTCTCGGCCGAAGCGCTCGGCCCGAGCACGTTCCGCGCCGGATCGAACACCGTGCGCACCCAGCGGTGCCCGCTCATCGCGTTCAGCGACGTCGGGAAGAATGCGATCCGCGTGGATGCGACGGCCGACGTCGACGTCGCCGTCGATGCCACGTGGGCCAACTTCTGCACGCCGTACCTCGTGGAGGGAACGGTGACCATCGCCGGTCCGACGGATATCGCCCCGACGCTCACGCTGAGCCAGGGCACGCAGCTGAAGTTCGACGCGGCCGGCGGCATCGTCACCGGGCTCAGCGCCGACCTGCCCGGCCATCTCGTGACGTCGGGACAGGTGGATGTCCTCGAGCATGTCCTCATCACCGGTCAGGTCGAGGAGCCGGGCAGCTGGGGCGGCATCCATCTGTCGGAGTTCAGCACGATCGACAACAGCCTGATCAACACGGACGTGAAGTACGGCGGCCGCGACGGCGTGCCGATGATCCGCGTCCGCGACATCCACGCCTACGCGCTCGACCTCACGATGCGCCACGCCAAGGCCTACCCCCTCGAGCTGCCGTCGACGGCCGTCGACAGCTTTCTCGGCAGCATGGTCGCGCCCAAGAACGTTCAGCCGCCGATCAAGGACAACGGCATCGACCGGGCGCTCGTCCTGGCCAAGGACATCCCGCTCGACGTCCCGCGCAGCGCCATCTGGGGGGACATCGAGGCGCCGTACGAGATCGACGGCGACGTGATGGTGGCGTCCGTCGACGGCAAGGACGGCACGCCGGCTTCCCTCCGCATCCTCCCGGGCGCCCACCTCCTCTTCGCCGACGGCGCTGCGCTCCGGATCGGCGATCCCTCTGGCCCGCGCGCTCGCTTCGCCGCCGGACCGGTGCCCGTGCCGCCGAGCGCCTCGCGCGCCGCGCTGGCCGCCTCCGTGACGGACGCCGTCCTGGCGCCCGAGGACGCCGCCGCGCAGGGCGGCGAGACGATCCTCGGGGCGCTGAGCGGCACGCCCGGGGCATGGAAGGGCATCGTCTTCGCCGACACGACCGTCGAAGCGCAGCTGGAGAGCGTGCGGATCGAGAACGGCGGCCAGGACGGACCGATGGTCCAGTGGGGCACGGTCCGCGGCTCGATCATCAAGTCGACGTTCGCCGGCTCCGCCGGCTACCCGATCTCGCTGCCGCTCACGCACATCGACGTCATCGCGGGCGAGGACCAGAAGGTGGCCGCGAACCGCAGCCGCTTCGAGGGCAACGCCGTCAACCGCGTGCTCGTGCGCTCTGCGGGCGAGCTCACGCAGCGCCAGATCACGCTGGCCAGCCCCGGCACCGGCATCGAGTTCGACGGTGACGTCCTGTTCGCCGGCGGCGTCACGCCGTTGGTGGACGTGGAGGCCGGACTGGACCTGTACCTGCGCCCCGGCAAGGTCTTCAAACTGGGTGACGGTGCGATCCGGGCGAACGTCCGCCTGAACGACGCACGTGCGAACAACCGCGTCGCTTTCCTGCCGGCCGAGCCGGGCAAGCCGCACGGCGGCGTCCAGATCGGCGCGGGGTCGAGCCTGCGCGAGGCCGAGGACTCCACCGTGGCCGTCGACATCTCCGGCGCGGGCGCAGGCGATGCATTCCTCGCCGTCGACGGGGCGCTCGAGGTCACCGGCCTGGTCCTCACCGGCGACGCGCAGTCGACGGGCGCGACCGGCCTGCTGGTCCGTGACGGCGGCGAGGCGGCCGTCTCCGGCCCGAGGCTCTCCAAGCTGGCCGTCGGCGCCCGGGTGGTCGAGGGCGGGCGCCTCGTCCTCCAGAGGGGCTGGATCACGGAGTGCAGTCAGTGGGGCGTCCGGAACGAGGACAGCGCCCGGTGCACGACGGCCGCCCTCATCTGGTGGGGTGACGAAGCCGGCCCGCTCGACGCCTCGGAGGCCGAGGACGGCTGCATGAACGCCGCCAACGAATCCGCCGGCACCAAGGTCACGGACGACGTCGACTGGGAAGGCTTCGCGATCGACACGGACCTGACGCCGTTCGGCGGCGTGAGCGGCAAGAAGACCGCTTACCTGCCGTACGGCGTCCGCGGCGTGCGGTGACGCGGCGCCTACGGGACGCTACGCTCCGGATTGCACGGACCTTGACCGGCGCCGACTCCGCCACACCAGGACGATGATCCCGAACATCACCGCTCCGATCCCGATGACGATCGGCACGAACACGGCGATCAAGCTGGTGAAGAGCGCGGCGATGTCCTCGATGGTGCTGACGATCGGGTTGCCGATGCCGCCCGTCGTCGCGGTGACGACCGGGCGCGCCGTCGCCTTGGCCCCGTGCGCGGCGCCGGCGACGACGAGGCCGAGGACGAGGGCGACGGTCGGGTTGAGGTAGGTGACCGTGCCCGTCGTCGCCGCGAACAGAATCGCGCCGGCCGCCGGACGGATGACCGTGCCGAGCACGTCGTTGGCATGGTCGACGACCGGGATCTTGTCGGCCAGGATCTCGATCACGACGAGAACGGACAGCGTCCCGATCGCCCACCAGTTCGTCAGCCCGTCGAACGGCGCGGAGAGACGCACGATGCCGGGCGCGAACCGCCCGACGACGCCGACGATGAGCAGCGGGATGTAGGCGTTCAGCCCGGCCGATGCCGACAGGCCGAACGCGCTGAGGAGTGTGGCGATGCTGGTGAAGTTCATGGATGGGCCTCCGTCTGGATGCACCTACGCTGTCCGCACCGCACGGTTGCGCCCCACCCCGCACCGCGCTGCGCCGACGCCGCAGCCTCAACCCAGCATCGCCGCGCAGTGCGGACAGGACTCGATGCCCTCGTGCAGCCGGGACTGGAAGTAGCGTCGGTTGCATCGGGGACAGCGTGGGCGGCCGAGCACGTAGTGGAGCACGCCGATCAGCAACAGGATGCCGACGAACCATCGCAACGACTCCGAATCCGCGCCGGCGCCACGCGAGAATTCCACTTGGGTGAAGACGTAGCCGACGCCGACGACTGCCTCGATGACGAGGAGCCACCGTCTGCTCCGTTTCCGGCGGGAGAGCAAACCGGGCCGGTGCGGTCGACGGGCGTCGTCGTCGCTCACCGCATCCGCTCCCGCCGCGCGCCGTGCCGTCGGGTGCGCCCGCGGCCGGGCGTCACCGCACCCGCTCCAACCGCGCGAAGCTCTGCATGAGCTTCTTCACCCCCGCCCCCACGAACGCCACCGTCACCTCTTCGTCCCCGTCCCGCTGCGACGCCGTGACGACGACGCCCTCGCCGAACGTCGGGTGCGTCACTTTGTCGCCCGGCCGGAACGTCGACGCGCCGCCGGGTGCGCTGCCCGGTCCGCCCGCCGACGATGCGCCGCGGCCGACGTTGCGCGGGTCGGCGCCGCGCGACGCACCGCTCGTTCGTCCGACGTCGCTCCCGCCCCCCCGCCCCCGGTCCCCCCACTGCGTCCCACGGCTGTGCACCGGCGTGCCGCGGATCCCCGTGGCGGGCGCCGGCGGCTCGGCCATCACCTCGACCGGCAGGTCGAGCAGGAAGCGGGAGGGCTCGCGGAGATCCGTCGTGCCGTATACCGTGCGGCGGTGGGCGCGGACCAGGATGAGCGTCCGCTCGGCGCGCGTCACGCCCACGTAGAACAGGCGGCGCTCCTCCGCCAGGCCGTCCGGGTCGTCGGCCGAGCGGCTGTGCGGGATCGAGCCCTCCTCCAGGCCGGTGATGATGACCGTCGGGTACTCGAGTCCCTTGGCGGCGTGGAGCGTGAGGAGCGTCACGCGATCGGCCGATGCCTTGGCATCGAGCGCATCGACGTCCGCCACGAGGGCGACGCTCTCGAGGAGCGCCGCCAGTCCCTCGCGCGGCGGCATGGCCTCGAAGTCGACGGCCACGTTGCGCAGCTCGACGACGTTCTCCCAGCGCTCCTCGCCCTCGTCCGTGCCGTCGCGCACGTGCTTGGCGTAGCCGGTGTTGTCCAGGATCGCCCCGAGCAGCGCCGTCACGTCCAGCTGCTCGCGGGCGGCGATCAGGCGGGCGAGAAGATCGTGGAAGCTGCCGAGCGCCTTGAGGGTTCGGGCGTCGACCGTCACGGCGGCCGCGGCGGGCGAGACCTCGGCCAGCTCATCGGCGGCGATCAGCTGGAGCGCGGGCCAGAGCGGCACGCCGCACGCGCCCGCCGCCGCGTGCAGCGTCGCCATCGCCTTGTCGCCGATGCCGCGGGTGGGCACGTTGATCACGCGCTGGAGCGCGACCTCGTCGAGCGGGTTGTGGACGAGACGCAGGTAGGCCAGCACGTCGCGGATCTCGCGCCGGTCGTAGAAGCGCGTGCCGCCGACGAGCTGGTACGGGATCCGCTTGCGCACGAGCGCGTCCTCGATCGTCCGTGACTGGGCGTTCGTCCGATACATGACCGCCATCTCGCCGAACTTGCCGCCCGAGCGGACGTGCTTCTCGATCTGGTGGACGACGAACGCCGCCTCCTCGCTCTCGTCGTACGCCTCGAAGAGTTGGATGCCCTGGCCGTGGCCGCGCTCCGTCCAGAGCGCCTTCGGCGTCCGGTGGGCGTTGCGGTCGATGATCGCCCGCGCGGCATCCAGGATGGTCTGCGTCGAGCGGTAGTTCTGTTCCAGGATGACGGTCGTCGGCGACGGGAAGTCGCGCCGGAAACGCTCGATGTTCCGGTAGTCGGCGCCCCGCCAGCGGTAGATGCTCTGATCCTCGTCACCGACGACGAACAGGTTGTGCGGCGCGTCGGGCACCTCGGCCGCGGCGAGCGCCTTCACGAGCGCGTACTGCGCCGTGTTCGTATCCTGGAACTCGTCGACGAGGACATGGCGGTAGCGGGCGCGGTACTTGTCGCGCACGGCGGCGTTCTGGCGCAGGAGCTCGGCGGTCTCGAGGAGGAGGTCGTCGAAGTCGACGGCGTTGCTGTTCCGCAGGAGCTGCTGGTAACGCGTGTACACCCGGCCGGCGATCTCGTGCCAGTACGTGGCCGGCGTGTACGCCTCCGGTCGGACGAGTTCGTTCTTGGCGTTCGAGATGGCCCCGAGGATCGCGCTCGGGCGGAACTGCTTGGGGTCCAGGTTCATCTCGTCCAGGGCTCGCTTGACGAGCCGCTCCTGGTCGTCCGAGTCGTAGATGACGAAGTTGCCGTCGAAGGAGAGCGTCTCGGCCTCGATCCGCAGGATCCGGGCGCAGATCGCGTGGAACGTGCCGATCGTCACCTGTCCGAGCGCCGCCGGGCCCACCAGCCGCTCGAGGCGCAGGCGCATCTCGCGGGCCGCCTTGTTCGTGAACGTGACGGCCATGATCTGCCACGGCGGCACGCCGAACACCTCGATCAGCCAGGCCACCCGATGGGTCAGGACGCGGGTCTTCCCCGAGCCCGGTCCCGCCAGGACGAGCACCGGCCCCTCGTCGGCGGAAACGGCGTCCATCTGCGCCGTGTTCAGGCCCTCGAGCAGCCGCTCGGCCGCGCGCGATCGCTCCGCGCCGGCACCCGCGTCGGCGGCGGCGGCGGCGAAGAACGGGTCGTCGAAGGCGTCGGCCGGGGGGTGGGTGGGGTCGGACATGGGCTGGCATTGTATCACCAGGTCCATCGCCGTCGGGCCGCTGCCCGGTCGCTGCGTGTGTGCGGCCCGACCCCCATCCTTGACCCCATCAGAGGGCGGATGATATCCTTCGCAGGTTCCCCGGTCTGGGTCGGGCCGCATCGCGGCCGGCCGGTGGAGCGCCGATCGGCGGGAGGTCCGCCGGGGGCAATACGGCCGTCGGTGTCCGCCCCAGACTCGTGTGGCGCCGGCGGAGGTCGAAGGATCGGAACCACGATGAGCGAACACGAGACAGACACGCCGCCGACGGATGAACCGGCCGTCGAGGCCGTGAGCGAAGGGATCGAGGCCGTCGTCGAATCCGAGGCGGCCGCCGCGGATGCGGTCGTTGCGGACGCGGTCGAGGCTGCAGCCGGAGAGAATGGCGCCGCTGAGGCCGTTGCGGACGCTGAGTCCGTTGGCGCGGTTGAGGCCGTTGCGGCCGTCGTTGACGTTGCCGACGTCGCCGCTGCTTCTGCCGGCGAACCCGCGCCTGGGAGCGCCGCGGCGACCGAAACGGCCGGCGACGCGCCCGCCCCTGCCCCCGCCAAGGCCAAGGCCAAAGGCGCCGACAAGCCCGCCGACGCGTCCGCCGCCGGGCGCGGGCGGCCGCGGCGTCAGCTGGCCGAACTCGTCGTGGGCGAGAAGCTCAAGGGCAAGGTCGTCGGGCTCTCCAAGTTCGGCGCGTTCGTGGACATCGGCGCCACGACGGACGGGCTCGTGCACCTGACCGAACTGCCGGGCAAGCGCGTCCGCACCGCCGAAGAGGCCGTGTCGTCCGGCGACAGCGTCGAGGTCTTCGTCAAGGACGTCGATCTCGACAAGGGCCGGATCTCGCTCTCCATGCGGCCCCCGGTCGGCCGTCCGATGAACGGCTTGGCGGTCGGCGACGTCGTGACCGGCCACGTGACGACGATCACGAAGTACGGCGCGTTCATCGACATCGGCAGCGACACCGAGGGTCTCGTTCACATCTCCGAGATGTCGAGCGGCTTCGTGAGTCGCCCGGAGGACATCGTGCAGGCGGGCGGCGAGGTCGAGGTCCGGATCAAGGAACTCGACGTCGAGCGCAAGCGGATCAGCCTCTCCATGGTCGGCTTGGCCGGCGACGCGGCAGCCGCGGCCGAAGCTGAGCAGCGCGCCTCGGGCGGCGGCGACTTCGGTGGCGGCGGCGGTTACGGTGGTGGCGGTGGCGGCGGTGGCCGCGATCGAGGCCGCAGTCGCGACCGCGACCGCGAGCCAGAGGTCTACGTCCCCGAGGAGCCGGCGGAGCGCATGCCCACCGTCGTCGAGCTGGCGCTGCGCCGCGCGATGGGCGAGGACGTGGACGGCGACGGCGGCGAGCGCGGCAAGGGCAAGGGCGACAAGGGCAAGAAGGCTGCGGCGCGCGAGATGTCCGACGTCTACGCCAAGATGCTGGCGGACTACCGGGAGAGCAAGGGCGAGAGCTGACGCCCCCGGTTCACCCTCGCCTGACGGCCGGGCACGACGTTGCCCGCCCCCCGCGTTCAGGGCCGCGTCGCGTCCCCCCACGGAAAGTAGCGCTTGTCGACCGGCGGCTGCCACGTGTCGTTCGCGCCGTTCGGGGTGTACGGTGCAAGCAACGTGCCGTACACGGGCTCGTCCGGCACGCCGATCCCCGGGTAGATCGAGCTGTCCCGGAGCCCGACCTCGCTGTGCTCGCTGACGACCACCACGACCGGCTGGTCGCTGTCGATGCGCGCCGATCCGGCGCTGCGGCCCGGCATGAACGGCGCGAGCGTCGCAGCGAAGAGGTGCGCGCCGCCCGGCGGTATTGTCGTTCGGCAACCCTGACACAGCGGTAGCGGCGTGCCCATGTCGTCGGCAACGGTCAGCGTCACGTCAGCAGCGACGGCTGCCGTATTGTGCACGACGGCTGCCGTCGTGAACTGGCCGTTCTGGTACCGGTTGCGCATGACCGGCAGGAGCACGAGCCGTTCGGCGTCTGCCGCGGTGAGCGTGGTGTACGCCCCTTCGAACCGGTTCCCAAGGGAGCGGAACGCGTCGACGACCGCCGCCGCCACAGGACCGTCGGCCGTAAGCGTCAGGGCTGCGGCGCAACCGACCATCAACCCGTCGGCGCGCGGGTCGAAGGTGGCCATCGCGTGCGGCGCGATCGTCCGTTGGGCGTTCGTCCATGTGCGCCCGCCGCACGGCGCGGCCAAGCCGTCGTAACGGGCGGTCACCCGCACGGCGGTGTCCGACGGGTTCGCCACCCAGATGGTGGTCAGCGATGTCTGCCCGCGGTCGTCACTCCATCGGACGAGCGGCGCGTAGAGCGTCGACGAGAGGCCGGCACTCGCCACGCCTTCGAAAGCGGCCGCCGAATGCCCGCCCAGCCCGTCGATGATGCCGACGGCGCCGAGCGCGGTGCTCGAGCGCAGCCGCGCCCAGCCGACGAAGCCGAGCGGAACGGCGGCCGTCTGGTGGAGCGGGAGGATCCGCGCTTCACGGGCCGTGAAAACGTAACGGGTCTGAAGGGCCACGGCGCCGTTCCGGTCGTACAGCGTGAGGTCGATGTCGGCCGCTTCGTCCCCGTCGATCATCACGGCCAGTCCGACGTTGTCGCCCGTCCCGCGCTTGATGTAGTACGGCACGATCACGTCGGTGGCCGGTCGGACGGCCCGATAGACGGACGCGGCCGGGCGCGCCGACGACGGCCACTCCGTGTGCACGAGCGCGGCGAAGGTTTGCTCGACCGAAACGGGGCTTGCGATCGACGCGCCACAGGCAGGGCGGGGGATGTACCCCCCGCTCGGGTTCCACAGGTTGCGGCTCAATGCGCCCAGAGGTGTGATCGGGACCCAACTTGAAGTGATTTGGCTTGGAGGACGACTGCAGTTGTTGAAGGTAATGAGCGCCGCGGCGCTCCGCTCGCGGTCGAGATTCGCGACCTGAATGCTCGTCGAAGCGCCGCCTTCGATCCGTTCCAGCGGCGCGGACCGGGCGCGCGGCGGCGACGTGGCGGTGCCTGCGAGGGCGAGCACGGCGGCCAGCATCGCAGCGGCGGTGGCTAGCCGTCGGCGCGGGTCGGATCGGATGGTCTTTACTGCGGTCGAGGTCGAGGTCGAGGTCGATGAAGCGTGCATTCGTGGGTCCTGATCGTGTGGCGGGTGGTGTGTAGCTACTGGTGGAAAGCGGGGGGTCGGAACTGTGTGGAGGGTGGTGGGTCGTGGGTCGAGAAACGTGGGTCGCGGCTCGCAGTGCGTCCGGACGATCGTCGCCCCGTTCAGGGCCGCGTCGCATCCCCCCACGGAAAGTAGCGCTTGCCGACCGGCGGCCGCCACGTCTCGTTCACGCCGCGCGGTGTATACGGTGCGAGCAGCGGGCCGCTTGCGGGCACGTCCGGGACCGGGATGCCGGCGTGGAGCGAGGCGTCCGCCGCCTGGCTCTCGCTGTTCTCGATGACGACCGCGACGACCGGCGCATCGCTCTCGATGCGTGCGGACCCGAAGGTGTTCGAAGGCAGGAGCGGACGCGCGTAGGACGATGCGAAGAGATGGGCGCCGCCCGGCGGCAGGGTTACCCGGCAGCCCTCACACGGCGGCAGCGGCTGGTGCTTGTCGTCGAACATCGTGAGCACCACGCTGGCGGCGACGGTCGACGGGTTGTGGACCGCGATCGCCGTGGTGTACTTCATCGCCGTGTGCTGGAAGCGCATGAGCGGCAGGAGCACGAGCCGGGCCGCGTCCGCCGGCGCGAGCGCCGTGTACGCCGCCTCGAACGTGCCGCCGTCGATCGAGTCGACGACCGCCGCCGCCACGGGCCCGTCCGCCTCCAGCGTGAGGGCCGCCGCGCAGTTCACGGGCAGTCCGCTGGCGCGCGGGTCGAAGCGGCCCATCGCATGCGGCGCGATCGTCCTGGGGGCGTCGGTGAACGTTCGGCCGGCGCACGGTGCGGCGAGTCCGCTGTAGCGGGCCGTCACGCGTACGGCGCGGTCGGACGGATTCACGAGCCACGTGGTGGTGAGCGACGTCCGCTGCGGATGATTGCTCCAGCGCACGAGCGGTGCGTAGAGGGTCGTTGCGAGGCTGGCGCTCGCCACGCCCTCGAACGCGGCCGCCGCGAAGTGACCGGCCAACCCGTCGATGATGCCGACCGCACCGAGCGGCGCCGTGGAACGCAGCCGCGCCCAGCCGACGAAGCCCAGCGGGACGGACGGCGTCTCGTGGAGCGGCAAGAGCCGCGCCTCGTGAGCCGTGAACGCGTAGCGCGTCTGCAGCGCCACCGTGCCGGTCGCGTCGTACAGCGTCAGCTCGACGTCGGCGCCGGCGTCGCCGTCGATCATCACCGCCAGGCCGACGTTGTCGCCGGTGCCGCGCTTGACGAAGTACGGCACGACGATCTCGGTGGCCGGGCGGACGGCGTGGTAGAACGACGTTGCCCCCGACACCGCCCAGTCCGAGCGGACGAGCGCCGCCATGGGCCGGTCGCCCGTGATCTGGGCGCCGCAGCCGGGACGCGGACGGGTGTCCACGGGCAGGAACAGGTTCACGCCGGTCAAGGGCGGAATGTTCATCCGCGGGAGGGTGACCGGCGGCGTCGCGGGCGGGCGGTGGCAGTCGTAGTACGCGCCCATCGTCGTGGCGCTCTGTTCGCGATCGAGGTTGACGAAGACGATGCCCGTCCCGCCGTCGCCGTCGATCCGCGTCGCCGGCGCCGACCGGGCCGGCGGCAGCGTGGTGGCGGTCGCGGCGAGGGCCAGCCCGGCAGCCAGCGATGCGGCGGCCACGGCGAACCGTCGGCGGGTGCGGCGGCGGATGAGGGTTCGGCAATCGGCGAGGGATGCGGTGCGCATGGAGGGATCCTGTAGTCGTATGGGGTGCGAACGATCGCACGGGCGGCGACGCAGCGTCGTCGGCAAGAAGGACAACATGGGACGTCGTGCGGCGACATCGGGCCGCTGCCGCGCACCGTGGCCGTGCCGGGGTGCGTTGGGAATCTTGTGTAACCAGCCGGCCGCAGGTCAGAGGGGGAGGCGGTCATCGAAGCGGATGGCGAGCTGATTGAGGACGAGGGGCCAGCCTTGGATGGCTCCGGTCCAGCGTTT
>JADYYS010000004.1 GCA_020853525.1 Ardenticatenales bacterium | reverse complement strand
AGCTGAAGCTGGCCGGCTGCAGGCGTCCCTGGCGGGCCGCCATGGTGCCCGCCTGCGCGGGCACCCAGAAGTCCGAAGCGCCCGCGAAGGCGGGCGCAATGGCCGAAGGCCACCAGCCGGCCAGCTTCAGCTGCCGGTGGTTCATCGTCCGCAAGTCGAGATGTGACGGGCTACTGGCCGCTCCACCCCATCATCCGCCCCAACAGCCGCCCCAACAGGCCCACCGGCAACCCGATCACGTTCGCCTCCGACCCCGCGAGCGCCGCCACGGGGTGAAACCCGCGGTGCTGGATCGCGTATCCGCCCGCCTTGTCCAGCGGGTCGCCGGACGCCACATAGGCCGCGATCTCGCCGTCGGAGTAGGATCGCATCCAAACCGCCGTCGTCGCGCACGCCGCGATGCGGGCGCCGGACGCGGCGTCGACCACGGCGATGCCCGTGATCACGTCGTGCCGCCGCCCGCGCAGCCGTCGCAGGAAGGCGGCCGCCTCCGCCGCGTCGCGCGGCTTGCCGAGGATCGTCGGGTGCCGGGCCGGATCGGTGGCGGGGCCGCGCTCGTCCGACCCGGCACCGAACCCGACGCTGTCGCCATCACGCGCCACGACGATCGTGTCGGCGCCGATGACCCGCGCCCCGTGCCCGCCCGCGGACGCCGCAATGGCCATCGCCTTGGCAAGCGCGAGGCGGACGGCCGCCGCGGCCGGGGCCTCGTCCGGCGGGATCGACTCGTCGACGTCCACCGCGACGACGGTGAGCGGCAGGCCGTGGTCGGCCAGCAGCGCGCCGAGGAGCGCCCGCCGGCGGGGCGATGCGCTGGCGAGGAGGATCGGGACGCGGTTCAACGGCGCATCACCGGCGGCCCCAGAACGTGTCGGCCGGACACGGGATCGCGCCGGCGATGCGGGTGAAGATGCCGCCGAGCGCGGCGCCGTCGACGGCGGTGAAGAAGAATCCGGGCTCGGAAGCGATCGCCCGCAGCGCTTCGGTGTCGACGTCGGCGCCCAGCGCCACGGTGAACAGGACGATGCCCTGCGCCTTCGCCGCCGCGGCCCGCTGGACGGCCCGCGACGGCGGGTCGGGGTTCGCGCGCCCGTCCGTGAGGAGGACGATCGCCCGAGCGTTCTGGGCGCGGTGGCGCGGGCCGTCCAGCTCGCCCAGCGCGACCTCGAGGCCGAGGTGCGGGCGGGTCTGGGTGTTCAGCACGAGACCTTCGAGGCTGCGGTCGATCGCGACCCGGTCGCTCGTGAGGCTGCGCACCAGCGCGGCGCTGTTGTTGAACGTGACGACGGCGGCCTGATCGCCCAGCTGGAGCCGCAGCGCGCCGACGAAGCGCCGCGCCGCGGCCGTGGCGGCGTCGAGCTTGGTGCCCGGCGCGCCGCCGCCGGCCGGCTCGCCCATGCTCGTCGAGGTGTCGAGGACGAGCGCGACGTCGACACGGCGCTGGGCGGGGGTGCAGCGCTCCGTAAGGCCGAGCGGCATGTAGGCGCGGACGGGCGTGGCCGTCGGCGTCGGCGTCGGGGCGACGACCTCGATCTCGGGCACCGGGAAGACGAACGTGCGCGGCACGCCGTCGGCGTCCGTGTAGCGGGCGACGGCCTCGCGGTTCGTCGGCAGGCGGCCGACCTTCACCGGGCGCACCTGGTAGGTCAGCGTGATGCCGGCTGGGGAGAGGATCGATCGGCCCCAGTGCAGCTGCTCGCCGCCGTTCCCATCGCCGGTCAGCACGGCCGGCGGCAGGCTCGATCCGATCGCGTAGCGGACGTCCGGTCCCACGCGATCGTCGATCATGACGTTGCCGCTCAGGCTCGTGCTGACGAGCCGCAGCACCTCGCGGTAGATCGGGAACAGCTCGGCCGTCGTCGGCGCCGGGAAGTAGCGGCCGGCGGCCATCGCGGCCAGCACGTCGTGGTCGGCGTCCTCGCCGAGGCCGATCGTGTAGATCCGGACGCCGCGGTTGCGCGCCGCGCGGGACGCCGCAAGCGCTTCGTCGCGGTCCGACCGGCCGTCCGTGAGGAAGACGACCACGGGCAGCGCTTCGACGCGCGCGTCGGCCCTGAGAAGGCTGTCCGCCTCGGACATCGCCGCGGCGATGTCCGTGCCGCCCGATTGGCCGGCAGCCAGGATGCCTTGGAGGCCGCTCACGACGTCGCCGGCGTTGGCGGTCAGCGGGACGATGACGGATGCCGTCTGATTGAAGCTGATCAACCCGATCCGGTTCAGGCGCATGTCGAGGAACGAAGTGAACTCCGTCGCGGCGGCAACCGCGGCGTCCAGCTTGCCGAAGTTCATCGAGCCGGAGCGGTCGATGACGAGGACGACATCGGCACCGTATGCCCGCGTCTGGGGCGGGCAGTCGGCGGCCAGGGTCAGCGTCACGTCGGCCGTGTGGCCGAGGACGACGACGGGCGGCCCGGCCGTCTTGTCCCCGCTGAGCAGGCACGTCGCCCGTCGCGGCGTCGGTGTCGGCGCCGGGGTGGGCGATTCGGCGGGCGGCGGGACGCGCGCGAAGATCCGGAGCGCGGCGGCGTCCTCGTCGACGACGGCGATCCGGCCGTTCGACCCGACGGCGAGTCCGCCGGCTTCGAACGATCCGCCGGCCTGTGGATCGAACACGGCCACGGTGTTGCCGTCGACGTGGTGCAGCTCGACGATGCCGTCGGCGAGCTGCACGGCGACGAGCGACGTGCCGTCGGCCTGCGCGCCGGCCGCCAGGCGCCACGGGCTGGCGAGGAAGCCGGCCGGCCAGCGCACCGTCGGGCGGTTCGCGTCCGACGGCCAGCCCTGCACCTCGGCGTTCGGCGCGTCGGCGGTCCAGAGCGAGCCGTCGGCGGTGACGGCGACGTCGCTGGGCCAGAGGCCGGAGTCCGTCGGTACGACGAGTTCGCCCTGGGATTCGCCGGTCGCCACGCTGAAGATGCCGATGCGCTTGGCGGTCGGCCGCGCCAGGAACACCTGCAGCCCATCGCCGGCGAGCTGCGGGCCGAACGGGCAGTCGCACGGCACCCGCCATGCCGGCGAGGGCCGCCCGCCGACGAGGTCCTCGGGGCGGAAGCGGATCACTTCGGCGCCGGCGATGGCGGCCCCGACCGTCGCCGTCGTCGGGCGAACGACCATCACGACGCCGCCGGCGCCGTCGGCGGCGACCTCGAGCACGTCGTCGTCGATCGCGGCCAACAGCTGCGGCCGGCCGTCGGAATCGAGCGCGACGAGCTGGCCGCTCTGGGAGAGGAAGGCCAGCATGCCGCCGGCCGTCCATCCGGCGACGTGCGGGATCAGGACGCCGCGGGAGGATCGCTCCTGCGGGCGCCCGCGGAACATGGTTGCGCCGGAGATCACGTGCGGCGGGTCGCACGGCCCCGCCGGCACGGGACAGCCGCGCTGCACATGGACGCGCAGGCGGCTGTCCGTCACGGCGAAGACGATCGTCGGGCGACCGTCGGCCGCCGTGGCGACGTCGAGCCCGGGCGTCGCCAGCCAGCTGTTGGGGAAGAGGCTGAGGTCGCGCTCGGACCATGTCGCCGTTCGTGCGCCGAGCCCGTCGAAGCGGGTGAGGTCGATGCCGATCCGCGGCGGCTGGGCATGGCTGAGCATCCAGAAGCCCGCGCCGTCGGCCGCGATCTGAATCGGCTGGCCGCCGTCGGCGGGGGCGAGGAAGACGCGCGGGCGGCCGGTCGCCGCTTCGAGCAAGCGCACGACGTTGTCGCGCATGACCGCGATCCTGTCGCCCGCCATCGCCAGCCCGCCGACGATCGGTTCGCCCTGGGGGTTGAAGACGGACTTCACCTCGAGCGATGGCCACGCGCGGCGCTCGACGGTGCCGCCGACCTGCCAGAACAGCACGTCGCCACTCAGGCGGTCCTCGACGACCTCGACGGCTTCGAACGGCAGCCGGCGGACGATGCCGCCCACGGCGTCGCGTTCCTCGACGACGTTCGACACCGTGCCGTTGGCGGCTTCGAGCGTCCACACGACGATCGCGCCCGGTGAGCGAACCAGCGCGACGACGGCCGTCGGGATCGCTCGCTCGGCACTCTGCTCGGGCAGGCCGTGCGGCCAGAACTCGGTACTGCCGTCGGCAGGGTCGATCGCCAGGACCGTTCTCGACTCCCAGTCCGCCACCAGCAGCCGGCCGTCGGGCATCTGCGCCAGGTCGTTGACGACGAACCGATGGCTGGCCGGTCCGGGGAGCGCCGCAAGCGGCCACGTCGCCACGTGCGCGTACGGCCCGTCGAGCGTCTCGCTCAGCGCGCGGCGGCCGATCTCGCGCGCACCGCGCGCCTCCGGTACGGCGGCGCCGCGGACCGCGGGCAGCGAGGCGAGCGCGGCCAGCGCGCACGCGGCGACCGCGGCGGCGAGCACGAGGCGGTTGGGGCGGGGCGGCGGCGTCGACATCGGTGACCTCCTGGCGTCGGGCGTCCGGTGTGTGCTTCGGTGGTCGTCAGGGCAATGCGATCACCCAGATGTTCCGGTCCGCCGCGCTCACGAACGCCGCATGCGACCCGTCCGGGCTGATCGACCAGTCGCCGTTGGCGATCCGCAGCGGCTGCGTGGCCGGGTCGGTCAGCGGCCGGGCGGCGAGCGTCGTCGGATCCACTTCGACGAGCCGCATGCTCGGCGCGCCCATTTCGAACGGGACGATGACGAGCTGCTGCGCACCCCGCCAGCGGTAGGCGCCGAAGAGCCCTTCCAGCTTGCGGGGCGGCGACGAGCCGTCGGCGGCGGCGAGCCAGAGGCCGTTCGCGTCGACGTCGGTGGCGCCGGAAACGGTGTAGGCCAGCCAGCGCTTGTCCGGCGACAGGAGGAGGTTGCGCAGCCGCTGCGTCCGCAGGATCTCGACGCGCTCGCCGCCGTCCAACGGCTGGCGCCACAGCACCTCGATGTCGGATTCGGCCGTCTCCCGCGCGCGGACGAGGAGCGCGTCGGCGCCGAGCCAGTCCACGAGCGAGCCGCGCGCCAGCTGCGCGACCTCGGCCGCGCCCGTGCCGTCGGGCGCGGCGACGACGATTCGCGCCACCTGCCGCTCGAGCGACGCGTTCGGGTTGCTGCCCTGCCACGCGATCCGCGCGCCGTCCGGGCTGAACGACACGCTGCGGCCGCCGGCCGGCACTTCGAACGCGGCGCCGTCGGCCAGGCGATGCAGCGTCGTCCGGCCGCTGGCGAGGTCGATCCGCCAGCGCTGATCCGGACTGAACGTGCCGATCGTCGTCGTCACGAGCGCCGTCGGCGCGCCGGGCGCGTCGAGGGCGGCGGAGTAGAGGCCGGTCACACCCTGGGGCGAGCGATCGATGAACCACAGCGCGCGGCTGTCGGCGCGCCAGAGCGGGCGGACGCAGCAGCCGCCGTCCGTGAGGCGGATGGGGAGGCCGGGCGGGCCGATGGGCGCGACACGGGAAGCCGCGCTGCCGCCGGTTGTCGCGAGATCCGTCGGCGTGGGCACGGCATGCCGTGCCCCTACACGGGCGGGGGGCGTTGTGCCGTTCGGGAATGCTGTGCCGTTCGGGAACGTGGATTCGTCGGCGGTCGACGGTATCTCCGAGCCATCGCCCGGCCCGCCGAAATCGTCGGGCGCGACCGGATCGGCGCCGCACGCCGCGACGAGCATCGCTGTCGTGAGCATGGACACGTAGAGCGTGGCCGCGCGTGCGGCTGCTGCTGCGCCGCTCATCGGACGTCCGGCGGCCACGGCCGCGCAAAATCGTTCAGGATCGGGCCGCCGACGCGGGCTTCGGGCTGGTCGTCCAGGTGCTGCCACTTGCGCGGGTCGTCGAGGTCGCGCTCGAAGCCCGTGCCGAGCGAGCTGGCCAGGGCGAGCGTGTCCCAGTCTGCCTCGATCAGCGTGACCGGGTTGAACTTGCGGGCGTGGGCCAGGTCGCGCAACTCGAGGTGGAGGTGCGGGCGCGAACGGCACGTCAGGCCGGGATCGCCGACGACGCCCACCGGGTCGCCGCGTCGAACGGCCTGGCCGGCCGTGAGCGGCGAGCGGTCGCGCAGGTGGCCGTAGAACGAGGCGACGTTCAGATCGGCGTGATCGATCATGACGTTGTGGGGCGCCGAGCCGAAGTTCATGGCGTCGACGCTGAAGACGACGCCGTCGGCGACGGCCACGACCGGCGTGCCGCACGGCGCCGTCAGGTCGACGCCGAAGTGGATGCCGCCGCTGGCACCGTACGTCGTGCGCCGCTGCCGGAAGGCGCCGGTGGTGTTGCCATACGGCTGGCCGAGCAGCCACGTCGCCGGTCCGGGCGGCAGCGCGAAGGGCAGCCCGAGCGGACGCTCGGCGGCGGCGGCGCTCTGCGCGACGGCCGAGCGGATGGCGGTGGCGACGGCCAGCAGGACCACCGCGCGGGCGAGGTGCCGGGGGGAACCCATGGGCGAACGTCCTTTGGGTCGGGGCGGCGGGGGAATGATAGGCGAGTCCGTGGCGCGGAAGCCACTCGGTTCCGGGACATGACGGGGTGGAACGGGTGGCCCCGGCGACCGGCCGCGACGCCTTGGGCACGCCGCTCCACACGTCGTCGACGCCGTCTGCACCGGGTCTGCAGATGAAGGCGCCGCGGTTCGGACGCGTCCGCCATCGGCATGCGGCACGTCCGACAGAGGTGGAGCAGCCCGAAGCGCGCCCGGGAACGGCTTCCGGCACGCGACGGCAAACAGGTCGGCGTGCGTTGGGGCTAACCAAGCGGCCGTTGCCGGCATTGGATCCATAGATGTCGCGCGGTCAACCGCCGCGATGGGATGGCGCAATGCGCGGCCGAAGGGGGCCGAGCGCGCGATCCGGGGGGGGGGGTCGCAATAGTCCCATGGAGGCTGACGTGGGATGTGTCGAGGGGGACAGGTCGTGCTCCCGGGCGCGCCGTGGCGCGGCGTGGCGGGGCGATCGACCGGTCCGGAGGCTGTCTGGAATGCGTTCCGAAATGAGAGTTCGCGGCGAGATGCCCGGCCGGGAGGGTGCGCCCGTCGGCTCCGTGCGCGGCAGCGCGCGATGAGCGGGCCGCTGCAGGCCATCCTGATCGCCGATGCCGATCGTACCGCGGCGAGCCTCGTGCACGCCGGGCTGGTCGGCAACGGGTTCCGGATCATCGAGGTGTACGACGGGGAGACGGCGCTGCGGGTCATCCGGGACGAGCGGCCGGTGTTGGCCGTGCTCGCCACGCAACTGCCGTCGCGCAGCGGCCTCGACCTCGTCCGGCTGATCCGCGCGGATGCGCAGCTCGGCACACTGCCGATCATCCTGGTCAGCGCGCGCGCGGATGCGATGGATCGGATCAACGGGCTCGATCTCGGCGCCGACGACTTCATCGCCAAGCCGTTTCACCCGCGCGAGGTCGCGGCGCGCGTCAAGGCGCTGCTGCGGCGCCAGGCGATCTACGCCGAAGGCCGGTCGGGCGAGGTGCGCCGCGCCGGCGACCTCTCGATCGACGATCACGAGCACGAGGCGCGCCTCGGCGGCGTGCCGCTGCCGTTGACGCCGACCGAGTACCGCCTGCTCTATGCGCTGATGAGCCAGCCGGGACGCGCGTTCTCACGCACGGAGCTGATCGAGCAGGGACTCGGTCCGGACTTCAACGGCAAGGCGCGGACGCTGGACAGTCACATCCGCAACCTGCGCGCCAAGATCGAGCGGTCCCACGCGCGGACGCACAAGCTGCGGACCGTGTTCGGCGTCGGCTATCGGCTGATCGTGCCGCCCGATGAGCCGCGCGCGACGAACGCGGATGGTGCTGCCGGTCATTGACCGGCGCCGGGCTTCCACCTACCATCGCGCCGTACCCGCCGCCACGACCGCCTGGCGGTCCGACCTGCCACGGAGTGCGGCTGCCGCATGCTGGAGATCGCATTCCTCGGCACATCCGCCTCCGCGCCGAGCGTCCGGCGCGGGCTGCCGTCGACGATGGTGTTGTACCGCGACCGTCGCTGGCTCGTCGACTGCGGGGAAGGAACGCAACGCCAGATCCTGCGCAGCGGGCTCGGGTTCAAGCGCCTCGACACCGTGCTGCTGACGCACGGCCACCTGGACCACATCCTCGGCCTCGGCGGGCTGGTGAGCACGTTCGCCCGCTGGGAGTCGATCGACCGAATGGCGATCTACGGCGGCCGATCGGCCCTCGACCGCGTGCGCGACCTGATGGGCGTCGTGCTGCGCGGCGACGAGGTGGCGGTGACCGTCGAGTATATCGAACTCCAGCCCGGGCCCCTGTTGCGCGCCGGCGATCTCGACGTCGTCGCGTTTCCGGTCAAGCACCGCGGCAGCGGCAACTTCGGCTTCCTGTTCCACGAGCGCTCCCATCGCCCGTTCCTCGTCGAGCAGGCCGAGGCGCTCGGTGTGCCGCTCGGACCGGAGCGGCGCCAGTTGGTGCAGGGGCTGCCGATCACGCTCGCCGACGGGCGTATCGTCCAGCCGGACGACGTGCTCGGCGAGGCGACGCCGGGCGTGAAGCTCGTCGTGCTGGGCGACGTCGCCCGTGTCGACGACCTCGTCGGGATCGTCCGGAATGCGGACGCGCTGATCTGCGAGAGCACCTACCTCTGGGAGGACCGGGCGGCGGCCAAGCAGTTCGGCCACCTGACCGCCCGCCAGGCAGCCGAGCTCGCCCGCGATGCCGGCGTCGGCACGCTCTTCCTGACGCACGTCTCCCGCCGCTACGCCGCCCACCAGATCCGCCACGAAGCGCAGGCCGTCTTCCCGCGCACGATCCTGGCCGACGACCTCGAGGTCTGGCGGATCAAGCGGGGGGCGGTGGAGCGGGTGCGGGATGTCGGGGCGGGCGAGGACGGTTGAGGCATCGCACGCGGCGCGGAACATTGCGCGGCCGCTCGGTGTACATTGCCCGAACCCCGATGCGCGACACTGGAGGAGAAGTGACGATGAATCGCCGTGCCCCGTGGTGGACATTCGTATGTTCCGTGGCCCTCGTGGCCGGAACCGCTGCCTGCGCCACGCAGGGCGGCGGTCTCGGCGGCGCCGCCGTCCCGCCGGCCGGCTCCGATACCCAGGCCCAACCGCCGGTCGAAGGGGCGGCCGCCGACGGCCAGGCGGTTCCGGCGGAGCAACAGGCGGCGGCCATGGGCACCGACGCGGGCGCCGACAGCGCATCGATGGGCGCCACAGGCGCGGGCCAGGTGGGCGTCGGCGTGCCGGTCAGCGACGACCTGGCCGCGGCGCAAGCGGCGCCGGTGGATGCCGCCGTCGATCCGAACGCCGCGCCGACGATCGCCCCGGTGTCGCCTGTCGTGGTGCTGCCGACCGGCTTTCAGATCGCCGGCTTCGTCCCGGGGCCGGGCTGTCCGCCGTCGACGTCGATCGGCTCGATCAGCTATGGCCGGATCTCGATCGAGTTCCAGGACAAGTTCGTCGCACTGCCCAATCAGGGTCGCGTTCAATGCACGGCCCAACTCCTGGTGAACGTGCCGGCCCATACGCAGTTCACGTTGGCGGACTACAAGCAGAACTATGCGCCGCCCGTGGCGCTCCAGTCCGGTCAGGCGATGTTCAGCGGCCGCCTGAACGGGACGGCCTCCAAAGCGCTGGTGGACTTCTCGTGGACGATTCCGGCGGCCCCTCCCGTGACGCTCAACAGAGCGCACAACTACGCCGGCGGGAGCGTCGCCTGGAACAACTCGATCGGCGACTTCGTGTTGCCGCCCGCCACCGTCCTCCCGTTCAGCGCGTGCGCGAGCCAGCCGACGACGCAGACGATCAACCTTACGATCGACCTGGCCGCCGCCTCGAACTACGTCATCCCTTGGCCGCCGCAGCCGTTTGCGCAGAACGAGCGGTTGTGGCTGAACGCGATCCGGTTCGCGCCGAAGTGGCAGGGGTGTTGAGCGGGCTGACCGGCTATTCCAGCGCCCAGTCCGTTCACGACCCAGGGATCACCGCCTCACCGCTGCAGGTTGGCGCGGCAGCACGACGCGATACGCGACCAGCCGCGTCACCGTAGTCCCGTACTGGGACCACGAGTCCGTCTCGACGTAGCCGATGCCCGGGCAGATCGCGCGCACCGAGGCCCAGCTGTTGCCGCCGATCACTTCGAAGGCGCCGCAGTCCTCGAACCGCCCGGCGGGCGTCGTGACGGCGATCCGGGTCGTCGTGATCGCTTCCGGCCAGCTCCAGTAGAAGTCCGCGTGAGGGAAGGCGAGCGCCTCGAGTGGCAGCCGCAGGCGCCGCACCTCCCGGTCGGTGATCGTGATAAATGGGTGGTCACCCGCTGTCGTCCCGGAGGCGACAGGATATCCATACACCGCCCCGGCTGAGGTCACCGTCCGCCACTCATCCGACTTTGAACTGAAGTTCGCATTCGGATACGTCGAACCGAACTCCAGTCGCCGCTCGACCCGCGTCCGAACCGCGACCCGCACGTCGTCGATCTGCCATGCACCGGTCACCGTCTCGGTCATCCGCGAGCGCGACCACTTGACGCCGCCCTCGAACGATGTCGACTCCCACGTCCACGCATTGCCCGGCAGCAGCGGGTAGTCCGTCAGTGCCTCGCGCAGCGCCGGCGGCACGCTGTCCGCCCGGACCGTCGGTCCGACCGGGGTCGGCACGATCACTTGTGTCCAGGTCGGCATCGGGGTCGGTATGGGCGAAAGACGCTCGACCGTGGCGGTCGGTGGAATCCTCGTTGCGCGGTATGTGATCGCCACCGTCGGCGCAGCGAGCGCTGAGTCGACGATGACGTTTTTGTGTCCATCCGCCGCCATAGCCCCGAGACGCGCTCCAGTCGTCGCGTCGAACAGCACCACGAGCCGTCTTGGGGTGTCGTACCCCGGCCCACCGCCACGGAAGTCAACCATCTGGGTCAGCAGCGGCGCATCCAGTGGCGCGCACTCGGCGACGACGCGCACGACCGTTGGAGGCATCCGGTTCTCGGCAGGGAGCCGGACGTCATGCATGCCGCCGAAGTAGTCGAAGACGAACCGTTCTCCGCTGATGAATTCGTCCGGCGCCACCGCCGCCCCCGCCACGTAGTCCACCGACACGATCCGCGGCGCGTGCGCCGGATCCAGCCACGACCACACCTCCGCCCGCGCCTCGTCCAATGTCATCGCCACCGACAGCGGCACGGCGGGGTCGACTGTCGGCAAGCTCGTCGCCGTCGGGGCAGGCGTTCGCGTCGGCTGGGGCGTGTGCGTGGGCGACGCCGATGGTGTGCGCGACGGCGTCGCCAGCGGCTGTGGTCTGGGCGTCAGCGTCCCACTGGAGCGGCAGGCGGAGACGGCCAGGAGCAGCGCCGACGTCATGACGAGGGCTCTGAGGCGCAAGGGCACGGGTTGTCGTGGGACGATGGGGTAACGCGGCATGGGTAGGCTTCCGCGGAGCGAGCGGCGGCGGTCGTCGAGTCGGTGGCAATCGTACAGGACGATCGATGGTCAACGAGCGTCGTTGTGCCGCTCAACCGTTGCTCAAGTGCCGGCGACGGGCGAGCGCCACGGATATCCGCGCCAAGATGATCCGCTCGCGGAGCTGGAATCGAGCCTGCCGATCGAGGTTCGTAACCCATGCTGCTGACGCGCCGGGGTGCGTTGGGAATCTTGTGTAACCAGCCGGCCGCAGGTCAGAGGGGGAGGCGGTCATCGAAGCGGATGGCGAGCTGATTGAGGACGAGGGGCCAGCCTTGGATGGCTCCGGTCCAGCGTTT
>JADYYS010000003.1 GCA_020853525.1 Ardenticatenales bacterium | reverse complement strand
GATCGTCTCTGCCTGGCTCAATACCAAGCGGATCAGATCCTCCCGCGTCAGGGCCGCAAGCGCCTCTGCTGTCATGCCGCCCAGACTATCAGGCCTTCGCCGATCCGGCAACCGGCTGAACGCTTACGCGGCCGGCTCGCCAGCGCCGCTCCTACGGAAGGTGCCGAATGAACGCCATCCTTGGACCGATCCGCACGTACCCGCTCGTCGCTTTCACCGTGCTCGCATGCCTCTTCGGGTGGGTGTTCTTCATCGCCCGTACGTTCGGGTCCGACGTGGAGCCGAACGGCTTCCCGGTAGGGCCGATCATCGCCGCGGCGATCGTCACGGCTGTGCTCGGTCGGGCGGAGCTCAAGGCGTGGGCGCGGCGGCTCGTGGCCGTGCGCGGGGCACCGGTTTGGTATGCGGCGGCGGTCGCGATCCCGGTGGGGATCATCCTCGCGATCGTGGCGATCAACGCCGCACTCGGTGCCCCTTGGCCCACCGCGCTGCAGTTGGCGCTTTGGACGACACTACCGGGGGAGTTTCTCGGGATTCTGATCCTGATCGGCATCGGCGAGGAGGCGGGCTGGACGGCGTTCGCCGCCGAACGGCTCCTCGATCGGAGTTCGTTCCTCAAGGCGTGGCTCGTATTGGCGGCGATGCGGATCGTTTGGCACTTGCCGCTCATGCTCAGCGGCAACCTGCCGTGGGTGCTCGGGATCGTGGGCAATGCCGCGTTCCAACTGCTCGTCCTGTGGCTCTTCGTGCGCAGCGGCCGACAGTGGTTCGTCGCGGCGGTGTTTCACTCGGTGCTCAACGTGGTCGGCGGTTCGTTCTTCTTCCAGATGGTCGAGGGGCCGGACAACGCCCGGCTGGGTTTGCTGATGGCCCTGGCCTATGCCCTCGTCGCGGCGGGGGTCTACTTCCTCGATCGTGATCGACTTGGGGCACCGATCGCGTCGGGGTGATTGTGGCGCGTGCCGACATCGTGCGGGCCTGGCCCGAGCGCCACAAGTCGCGGATCGCTGTCCACATTCGACGAGCCTGCGCATCGTACTCATTCGTGAAGCCACTTGCTGCCCCAGGGCCGCGCCTCGCGCGCCGACCGATCGGAACCCGCATCGTGAACTCGGCCGACCCGACCGCGTTGCGCGACACGCCCCGTGAGCGCGATGCGCGCTACGCGGCGCTGGTCGAGCAGCACAGCCTTGGGGTCTTTCGGCTGTTGCACGGCATGGTCGGCGACCGGACCATGGCCGAGGACCTCACGCAGGACACCTTCCTTCGCGTCTACGAGCTCTGGCATCAGCTGCGCAGTCCCGACGGCGCGCGCGGTTGGGTGTTCACCATCGCGGCCAACCTCGCGCGCCAGCACCTGCGGCGGCAGCGCCCGTGGATCTGGCTGTCGCTCGAGCGCTGGGAACAGAGCGATGATCATGCCGCCCACGGATCTGAAGCGGCGGACGATGCGGTCCGGCCGATCCTCGGCCAGCTGAAGGAGGAAGACCGCGCCGTCCTGGTCATGATGGGCCTCCTGGATCTCACGGCCGCCGAGACCGCCGCCGTACTGGGAATCCGAACGGCGGCCGTGCAAAAACGCTGGCAGCGGGCGTGCGAACGGTTTCGTGGGATCGCGGCGATGGAGGATTCCCATGCGCTGTAGCCAAGCCGTCCGCGGTATCCGCGCGCTCGGTGGCGGTGACGTTCCGTCGCCCGACCTCGCGGGCCATCTGGAGACGTGTACCGCCTGTGCCGCCGTCTTCGCCGAGCACCAACGCACACTGGCGACGATCAAGGCCGTCCGGTGGCCGACGCCGAGCGCCGAACTCGTCGCGCGGCTCGGCCGACCGGAGTCGCTCCGCCAGCGTCCGAGCAACGATCTCGCCGCGGTCGGGCGGATGTCGCCCGATGTCGAGGGTCGGACGCCCGCCGCCGCACACCGAGGTGCGCCGATGGCGCGTCGCTGGCTCCTGGCCGACGCGTTTGCGGCGGCCCTGGTGCTGGCGGTTGCTGGCTGGGTGTTCGTTCAGAGTCAGGCCGCGGCACCCGTTACTTCCTTGCCGCCCAGCGCGACGGCCATCGCGGGCGCCAGCGTAACGCCCATCGCGGGCACCAGCGCGACGCCGCGTTCCGAGCCGACGCGCGTGGGGGACGGCGGGCGGCACCCGGAGTACCGCGGAGTGGCGGGGCAGCCGATCGAGCTGGCCATTGCCGCGAGCTGGAGCCTGAGCGAGGACTTGGCGTGCCGCCGCGTATGGCTCGAACTCGGCGACGGGGCGATCGAAGAGCTCGCCTGCCCAGGTGGCTTGGCGCTCGATGCATACCCAGGATGGCCGAGCGATTCGACGTTCGCCGTCACCCATGCGTTTGCCGCGGGCACGTTCTTCCCGCAGCTCACGATGGAGCTGACGGATGGGTCCACGGTGGTCCAGACGGCCGCACAGGTCATCGTAGGCCCCCAAGCGCCACGGTCGCTCGCTGCGGAGGCGATGCGCCTTCGGCCGCTTCCCTGGGCGATCGGGTTCGCCGTCGTGGGCGTGCTGTGGCTCCTACGGCGGCGGCCGCGTGACCGTTGGTTCGGGTTGGCAGTCGCGCTCGGCAGCGTGGCCTGGTTCGGTTGGTCCTACGCTTGGCCCCTGGCGATGCCGCTGACAGGTGCGCTGGGCGTCCCGAGCTATCAGGGGGGCCAGAGCGCGACGATGCTCACGTACCTCAATGGGCTTCGCGGGCAGGTCGGCCTCGATCCGTTGGATTCCAGTTCGCCGCTCGCGGACTACACGGTGGAGAGCATTCAACGCGATCGCAACGCCGTCTACTACGTTACGCAGTTCACGTACACCAACGGTACGTCGCGGCGGTACCGCATTCCGATCGAGGCGTGGTACAGCCCAACCCGCCGGGACGGACTCGGTCGCCTGCGCACGGAGCACCGGGAGCTGCCCGGAATCCCCTTCGCCGATGCGGAGCGCGCTGGGATTACGTTGGCGTCGCCCGTGCGGTTGGAGGCCACCACCGACGCGGACCGCTACGCCGAATCGTACCGGGCCTGGTTCGACGCCGGTTGCACGGTTCCACATGGCAATCTGGTGCCGGCACCAGATGGTGCTGCCTTCCTGGCGGCCCGGTGGCGTCCGGAGGGCAATACAAACCTGTGGTATGTGCCGACCGATGGCCGGCCGGATCGCCTGATCGGCCTGATCGACGTGACGAACGTCTACGATTACCAGTGGTCTCCGGACAGTCGGTACGTGGTGCTCGTGAAGGCTACCCCCGACTACAGCGTCGTGCTCCAAGACGCGGAGTCGGGCTCGGAGGCCGTGATCGCCACGGTGGATGCGAACACGCGGCCAGGGGTAACCTCGGAGGGCGTTTGGTACCCGCAGTCCGACGGCGTGTGGCGATCGCCCTGGGCCGGTGGCGCGCCGCTCCGCATGTTCGCGTGGCCTTCCGAGCCTGCGTTTGCCCCCGCTGTACACCCGCGCTGGAGCGATGACACGGCGGAGGGCCGCGGCTACCTGGAGGCCGATGCCATCATGGTTCGACCGTCTCCAAATGCCATGCGCGTCGCGTACTCCTGCCGCGGCGGTCTGTGCATCGTCGATTTCGACGGCCGCGTGCGCTCCGCCGTCGACCTCCGCGTCGACGAGGTGACGTGGAGCCTGGATGGCCAGGTGCTCGCGGCCATCGAGGCAGTGCCCTCTTTGCAAAGGGACTTCGAAGTGCGCGCCGTGCGCAGAAGACTATGGCTGATCGAACGCGACGGCGCGGTCCGGACCACGGTCACGGTCGCGCCGGAGGGCTGGGTATCGCCGCCGTCCTGGACCTTGGACGGCCGTCGCCTGTTCCTCACCGCCTGCCCCTACGACGGCCGCCGGATCATCACCGTGGACGCCGCCACCGGCGAGGCGCGCGACCTGTCGCAGTCGCGCTGGGACGCCTGGGCCGCGCTGATGCCCTCCGAGAACGCCTTGCTGCTCAGCAACGGGCGCGGCGGATATTGGCGGGCGGGGATCCTGGGGCGGTGATCGAAACGCCTGGGCCATCCGCCTGGCTGGGTGGGCTCGGTCGGACGCGCCATGGACGTCGAGGCGTAGCTCGTTGGCGGTGGAGGTGATCTATCACAGCCATGTCACGGCACCGAGGGTGTCACTGGCGCGCGCGCCAATACAACGGCCGTCGCTTCTGGTGCGCAACGGCGAGAATGCGCACCTCATCGTCGTGTAGTCGGTAGTAGACACGGTACGGAAACCGCCTCACGAGGCGCCATCGCACTTCACGATGAACAGGCGTTCCTGCCAGCGGCGCCTCGGTTAGCGTCTCGACCGCACGCTGCACCTCGATGAGGAAGGCTTCACCAAGGCCAGGTCGAGCGCGCGCATAATAGGCCGCGGCTTCGTTCAACTCGCCCTCAGCGAGTTCATGGAAGACGGCCCGACGCGTCACCCGATCCGCGCTCGCGCGTCCCGGAACACATCCTCCGCTGGTCGGCCGCCGGCCGGGTCTGCATCCAGGTCCGCATCGCGCCGCCGTGCTTCATCGATCCAAAGGCGCCGGTTCTCCTCCTCAGAGAGCGCATCGAGGCTCTCGAGAAGGGTTTCGGCGAGGCGAGCGCGGTCCGCGACGGGCAACTTCAGGGCTTCGGTTTCCAGTTCGGGCAACTTCATGCGCTCATTCTACTGCATGCACATTCCGATCGCATCGTCCGCATGCTTGCAGACCACGCCCCCCAAGTTAACGGTTGCGCGGCGGCTCCGCGGCGGTCGAACGCCCCCCACACGCACCCGCAACTCCCGTACATTGGACGCCAGCGTTTCACCGCTGGCCCGCACCGCCCACCACCGTGGACCGGCCACGAGCCAGCACCCGACCGAGGAGGTCAACACGGTGTCCACATTCCTCGAAGCGTTCCAAGCCTTCGGCCCGCGGTTGGTCTACAACCGTACGGCCACCACCGCCGAGGTCGCCCAGACGCTGGCCGGCCGCACCGGCCTGAAGCACGGGCAGGCGCTCATGGTCCTGCGCGAGCTACACGAGGTGCTCCTGCAGTACGGCGCCGGCGGCACGCCCGTCGAGCTCGACGGCATCGGTCGCTTCCGTCCGACCATCCTGCGCGACGGCAAGCTCACGCTGCGCGTCGTCATCGACGCCGAGCTGGCCAACGGCCTGAACCGGCTGCACAGCTACCGCGGCGAAGTCGTCAACCGCAGCCACATCGGGCTGGATGACGCCGGGTACAAGGCCCTGTGGGACGCCGCGCATCCGGACAATCCGCTCGAGCTGCCGGCGAAATCGGCGCGGGTGGCGTAGGCTCCGGGGCGCGACGATGCACGGCGCGCAGGCCCTGGGGCGCGCGATCGACAGCGGCGGACCGGATGGGTCCGCCGCTGTTGGCGCCGCGGGTCGGATCGTCCGGTAACTCGGAACAAGGGTTGTCGCTCCTCACAGCATCATCCATCGATTGATGGACGCCAAGGACGTCCGCAATCATCCTCCCAGAACGCATCGAGTAGTCGGAAATCCACCACGGCGTGGTGGAATCCCGTAGGTGGTGGACGAGGTCCACCCGCCGTCCTGACGTTTCGCGCGATCTGCGACTCAGGCCGTCAAGCGGCGGCGAAGGGTGCGGCAGCGCGCACGCGGACCACCCTCACCCGCTGGCCCCCGCCTGACCGATATCCCAGCGATCCTGCAAGACCAGTGCGGCCCGGATGAGCCCGGCGTGCGAGTACGCTTGCGGCGTGTTGCCCAGCGCCAGGACGGCGTCAGGGTCGAACATCTCCGACAGCAGTCCCGTCGGACCGCAGCACGAGAGCATGTCCTCGAACAGCGCGATCGCGTCGTTCCGACGGCCGATGCGCCAGAGCGCCTCGGCGAGCCAGGCGGCGCAGATGTGGAAGCCGCCCGCGTCGCTGCCGGGGATACCGTCCGCGAAGCGGTATCGAAACACCGTCGGTCCGCGGCGCAGGTGGCGCTCGACGAACTCGACGGTCGACACCACCCGTGCGTCGTGCGCCGGCAGAAGTCCCGAGATCAGCACCCACAGCGATGCCGCATCCGCCTCATCGCTCCCGTAGGCGGCGGTGTACGCGCCGACACCCGCGTGCCACCCGCGCGTCAAGACATCGGCTGCGATCTCGTCACGCAGCTGCGGCCACTTTGGATCGACGGCCCGTCCCAGATGATCGGCAATCCGCACGGCCCGGTCCACCGCCACCCACGCCAGCACCTTGGAATGGAGATGGTGCCGCACGCGATGCCGGTGTTCCCAGATGCCGGCGTCCGCCTCCGTCCAGCGGCTCCCCACCGCCTCGATCAGCGTGTCGACGAGTGCCCACCACCGGTCGGCGAACGGCACACCGAGCTGCGCCAACGACCCCATCAGGTCCAGGACGGCGCCGGCCACGTCCAACTGCAGCTGCTCGGCCGCGGCATTGCCCACGCGGACGGGTCGCGAGCCGAGGTAGCCGCACAGGTGGGCCAGCTCGCCCTCGCCCGGCGGCCACTCGCCGCCCACCCCGTACAACGGCCGCAGGCTGCCCGCGGCGGGCTCCATCCGCTGGAGGGCGAGCCAGTCGACGAAACCGATAGCGTCCGCCGTATCGCCCAGCCGGATGACGGCCTCGAAGGCGTAGGCGGCGTCCCGCGGCCAGCAGTAGCGGTAGTCCCAGTTGCGCACGCCCCCCGGCGCTTCGGGCAACGATGTCGTCGCGGCCGCGACGGGTGCGCACGTCGGCGCGTACACCAGCCCGCGGAGCACGCGCGCCGAGACCTCGATCGGGTCCGCCCAACGGGGCGGCAGCGCCAGCGGCGGCGCAGCGGCCCGCCAGGCCGCGGCCACCTCGGCCGGCGCGGGCGCTTCGCCCTTGGCGCCCACGCGCAGCACGAGCCGCAGCGGGCCCGCGAGCGCGAACTCGGCGCTCGCGGTGTGATGCTCGCCCTCACGGGCGATGGACCACACGACGCCGGGCGATTCCAGGTGGTGGGGGGTCACCACGCCGGCAATACCCAAGCCCGTTGCCTCGGGCACGAGTCGCGCCGGCCGGCGCGCGAAGTCCGGGCGCGGGGCGAAGAGCATGCGCACCCGGGTGCCCGGACGTGTCGGGCGCAGCTCGCGCACGAGGATCGTCCCGTCCTCCACCGGCACGAGGGCATCGTGCACCACCAAGTCGTCCCAGCTCGTGGCGAGCACGAGCGACCCGGGCAGGTAGCTCTGTTGCCCGGGCGCCGTCGTTCCGGCGGGCCGCACGAGCCACCGTCCGGCCGTCGGACCGCCGAGCAGGCTGGCGAACAACGCCGGGCGGTCGAACCGCTCGGGTGCCAGCCAACAGATGGTGCCGTCCGGAGCGACGAGCGCCGCCGTGTGGCGATCGGAGAGCAGCGCCAGTTCGTCGATCGCGGCCGGCACGGTCTGCGCCAGGGCGCGGCGGCGGCCTTCCGCCAACCGCACCAGCGCCTCGGCGGCGGCGGCCGGGTCCGGCAGCCGGAACGCGGCGCGGGTCCGGCCCGGACCGATCTTGATGCCCACGTCGGCGCTGCCCAGCACGGCGAACGCATCCTCGTCCGTCCGGTCGTCGCCCAGGCACAGCATGCCGGTGGCACCCAGCTCGGATCGCAGGCGCGAGAGCGCGCGCCCCTTGTCGGCCTGCACCACCGACAGCTCGACGACCCGCTTGCCCCGCCGCGACCGAAGCAACCCCGGCGGTCCGCTTTGCCGCAGCATCGGCATGCTGCGCACCAGTCGAACCAGCGCCTGGGCGGCGTCGGCGCGGTCGGCGCGGCGGTAGTGCAGCGCTACGGATGCGTCCTTGCGCTCGACGGTCACGCCAGGCAGCCCTTCCGCTGCCGTCGTCATCGCCTCGCCCACGTGCTCCAGCAGCCGGCGGGCGGGCTCGTCCAACAGGCCCGCCGTGCCCGGCTCGAACTCCGAACCGTGACCGCCGACGCGCAGCACTTCGGCGGACATCGCGCCGAGCCGCACGTCCAGATCGACGAAGGCACGGCCGCTGATGACCACCACATGGGTGTGCGGGAGACGCGCCAGCAGGAGCAGCGCCCGGCGCGCACGGGGCAGCATCGCGGCGTCGGCCGGATCGTCGACGATCGGAGCGAGGGTTCCGTCGAAGTCTACGGCGACGAGCAGGACCGGGGTCGACATCAGGGTGCGCAGGGCGTCGTCCACGCCGCTCAACGGGCCGGGTCCTTCATGCCGCGGCGCCGGTCGCGGGTGCGGTGATCGCATCGAGGGCGCGTCGGGCCCAGTCGTGAACGTCCTGGCGCTGCGCGGCCGTCCGCAGCGCCCGCATCCGTCGCCGCTGTTCGGATTCCGGCATGTCGAGCGCCCGCTCGTAGGCATCCGCCACGCCGTCCACGTCGTACGGGTTCACCAGCAGCGCCTGTCGCAGGTGCTGAGCGGCGCCGGCGAACTCGCTCAGGATGAGCACGCCCAGATTGCGGACCCGCGTCGTGACGAACTCCAACGCCACGAGGTTCATCCCGTCGCGCGGCGGCGTGACCACCATGATGTCGGCGGCGCGGTAGTAGGCCACGAGCTCGTCGATGTCCAGCCGCGCATACTGATACTGCACGGGCACGCGGCCCAATCGCGCGTAGCGCCCGTTGATCGAGCCGACCAACTGTTCGATCTCGCCCCTCGTGGAGGCGTAGTTGAGGGCCATCTCACGGCTTGGGACGGCCACCTGCAGGAACACGGCGTGCTCGGCGAGGTCGGGGCGGCGCTGCAGGAGCGTCTCGAATGCGCGCAGCCGTGGCCGGATGCCCTTGGTGTAGTCCATCCGGTCCACCCCCAGAAACAGCCGCCGCCCCTCCAGCAGGCCACGAATCTCCGCCATCTTTTCCAGCGTCTTCTCCGCCCGCGCCAGCGCCACGATGTTGTTGGTGTCGATGCCGATGGGCAGGGCGTCGACCCGGATGGAGCGCCCGCCGTGTACGAGCCCTCCCCGCGTCCGCCACGCGCCGGCAAGGCTGCATGCGGCAGCTCGGAAGTGATCGGCATCCTGGCGGGTCTGGAAGCCGAGCGCGTCTGCTCCCAGGAGCCCGCGCAGCAGCTCGGCGCGCCACGGCAGCTGGGCGAACAGGTCCGGCGACGGGAACGGGATGTGCAGAAAGAGTCCGATCCGGACATCCGGGCGAAGCTCGCGCAGTCGTCGGGGCACGAGCGCCAGCTGGTAATCGTGCACCCACACCGTCCCGCCGGGTCCGGCCGTCTGCGCGGCCAAGCCGGCGAAACGGTCGTTGACCGTCTGGTAACAGTGCCACCAGTGACGATGAAACGTCGGGAGGCGGATGCGGTCGTGAAACAGCGGCCACAGCGTGCCGTTGCTCATGCCGTGGTAGTAGTCGCGCACCTCGTCGTCGCCGAGCGGCACGGGGACCAGACGGATGCCGCGCGGGCTCATACTAGGCAGGCCCGACGCGGAGCCGCCCGGCCAGCCCACCCACGCGGCCCGCCGCTCGTGCATCACAGGTTCCAGCGCCGCAACCAGGCCGCCGGGCGAGACGACCCATCGGTTCCGGAGGCGCTCGACGGGCAGGCGGTTGGCGACCACGGTCAGATCAACGGTCAGATCAGCGGTCACATCAGCGGACACGTTAGCGGTCGGATCAACGGTCAGATCAATCGTCCACCTCGCAATCTCACGCGCCGGGCCTGCTAGCACGGCGCGGAGGGCGGGGTCCAGGCTACCAGCCCTTGGCCGATCCGGCAACCGCCTTCGGCGACCCAACGAGGGAGATTGTGCAGTGGCGGGGTGCTACGCCCGCACCACCGTCTTCACGTTCACCCACTCGCGTATCCCCCACCGCCCCAACTCCCGCCCGTACCCGCTCTCCCGCACCCCCCCAAACGGCATCCGCGGATCCGATCGCACGAACGCGTTCACGAACCCGGCGCCGGACTCCAGTCGATCCCTCACGATCGCCTCCCCCCGCGCCGCGTCGCGCGTGAACACGGCCGCTCCCAGACCGTACGCCGACGCGTTCGCCAGCGCGATCGCCTCTTCCTCATCCGCCGCCTCGACGATGACCGCCACCGGCCCGAACAGCTCCTCGTCGAACGCCGGCATGCCGGGCCGGACATCGCCCAGCAGTGTCGGCGGGTAGAACGCACCGGGGCCGGAAGGCACCTCGCCACCCACGATGAGACGTGCGCCGGCCGCCACCGAGCCGACGACCTGGCGGTGCAGCGCATCCCGCAGATCGCGCCGCGCCATCGGCCCCAGCGTCGTCGCCTCGTCGTGCGGGTCGCCCATCACGACCGCCGCCAGCCCGTCGACGACCCGCCGCTCGAACGCGTCCCGCACGGGCGCCTCGACGATGAAGCGCTTGGCCGCGATGCAGCTCTGCCCGCCGTTGATCATCCGCCCCGTGACGCACGCCGCCGCCGCCGCGTCGATGTCGGCATCCGCCAGCACGACGTACGCGTCGCTGCCCCCCAGCTCGAGCACCGTCTTCTTCAGGTGCGCGCCCGCGACCGCCGCCACCGCCCGCCCGGCGCGCGTGCTGCCGGTGAGCGTGACGCCGGCAATGCGCGGGTCAACGATGAGATCGGGGACGATGCCGGGATCCGCGTCGATGTCGATGAGCGGCGCTTGGAACACGCCCACCGGCAGCCCCGCGGCCGCGAAGACGTCGACGAGCGCCAGCGCGCAGCCTGGGACGTTCGGCGCGTGCTTGAGGATCACCGCGTTGCCGGCCGCCAGGGCGGGCGCCGCGAACCGCACGACCTGCCACAGCGGGAAGTTCCACGGCATGATCGCCAGGAGCACGCCCAGCGGCCGATAGCAGACGTAGCTCGCCGCGAAGTCCGTGGCCACAAGCTCGGGTGCCAGGAACTCGGCCGCGCGCGCCGCGAAGTACGCGCAGCCTGTCGCACACTTCTCGACCTCCGCCCGCCCCTCCCGCACCGGCTTGCCCATCTCGTCGGCCATGAGCCCCGACAGCGCGTCGATGCGGCCGCGCAGCACGTCGGCGACCCTGTCGAGCACCCGGCAGCGCTCGGCCAATGGGACGTCGCGCCACGCCAGATAGGCCGCATGGGCGGAGTCGACGGCGCCCCGCACGTCCGAAGCCGTGGCGGCCGGATAGGTGGCGATCACTCGACCCGTCGCCGGGTTCAGCGCGGTAAGGGACGCGGTTAGGGACATGATATCTGCGCTCCCGTGAAGTCCGGCACCCATCCGTCGCACCCAACGCCAGCCAATCCTACGCCGCCGGCCGCCGGTTGACCCCCATGACGTCGTTCCTTCGCGCCCGCGGCACGCGCGCTATCCATCGGCCGCTTTCGCGTGTTCTATCCCCCGTCCTCGCCGCAACCAGCACCGCAACCCGCATCGCAACCCGCATCGCAACCCGCATCGCAACCCGCACCGCAACCCGCACCGCAACCCGCACCGCACCAACCCCAACCAACCACTTCAGTACCGAGACGCGTGCCTTCCCCCGTACGCGCCTCGCCTCCCTCTCCCAGGCTGAGCCGCTCGGTCGCACCGCGATCGAGCGGCTCAGCCGTTGTTGGGGGGATGGTATCGCCGCGACGTCACGGACGACGGCGATCCGCCCCGCCGTCCGACCCGCCAAGCGCCGCCGCGATCCCCGCCGCCGTGCGCCGGTGCCATTCCGCCTTCGGGTGGCCGTCCACCGGAAAGTACAGCGCATCGTCCGTCGCGCCGATCATGTCGGTCAGGTCGATGGCAGGGACGTCGACGTCGGCGAGAAGCCGGCGCATCCGAGCCAAGTTGGCCGCCGCCACCTCGGGGTAGCGGAGGGGCAGGAGCACGACGTGAAAGGTGGCCCCCGCGGCCCGCGTGACGCGGTCCATCTGGCGGACGGCCGCCTCGGTGTTCGCCCACTCCATGTCGATCAGCGCCGGGTCGCCTGCCGGGAGCGCGTCGGCCAGCCCGATCAGCCGATCGAACTCCGGCCGGCCGCCCTTCACGCGGTACAGCGGCATGCGCTGGTGCGAGCGCTCGACAAGCTCGAGCCACGACGGGTCGGGGCCGTTGCGGCTGATGTGGAAGTCCAGCCAGCCGTACAGCACGCGCTCCAGGCCCGGCTCCGACGGCGCGATCTCGTCCAGCCACGCCATCACCTGCATCGTCCCGTAGCCGTTCACGCCGCGGTTGCGCGCGTCCATGTACGGCCAGTGGTCGCGTTGCAGGACAGCCGGGTACGGCACGTCGTCCGCCACACCGTGGCCGAAAGTGAACGAGTCGCCGAAGATCTCGACGACCGGGCGGCCGGCGGGCGCGTCGCGGTGGGCCGGGATGTCCCGCGCGCCGCGGTCGTCGATCGTGTACGTCGCATCGAACTCGTCCGTTTGCAGGTGGCCGACGGCGCCCGGCACGTGCCTGTGGCCGCGGACCGGATCCGCCGTCATGTAGCCGGACGGCGCCAGCGTCGGCGCCGGCTCGAACACCCGCCGCGCCCGCTCGATGCCCCGCCCGAGGTCGATGCCGGCCATCCGCGCCGCGGCGATCCCGAACACGACAGCCGCGACGACGCCGCAGCCGACGGCGGCGAGGCGGAAGGCCAGTGGAGGGGGCGCCACTCGTCCTGCGTCCGGCGGCATCGGCGTCAGTCCGGCGACGTCAACGGCGCCGGTACGATGTCCGACAGCGGGCGGCCATCCGGCGTGGCATCCGCCTTGTCGACCACGATGCCGCCGAGGACCAGAACGTCGATGTCGGAGTGGGCGAACGTCGCCAGCGCGTTGGCGGGGGTGTCGACCATCGGCTCTCCGCGCAGGTTGAAGCTCGTGTTCAGCAGGACGGGCACGCCGGTGCGCTCCCCGAACTTCTCGATGATCCGGTGGTAGGCCGGGTTCGCGGCGCGCCGGACCACCTGCAGGCGGCCGGTGCCGTTCACGTGCGTCACGGCCGGGATCTCGGCCCGCTTGGCCGGCGGGATGTCGGCCACCATCAGCATGTACTCGGCCGGGCCGATCCGATCGCCGTCCGGCAGCACGAAGTATTCCCGCGCCCGCTCCTCGAGCACGACCGGCGCGAACGGCCGGAACGGCTCGCGGAACTTGATCTTGACGTTCACGACCTCCTTCATCTCCTCGCGCCGCGGGTCCGCCAGGATGCTCCGGTTTCCGAGCGCCCGCGGCCCCCACTCGGACCGCCCTTGGAACCAGCCGACCACCCCGCCGCCGACGAGGACGTCGACGACGCGGTCGTACAACGCCTCGCGGTCGTCGTACGCCGTGTAGCGCAGGCCGAGGTCGTCCAACACGCGCCGGGAGGCCGCATCGTCGTACTCCCGGCCCCAGTAGGCGTGGTCCATGACGAACCGCCGCGGCCGCTGCAGCACGCAATGCTCCGCCCATAGCGCAGCGCCGAGCGCGCCGCCCGCGTCCCCGGCGGCGGGCTGGATCCAGACCTCTTCGAACGGGCCCTCGGACACGATCCGCGCGTTGGCCACGCTGTTCAGCGCGACGCCGCCCGCCAAGCACAGGCGCTTGGCGCCGGTGCGGTCGTGGGCCCGGCGGGCGAGGCCGAGCATGATGTCCTCGGTCACGCGCTGGATGCTCGCCGCCACGTCGGCGTAGTACTGGTTCGTCTCGGCCGCCGCATCGATCCGGTCCGGGTGGGTGCGCGGCGTGTGGAACGCGCTCTCGCCGCGGCGGGCCGGGCCGAACAGCGCGGTGAAGCGGTCGCTGTACGTGCGCTCGGTCGAGCGATGGAAGCTGAAGTAGTCCATGTTCAGCCGGAACGCGCCGTCGGATGAGACGTCGACGAGCTGCCGGACCTTGTCGACGACGTTCGGCTCGCCGTACGGCGCCATGCCCATCACCTTGTACTCGCCCGAGTTCACCCGGAAGCCGAGCCACGCGGTGAAGGCCGAATAGAGCAGCCCGAGCGAGTGCGGGAAGCGGATCTCGTCCAGGAGCTCGATCTGCGAACCGCCCCCGTTCCAGTCCGCCGTGCCGCGCCCGATCGTCGTCGTCTGCCACTCCCCGACGCCGTCGCACGTGAGGATCGCCGCCTCGTCCCACGGCGTGCAGAAGAATGCGCTGGCGGCATGGGACATGTGGTGGTCGGCGAACAGGATCTTGTCCGGCGGCACGCCGAGCTTGTCCTGGATCAAGCTCTTCACCCAGAGCTTCTCGTCGAACCACGCCACCATCGATTCCCGGAACACGGCCCATGTGGCCGGCCACGACGTGAGCGTCGTCTGCAGGATCCGATCGAACTTGCGCAACGGCTTCTCGTAGAAGACGACGTGGTCGAGGTCGGCCGCCGTCAGCCCGGCCCGCTGCAACGCGAAGGCGACGGCACACTCCGGGAAGCCGTGGTCGTGCTTCCGGCGGCTGAAGCGCTCCTCCTCGGCCGCGGCCACGAGCTGGCCGTCGACGAGGAGGGCGGCCGCGGCGTCGTGGTAGTGGCACGACAGGCCGAGGATGTTCATCGGGGCGGCTTCATCGGAGCAGCCTCATCGGCGTGGTCCATCAGAACTGCCGCCGCGCCGCGTCGAGGCCGGCGGCCTGTTGCTCGGCGTCGATCCAGGCGGCGGTGCGGCGTCGCAGAGCCAACGGATCCTTCGTCGCTCGGCTGTAGAGCGCGAACGGCACGAGGACCGTGAAGTAGAACACCGTCATCGCCACACGGCCGACGAGGTCGCCCACGGCGTGGCCGAAGCGCTTCCAGAGCCGCCACGCTTCCCGAGGTCCTCGCACGAGCGCGACGATGGCGAACACCGTCACGACAGCCGCGAGGACCTTGAGGAGCAGCATCAACGAACGCGCTTGGATCGGGTTCGACTAGAAGAGCGAGTAGATGAACGGCCCGACGCCGGACGCCGAGGCGAAGACCAGGAACAGCCCGAACCCGACGAGCACGACGACCATCGGGATCAACCACCACTGCTTCTGATGCCGCAGAAACGCCACGAGCTCCCGCGCGGTGCCGGCATTCGTCCACATGTTTCGCAGGAGGCGTCGCACATCGCACCTCGGATCGTTCGGCGGGGCGGGGCGGGGCGGGGCGGGGCGACGGTATAACACAGGTCGATGAGCCGGCGCAACGCGCGCCGGCGCCATGCGCGACGTGCCTTCCACCCATCCCGCGCCCCGCCGCCGGCATTGGCCCCCCACCCCCCACGCAGTACAATCACCCCCGTGCCGTCGACCCTCCCGCCCCCGGCGCAGGCGGCGAGCACGCCGTTCGACAACCGCATGCTCCTCCCGAGGCGCAGGTTGCCACCCTTCTCGCCTGGACCCGGCAGCGGCCGGGCCGGGACGGTCCGTGGGCAGTCGCCGCGATCGCTCGGGCGCGGTCGGCCCGCACGTCCTACCGACGATCATGCGGCCATGGCGCCCGATCGTACGGTGCCG
Organism: Ardenticatenales bacterium; assembly: GCA_020853525.1. Taxonomy (GTDB): domain Bacteria; phylum Chloroflexota; class Anaerolineae; order Epilineales; family Epilineaceae; genus Avedoeria. The sequence goes on along the minus strand of JADYYS010000003.1, from coordinate 35,799 downwards.
CACGAGCCGTCCAGACATGGACGGCTTTTTCGTTGCGCGCGCACGTGCGCCCTCGCGTCGGCGGCCCGCATATCGGAGGCTTGCGATATGAGCGCCCAGATCCCGCCCGCACCCGTCGATCCCGCCGCCGCGGCCGCCGGCCGCGCCAAGGTCACCGTCCGCACCGTCGCCGCCAAGCGCAAGAGCGGCGACGCGATCACGATGCTGACCGCCTACGACTACCCGTCGGCCCAGATCGGCGACGCCGCCGGCATGGACATGCTCCTCGTCGGCGACTCGCTGGCGATGGTCGTCCTAGGCCACGAGAACACGCTTTCGGTCACGGTCGATGAGATGCTCCACCACTGCCGCGCCGTGAAGCGCGGCGCCGCGGCGGCGATGCTCGTCGGCGACATGCCGTTCATGAGCTACCAGGTGGACGCGCCCTCCGCACTGCGCAACGCCGGCCGGTTCCTCCAGGAAGGCGGCATGGACGCCGTCAAGCTCGAGGGCGGCCGCAGCGTCGTGCCCCAGGTCCAGGCGATCGTCGCGGCCGGCATCCCGGTCATGGGCCACATCGGCCTGACGCCCCAGAGCATCCACGCCCTCGGCGGCTTCCGCGTCCAGGGCAAGACCGCCGCCGAAGCCAAACGACTGCTCGATGACGCCCTGGCGCTGCAGGACGCCGGCTGCTATTCCATCGTGCTCGAGAGCGTCCCGGACCGGCTGGCCGCCGACATCACCCGCCGCCTCACGATCCCGACGATCGGCATCGGCGCCGGCGCCGGCACGAGCGGCCAGGTGCTCGTCTTCCACGACGTCCTCGGCCTGTTCGAGCGCTTCACGCCCAAGTTCGTCCGCCGCTACGCGGAGCTCGGCACCGCCGCCCGTGAAGCCATCCGGCAGTACGCCGACGACGTCGCCACCCACAGCTTCCCGGCCGCCGAGCACACGTTCACGATGAGCGATGAGGCCTGGCAGGCGTACAGCGCCCTGGCCGACCGCCCGGCCGGCACGGCGACGTCCGCTCGCCGCCGAACGGGCGTCGCCGCGCCGACCTCGACGCGCTAGTCGAATCCGGGAGGCCGCCGCGATGAACGAACCGCGCCCGCCGATCACGATCCTCGGCACCGGCGCCCTCGCGATGCGCTTCGGCGCGATGCTGGCGCGCGCCGGGCACGCGGTGACGCTCGCGGGGACGTGGGCGGAGGGGTTGGCGGCGATGGGAGGGCGGGGGATCGAGGTGGTGGAGGGGCACGACGGCTGGCGCGTCGATGTCGCGACGCTCAGTCTCGCGTTACCGGCGAATGGGGCCAACGTGAGCACCGGCGACGTCCCGCCATCGCCCTACCTCCTCGTCCTCGTGAAGTCCCACCAAACCCCCCGCCTCGCCCCCGTCGCCGCCCGCCTCGCCGCCCCCGACGGGCTGATCGTCACCCTCCAGAACGGTCTCGGCAACGCCGAGTGCCTCGCCGCCTCCGCCGGCCCCGACCGCGTCGCCGTCGGCGTCACGACGCTTGGCGCGGCGGTCGCCGGGCCGGGGCGGGTGCGGGTCGGAGGGGACGGGACGGTGACGATCGGGCGGTCGGCGGCGACGGCGGCGCGGGTGGACGCCCTCGTCGACATCCTGGTCGCCGCCGGCATCGACGCGGCCGCGACGGACGACATCGCCCCCACGGTGTGGCGCAAGCTCGCCGTGAACTGCGCGATCAACCCTCTCACCGCCTACCTCGGCGTCCCGAACGGCCGCCTGCTCGACGATCCCCGGACCATCGCCCTCCTCCACGCCGCCGCCGCCGAGGTCGCCGCGGTCGCCGCCGCCCTCGGCATCCCGCTCGACGCCGACGTCGCTGCCCTCGCCGAGGCCGTGGCCGCCCGCACCGCCGACAACCGCTCGTCCATGCTCCAGGACACGGACCGCGGCGCCCCCACCGAGATCGACGCGATCAACGGCGCCGTCGTCCGCGCCGGCAAAGTGGTCGGCGTCGAGACGCCCGTCAACGCCGCGCTGTGGCAGGCGATCGTCTCTCTCACCGCCGACGATGCCGCTTCGCCGCGCCCTCGCGACGTCGGCTCGCTGATCGAGGGGGCCGCTCGATGTCCGTGACGTTCCTCGCCAACCCAGCCCAGCTGCGCGACTGGCGCGCCGCCCTCCCCCCTGCCGCCACCATCGGCTTCGTGCCGACGATGGGCTACCTGCACACCGGCCACGCCTCGCTCGTCCGGCGCGCCGCAGCGGAGTGCGATCTGGCCATCGCCAGCATCTTCGTCAACCCGAGCCAGTTCGACCGCGCCGACGACCTGGCAGCATACCCGCGCGATCTCGACCGCGACCGCGCGCTGCTCGAGGCCGCCGGCTGCCGCGCCGTCTTCGTGCCCGAGGCCGCCGACATCTACCGCCCCGGCCACCAGACCTGGGTCGTGCCGGGGGACATCGCCTCGCCGCTGGAGGGCGCGTCGCGGCCGGGGCACTTCCGGGGCGTCGCGACGGTCGTCCTCAAGCTCTTCAACCTGGTGCAGCCCACGCGGGCCTATTTCGGCCAGAAGGACGCCCAGCAGGTGGCCGTGATCCGGACGATGGTCCGCGACCTGGACGTGCCGGTCGAGATCGTCCCGTGCCCGACCGTGCGCGAGCCGGACGGGTTGGCGATGTCGAGCCGGAACAGCTACCTCACGCCGACGGAGCGCGCCGCGGCGCCCGTCGTGTACCGCGCGCTCGAGGCGGCGCGCACCGCGTTCGAGGCCGGCGAACGCGAGGCCGAGACCCTGCGCGCCATCATGCGCGATGTCGTGGCGACCGAGCCCCTCGCCCGACTGGACTACGCCAGCATCGCCGACGCCTTCACGCTTGCCGAACTGCACGGCACCGAACTGCAACGCGCCGAACCGGATCGCGCCGAACCGGATCGCGCCGAAAGCGGGGCCGTCGCATCGATCGCCGTGTTCCTCGGCCACGCGCGCCTGATCGACAACCTTCTCCTCCCGGCACCGACGGCCTCGGCCGTGCCCGCCCGCCACTAGGAACAGCCACCGTGCACCGAACGCTCCTCACCGGCAAGATCCACCGCGCCACCGTCACCGGCGCCGACCTGCACTACGTCGGGTCGATCTCGGTCGACGCGTCGCTGCTCGATGCCGCCGGCATCCTGGCCCACGAGCGCGTGCAGGTCGTGGACGTGACGAACGGCAACCGGCTCGAGACGTACGCCATCCCGGCGCCGCCGGGCAGCGGCACGATCCAGCTGAACGGCGCCGCGGCGCACCTCGTCGAGGTCGGCGACCTCGTCATCATCATGGCCTACGGCCTGTTCGAGGACGCCGAGGCGCATGACTGGCAGCCGCACGTCGTGCACGTCGACCGGCACAACCGCATCGTGGACGTCATGCACGGCGTCGTCGGCGGGGCGTACGAGACGTGCTGAAGTCCGGTCGGTCCGTGCGCTGCCCTGCGGGGGTTGACAGCCGCCGCGTTCCGTGATAGGCTGCCGCGCAATTCTGACGAAAGGAGGCGCACGCGATGATTCTCGACCGGCCGATCGGCACTTCGCCCAAGGCATGCGTGCGCCTGGACAACGTGTAGTCAGCGACGTCTGATCGTCAGACCTTTCGCGGCCACGGGGCACACGCCACCGTGGCTGTTTTCGTTTCCGCCGGCGCTGCGTGCCGGCCCTCGAACGCCGCGGTGATCTCCACCGCGGCGTTTTTCGTTGCCCGTTCCCCACGCTGACCCGGCTGCGACGCCGCCCCGTTCCTGACGCCGAATCGATTTCCAGGACCCAAGGAGTCTTCGACGATGCGTTCCAACAGCTTCCGTTCCCGCACACCGCGGGTCACCCACGCGTTCAATGCCAAGGGCGGCCGCCAGCGGTCGCCGGATCCATGGTCCCGATCGAAGCAGCGCCCTCCCGGCCGCGACGCGCAGACGGCTGAGGCCGCTGCGCCCGCCGCGCCGCCCCCTTCGCAAGACGAGACGCCTCATGAACCCCACCACGCCGGCCCAACCGCTGACGTCGCCGACTCCGCCGCATCGGACGACATCGTCGTCGCCACGCACGCCGGATCAGCCGACGCCGCCGACGGCGCGGCGGCTGATCCGCCAATACCTTCGTCCGCACCACGCTAGGATCACCGTCCTTGCCGTCCTGCTGCTCGGCCACATCGGCCTGCAGCTCGGCATCCCGCAGTTCATCCGCGCGTTCATCGACCGCACGGTCGCCGGTGCGCCCCCGTCGGCGCTCGTGGGCATCGCCGTGGCGTTCCTCGGCGCGGCGGTCGTCAACGAGCTGCTGAGCGCCGCCGTCACCTGGATGGGCCAGGACGTCCGATGGCGGGCGACGAACGCGCTCCGCGCGGACCTGACGCGGCACGCGCTGCGGCTCGACCTGACGTTCCACGGCGCCCAGACGCCGGGCAAGATGATCGAGCGCCTGGACGGCGACGTCACCGAACTCTCCAACCTCATGAGCGACTACGCCCTGCGGGCCGCGGGCAACGTCCTCACCTTGGTGGGCGTCCTCGTGCTCCTGGCGCGCGAGGACGGCTGGCTCGGGCTGGCATTCCTTGGCTTTGTCCTCGCCGTCGGCGCCACGTTCAGGCCGATCGCCCGCGTGGCGGTGCCGGCGTGGACCGTGTCCCGGGAGGCGAACAGTGAGTTCATCGGCTTCATCGAGGAGCGCCTGCACGGCACCGAGGACATCCGGGCCGCCGGGGCCGTGGGCTGGACGATGGCGCAGCTCCAGCACGCCACGGGCCGCATGATGCGCGTCGAGCGGCGCGCCTCGCTGCTGGGCAGCTCGCTGTGGATGGCGACGGTCGTCCTGTTCACGGCGGCGCACGCGCTCGCGCTCGGCTTCGGCGCCCGCCTCTACGTCGGCGGCGCGATCACGATCGGCACGGTCTATCTGATCTTCCACTACACCGAGATGCTGCGGCACCCGTTCGAGATGCTCGTCGAACAGCTGCAGGACCTGCAGCGGGCGGCCGGCAGCTTGAAGCGCGTGACGGAGCTGCTCGCCACGCCCTCCCGCGAGGCGGACGTCGACGCGCCGCAGCGGCTGCCGGCCACGCGGGCGCTGGGGGTGCGGTGCGAGGCCGTCGGCTTCCACTACCCCGACGGTGCGGCGGTCCTGCAGGACGTGTCGTTCGACCTGCCGCCGGGCCGCGTCCTCGGCCTGCTGGGGCGCACCGGCTCCGGCAAATCGACGCTGGCGCGGCTGCTCATGCGGCTGTACGACCCGACGTCGGGCGTCATCCGGCTGGGCGAGATCGACACGCGCACGGCGGCACTGGCCGCGGTGCGCGCGCGCGTCGCGTTCGTCACGCAGGACGTCCAGCTGTTCAGCGCCACGGTGCGCGACAACCTGACACTGTTCGACCACGCCATTCCCGACGCGCGCGTCGCCGACGTCCTCGCGTCGCTCGGCCTCGGCGCATGGCTCGAGGCGCTGCCGGATGGGCTGGACACCGAGCTGCAGACGGGCGGCGGCGGGCTGTCGGCCGGCGAAGCGCAGCTGTTGGCGTTTGCCCGGGCGTTCCTCAAGGATCCGGGGCTGGTCATCCTGGACGAGGCGTCGGCGCGGCTCGACCCGGCCACGGAACAGCGGATCGAGGTCGCCGTCGACCGTCTGCTGGACGGGCGGACCGGCATCGTCATCGCCCACCGCCTGGGGACGGTCCACCGCGCCGACGACATCCTGATCTTGGAGGACGGCCGCGTGTGCGAGTACGGCGACCGCGCGGCGCTCGTCGCCGATCCCACGTCGCGCTTCCGGGCGCTGCTGGCCACGGGCCTCGAGGAGGTGCTCGCATGACCGCGCGTGTCGAACCGGATGACATGGATCTCGCAACGGCGGGCGCGAGGGCGGGCGCGACGGTGCCGGCCGCGTCGACAGCGCGCCCGCCGAGCACGTGGTGGATGGCCGGCAAGCTCGGGCTGGCGTTCCCATGGATGTGGCTGGCCGACGCGGTGGCATGGGGTATCGTCTGGGCGTCGCCGCTGGCCGTCGGGATCGTGCTCAAGCGCGTTCTCGACGGGCTGACGCGTGCCGATCCGCTGGCCGCGCTGCCGTGGGGCATCGGCGCGCTCGTCGCGTTCGCGGCGCTGCGGCTCGGAGCGATCGTCGGCGGGATCTGGGTGAACATGACGTTCGTCAACCACGTGGCCGTTCTGCTTCGCGCCAACGTGATGGACCGCCTGCTGGCCCGCCCCGGCGCGCTGCCGCTGCCCGAACCGCCCGGCAAGACCGTCAGCCGGCTGCGGGACGATGTCCGCGACATCATGTGGGCGACGGAGTGGACGGTCGACCTGGTGGGCATGTGCACCGTCGGCATCGTAAGCCTGATCGTTCTCGTCCAGGTCGACGCCGTCATCACGGCGCTCGTCTTCGTGCCGCTGATCGGCGTCGTCTGGCTGGTGCATCGGCTGCGGAGCCGGCTCATGCACTACCGCGATGCCGCCCGCATCGCCACGGCGCAGGTCACGGGCTTCCTGGGCGAGACGTTCGGCGCCATCCAGGCCGTCAAGGTGGCCGGCGCCGAATCGCCCGTCGTGGCGCGCTTCGACCGCCTGAACGAGACGCGACGCGCGGCGGCGATGGCCGACACGCTCTTCTCGGCACTTCTGAACAGCGTGTTCGTCGGTGTCGTCAACCTCGGCACGGGCCTGATCCTGCTCATGGCCGCCTACCGCATGCGCTCGGCGTCGCTGAGTGTCGGCGATCTCGCCTTGTTCGTCTTCTACATCGGCGTCGTGGCCGACAGCACGTTCGCGTTCGGCAACCTGCTGGCACGCCACAAGCAGGCCGGCGTGTCCCGCGACCGCCTGACGCGGCTCCTCGACGGCGAGCCGGCGGAGTCACTCGTCGCCCCGCGTGTCCTAGACCTCGGCGATCGGCCTCCGGTGCCGGCGGTCGTGGCCAGGCGCGGCGCGGACCGGCTCGACGCCCTCGCGGTCAACGGCCTCACGTACCGCCACCCGACGACCGGCCGCGGCGTGTCCGACGTCGATCTGCGGATCGCAAACGGCGAGTTCGTCGTCGTCACCGGCCGCATCGGCGCCGGCAAGACGACGCTCGTCCGCGCGCTCCTCGGTCTGTTGCCGCCGCAGGCGGGCGAGGTGCGATGGAACGGTCGGGCCGTGGCGCTCGACGATCTCCACGCCTGGATGGTCCCGCCGCGCGTGGCCTACAGCAGCCAGGTACCGCGACTGTTCTCGGACACGCTGCGCGACAACCTCCTCCTCGGCCACGCCGCCGGCGACGATGCCCTGGCGATCGCCCTCCACACCGCCGCGCTGGATGCCGACGTCGCTCACCTGGACAGCGGTCTCGACACCCGCGTCGGGCCGCGCGGCGTCAAGCTCTCCGGCGGCCAGCTCCAGCGCGCCGCTGCCGCCCGCGCGCTCGTCCGAACGCCAAGCCTGCTCGTCTTCGACGACCTCTCGAGCGCGCTGGACGTCGAGACCGAGGCTGAGTTGTGGCGGCGGTTGTTCGCGCGGGCGGGTGATCGGGGGACAGCCGATGTCGCCTCCTCACAGGCGTCGCCACCTCGCAACGGCACCCGGCAGCACGTCGTCGACCCTTCGGATGACGACGCGATCGCCGGCCCGCCCACGTGCCTCGTCGTCTCCCACCGCCGGCCCGCGCTCCGCCGCGCCGACCGCATCGTGCTGCTGGCCGAGGGGCGGGTCGAGGGGGTGGGGACGTTGGACGAGCTGCTGGCGGCGAGCGGGGAGATGCGGGCGCTGTGGGCGGAAGAGGTCTAGCGCGGCGGGTGCGGCGGGGGTCTCGACAGCGGGCGCGGTCATCGCGTCTCCCTTTCGGGGGCATCGACGCATGCGAACGAATGTTCGCAGTCGTACCATCACCCCACCGCGAACAACAGCGCCACCCCACCCACCGCCACCGCCGTCCCGACCACCGCCTGCCCGGTCACGTGCCGCCCGCGCGCCGCCTCGACGGCCAGCACGAGGATCGGCGAGATCGCCATCACGGCCGACGCCAGCCCGACAGGCGCCTCGCGGACCGCGTAGAGCGAGAGCCAGATCCCGATGAACGGCCCGCAGACCGCCCCCGCGGCGATGAGCGCCAGCGCCCGCCGGTCCCGCCAGGCGCGAACAACGTGTGGGATCCGGCCGCGGATGAGGGCCAGCAGCCACAGGACGATTGCCGCGATCAGGATCCGCCCGAGCGTTGCAGACAGCGCGGAGTAATCGCCCGCCATCGCCCGCTTCGAGGCGACGAGGCCCGCCGCCTGCCCGAGCGCCCCGACGAGCCCGAGCACGACGCCCCGCGTAAAGAGCCGCGCGTCGTCCGCGCCCCGCCCGCCGGGCGTCCGCTCGGCGACGACGATCGCGACGCCGCCGACGGTAAGGACGATGGCGGCCACTTGGAGCAGCGCCAGCCGCTCCCCGAGCAGCCCCCAGCTGAACAGCGTGCCGAGGATCGGCGCGAGGGCCATCAGCAGGGACGGCAGCCGCGGCCCGAGGAGAACATACGCCTCGAAGAGCGCGATGTCGCCGACGACGAGGCCGGTCAGGCCGGACACCGCCAGCCACCGCCAGCGCTCCGCGTCGGCATCGATCGGCACCGGTGCGCCGACGAGCAGCCAGTGCGCGGCGCCGAGCAGGGCGATCGCGATGAGCAGCCGCGTGAGGTTGACCGCCTCGGAGCCGACCCGCCGGCCGCTCGCGCTGAAGAACAACGCCGTGCCCGTCCAACCGATCGCGGTCCCGAGGGCCGCGACGAGGCCCAACGTCGTCCCCGAGATCAACCGCTGGTGCTCCCCTGCCCCATCCGCCGCGCCAACCGCCGCGTGGCAGCCCGCGTGCTCGGGTCGAACGCCTCCAGAGCCTCGTCGTCCAGCCGGTCGAGGAGTCGGGCGGCCTTTTCGGGATCGCTGCGGCGCACGGCGTAGTCGCCGTCGTCGTACGTCACGAACTCCCGGCTGGCATTGATCGCCTCGGCCCGGACGATGTAGGCGACGGTCGGATCGGTGACCTTGCGGCGGCGGCCCATCCGGCGCTTGCGCACCGTCTCGACGGCCGCCGTGGCATCCGTGAGCACGTCGCTGCCGCCAAGGGCCATCCACGTGCCGACGTCGCGCGTCAGCAGGAGCAGGGCGTCGCGCTCCTCGTCCGGCGAGTGCGGGAAGCTGATCCGGATCGTCAGCGGCTCGGACGCCGTCACCTCTTCGACGCCGCGCGCGGCGTCCGGCATCACGAGCACCGCCGTCACCTCGTACGTCCCGGGCTCGGCGAAGCTGAAGCCGGCCGCGCCGAACGTCAGGTTCAGGTTGGCCGAGATCGTCGCGCCGTCCGGCAGCTGATCGGCCGCCGGATCCGCGGCGTCGAGCTCGTAGTCGCGCAGGACGATCGGCTGGAACACCGCGGCACCGCGCGGCGCGAAGAGGCCGGCAGCGTGGGCGACGCCAGATGACGCGCGGTCGGCGACATCGGCGGCGCTCGGGAAGGCATCCGTCGGGCCGCGGTCCGTACCGTCGAGACGGCGGAGGTAGATGCGGAGGTAGCCGGCCTTGGGGTCGAGGTAGAACGACGGCACGTCGCGCGGCGCGCCGCCGTGGTTCGCCAGCTCGGCGGACAGGTAGACGGGCTGGGCGTAGCTGAAGACCGTGCCCGTGGCCGGCGGGATGAGGGTCAGCGCGAGGCCGGTCGACCGCTCCGCCGGCTGGAACGGCGCGGCGCTGTCCGTCGGCTGCCAGTAGCGCGCGCTGTGGAACGGCAGGCCGCCGGGCACGACCGCCGGCCACGGACCGTGGTGCAGGAACGCCAGCTCGTCGGGGTCGAACGTGAAGTGGAAGTCCTGCCAGAAGCGCGTACGCTGGTTGCCGCCCAGGTAGCGCCAGTCGTAGTTCATGAACGACGTCGAGTCCGACCGGGCAATCTCGGCCTCGAAGCGGTGGGCCAGGTTCAGGGCGTGGCCCAGCTCGTGGACGACGGTCTGCACCGTTTTGCGCTCCGGGCCGGCCACGTGGCCCGCGATCGGCGCGGTGAACACGGCTGCGCCCTGGCGCGGCAGGCCGTTCGCGTCGTCGAGGCCGGCATCGAACATGATCCCGAAGACGCGCGGGTCACGGCATGCGCCGAGCAGGAGGAGGTGGAGATGCCAGTCGCGCCGCGTCGTGGTGGCGGCGGCGAAGCGCGTCATCAAGCCGTGCAGCTGCGATTCGTCCCAGCCCGTGGCCGTCGAGGGGACCGTCGCCTGGTTCGTCGTGACGACCGTCGCGATGCCGGCGGCCGCCAGGCTGGACTCGACGGTGACGGCCGAACCGGCCGCGTCCCGCCATGTCGGCAGCGCCGCGACGCCGGCCTCGCGCACGACCTCGATCGCCAGCGTCCGCAGCGCCTCCCGCTGCCACCGCGCCGCGACGACGATCGACCGCCCGGCGACGAGCGCACCGAGCGGCGCGTCCAACCGGACCGTGACGCTGGCTTCCGTCGCCGATGCGGCCGTCCATTGCACCGTACCGGTGGCGGTCCGCCCGCCCTCGTCCTGGCCGATGACGACGACGAGCGCCTGGCCGGGCCGGACCACGGAGCCGGGGGCGCTGGCGACGGATGCCTCGAACCGGCGCTCGGTCGACGGGGCCACGCCGGCCGTGAACAGATCCAGGCTGAGCCGACCCCCTTCGGCCTCCAGCCGCAGCTCGCCCTCGAGCCCCGGCGCAGAGAGCGCCCACGCCCCGTCGCGCAGCGCCACGCCGGCGGCAGCGGCATCGGCGCCGGGCGGCCGCTGCCAGCCGAGCACCGCCAGCCCCTCGCCGACGAGCGTCACTGCGCGGGCCAGCGCATCCAGCCGCGCCTGCTCGACCGCCGTCAGCGGTCGCCCGAGGCCGCGCAGGTGCTGATGCTCGGCGAACAGCTCGTCGCGGGCGGCGGCGATTCGGTCCTCGGGGGCGATGGCATCCGGTGGCATGCGGACGAGGATAGCGGTGCTGGCCGCTGGGGGGGAAGCCGTGGGATGATGGAGCACTGGACGATCCGGTTTCGGCACGGACGGACGAAGGATCACGAACCATGACGCACATCTCCCGCGGCCTTCTCTTGGCGACGCTCGTCTTGCCCGCCGCCTGCCGAGGGACCGGCGCGCCGCCGGTCGCGACGGATCCGGCCGCGCCGGCGACGCATCCCGCCGGCGCACCCACCCGCGAAGGCCAAACGATCGATGACGCCCACCCGCATGCCGGCGGGACGACCGCCTTCTCTGCCTTCGGCGCCACCGAACCGGTCACCGGCCCCGTCCACCCCGGCACGGCGTCGATGGCACGGCGGCTGGCGGCGATGATCGACGCCATGCCCGTCGAGGACGACATATTCGGCAGCGATCGCCGCCTGACGCTCGTGCTCGCGCTGCCGCCGCCGACGGACGTGGGCGAGCGGATCGAGGCCCAGTTCCGGCTCGGCAAGGAGCAGCTGAACGCCGGCCGGCCCGAAGAAGCGGCCGCGACACTGGATGCCGCGCGCCAAGCGCTCGAGGAACTCGGCCATGACCGGGCGACGTCGATCGCGCTGCGCGATGTGACGTCGCTCGAGGCCGTGAGCTGGCTGCGCTGGGGCGAGGTCCTGAACTGCGCCGTGAACCACAACGCCGAATCGTGCCTGCTGCCGATCCAAGGCGGCGGCATCCACACCGACCGCCGCGGCGCCGATCTCGCCGTCCAGCTGTTGGAGGCGCTGCTGGCCGCGGACCCGAACGACCGGACGAATCGGTGGGTCCTGAACATCGCCCACATGGCCCGCGGGACGTGGCCGGAGGGGCTGAGCGATGCCCTGCGCATCCCAGCCGAGGCGTTCGCGTCCGACGCGGACATCGGCCGCTTCGTCGACGTCGCGCCGGCAGCCGGTCTCGCACCCGCCGACCAGGCGGGCGGCGCGATCGTCGACGACTTCACGGGCGACGGGAATCTGGACGTCGTCGTCTCATCCGTCGGGCTGCGGGATGCGCTGCGGATCTTCGTCAGCCGCGGCGACGGGACGTTCGAAGAGCGGAGCGGTCCGGCGGGGCTGGCCGGTCTCGTCGGCGGCCTGAACCTGGTCCAGGCCGACTACGACGGCGACGGCTGGCTGGACTTCGTCGTGTTGCGCGGCGGCTGGACGCAGCCGGCATCGCCGCTGCCGAGCTCGCTCGTCCGCAACCGGGGCGATGGGACGTTCGAGGACGTGACCGAGGCGGCCGGGATGACGAACCTGCATCCGACGCAGACAGGCGCGTGGGGCGACTACGACAACGACGGCGATCTCGACTTCTTCGTCGGCAACGAGTCGCAGGGCAGCGGGTCGCAGGGCGGCGTTTCACAGAGCAGCGGGTCCCAGAGCAGCGGGTCGCAGGGAAGTGGGTTGCAGGGCACCGGGTTCCAGGTCAACGGGCCGCAATCCGGCGGACTCCCGCGCCCCAACGCGCTGTTCCGCAACAACGGCGACGGCACGTTCGACGATGTGGCGGCGGCGGCCGGCGTCGACACGCCCGGCTTCGTCAAGGGGGTCACGTGGGGCGACTACGACAACGACGGCCGGATCGACCTCTTCGTCAGCCGCTTGCTGGCGGCCAACGTCCTGTACCACAACGAGGGGCCGGGCGATGACGGCGTGTGGCGCTTCCGCGACGTCGCCGCCGCAGCCGGCGTGACCGAGCCGCTGATCAGCTTCCCGGCGTGGTGGTGGGACTACGACAACGACGGCTGGCTCGACCTGGCCGTCAGCGGCTACGGCGACCGGGACGTCGCCGGCGACCGCAACTCGTCCGCGGCCGCCAACGTGGCTGCCGACGTCCTCGGCCTGCCGACGAACGCCGAACGCTTCCACCTCTACCGCAACAAGCAGAACGGGACGTTCGAGAACGTCGCGCAAGCCGCGGGCGTGGACGGCGTGCTCTACACGATGGGCGCCAACTTCGGCGATCTCGACAACGACGGCCTCGAGGACTTCTACCTCGGCACCGGCAACCCGGACTTCCGCAGCCTGCTGCCCAACCGGATGTTCCGCAATGCCGGCGACGGCACGTTCCAGGACGTGACGACCTCAGGCGGGTTCGGCCACCTCCAGAAAGGCCACGGCGTGAGCTTCGCGGACATCGACAACGACGGCGACCAGGACGTGTACGAGGACCTGGGCGGCGCGTACGACGGAGACTGGTACCCGAACGTCCTGTTCGAGAACCCCGGCCACCCTGCGAATCATTGGGTCACGCTGCGCCTGAAGGGCACCGGCTTGAACCCATCGGCCATCGGCGCCCGCATCAAGGTGCAGATCGCCACGGCCGGCGGCCCGCGCACGCTCCACCGGGTCGTCGGCTCGGGCGGCAGCTTCGGCGCGAACAGCCTGCAGGTCGAGCTTGGGTTGGGCGACGCGACGGTGGTCGAACGCGTCGAGGTGTCGTGGCCGGGTTCGTTCACCGCGCCGGAGGCGTTCGCAGGCGTAGGGTTGGACGCGATCTGGCTGCTGGAAGCGACGACCGGGCGAGCGACGGCGGTGGAGCAGGCGGCGTTCCGGTTGGGCGGGGGTAGCGGGGGGTAGCAGTGCCGGCGGCGTAAGGGCGGGTCTGAGACCCGCCCCTACCGTTCGCTGTCGCGAAGTTCCATGCTTCAGGTTGTCGGTCGGCAAGGGCACGGCATGCCGTGCCCTACACCACCATTGTCGCGTATCCGTCGATTGGCTGTGGGCGGTCGGTCGCGTGGCTTTATCTCTTGGGACGGGCGTCCGGGGCTAGGGACAGATGGTCATTTCCCTCCCCAACCCCGCGTACACCTCCACCAGATCCTCCGTCCCCGGCGCCGCATGGTACCGCTCCGCGTCACCCGCGATCGCAGTCAGCAGCGCCGCATCGACATCGTCGCCGAGGCCCACGGCATGGAGGACGATGCCGGCCGCGCGCGCCTCGGCGGCCGCGGCGAGGGCCGGGGCAATGCCGGTCGACGGCCGGCCGTCGGTGACGACGATGATGGCGCGCACTGCGTCGGGGCGTTCGGGGCCGACGGCGACAGCGGCGGCGGCGATGCCGGCGTCCAGCGCGGTGCCGACGCCCGTCGTCAAGGCGGCGACGGCCGCGGAGGCGGTGGAGCGGTCGGCGGTAAGCGGGAGCGACAGCGTCGCGTGCGCGTCGAAGGCGACGACGGCGACGCGGTCGCTGCCACGGAGCTGGTCGACGAAGGCGAGGGCGGCGGCCTTGGCCGCGGCGAGCTTCGTCGGGCCGCCGGCGGTCGTCGGCGCGTTCATGCTGCTCGAGATGTCGATCGCCAGCACAACGTCGAGGGCGGCGCGGGCGGTCGTGCAACGACCGACGTAGCCGATCGGCAGGTAGGCCGGGCGCAGCGGGGCGTCGGTCGGCGTCGCGGTCGGGACGGGCGTCGCGGTGGCGTCCGGCGTGGGCGTCGGGGTGGCCGTCGGGGCCGAGGTGGCGGTGGGCGGGGCGATGACGTCGACCTCGGGGACCGGGAAGGTGAGGGAGCCGGGGTTCGACCAGCCGTCGACGAAGTCGGCCCAGGCACGGACGTTCGTGGCCTGGCGGCTGGTGGCCGTCGGGATCAGGCGATACGTCAGGGGGCCACCGGTGTAGGCGACGTCGGTGAGGTCCCAGGCGAGGGTGCGCGTGGCGGCGTCGTAGGTGGCGGGCGGGACGGCGCTGGCGGGGACGTAATCGAACGCAGCCGGGATCTCGTCGCGGACGGCGGCGGTCGCGAGGAGCGCGGCCGGATGGTCGAGGAGCGAGACGCGCTGGTAGACGGGCACTGCGCCGCCGATGCCGCCGCCGGGGTTGGCGCCCCCGCGATCCCCGCCGCCACCGAAGCCGCCGAACAGATTGAGCACGTCGAGGTCGCTCGATGCGAGCAGCGACGCGTCGCCCGTGCCGCCGACGACGACGACGCGGGCGCCCATCGCGCGCAGCGCCTCGGCGGCGGGCTCGGCATCCTGCTGCTCCTCGCACGTCGTCCGCTCGGCCTTGATGCAGTACTGGGCGCCGATGAGGACGACGACCGGCCGCACGCCGGCCGGCGCGCGGCTGAGCTCGTCCGCCGCCTCGACCAGGGCGTTGCGCTCGCTGGACTCGCTGCCGCCGCCGGCGTTCAGCGTCTCGAGAGCGGTGATGACCTTGCTGACGTCGTGCGTCCAGCGCACGGAAAACTCGGTGTTCACGTAGTAGGCCATGAGGCCGATGTTGTGGCGCCTGAAGTCCGCCAGGCCGACGACGGCCTGGGTCGTGCGGATGAAGTTGCTCGACTTCGTGTTCACGACGAGCAGGATGTTGGACGGTTCCTCGACGGCGCCGCATGTCCCGGTGATGTCGAGGGTCACCGTGACCGGCTGGCCGACGCCGACCGTCGCCGGCGAGGCGGTCTTCGTTCCGCTCGCGATGCACGTCTTGCCAGCCAGGACCTCGCGCGCCGGCCCGCCGTCCGAGGCGAAGACCGAGACGACGGAGGCGAGGCGGTCGGCCACGTAGACGCGGCCATCGGGGGCGACGGTCAGGTCGGCCAGGTTGCGGGCTTGCGCGTTTTCGTTCGGCCGCGCGTTGAACCGGGCGCGCTCCGTCCCGTCGGCGTCCAGTCGGACGACCTCGCCGCGCGAGGTGAGGACGAAAAGCGTTCCGCCGGGGCCGCCGGCAATCCGCCAGCTGTCGCTCGGGCCGGTGAGCGTGCGGACGATCTTGCCGTCCTTGCCGCGGACCTGGATCTGGTCGCGCAGCGCGTCGAGGACGTAGATCGTCCCGTCGGCGCCGCTGCCGACGTCGGCGTACAGCGCGTTGCGATCCGTGCCGCCGAGGGCCCACGTGGCCTTCCGGCCGCGGCCGAGGCGCTGGAAGGCCAGCAGCTCCTGCGCCTCGTTGTTCAGCACGAGGAGAAGGTCGTTCACGGGGTCGTAGTGCAGCTCGGTGACTTCGGCGCGGGCGGGGGCGGTCGTCGTCCAGACAGGGACCAGGTAGTCGATCGGCTCACCGTTGTACGTGCCGGAGGCCATCGTGAACTGGCCGAGACACGGCGTGTCCGTCGGATCGGCACGGTTGCCGGTGTGGCACGTGCCGTAGCCGACGACGCCGTCCGGCGTTCCGTCGCCGGTGGCCATGCTGAGCGTGACCGAGACGGCCTCGGTCGGGAAGGTCTCGAACGGGAGGACGATGTCGGGCTCGCCCGTGCCGGAGTAGCGGCGGACGCCCCGGAAGTCGGTGATGAAGAGCATGTCGTCGGAGACGGCGTCCACGCGGCCCGGACCGCGGAACGTGTCCTCATCGATCGGCTGCATCACCGACACCGACTGGACGGCAGCGAACGTGCTGTCCACGTAGCGCACGACGGCCGGCCGGCGCTCGGCATTGGGATCGGTGCGGTCGAGGGTGAAGGTCGACATCGAGTAGAAAAGGCCGGCGCGGGCGTCGACGTACGGGCCGAAGAAGCCGGTGACGTTGGCCGAGGCCTGCGGTCCACGCAGGAACGTGACGGCGCCGTCGTCGATCAGGCACGGGAAGGCGAGGAGGGTGTCGTCGTCGATGACGTCGATGTCGCGGCCCGAGCAGGCGCGCTGGCGGGCGCCGAAACCGCCGGGGCCGGCGGGCGGGCGGCCGCCGCCGCCGCCGGTTGTCTGACGGTACTTGGCATCCGTCAGGTCGAGGGTGCGCAGAAGGCGGACCGGCACATCTCCGCCCGCGCCGGGGGCCTGGGCGGCACCGGCATCGACATCGGGCAGCGGAGCGTCGAGGTGGAAGACCTGGATGCGGGAGCCGTTGCGGTCGCCGACGAAGATATCGCCCGACGGTGCGATCGAGACATCGACGAGTTGGCGGAACTTGCCCTCGCCGCTGCCGCGCGACCCGAAGCTGAACTGCTCGCGGCCGGCGGAATCGAACGCGCGGATCTTGCTGGAGAGAACGTCAGCCACCCAGAGCCGACCGTCGGGCCCGAGCGAGAGGCCCGCGGCATAGATGTCCGGCCACGACGTCAGATAGCCGCCGGCGCGGTCGTAGACGACGATGCGGTAGCTGTCGTTGTCGGCCACATAGACGTGCCCCGCCGCCTCGTCGACCTCGATCCGGCGCGGGTCGCCGAGCCGGGCGGGTCCGGTGCCGTCACCGCCGAACGTCTTCGTCCACGTGCCGTCCGGCGCCATCATGCTGATCCGGTTGCTGCCGGCGTCCGCCAGGTAGACCGTGCCGTCGTCGGCCGCGGCCAGGCCCTGCGGCTGCATGACGAGGTCGGGCGTCGCGGCGGTTTCGGGCCATTGGCCGATCATGCGGTAGTCGAGCATGTCGGCGGGGGCTGCCTGGGCGCGGGCGCGGGACGCGGGGGTGACGGTGCTGGCGGCGGTCGACAGGACCGCGGCGGCGGCCAGGGCGGCGGCGAGGACGGCGACGGGCCGGGGGACGGCCGCCGTCCGGCGCACGGACGCGAAGCGCGGCAAACGCATGGCCAAACTCCTGAATCGCGGCGCATCGACCAGCGGCGGGGGGGCGGGCTGGTCCGATGGTGGGGAGCGTCGGTGGGGACGCGGGGGTATTAACGCCGCGGATGGTTGCGCTGGGGAGGCGGAGATGTAAAGGGTGTGTAATCCGTGCGTTTCCGTTCAGCCCTCGCGCGCACGCTCGTCCTCCCCCGCCGCCGGCAACGCGTCGGTCACCGATGTTGATCTGGTCCTCGCGCTTGGCGGCGAGCGGAGTCGTCGGGCAGGCATGATTCAACCACCCTCGCGGCCCGAGGCCAAGCGTCGCGGGCGGCCATGCATCGATCGCATCGCAATCACGGTGCGTCCGGCGACCGCGTGGGACACGTGCGGCCGTCGGATACAATTCGCCCCATGCCCATCTACCAATACCTCTGCCCCCACTGCAACCGCATCTACGATTTCCTGTCCCGCACCGTCACCCCGTCGCGCGACCCCGTCTGCCCGCGCTGCGCCGCCACCGACCTCACGAAACAGGTCTCGCGCTTCGCCGTCGTCCGCGGCGGACGCGGCGGTGACGATGACGGCTTCGGCGGTGGGGACGCGTTCGACGACGACGGCGGCTTCGGCGGCGGCCCCGACCCGCTCGGCAACCCCCGCAACGCCGCTGAGATGGAACGTCTCATGGCGGACGCCGAGCACCTGGACGACAACAATCCGCGCGAGCTCGGCCGCTTCATGCGCCGGATGACGGAGTTGGCGGGCGAGCCCGTCGGCCCGGAGATGGACGAGGCGTTGCGCCGGCTCGAGGCGGGCGAGGATCCGGACCGGATCGAGGACGATATGGGCGACCTCATGGGCGAGCTGCCCGCCGACGGGTCGCACGCCGGTGCGGCGGGGGACGCGGCATTCACGGATCCGTCGAGTGGGGCGGTGCCGATTGACGCGGCGGTGCCAACGACGGAGGCTGCCAAGCGGGGGCGGCCGGCGAAGGATCGGGGGCTGTACGAGATGTAGGTCCGAAGGGTTGGAGCGCTTCTTCGGCTAGAATAGCGCCTCCGGCAGCGGGCGATCCATATGCCCCGCCGCTGGTCGCTTCCCCGAGGTCCTCCATGAGCCGCGTCCGCTTGCAGAAGGCCGAAGCGATCGTCCTCAAGCGCCACGACTACGGCGAAGCGGACCGGATCCTCACGGTCTACACCCGTCAGCAGGGCAAGATCACCGTCATCGCCAAAGGCGTCCGGCGGATCGCCAGCCGGAAGGCCGGGCACGTCGAACTCTTCACGCACGTCCAGATGATGCTGGCCGAGGGCCGCAACATGGACGTGCTGACCCAGGCGGAAATGATCGATGCCTTCCCCCGCCTGCGCGACGATCTCGTGCGGATGACCTACGCCTACCACATCGCCGAGCTCGTCGACCGTTTCGAACAGGACGGTCACCCCAGTCCGCAGACCTTCCAACTGCTGCGCGATTCCCTGGCCGCGCTCGGTGACGCCGACGACCCTTTCGTCGTGGCGCGCTACTTCGAGCTGCGCTACCTGAGCCTGATCGGCTACCGCCCGCACCTCTTCGAGTGCGCGCAGTGCGCCACGGCTCTCGAACCCGGCGGAGCCGTATTCAGTGCCGAGGCCGGCGGCGTCGTCTGTCCGGCCTGCGCCCGGACGGTGTCGGACGGACTGCGGATCGACGATGCGGCGTTCCGCGTCCTGCGTTTTCTCCAGACGCGTGAGATCGGCGTGATCCTGCACCTCGTGCTCCAGCCCGGTACGCGCGGCCAGGTGGAGCAGGCGTTGCACGGCTTCGTGCGCCACCACCTCGAGCGCGAGCTGCGCAGCGTCGAGTTCCTGAACGGCCTGCGGCGCGTCGCACGCACCGTCGACCTCGCACCCTCGGCGCGCGCCCGGCCCGACACCGTCGACGCCGGCGCAGGCGCCGAACGCTCCGGTGATCCCTTGAGCGAGCTCCCATGAGCGATCCTGAGGGCGATCCCATGAACGAACCTGTGCCCGATCCCGCGAACAACCCCGTGAGAACCGCCGAATGACCACGCCCGTCGCATCGACCTTCCAGGACCTCGTCCGCCGTCTGACCGACTACTGGGCCGGCCAGGGATGCCTGGTCTGGCAACCCCACAACGCCGAGGTCGGCGCCGGGACGATGAACCCGGCGACGTACCTCTTCGTCCTGGGCCCAGAGCCATGGAATGTCGTCTACCTTGAGCCGAGCGTCCGTCCCGACGATGCCCGTTACGGCGAGAACCCGAACCGTGTCGGGCGGCACCACCAGCTGCAGGTCATCCTCAAGCCGGATCCCGGCGACCCCCAACAGCTCTACCTCAACAGCCTGACCGCGATCGGTATCGACCTGACGAAGCACGATGTCCGGTTCGTCGAGGACAACTGGGAGTCGCCGGCCCTCGGCGCGTGGGGGCTCGGCTGGGAGGTCTGGCTGGACGGCCTCGAAATCACGCAGTTCACGTACTTCCAGCAGGCCGGCTCGATCGACCTCGAGCCGAACAGCGTCGAGATCACGTACGGTCTCGAGCGGATCGCGATGGCGCTGCAGGATGTGGCGCACTTCAAGGACCTGCGCTGGAACGAGCACACGACGTTCGGCCAGCTCGTGATGGACTATGAGCAGCAGACCAGCCGCTACTACTTCGAGCTGGCCGATGTCGACCGCCTGCGGCAGATGTACGAACTGTATGATGCCGAGGCACGCGCCGCGCTTGACGCCGACCTCGTCCGTGTCGCCCATGACTACACGCTGAAGTGCAGCCACATCTTCAACGTCCTGGACGCCCGCGGCACGATCGGCGTCACCGAGCGCGCACGCTACTTTGGGCGGATGCGCGAGCTGGCACGGCTCACAGCCCACCACTGGGTGGCGCAGCGACGGGAACTCGAGCACCCACTTCTCCACGGGGACACCGCCGCCTGGGTCGCCGGTGCGGCCGCAGCGGCCGACGCGCCGACGCTGCAACCGCCTACCGCATCCACCGCGGCAACGCCTCCGACGGAACCGGCCGACTTCGTCCTGGAGGTCGGCGTCGAGGAACTCCCGCCCGCTGACCTGACGAGCGCGCTGCAGGCGCTGGCAGACCGCATTCCACCACTGCTGGCCGACCATCGGCTGACCGCCGCGGATGTCGTCGTGGAAGGCACGCCCCGGCGGCTCCTCGTGACGATGCGCGCGCTCGCGCCAAGCCAGACCGCCCTCGAGGAGCATGTCGTCGGCCCGCCCGCTTCGGCTGCCTTCGCGCCGGACGGTCGCCCGACGCCGGCCGCCGAGGGATTCGCGCGCAAGCTCGGCGTGGACGTCTCAGCTCTCGAGACCGTCGAGCGCGGCGGTGAGCTGCGGGTGGCCGCGGTCCGTCGCGAGGCAGGGCGGGCGGCAGGCGAGGTGCTGGCGGAGGCGCTGCCGGCGGTGCTCGGCGGCCTGCCGTTTGCCCGTGGGATGCGCTGGAACGCGTCCCGCCAGCCGTTCTCCCGGCCGGTGCGCTGGATCGTCGCGCTGCACGGCAACCACATCGTGCCGCTCGCGTTCGCCGGCCTGGTTGCCGACCGCACCACGCACGGCATCCGCCCCGCAGGTTCGCCGGCCATCGCCCTGGCATCCGCCGAGGACCACCGCAAGCTCATGCGGACGATCGGCGTGCCGACATCGCCTGTGGCCCGGCGCGACGAGATCCTGCGCCAGGTAGCCGCGGCCGCGTCCGCGGCGGGAGGTCACGTCCCGGACGATCAGGGCCTGCTCGACGAGGTCGCCGGCTTGGTCGAGCAGCCGCGCGCGTTCGTCGGACGGTTCGACGAGGCCTACCTGGCGCTGCCCGATGTCCTCCTCGTCACCGTCATGCGCAAGCACCAGCGCTACTTCCCGGTCCGCGCCGCCGACGGCCGCCTGCTGCCTGCCTTCATCGCCGTGGCCAACGGCGCCCGCATCGACGAAGCGGCGGTCCGGCACGGGAATGAGGCCGTGCTGCGGGCGCGGTTCGCGGATGCGGCGTACTTCTGGGCGCAGGACCGCAAGCATCCGCTCGACACGTACACGCCCAAGCTGAGCGACCTGATGTTCCAGTCCGAGTTGGGTTCCATACTCGACAAGGTCGAGCGCCTGGAACGCCTGATGCCCGCCCTGGCCGACTACCTCGGCGTCGGCGACGAAGCCCTTGCGACGGCGCGGCGAGCGGCAGCACTCGCGAAGAGCGACCTCGTGACGTCGATGGTCACGGACTTCACCAGCCTGCAGGGCGCGATGGGCCGCGAGTACGCACGCCTGAGCGGGGAGAGCGAGGACGTCGCGACAGCCATCTACGAGCACTACCTTCCGCGCGGCGGCGGCGACGGATTGCCCACCGCGCCCGCCGGCACACTGCTGGCCATCGCCGACCGCCTGGACAGCCTGATCGGTCTGTTCGCGGTCGGCCTCAAACCGACCGGGGCACAGGATCCTTATGGCCTGCGGCGTGCGGCACTTGGGATCATGCGGCTCCTGAGCGAGGGCGTCCTGTCGTTCGATGACGCCCGACACAGCGTGACGACGCTCATCGACGAGGTTGCCGCCCAATTGCCGGTGCCCGCGTCGCCGACGGTAAAGGATGACGTCGCCGCGTTCATCGCCACCCGCTTCGAGGTGCAACTGCGCGACCGCGGCCACGCACCGGATACGGTGTCGGCGGTGCTTGCGGTGCTCGCCGCCCGACCGAAGCAGGCGGTCGACGTCGTGCGCCTCCTGGAACGGCAGATCGCCGAACCGGGCTGGCCGGTCACGTTGACGGCATACGCTCGCTGCGCCCGGATCGTGCGCGGTCGCGACACGGCGGAGAGGCTGCCGACGTTCGACGAGGCAGCATCACGGCTGACCGGACCGCAGGAGCAAGCGCTGATCGCGGCGATCCGGGCGGCCGGAAAGGTCGATGGTGACGACGCCAGCGGCGTCTTCGGTGCGCTTGCAAGGCTTGCCGCGCCGGTGAACGCGTTCTTCGAAGGAGTGCTTGTGATGGACGAGGACTTGGACGTGCGGGCGGCAAGGCTGGCTATCGTGCGCTGGGTCGCGGATCTTCCGCGGAACGTGGCCGATCTCTCGAAGCTCGAGGGGTTCTAGAACAACCGCGGGCATCGCGGAAGGTATGGATCTTCGAGCTTCGGCCGAAGGGAACCGGACGGCGTGCCGCAGCCGACAATCGTCTTCGTTGCCTGCCCGACCACGCCGGCGTTCGTTACGGCCCGCCACCGGCATCCAGCCACGCCTGCGCCTTCCCGACGAGCACGCTGCCGCCGGCCGCCATCCACCGCTCGTAGGTGGACGAAGTCACGTCGGCGCGCTCGCGCCACATGCCGCCGACCCAGTCGATGTAGTGCCGCGTTTCGTTCGGCAGGCTTCCGTCGCGCTGGAAGCGCATGGCGGTTCCAGGGCCGCCGTTATAGGCTGCCGCTGCCAGCGTGACGGACTTCGCCCAGTCCGCATCATCGGCTTGTCCGAACGCCTTGAGCTGCTGCGCCAGGTACCATGCGCCGAAGTCGATCGCGACGGCGGGTTCGTTCAGGCGCGAAGCATCGAACGCACCCAGGCCGCGCTGGCGGGCGATGTCGCCGGCGGTGGCGGGCATGACCTGCATGAGCCCAGTGGCACCGGCATGGCTGCGCGCCGACGGGTGGCCGCCCGACTCCACGAGCGTGACGATCGCCAACAGGTCGGCGGCGACGCCGTGGGTCACGGCGGCTGCACTCAGGAGCTCGGACCACGACCGCACCGGCTCCGGCAGCCACGGGATCGCGACCGTATCGGCAACGGTAGGTGCGGCAGAAGCACGAACCGGAACGTCGGCAGCGGCGGTATCGGCGGTATCGGCCGCGTCGCGCCCTGCGCCGACCGATTCGATCGGGACGACCGAAGCCGCCGCCGACACGCCGCCGCCCGCGTCTGCACCTTCGAACGAGAGAACGGGCGGATCTCCCGCCTGCACATCGACGCCGCCGGCCGGCACGAAGCCGCGCACGACATGGCCATCGATCTCGGCCGCTACCCAGTAGTCGACGCCGCTCGCCCATGCATCGCCGAATGCCGCGCGCCCTCCGATTCCAACGCGTGTGCCCGCCGGAAGCAGCGCCACCGTCTCGCCGCCGCCCGGCTCGGTCCGCACGGCGACCCGATCCCGCACGTCCCCGGCGGCAAAACTCATGAAGACCGGCGCGACGACGCCGCTGGAACGGGCGGCGGATTGCGTACCGCGAAGGCTCCCGACGAAGGCCGCCGCACCCAGCGCTCCGAACACGATGGCGACGACGACTGACGGTCGCCGACCGCGCAGCAAAGCCGGTCGCGTGGGGACGCGGACCTCGAGGGTGGGAATGGAATCGAATGTCGGAGTGGCGGCGGCCATGGCGCTGAGTCCTTGGGTTGCGGGCGTGCGGCGGCTCCGCCCAGGGGGGGACAAGTATAGAACGGGTGTTCTACATGTCAACCCCCTGTTCAGGATCCAGCCCTGTCACGCGTGCGAAAACTTGCCATCCACGGCTCGCCTCCCTATCGTTATCGTCAATTGCCCGCCAGGCAACGTGCCTTGCGGGCTCGTTACCAGCGCTTCATCCTCCGCTTGCTCAGCGCCAGACTGCTTTCAGGTTTGCCGTCGTCGAGTAGGGTGGCCTCCAGGGTCCCCGTGAGCGGAATGCTGATCGTGCTTCGCTCATGAGAGGAAAACCCATGACCACCTTTGCTGAGCTCGGCCTTGCCGAGCCAGTCCTGCGCGCGCTTGCCGAGCGGGACTACACCACCCCAACGCCCATCCAGATCGATGCCCTCCCGGTCGCGCTGGCCAAGCGCGACCTCATCGCGTGCGCCCAGACGGGCAGCGGCAAGACCGCCGTCTTCGCGCTGCCGTGGCTGCACCATCGCCACAACGATCTCCAGCGCAACGGCGGCGCATCCGGCCGCCAACCCGAAGCGCTCGTCCTCGTGCCGACCCGCGAGCTGGCGATCCAGGTTGCCGACGCGTTCGCTGCATACGGCAAGCACGTCCGGTTTCGTGTGACGGCCGTGTACGGCGGCGTCGGCTACGGCCCGCAGACCACCGCCCTCACGCGCGGCGTCGACGTCCTCGTCGCCACGCCGGGTCGCTTGATCGACCACCTCGAGCGCGGCAATGTCCGCCTCGACGGCGTGAAGTACCTGGTCCTCGACGAGGCCGACCGGATGCTCGATCTCGGCTTCCTGCCGCAGGTCCGGCGCGTCCTCGAGGATGGCCGCGTACCGAAGGCCGGACGCCAGACGCTCCTCTTCTCGGCGACGATGCCGCCGCAGATCGCGGCCCTGGCCAAGGACTATCTCCACAACCCGGAGCGCGTCGAAGTCGATGCCCCGAACACGGCGGTCGATCGGATCGAGCAGCGGCTCTACCCGGTGGCGCAGGACCAGAAGCCGGAGCTGCTGGCACGGCTGCTGCGCGACGAGGAGGTCGAAGCGGCCATCGTCTTCTGCCGTACCCGTCGGCGCGCCGACAAGCTCTCAAAGGCGTTGAGCCAGGCCGGCCTGACGAACGCCGCGATCCACTCCGACGTGGCCCAGAACAAGCGCGAGCAGATCCTCGACGCATTCCGTTCGGGCAAGCTACGGCTCATGATCGCCACCGACGTCGCGTCGCGCGGCCTCGACATCCCTCACCTGTCGCACGTCATCAACCTGGACGTTCCGACGATGGCCGAGGACTATGTCCACCGGATCGGGCGCACCGGCCGCGCCGGCCGGGACGGCATCGCGATGACGCTCTACTCACACACGGACGAGGCGCTCTGGCAGGCCGTCGAGGCGCTGACCGGCCTCAAGCTGGCGCCGATCACGGTGCCCGACTTCGACTACATGATCGACGACTCCGAGCCGCTGCTGACCCGTCGCCAGCAGGCCGACCGCAACCGCGTCGCTCGCGCCGCCGGCCAAGGCGTTCCGCGCGCCCGCGGCGAGCGGTCACGCCAGCCGGCCGGGCGGGCACCCGCGGCAAGCGTCAACGGCCGTTCGACATCGCCGAGCGCGACACCGGCCCGCGCCGCTGCGCCTGCGGGGCAGACGCAGCCGAGTCGCGCCGGGGGTCGTGCGGACGGCCCGGCGCGCAGCGGTGACGGCCGGCGCGTCGATAGCGGCGGGCGCACCGATGCGGGCGGGCGAGGGCGCGATGGTCGCCGCACGGACAACGGTGTGCGCGGCGGCGATGCTCGGCGCTCGGACACCGGCGTGCGGGGCGGCGACGGTCGGCGACCGGACGCAGCCCCGCGTACCGGTAACGGGAACGGCGTGTCGCGCCGCGAACCGGCCGCCGCCTTCGGCGGGCGACCCGCGCCGCGCCAGGACGATCGCCGCTCGAACGAGCCGCGCCGCGACGACCGCCGTCCGGCTGAACCGCGCCGCGCTGCGCCGGCCGAAGTCGGCAGCCGTCCCGTGCCGCCGGACCGGCAGGCCCGCGGTGTCGTGAACATCGGCATCGAGCCGCGTCGCCGGATGACGCCCGAGGAGCGAGCTGCGCTCCTGGCCAGCGACGGTCCGACGCGCCGCGACGACGACCGCTAGACCGGGAGGGCTCGACGGATGGCGCGCATCGAGGTCTCGCACGCTTCCGTGCTCGATGCCCCGGCGTCGGCCGTGTACGCCGTCATCGCCGACTACGTCGACGGCCACCCCCGCATCCTGCCGCCGCGCGTCTTCCACGACCTCACAGTCGAGGAAGGCGGCGTCGGCGCGGGGACCGTCATCCGCTTCGGGATGCGCGTGATGGGTGTCGACCGCCGGCTCCGCGCCCGGATCACGGAGCCGGAGCCGGGCCGCGTCCTCGTGGAGTCCGGCCTCGACGGCAACGATGTCGTGACGACGTTCACGGTCGAGTCGCTCGATGACGGGCGGCGGGCGGCGGTGCGGTTCGATACGGTGTGGACGGAGGGCGGCATCGCCGGTTGGATTCAGCGGATCCTTGCGCCGCCCTTCCTGCGGCGGCTGTACGCCGAAGAGATGGCCAGCCTCGAGCGCGTGGCTAGGGAGCGCGCGTAGCCCCGCGTTGCCGGATCGGCGGATCCGACGGCCCACGGCCGTCGTTTGCCCCCGGCCTGACACCTGACAGATGATTGTCGTTACCGAGGCCGTGGCATACCCTCTGCTCCACGGCCTCGTCGCGTCTCCATTGCCGCCGCACACCAAGGAAGCCTGCGATGCCCGCACCGCTGCTCGGTCCGTGGCTTCCGGCCGCCGCCCTGCTCGACATGGCGGTGCCGATCGTGACCCATGCGTATTCGCTCGGGCTCGCGGTTACCGTGTACCTCGTGCTGGTCATCATCGCCGGCGAGGGACTGGTGCTTCGGTGGCTCGACCGGTCCCAGCCGTGGCGGACCGTCTGGAAGGCCGCGGCTGCGATGAACGTCGCCACGGCCATGGTCGGGATCGTATTCAATCGCTCGGCCACAGACTTCTTCGATCGGTTCAGCGCGCGTCGCGGCGACGCCGACTTGTTCGACCTCGCCGCCAAACCCTCGGACCCCGGATACCTAGGCGCCTGGTTCAGCGCGTTCGCATTCCTGTGGCTGGCGACAACGCTCATCGAGGCGGTCGTCCTGCACCTCTTCCGCCGCGATGGACGCGGGTGGCGAACGCTCGGCCACTCCGCCGTCGTCAACGCGGTAAGCTACGTGCCGATGGCGCTGGGCCTGCTGTACGTGGCTCTGAGCATATTCCACCCAGGGCCGCCGTACCCAGGGCCGCCGTAGCTGTTTGACCACGGGCGCCGCACCGAAGATTAGACCCCATGACCGTTGCCACTCCGCAGATCGCCGTCCAGCCGCAGTACACGCTGCGCCGCCGTACACGCTCCTGGCGTGCCAGCGGCGTCGTCGCCCCGGTGCTCGGCCTCACCCATGCCGCCTCCGATGGGGCCGCCGGCCTGTTGCTGGGCGGCGTCGTCGCCTCCGAGGGCGTGGGGGCAGCCGTCGGGCTCGTTCTGCTCTACAACGCCCTCGCGTTCGCGACACAGCCGTTCGTCGGCGCCGCGGTCGATCGCGTCAAGCGGCCGAAGGCAGCGGTGCTGGTTGGGCTTGCATGCGGCGCGGCGGCGATCGCATTGCGGGGCGTCGACAGCGGCCTGGCCGTTGTGGTGGCCGGTGCCGGGTCGTCGCTGTTCCACGTCGGCGGCGGGGCGCTGACGCTGGCGGCGGCCGACGGGCGGGCTGCACGGACGGGCATCTTCGCCGCGCCGGGCGTCGTCGGGCTGGCCGTGGGCGGCGCGCTGGCGGCGGGCGGCTGGACGGGCGGCGGACCGTGGCTCGTGGCGTTCGCCCTGTTCGGCGCGGCCATCGCCTGGCTGCCGGCGGGTGGCGACCGGGCCGTGCCGGAAGCCGCCGGCGGTGCCGCTGCGCACGCGCTGGAGCCGCACGACCTCGTCATGGCGCTGCTCTTGTTGGCCATCGCGCTCCGATCGGCCGCGTGGACGGCCGTGCAGTTCGTTTGGGCGGGCCAGCACTCGGCGTTGCTGGCGCTGGCGCTGGCGGCGGGCATCGGGAAGGTCGTCGGCGGCCTTGCGAGCGACCGGTTCGGACGGCGGAACTGGACGTTAGGGGCGCTGACGGCGGCCGCGGCGCTGCTGGCGGCAGCGGACCAGCGGCTGGCGCTGCTCCTTCCAGGCGTCGCCCTTCTCCAGTCGGCGACGCCGGCGATGTGGCTCGCCGTCGCCGACGGGCTGCCGGGCCGCCCCGCGCTGGCGTCGGGCCTCGTGTTCGGCGGCGCGATCGCGCTGGGCGGGGTGACGCTGTGGCTCGGCATGCCGACGGCGCTCGGCGCGGCAGTTGCGCTGGCGGCGGCAGGGGTCTGGTGGTTGAGCGGGGTGTCGCCGCCCGGCGGGGAGCCGCTACCGCGCGAACCGTGACCCCCATGGCAGCAGTGCGCGGCCGTCCCATGCGGGCTTGACCGACGCTGTCGGCGCGGGAGTCGACGGAGCGGTCGATGTCGGAAGAGGATCAGGCTCGGCGCAGACCTGGCGCCACCAATCGCTCTCACCGTCGACGGGCGGGCAGCGCGCCAGGAAGACCGCCGAGCCCCCGGACACGTCGACCGATCGCTCCGAGCGAACGTACAGGATGCCCTCGTCGTCGGAGGTCTTCGTCCAGCGGTTGGGCTGAGTGCACGGCATGAAGCACACGACGTGCGTCATGCGCGGTTCGAGGTCGGTGGCCAGCAGCTCGAGGCGCAGCGGCACCGTGCCGGAGACCGACAGGTTCGCGGTCACGACCCGTTCGCGCGGCACGCTGGCACTTTGCACCACGGCGCGAACGACGCCGTCGCCGTCCTGGACGACTACGTGCGCTGCTCTGGCGCCCGGTCGATCCCTGTACCCGCGGCTCAAGAACACGGGCAGCGCCGTCCGCCCGGTGTCCGTCACTGTCAGCGCATGGACCAGAAGGTGGTTGCGACCCGCGGTCGACAGGTTGCGCGACGCGCTCTCGACGCGCCACATTCCCGGCTCGGCCGGCATGCCCTCCAATCCGCTTGCTCCCGCGTCACGGTTCGCGCCGTCCACCCAGTAGCGGTGGCCCGGGCCGCCGACCGCCGTGAGGCCCGCGTCCAGCGGCGCGAGCGCACGCATCGTCAGACGGCCTCCGGTGCCGTTGTCGAACGTGAAACGGTCGGTATCGGAGTGCAGGATGCCGTCGTCGAGCGTCCCTTCGTCGACCACGACCTCGTCGAGCGCCGGGCGACCGGGCAGGTGCAGCGTGAACCGCGGCGGCGACGTGCCGTCCGTCGTTCGGACGCGGTCGGTGACGATGACGAGGTCGGGGCGGAGGAAGACGACGTCACGCTGGACGGACGCGACCTTGGCGGCGTTGCCGGCGGTCGCGTGGGCCGTCGCGTTGTAGGCAGACGTCAGGTCACTCGAGACGACGATGTAGGCCGGCGCGTCGGCGAAGGCGTCGATGCGGCCGGCCTCGAAGTGCAGGCCGGCGCCGACGTTCGATCGCCACTCGGCGACGCTCTGCATGCATTGCGCGCAGCCCCCGCGGGCGTAGGTGTGGATGCGCTGGCCGCCGTCGTTGACCTGTTGGGAACCGAGCGCCGGATGTTGGTCGAACGTCTCGCCGATCCGCGGGATGAGCAGCGTGTTGTGCGCCACTGTGCGCATGTAATACGCCTCGCGGTGCGGCGTGCCCCAGCTGGCGTACACCCCGGCATCGACGGCCAGCGGCCCTTTGCGCCAGAGATCGAGGTGGCCCTGGTCCAGGTGCTGGTGGCCGGTGAACCACTTGCCCGCGCGGTAGCCGAGCGTCGTCTCGCCCGCGTCCCAGCCGGAGCGGGCGATGACGTAGCCGAGGTCGTCGCGCGCCCAGATGCGGCCGAGGGGCAGCGGTCCGCCCGGGGCGTCCGCGTCGTCAGGCGCCACGGACGGCACGTCCAGCGGCAGGTTGTACGGCAGGCTGTAGCGATGGATCGGGTGGTACGTCCCGTCGCCGCCGACGAAAGACCACTCGGCCTCGAGGTCGCGGCCCCACTTCGCCAGCACGCCGTCGCCGTACGCCCGCGCGATGCTGTCGACGAACGGCCGGTACTGCTTGTTCGGCCAGGCCTGCCCGGTCGGCATGTCGCCGCCGCGCAGCAACGTCCTCTTGCCGCCGAGACCGTACGCGTCGAGCGTGCCGTACAGCACGTGGAAGGCGAGGCCGCGCAGCCAATCCCCCTCCTCGACGGCGATCGTCTCGAACAGGCTCGCATGCGCCAGCGTGTCCTGCTCGACCGCCGAGTCCCAGGCCCGCAGCGCGTCCATGACGTACTGGCCGGGCGGGTCGGCCGAGAAGAAGTGGCTGCGTTCGTAGTTGTAGCCCTCGGGCCACGCGCCGCCGACGACGGTGTACGCCTCGAGGGCGTTGCCGCGGAAGCGGTCCACCGCCGCCTGCAGGAGTGGCCTGCAGCGCGCCGCGTCGCCGTCGCCGTCGCAGGCCAGCGCCATCAGGGCAAGCGATGCGGCGAGCGAGGTGTAGCCGTGCCAGAGGTGCGGCCCGTTCGAGTCGAGCTCGCCGGCGAGAAGCTGCCCGCAGCGCAACCACATGTCGTCGAGGCGGCGGCGCTCGGCCGGCGGGAGCGTCGCCCAGATCCAGTCGTACGCGAGCGCGAAGCCGCCCCACTCGTTGTGCTCGCTGCCGATGTCGCCCGCGGCGCACGACGTCCACGCGCGGAGACCGGCGGCGACGCGATCGGCGGCCGCGCCGTCGCCGACGAGCAGGTAGCGCATCGCATCGTCCAGGATGTGCCTTCCGCCGATCTGCGCGCACTGCTCCATCAGCTCGGGCCGCGCACACGCCGCACGCAGCTCGGCCACCGCGACGCCGCGGTAGCCGCCGACGATCAGGCGCGGATGGCCCGGGTAGAGGGTCGGCGTGGTTTCCTGCGCCGCACGCAGCGGGTCGGCGTGACGGGCGACGGGCTGCGCCGCCGGTTCCCCGCCGTCCACCAGGCCGACAAGACCGAGGCAGGCAAGCATGACGATCGTACGACTGCCGCGCGACATCCGAACCATGATCACCTCCTGCGTCCGTCGACTTGGCGTGCGCGCTACGCCGTGGGTTACACCAACACGGCCCGCATGACCGCCAAAAGTGTAATCAAAGTGTAAATTCCATCGGCATGTTGTCGATCGACTATCCCGGTTTGCGGCCGCGAGTGTTTACCCTCCCGGCGTCATACGGACGTTGTGACGGCGTCCAGCCTTCGATTCATGTCGATCCACGTCCTCCGGACACGCTCCATGGCACCGAGCGGATGGCCGGCACCGGATCGGCGCGCTGAGCACGGGAGGTGAGTCGCATGGTCGGAAGAAGCACGGGGGTGCGATCGAAGTGGGCATCGCTGAGCGCGGCATTCGTCGCGTTGGCGGCGATGGGCGCAGTGCAGGTTGGGTTGCTCGGCCGCAGCACCCACACGTCCAGCGCCAAGCCCGCCGTCCAGGATGTGACGACGTGCAACGCCGAGACGCAGAAGTCGATCGCCCCGGAGACGGTGGCGCTCGGCGGCTCGGTGGACGCCACGCTCGTCGTCAGCGTCACGTGCGGCGCCAAGCGGCTGCCGGTCGACCTGATCATCGTCGGCGACGACTCGCTGTCGATGACGCGGGCGGACGTGGGCGGCGGCGCGGGCGGACGACCGACGGCCACCCGGCGCGTTCCCCCGCCGGACGAGACGCCGGATCCACGCGAAACCGAGGACCCGGGCGGCGGGGTCGGCGGTACGCCCGGGAGCGGCGGCAACCGCGACGAGCCGGCCTTCTGCGCCAACGTCGGCGGGGGCTTTCAGCCGACGGCCACGAACACGCCCCGGCGCCCGCCGCGCCGAACCGCGACGCCCGACCCGCAGGCCGGGCGCGAGATCCCGCTCGAGCCCGCCGGCGAGGAAGACCTGCTGCGCGAACAGAAGACGTTCGTTCGCGACCTGCTCGAGCAGCCCGTGATCCAACGCGACATGGCCTCGGACCGGCTTCGGATCGGCTTCGTATCGTTCGCGGCGCAGGCCAAGGTGAAGCTGAACCTTACGAACGACCCCTCCGACGTATCGAGCGGCGCCAACCGGATGCGCGGATTCGACCTCTCGAACCCGAACGCGGGCTTGAGGGAAGCGGCGAAGTTCCTGAACGGCAACGCGAGCCGCAGCAATCTCGGCGACGACGGTCGGGTGACGATCGTCATCCTGATGAGCGACTTCCAGTTCTGTCTTAAGGATCTCCGCGGCGCCGAGCTCGACCGGACGACCCACGTCATCTCCGTCGGCTTCGGCCGCAATCTCAACCGCAAGAACCACCGCTCGTTCGCCAGCCACGGGAGCCTGGTGCTCGAACCGGGCGAAGTGAAGGCGATCATCGAGCTCTACGAACAAGTGCTGGCCGCGCCGAAACCCGTCGCGCTGACCGACCTCAAGGCCAGGGACCAGGTCGCGGCGAACATGACGCTCGACCCAGCGTCCGTGGATCCCGTGACGTCGACGATCACCGGCCAGCTCATCGAGTGGCAGCTGCCCACCGGAACGATGCCGCAGACGCTGACGTATCGCGTCGCACCGCAGGAGCCCGGCATCTGGCCGATCAGCGACAGCGCCGGCATCGAGTGGACGGACAGCGACGGCTTGAAGGGCACGATGGACTTCCCGGCCGCCCTCGTCGAGGTCATCCCGCAGACGGCAACGCCGACGACGGTCCCGACGAGCACGCCCACCGAAACGTCGACCCCCCTACCGACCGCCACCGCAACCGCGACGCCGACGGCCACGCGGGTGCCGAGCGACCTCTACCTGCCCGTTGTGTTCCGCAACTGGCCGGAGTGCCGTCCTGAGGAGCAGACGATCGACGTCGCCCTCGTCATCGACACGTCGATCAGCATGGCGGATCCGACCCATCCGGGCGGCCCGCGGAAGATCGACGCGGCGCTCGCCGCGGCGCTCGAGATCGTCAACCTTCTCAAGCCGTCGGACCAGGCGGCCGTCGTCGGCTTCAACGCGACGAGCCATGTGGCGGCGCAGCTCACGAGCGACAAGGCGGCGCTCGCGGCCGCGCTGCAGACGCTGCCGGCCACGCAAGCCGCGGGCACGTTCATCGACACCGGCCTGCAAGCCGGCACCGAGGAGCTGTTGAGCGCGCGTCACCGCTCGGAGAACAAGCGCTCGATCATCCTCGTCACGGACGGCGCACACTCGGGCCCCGATGTGCAGCTCGTCTACAACTGGGCGCAGACCGCCAAGAACGCCGGGATCACCGTGATCACGGTGGGCCTGGGGAGCGACATCGACGAGGCGCTGCTGCGGCAGGTGGCCAGCGACCCGTCGCTGTTCTATCCGGTGCCCGACGCCGCCGACTTGCTGCGCATCTACCGCGAGGTGGCGCGCATCATCCCGTGCCCATAGTCCCGTGCCCATAGCGTTGTCCGCCGCGGCGTGAGTTCGGCTCGCGCCTGCATTCAGCCCGCGTTCACGTGATGGAGTGATGTGGAACACGATGCCGTACGCCGGTCGTCCTCTGAGGCGACCGGCGTACGGCATCGTCGCGTGATTCGGTGTATCCTGCCGCCGTCGCGCACGCCGCCGGCGCGCCGATCCCGCCGTTTCGCCTGCAGCGCCAGGAGCCGACCGTGCACCCCGCCCTTCCGTCCACTCGTCCGGCCGCCGTGTCGTCGCGCCCCCGCGCCCGCGCGTTCGCGGCGATCGCCGCCGCCGGCGCGCTCGCCGTTCTCGCGCTGTCGCTCGGCGCCTGCGCCGATCCGACCGACGCCCCCGCGGAGCCGACCGCTCTGCCTGCGACGGCCGAGCCGCCGACGAATGTGCCGCCGCTGCCGACCGCCGTCGTGACCCCCACCGCCACGCTGACGCCGACGGCTGCCGCCGCGCCGACGCTCCCGCCGCCCCCCCCGGTCGTTCCGACGACCGCCGCCGTCGCACAGCCGACGGTCGCCGCACCTGTCGTGGCCCCGACGACGGCGCCGGTGCCGACGGCCAACAGCGGTCTGCCGGTCATCGAGTTCTATCCGGACAACGGCCAGGCGAATCTGGGCAAGGATCAGCTATGCACGGCCGTGAACTGGCGCACGGAGAACGTCACGGACGTCCGGCTGCAGATCGGCGGCGGACCGGCGACGACCGTGGCCGCAAGCGGGCGGCAGGGCGACATCTGCTTCGGCGAGGACAAGCTGAAGATCCGGCTCATCTACAAGCACACGGACGGCCGTGAGGAGAGCCGGGAAATCGACCTTACCCGCGAGGACGACTGATCGGCCCGGACCGTCCGGCCCGTCCGGCCCTCCGAATACGCGTCAGACCGTGCGCACCGCCCGCCAGACACTCCAGGCCACGGCGGTGAAGATGGCGACGATCACGACGCCGACGACGAGGTTGTAGTCGCGCATCACGCGCGTGAGCGCTTCGACGTTGCCGCCGAGGAAGCGGCCGAGTGCGAGCAGACAGCCGTTCCAGATGAGCGAGCTGACCGTCGACCAGAAGAGGACGACGCCGAGCCGGTAGTCCATCATGCCGGCCGCCACGAAGAAGAACGTCCGCACGCCGGCCAGGAATCGGTTGACGACGAGGTACATCGGGCCGTGGCGATCGAAGCGGTCGAGCAGCATCGTCACGGCAACGCGCGTGCGCGGCGCGAGCCGATCGAGGCCGCGCCGCGCGACCGCCCGCCCGGCCCACCACGAAGCCGCCGACCCGGCCACCGCGCCGGCCGTCACGGTGACGAACACCGGCCACATCGGCCAGCCGAGCGCGGTGAATAGGGCAGCGCCGGCCACGACGACGGTATCGCCTGGAAAGGGCGGCAGGATGTACTCCATGAACGTACCGGCGAACAGCACGGCGATGATCACCCACAGCGGCAGGTTGCGCAGGTGCTGCAAAAGAGCGTCGATCTCCACGTCGGGTTGCCTGTCGTGCGCTGCCGTATACTTCGGCCGTCGATCGTCCGTCGATCGTCCGTCGGTGCCGGGGGGGCGATACTGTAGCACGCGCTTCGCCCGGCCCTGTGCCCATGGCGCCAGAGGGATGCGTGTCCCATGATGGAACCCGGCCTGCCCGTACCCGAGATCGCCGAGAAGGGCGGGCCGAGGAATGGTGCGCCGCAAGTGCTGGATCGACGTCTGTACATGCAGTTGCAGGCCTTCGGCGGCTGCCCGGATCCCGCGCCCCTCGTCGCGGCCCTGACCGCCGCACCGTTCGGCGCCGTCCTCTATGCCGACGCCGGCGACCCGCGGGGCGTCGCGCTCTTGACCTTCGCCACAGACCCGACGTTCTTCGTGGCCGAGCTGCGCGCCTTCCTGAACACCCCGCCGTTTGCCGACCTTGCCCACAAGCCAGAGTTGACGATGTTCGGCCGAACGTACAGCCTGGGCTATGAGCCCGACCTGGCGGACACGCTCATCCATCGCCCGCGCCGCGCCGTGCTGAACGCCGACGAGCGCTGGGCGGTGTGGTACCCGCTGCGGCGCAAGGGCGCCTTCGCCGCCGTACCCCTCTCGGAACAGCGCGAGATGCTCAAGGAGCACGGCACGATCGGCATGGCCTACGGCCGCGCCGGACTGGCGCATGACGTCCGCCTGGCGTGCTTCGGCCTCGACGCCAACGACAACGACTTCGTCGTCGCCCTGACGGGCCGCGACCTGCACCCGCTGTCCAAGGTCGTCGAGGAAATGCGGAAGACGCGCCAGACATCGATGTTCATGGACCGACTCGGGCCGTTCTTCGTCGGGCACGCGGTGTGGCAGCGGGACGGAGTGGATGGCAACGCGTAACGTCCTGGATCGTGGCAATGCGCAACATCCCATGATCTACGGCCCCTTCCTCCGGCGGTAAACCGTCGCACCCCCCGGGACGCCCGTCCCGCTCCAGCGCGCTCCGTGCAGACGGAGCCGACGCGAACCCCGGACCCCTCGCCCTTGCGGCGGGGGGTC
>JADYYS010000002.1 GCA_020853525.1 Ardenticatenales bacterium | reverse complement strand
CGTTCTGTGCGCACATCGGTTTCCTTCCACGGCATGCCAAGCCTCCTCTCGGATCTTGGCCCGCCAGCGTGGTGTCACCGATGTCCTGAGGTCAACCTGTCACCCTTGTCCCGAGGCCATACACCCCTGTGGGTGCCCGTCCTCCGCAAAACGGCGACCTGTCGTCGCCCACGATGGGCACCCACAAGGGGTGCCTCTACGGCGTCCCCACCACCGCCGCATCGAACGTCGCGAGCACCCGCGGCAGGTAGACCGGCCCGCACACGACCCGCGACCCGCCGCCGTCGATCCACGCCCACTGGCTGCTGTCGGCGAAGTCGTTCTCGGGATAGATCGCCAGGAAGCCGTCCCGGCGGCGGCACGATGTGCCGCTGCGCCCGGCGTCGACGGCGAGCGCGATCGATCCGCCTTCGCCGCCCGCGACCGTCACTGCGGGCGCCGCGATCCGGCTGACCTGCACGGTTGGGTCGAACGTGAGGCGCGGGCCGCCGGGCTGGTCGGCGCCGTCCGGGACGACATCCGGCAGGCCGATGTGGGACCAGTCCTCGTGCGTGCCGTGGCGGACGACCCAGAAGTCGAACGGCGCGGGCCTCTTCATGCCCAGGAGCGCCATCGGCACGGACAGGACGCTGGCGTGCGTCATCACGTCGGAGCTGAACAAGGTGCCCGTCGTGCGCTCCGTGCCCGTAATGGCGTTCGATGCGGTAACCCACTGGCCGACGAACGTTTGGATGCGGTCCGGACCGCGGTGATCGCCGGCGCGGACGCGCCAGTCGGCCAAGCCGTCGCGGTCCGTGTCGACGAAGATTTGCGATTGCTGCGGGACCGGCACGGTGACGGCGGCGTGCGTGACGATGGCGAAGTCCAGCCGGTCGGCCGTCGTCGACACGGTGGACGCCGTCGTCGCGCGGACGCCGACGGCGGCGACGTCGAGGGCGTCGGGCACATTCGGCTCGTCGGGGTCGGTCGGCATGGCATCGACGGCGCCGGCCGGGGCCGCTGCCCCGCCGGGCGTCCCGAGGCCGAGCGTGCGCTGCGCCGGGCGGTGGAAGAGCTGGACCGTGCCCGTGAAGGGCGACGTGTTGTTGAACGTGAGGCGATGGCCCGGGCCGGCCGCCGGATCGGCGATCCAGGTGTGGGCGATGGCCGAGGCGCGGCGGGCGAGGAGGTAGAACGGGACGGCGGCGGCGGGCGCGGTGCCGTCGGGCAGCGGTTGGGCGTTCCCATCGACGGGTTGGAACGTCACCCAGCCGTCGATCTCGCTCGCCTCGACGCTGCCGACCCCGTCGCCGGTGGCCGCCGGGTAGAGCGTCCAGTCGGCGAGCTTTGCCGGGTCGATGGCGACCGTGAGCACGTCCGATCGCGTCTCGCGCGGCGCGAGGCTGCGGACGACGGACTCCTGGAGCAGGAACGAAAGGCCGGCGTCGGCGGCCGCCGGGCGGCGGAAGCGCGGCACGACCCTGTAGGTCACCGGCGCGTCCGTCAGGTTCGTGAGCGTCACCGGCAGCGCGACGTTCACGGGGGCGGTCAGCGCGCGGATGCCGATGTTCAGGCTGGCGATCGGGCCGGCACGCGCGAGGAGGGGGCCGGTGCCGGCGCGCAGGACGTCCAGGCGTCCGGCGCCCTGGCGCGGGATCGGCACGATGCCGCCGCCGGCATACACCGTCGGCTGGGCGTAGTTCATCAGGAGCGCCGCCACGCCGAGGCCGTCGAGCTTGAGGTTCTCCGTCCGGTTGCGCTGGGCCACGACCCCGGCCGCGCCGGCGACGTGCGGGCTGGCCATCGATGTGCCGTTGAACGACGCGCCGCGCGTGCCGGTGCCCATCGCCGCCGACATGATGTTGCTACCCGGCGCGGCGATGTCCGGCTTGAGCGCGCCGTGGATGTTCGGGCCGCGCGAGCTGTAGCCGGCGACGAGGTCGGCGCTCGAGAGGTCGAGGCTGAGCTTGGACGCGTCGAACGTGACGTGCATCACCGCACCGCCGAGGAGCATGTCGCGCAGCGCCTCGCCGGGGGCGCGGTCGATCATCGCGGCCGGGATCGTGATGCCGGCCGCGTCGCCGGCCATCTGGCTCTTGGGGTTCTCGTTGGTGAACATGAGGACGGCGATGGCGCCCTTGCCTTGCGCCTTGAGGATCTTGTCCGACAGGTTGCACAGCCCGCGCTCGACGAGCGCGACGCGCTCGCTCACGTCCTGCGGCTGCGGATCCTCGCCGCAGCCCCGGCCGAACCACGCCAGCTGGCCCTCCATGCGGCCGCCGGCGATGACGTCCTTGAACGGCCGGGCGATGGCGCTCTCGAGCCCGACGTGGGTCGTCGACGTGATCCCGTTGGTCGTGACGATCTCCATCCCGGACTCGGGCGGCACGGTGCTGGCCACCGAGACGATCGGCGGGCTGGCGGACGGCGTCCCGACGATGAACGCCCGGTTGCCGGAGTTGCCGGCCGAGGCGACGATGGTCACGCCGGCGGCGGTGGCGGCGGCGGCGGTGGTATCGAACAGCGTGCTGGCCACCGCCCAATCCTCGCCGAGGCTGATGTTGACGGCATCCACCCGCGGCGGAACGGTGCCGCGCGTCTCGAGTCCCAGGTTCACGTTGCCGCACCACTCGATGGCGTCCACGAGGACGTCCGCCGCCTCGTCGTCGCCGTCCTCGCCGTAGATCTTCAGGCCCACCAGCTTGGCGCCGGGCGCGACGCCGTTGCTGAGCCCGCCGGCGAACGCGTTGCCGGCCACGATGCCCGAGACGTGCGTGCCGTGACCGCCGCCGTCCAGCGGGTCGGGGTCCGGGATGGGCGTGCTGGTACACGTCCCGGCCGCTTCCTGCGCCGCCGAGCAGAGGTGCGGCGGGTTGTAGCGCCGTCCGACGAAGTCGTAGCCGGCGACGACCTTGGCGGTCGGGAAGAGCAGCTTGCCCTCCCAGAGGTCGTCGATCCGCTGTGTGTTCGTGATCGTGCTGGCCGCCGCATAGGCGGCCTCCGTGCCCGGCCCGCCGAGGTGGGCGTGCGTGTAGTCCACGCCGGTATCGATGACCGCCGTGTACGACCCCGTCCCGTCGTAGCCCTTCTGCGTCGCCAGGGCCGGCCCGCCGATGAACGGCACGCTGCCGTCCAGCTGCGGCGTGACGAGCGGCGCGGGCTCGATCGCCAGAATGCCGGGCGTCGTGGCCAGCCGCGCCACCTGATCGGCCGTGGCGTGCAGCAGGAAGCCGTTCGCCAGCGTCGCGTACCGGCTGATCACCTGGGCGCCCGTCGCCTCGGCCGCCGCCACCGCCGGTGCCTGCGCCGCAAGCACCGCTGCCCGCGCCGCCACGAGCTCGTCGTGCATCGTCGCTGCCCGCGCCCGGACGTCGGCCGCACTGGCCGGACTGCCGTCCGCGTCCGCCAGGCGGGCCGCGAACTGCTGCCACACGCTCTTGCCGGCCACGGTCACGAGGAGGCTGGCGCGGGGGGCGGGGTCCGGCTGGGCCGCCGGCGGCGCGGGGACGACCGGGGGTGCGGCGGGCGACGACGGCGCGGCGGCGGTCGGCGTCGGGTGGGCCGCGGCGGTGGCGAGGGCGAGGGCGAGTGCGGGGGCGAGCGCGAGGCGGGCGAGGGTGGGGCGCACGGTCATCGGGCGGGCTTCTTTCGGGTGGTGCGGGCGGGTTGGGCAGGCGGGTTGGGCGGTCTGGACGATGGAGTGGCGCAGTCGGAGCGCGGGTACGGTACGGCGGGGGCCGTGGGCGGTCAAGCGGTTCGGGTCGGCCGCAGCCGAAAGTTCGATCGGGTCGATTGACACCACCCACCGACCCGGCTATAATCCACCTTCGTTCGCGGGCGTAGCTCAGTGGTAGAGCGTCTCCTTGCCAAGGAGAAGGTCGTGAGTTCGAACCTCATCGCCCGCTTCTCAGGCGAGGCTCCGTGCCTCGCCTTTTCGTAGCCTCGTCGGGGATCGTTCGGATCGTCTCCGGGTCGTTGGCAACGGCGGCTCGCGGCGCGGAATACGCGGCTCGGTCCGTCGGCCGGAAGTCAGGCCACCCTAGCTCAGTTGGTAGAGCAGCTCACTCGTAATGAGCAGGTCGACGGTTCGAGTCCGTCGGGTGGCTCCATCGTTTTACAGAGTAAATTCGGCTACTTGAAGCTTCCAAAGCCGCGCCCGGTTGGCCCAAGTATGCCAACGTGTATGCCAACCCGGCTGGAAACGGTCGTCCGCTAGCCGATCCTGCCTGCCGTCGAGCGGCCGGTCAGAGTGCCGTCCATTACAGCGCCCGGTCGTTGCTCGAGGCGCCCGCGGCTTACGTTGGACCGTATTAGGATCCGCGCGCGCGGGGGCGCGGCCTGCCGCCTGCCATCATCGCCCCCATGCGCGTTGACGTGCGGACGGTGCTCGCCCGTGACGTGCTCGAGACGTTGCGCCAGAGGTTCGGCGGCGCCGTGACAGCGGCCAGCGTGCGCATGTCTGTGCGGATGCGGGAGGCGCCCGGCGCCCGGCAGCCTATCGGCGTCTTTGATGCCGACGGCGGCGAGCTCGTTGCCGGCGCCGTGCGACGCTTGCGAAACGGCCAGCCGCGACGCTTACCGGTTGGCGCGTCGTAGAGACGGGTTCCGGTAGTCGTTGGCTATGCAAATGCGAGAGCGCCAAGCGGCTGACCTGGCGCTCTCGCATTCTTCGTTCCAGACTAGCTACCAGCCGCACGCCTCGCGTAGGGGCGTGATGGCGTTGTCGATGCCGGTTAGGTTGAACGTGGCCACTGCGGGTGGTGCCTCGAACGGCGTGAACCCGAAGACCATCTTCTTGCGACCGAGGAGGCTAGATGCGAATGCTTGGCCATCGAGGAACATGAGGGTTTCTGATTCGGTCGCCTCACGTGCAGTGATTTCCTGCGCTGGATCGTCGTCAAGGCGAATCTGAACCGTGTGTTGGCCGATCTCGAAGTTGCTGCCCATTTCAACTGAGGCTTGCATCCCAATATTGACGGCGGCCCCCGTCTCCCCCGACTTGCATTGGAGCAAGAGAGTCAGTAGTTCCCGACAGGATAGCCGGCAAACGGGAGTTCAGGGAGGTCGCGAACGCCGAGCAGAGCCTCGATGGCATGGCGCAGGACGTCGGCGAAGCGTTGGAGGCGTAGCGGACGGGCTCGGG
>JADYYS010000001.1 GCA_020853525.1 Ardenticatenales bacterium | reverse complement strand
CCCGACGCCGCCAGGAAGCTCCTCTACCTGGCCCACATGAACATCTCCAAACGCTGGACCGGAGCCATCCAAGGCTGGCCCCTCGTCCTCAATCAGCTCGCCATCCGCTTCGATGACCGCCTCCCCCGCTGACCTGCGGCCGGCTGGGTACCCAAGATTCCCAACGCCCCCCGATTCAGCTCAGCGTTGCCACGCCGGAGCGTCCACGCGCACCAGCTCCCCGCCAACCCAACACCACCACCCCCACCCCCAACACCCCCGCCCCCACCCCAAACACCCCCCCCACCCCCCACGCCACCACCGCCGCCCCAAGCGCCGGCCCGATGATCCCCGCCGCGTACAGCGGCAGGTACACCAGGTTGATCGTCGCCGACCGCCGCTCCGGCGGGACCTCGGTGGCGATCATCCCGAAGACCATCGCGCTGACGGCGGCCTGGCACGCCGCCAGGCCCAGGGCCAGCAGCGCGAGCCCACCCACCGTCGTCGCCAACGGCATTCCGGCCACGGCCGCGGCGCTGCCCAGCAGCGCGCCGATCAGCACCGGCCGGAACCCGATCCGGTCGCCGATCGCCCCGCCCAGCGGCGAGACGAGCGCGCCGGCCAGCGCGGCCGTGCCGACGACGAGGGCGATCGCGCTCGCCAGGCCGGGGCCCTGGCCGGCGAGCCGCTCGACGAGCACCGGAACGTACGGGCGCGTCATCTGCGTCGCCAGCGCCGCGACGCCGAAGAGCGTGAAGATGCGGCGCGTCGTCGGCTCGGACAGGACGCTGCGGAGGGCCTGGACGGCCAGTCCGACGGCCGAGCCCTGCGGCACGACGGCCGGGCGGATCTCCCGTGAACCGACGGCCAGCAGGGCGGCGGCGCCCAGCGAGAGGACGGCCGAGACCGCGAACATGAACGAGATCGACAGCCCGCGCCCGTCGATCAGCCAGCCGCCGAACGCCGGCCCGGCGGCGAACCCGACGGCGCCGCTCGCGCCGAAGAGGGCGATGGCCGTGCCGAGCCGCCTGTGCGGCGTGACGTCGCGGATTGCGGCCAGCATCACGCCCGTGTTGCCGAGCTGCAGGCCGATGAGGAGCATGCTGAGGGCCAGCTGCGTCGGCGTCCGGCTGAGCGCGATCGCCGTGAAGACGACGGCCTCGACGAGCGCGCTGCGAATGATGACCGCCTTGCGGCTGTACTTGTCCGCCCAGACGCCCCACAGCGGCACGAGCGGCGCGCCCACGACGAACACCAGCGCGCCGAACAGGCCGACGAACCGCAGCCGTTCGGCTTCGGACACGCCCATCTGCGTCAGGTAGGAAGGCAGAAAGGCCAGCACCTGGCTGAACGTCGCCGCCTCGATGAACGACGTGATCCAGTAGACGCCGAGCAGCACGCGCCAGTCGTCGCGCCGGAAGGCCGGCGCGAGGTCCTCAAGGTCGTCCGCCGGGATCTCCGTCGGGATCTCCGTCGGGATCTCACCCGTCACGGCATGACGATCGTCGTGCGCCCGGCGACGCTCACTGCGCGCCCGTCACCCGGAACGCCGCCGTCCCGGGCAGCGTCGAGGTCGTGCCCGCCGCCATCC
This sequence comes from Ardenticatenales bacterium, assembly GCA_020853525.1. Taxonomy (GTDB): domain Bacteria; phylum Chloroflexota; class Anaerolineae; order Epilineales; family Epilineaceae; genus Avedoeria. The sequence goes on along the minus strand of JADYYS010000001.1, from coordinate 25,334 downwards.
AGCGCCACTCGCCCACCGTCGCGCGCACGCCGAACGCCGTGCCGAGCGAGCCGTCGTCGCCGGCCGCGGCCGTGCCGAGGTCGAAGCGCAACCGGCTGCCCGGCTCGATCGCCCAGTGCTGGACGGCCTCGCCCGCCTGGAAGCCGTCGCCGCTGCCGTTGAAGCGCGTGCTCGCCGCACCGCTGCCCGGGTCGACGGACAGCGACGGGAAAGTGGCGGGCGCGCCGGAGCAGACGATCAGCTGGACGTCGTCGATCACGAACGTGCTCGCGTCGCGCTTGTTGCTGCCCGCGCTGAAGATCAGCTTCTGCGTCCGGTCGACATCGAGCGCGTAGGCCGACAATCGCCAGCCGTCCCGCCCCGACAGGTTGCTCAGCACCTCGAGTGCTTCCGTCCGAACCGTCGAGCCGTCGACGGAGACGCCGACCCAGTCGAACGGATCCTTGCTCGTAGCCGCCTCGCCGGACTGCATCCGCCACCAGTACGACAGGTGCGCCGACGCGGACCCGCGCGGCACCGTGACCGGCTGCCGCAGGTCGGATGTGACGTCGTTCCGCCCGAGGAGCTTGGCGCCGAACTTGCCGCCGCCGTGGTCGCTGGCTGCGATCCCGGTCTCGCCGTCGATCGTCCAGCCCCGCGTCCCGTCCTCGAAGTTGCCGTTGGTGATCACGTTCGTGCACGCCTGCGGCCCCTTGGTGGGCAACGGGCGCGGCGTCGGGCTCGGGCCGTCCGTCGGCACGGCCGTCGGGCCGACCGGGGTCGGTGCGTCCGTCGGGCGAACGGTCGGCCTTGGCGTCGGCGGCAGGACGGCCTGCGCGCCGCAGGCGTCGACGCGGACCGTCTTGAGGGCGTGCATGTCGCCCCAGGCGTGCGCCCACGCCACATCGCCGTCCGGCATCGTCTGCATGTCGTTCCGCGCCCCGATGGTCGCTTCGATGGCCACCGGGCCTTCGATGAACGTACCGTCCTCCTTGACGAGCGCCGCCAGGTGCGCCGCATCGGCCGTCCACGACGCCAGGAACTGGTCGCGGCCGTAGCGCGCCAGATGGGGCCCATCCTCGACGACGGCCGCCGAGTTCGTCAGCCAGCGGACGGCGCCGATCTCGGCGTCGTTCGAGACGTGGACGAGGCCGACGTCCGTCGAGGCGCGGCCCTCGGGCGAGGCGAAGCTCATCAGGAAGCCGTTGGGCAGCGGCACCCAACCGCCGAGCCGGGCGTCCGAACCGCCCGATCCGTCGCCGGACGGTTCGGCGCGGATCATCGTCTCCCGATGGTTGAAGTGGAATCCCTCTTTGGGGTAGGCGTCGGACAGGCAGACCGGCCCGAACCGCGTCCCGTTGTGGGCCAGGCGCAGGTCGAGGCTGTGGCTGCAGCCCCAGTCCCAACCCTCGCGCTCACGCGTGATCTTGTTGCCGTCGGGGTCGAAGAACCACAGCAGGTCGCCCTGGTGCTTGCCGTTGGCGCCGAAGAACTGCGTGTGCCCGAAATAGGCCGCGTACGTGTTCTCGGCGAACACGAGCCGCCCCTCGTGCCCCCAACTGTCCACCCACTTGCTGCCCGTGACGGTCTGCGGCTGCAGGCCGACGAGGTCCTTTCGGAAGACCGTTGCGCCGGCCGCATCCAGCCGAACCAGCGACATGACGTTGCCGGTCACCACGAGCATCGCCGTCCCGCCGTCCGTGTGCGCCACGAGCCCGCGCACCTCGTCGCCCGCCACGACGGCATCGTCGCCCAGCCGCCGGCCGTCGCCGTCGATCTTCGTCACGTGCACTTGCGCTTCGGTGTCGCTCCAGGCGATCTTGGCGCCGCCGTCGGTCAGCGGCGCCAGGTAGATCGGCCACCACGACCGCCCGCGGCCCGTCGCGACCTGCACCTCGGCGGGCGATACGTCGACGGAGGTGACGCGCACCCGCTCCGCGAGCGGACCGCAGACCGCCGTCGTCGGGGTGGCGGTGGGCTCGGGCGTGTCCGTGGCCGTCGGCGGCGGGGTGTCCGTCGGCACGGCGGTGGCCGCGGCGGTGGGCACGCTTCCAGCGCCGGCGCGGCTGTGGCGGGCAAGGGCGAGCGGGAGGAACGCGGCCACGGAACCGCGCTCGGATTGCTGGAGGGCGTCCCGTCCCGAATCGGCGGCCGATGCGCCGCGCCGGGGCATCGATGCCGCGGGCAGCGCGGCGGCTGCGAGCAAGGCGATGAGCGCGCTCGCGCGGACGTTGGACCGCGGCCTCGATTGTTGCTGTTCCATCACTTCCCCTCCGCGACGGATGCCACGCCGGCCGCGGACAAAGCGGGTCGGTGGCACGGACTGGAGGCGAGTGTAGCACCGTTCGCGGGCCCCCCGCCCAAGCGCGATACAATCACACGATGCAACTGCGTGCCGCCCGCCATCCCGTGGTCCTCGCCCTCGCTGCCGGCGCCGTGGTCCTCGCCCTCGCCCTCACCCTTTCCCCCTCCCTCCCTCCCGTCCATCGCGCCGCCGCCTCCACGCCGACCGACGCCTTCGCGCCCGTCGACTGCGCCGAGTTCGGCTTCGAACTCGATGCCGACGATGCCGACGGGGCCGCGTGCGGCGACGTGACGGTCCCGCTGCACCACGACGATCCGGGCGGCGAGACGATCACCCTTGCGGCGGCGGTCGTGCGGCGGTCCGGCGGCGCGTCGCCGGGCGCCGCGCCGCTCATCCTCCTGCAGGGCGGCCCGGGCGCCTCGACGATCGACGCCTACCTCGACCTCGCCCTGGCGCCCGCCGACGACCCGTTCGGCCTGGCGGGCATCCGCGCCGACCGCGACCTCGTGCTCCTCGATCAGCGCGGCACACGCTACGGCCGGCCGGCCCTGATGTGCCCGGAGCTCGTCGACTTGACGCGGCGGACGATCGAACTCGACCTCGATGCGGACGTGGCCTACGCCCTCGAGGACGACGCTCTCGCCGACTGCCGCGAACGACTGGACGACGAGGGCGTGGACGTGGCCGCGTTCAACAGCCTCGAGAATGCGGCCGACATCCCGGCGGTCGCGGCCGCGCTCGGCTACGACCGCTACCATGTATACGGCGTGTCCTACGGCAGCCTGCTGGCGCTCCACCTCATGCGCCGCCGCCCAGCCGGCCTGGCAAGCGTCGTCCTCGACGGCGTCGTGCCGCCGCCGATCGACTTCAACGCCGCGGCGCCGACGTCGCTCGACGGCAGCCTGACCGCACTGTTCGATGCCTGCGCCGCCGCGCCGGACTGTGCCGGCGCCTACCCTAACCTCGAAACCGCCCTCGCGGCCGCCGTCGAGCGGCTGGACGCATCGCCGGCCCGCGTGGCGATCACGGACCCGGCCACGGGCGCACGCTATCGCGCGATCGTCGACGGACGCACGCTGCTCGATGCCGTGCACCAGCTCTTGTACGGCGGCCCCACGGTCCCGGTCCTGCCGGCCACCATCGACGCGGTGGCGCGCGGCCGGTACGGCGCGCTGGCGGAGTTCATGGGGCTCTGGACGTTCGACGAGAGCATGGCCGAGGGCATGTACCTCTCGACGGTCTGCAGCGAGGACGGCGACATCGATCCCGAGGCGGTGCCGCTCGACGATGTCCGGCCCTGGCTGGCCGACCAGCTGGCGGGCGATGCGGACGACGTCCTGGCGGCGTGCGAGATCTGGGACGTTCCGCTGTTCGAAGACGCCGTCGACGCGCCGGTCACCAGCGACGTCCCGGCGCTCCTGCTCAGCGGCCGCTTCGACCCGATCACGCCGCCGCCGTTCGCCGCCGCCGCCGCGCGTACGCTCAGCCGTGCCCAGCTCGTCGTCTTCCCGTCCGGCGCGCACGGCGCCCTCGGCGACCCATGCCCGAACACGATCGTCGCCGCGTTCCTGGCCGACCCGACGGCCGCCGTGAACACCGCCTGCGCGGCCGAGCCGCCGACGCCCGACTTCATCACGCCGACGGATACGGTCTTCACCGCCGTGCCGCGGCGGCTTCTCGCGCGGCTGTTGCCGTTGACGCTGGAGGATGGGGAGGACGAAGAGGATGGGGCGGATGGAATCGAGCGGGACGATGCGCCCCTGACGCTGGACGGCCGCCCGCTCCCGACCGGCCCGGGCCCGCTCGCAGCGCTCGCGCCGGCACTCGGGCTGCTGATCGCCTGGCTGGCGCTGTCCGCGACGGCCGGCGGGTGGGCCGTCGGGCGGGCCTTCGGCGCCCGGTCGGATGCTCGCTGGCCGGCGAAACGCATCCCGTGGCTGTCCGCGGGGGCCGTCGTCGCGCTGCCGACGTTTGCGGTGGGCGCCGTCGTCGTGCTCGGGGAACTCCTGGACAGCGGTCGGGACGCCGTCCTGTACGTCGGCGTGCCGCGCGAAGCGGCGTGGCTGCTGGGGCTGCCGCCGTTGGCCGCGGCGTGCGGCGTCCTCCTGTTCGGCGTGACGGTATGGGCCTGGCGCGTCCGCGCCTGGAGCGTTGCGCGCCGCCTCCACGCATCCCTCATCGGCGCCGCCGGCCTCGCGATCGCCGTATGCGTGGTCTGGTTGGGCATCGGATAGCGGCCCGCGCACGGGCACGGCATGCCGTGCCCCCCGCCCGAATCACGACCCCGCCGTGATCTCGACATCCCCCCCCAACGCCGCCAACGCCTCCACGAACCGCGGATAGGAGTCCGCCACCCGCGACGCGCCCGACACCGACGTCCGCCCGCGCGCCGCCAGGCCGGCGACGGCCAGCGCCATGACGATCCGATGATCGTCTGCACCGTCCACGTCGGCGCCCACGAGCGGCGTCGGGCCGGTGATGGCCCACCCGTCGGGGCGCACCTCGATGTCGGCCCCGAGAAGGGCAAGGCCGGCGGCGATCGCCTCGATCCGGTCGCTCTCCTTGACCCGCAGCTCGGCCGCATCCCGGATCACCGTGGTGCCGACGGCCTGGGTCGCGACGACGGCCAGCAGCGGCAGCTCGTCGATGCTGCGCGGCACGAGCGCTCCGCCGATCTCCGTGGCGCGCAGCGTCCGGTGGCGGAGGACGATGTCGCCGACGGGCTCGCCGCCGTGCTCGCGCCAGCCGTCGATCGCGATGTCGGCGCCCATCGCCTCGAGCGCGTCCAGGAAGCCGGTTCGGCCCGGGTTCAGGCCGACACCCGACAGCCGCACCTCGCCACTCGGCACGATGGCCGCCGCTGCGAGGAGGAACGCGGCGGCGGACGGGTCGTCCGGCACCGTGTACGTCCCGCCGCCGGCCGGGTCGAGGCGGATGACGGGGCCGTCGAGCGTGGCGGAGCGCATGTCGAAGCGGATCGGCGCGCCCATCTCGGCCAGCAGGCGCTCGGTGTGGTCGCGGACGGGGGCGGGGTAGCGGACGCGCGTCGTGCCCTCGGCGTTCAGTCCGGCGAGCAGCACGGCGCCGGCCACTTGGGCGCTGGCGTGCGGCAGCACGATTTCGGCACCGGCGAGCGGGCCGCCGGTGCCCTCCAGCGGCGCCCGCCCGTCCCGCGCGCGGATGTCCGCGCCCATCGCCCGGAGCGGCGCGATCACGCGGTCCATCGGCCGGCGGCCCAGGCCGGCGGCGGCGGTGAGCGTGAAGCGGCGGGGCTGGCCGGCCAGCAGACCGGCCAACAAGCGCATCGTCGTGCCGGAGTCGCCGCAGTCGATGCGGACGGGCGGCCCGCCGAGGCCGCGCACACCGCGGCCGGTCACGACGACGATGCGGTCGTCAAGCGCGTCGACCCGAGCGCCGAGCGCTTCGATCGCGGCACGCGTCCTGGTCACGTCGCGGCACGGCGACAGGTTGGCGATCCGCGTCGGACCGTCGGCGAGCGCACCGAGCAGGAGGATCCGGTGCGAGATCGACTTGTCGCCTGCGAGCGGCGCTCGCCCGCCGATCGCCCGCCCGCCGCGAACGACGAGGCGCGCCGAGGTCGGTGTCTGGAGAAGTTTCGACGCCATCGTCATCCAGATCCCTCCGGGGGCCGTTTCCGCCGCGTCGCATCACACGCGCACGCCCAACTCGACAACCGTCGTGTAGGGGCACGGCATGCCGTGCCCTCGCGTACGCCGCCGATATCATCCCCGATGCACCCACTATCATCCCCGATGCACCCACCCCAGACAACAAAAGGCCCCCGGCTCGATCGAGCCGGGGGCCGTTCAACAAACGCACCGCGTATCCGCACGCCCCGGTCGTCCGACCCGGGCGCCGCCGCATCCGCAACCGCGCAGCGCCAATGCGCGCGGCTGCCGACGGGTGTGGTTAGCGGACGGCGGCGCGCTGAGGAGCGAGGTGGGTGACGCGCGAGCGGTGGCCGCCGCGCAACCGGATCTCGCGCTTGGGCGCGACCGGCTTCTTGTCCTCGAAGATCGCGCTGAGCAGGAGGTAACCGCCCAGCAGGCGCATGCGTTCGCGTGAACCGTGGTAGCTGCCGTCCGAACACTTCTGCCGTTCCATGTCATCCCTCCAAGTGTGGCGCGGGCCTTCGACCGCGCACTCGATCACAACCCCCAAGACCCCAATGCCCCGATGCGAACCTTGTGACATTCGATTCCCGTTGCCGGATCGACTGCGCCGTGCTCGCACCTTCCAACGCAAACCTCGCACAGCAAGTTCAGAACCACCAACCCAACCGGTCGCAATCCAAATCCCAAACCATCCCATCCCAAACCTGGCGGATCGTGTCGATCTGAGTATCTAGACGCATGAGTCACGCAAAAGGTGTCGCGAGGTTCCCGGGCTGTCAGCAATCGGACCGGATTCGGCCAGTGCGAGGTCAGTCTGAGCGCCCCGTCCATCGCTCGATACCGGCCGACGTACCGTCTTCCGGGCACGGCGTGCACGCGAGCCGCAGGCCCGTCCGCCAGTCGTACCACCCACTGCGCAGCGACGTCGTCGTCCAGTCGACGTCGCCCGCGTCGGCCGCCGGCGTCAGCGGCACGACGAGGATCGCGCGCTCGCCTCCCGCCCAACGTTCCGTCGTCGGGCGGCCGTCCAGCGGCGGGCCGTCGAATTGGGCGACGGTCCGGCCGGCGCCGTCGACGGCGTGGACGAAGAGGTTGTGGTCGACGCCCGTCGGAGCGAGCACCTCGATCATGAGCGCAGCGGAGATCGGGCCTGTCGCCACCGGTCCGGACCCCCGGCCGCTTCCTGCGACCAGGGCGATCGCCCCGCCGAACGTCGTTCGCTGGATGCGGTTCGCGACCCAGGACGCCGCGAGATCGTCGACCGTGGCCGCCGGGAACGTGAAGACCGTCAGCGACGGCGTGCCGCGGCTGTCCGTCATCGTTGCGGCGCTCGCCTGCGGCCAACGCGCGGCGAACGCGGTCGCAGCGTGGACCTCAAGCGGGTCGAACACGTAGCGGGCCGATCGGCCGGCGGGCGGCAGGAGCAGGCCGTGGGCTGAATCGACGGCCACCGGCGGGTGATCGGCCGTCAGGACGCGGATCGCCGTCTGTTGGTCGAGGAGCGGCGTGATGTACGTCGGTCCTTCGGCGGCGACCGTCGCCAGGTGGCGGCCGTGCTCGGTGGCGGCACCGTTGAAGATGCCGTAGAGGCGCTCGTCGGCAGCGTAACGCGCGAAGTAGTCGCGCGAGGTCATCCATAGCGGCAGGGCGAGCGCGGCGCCGACGAGCGCGGCATACGCGGCGCGACGCATGGGCGTCGGCCATCGCCCGGGCATGCGCGACGCGACGGCGTCGATGCCGACGGCGGCCACGGCGAACAGGACCGGCCACGTGCCCGTCAGCCGCAGGAAGTTCGGCGCCCGCGCGCTGAGCCACGACGGCGCGACGGTGACCGCGAGCGTGACGGCCGCGAGGACGGCCCAGCGCCGACGTCGGCCATCATGCCCGTGCACCGCCGCCGCGACGAGCATGGCGAGGCCGACGAACCAGCCGAGCATCCACACCGCGTCGCCGAAGATCGGCCGATCCGGCAGGTTGTGGTAGAGGTTGCCGTCGCCCTCGGCGAACGGGGCAAGGGCGAGGGCCGCCGCGTTGTCCAGGAGCGTGCCGACGAGGTCGCCCTCGTTCACCTCGGGGTTGAGGACCGAGACCTGGCCGGTGCGGGCGACGGCCAGCTCGGGGTGGCGGACGAGATGGCGCACGAGCGGAAACGCGAGCATGCCGGCGACGGCCAGCGCGAGGGCGATGTGCCCGACGACCGCCGGCCGCCGCGTGCGCCAAGCCCACCACAGGCCGGTGGCCACCGGGATGGCGGGCAGGACGCGACCGGTAAGGTGCGTGTAGAACCCCGCGGCCAGGACGACGCCCGTCGCCGCGGCCCACAGCGCGCCGCGTCGTTCGACGCCAAGGATTCCGACGGCTTGCCGTTGCCTCGCCGATGTCGCCAGCGCGCGGTCCCACGCCAGGACGAGCAGCGCCGTCCAGACGGGCACGAGCACGAGCCGCAGCCCGACGCGCGATTGCAGCACCGGCCAGAACGTGAAGCCGACGCCCGCCGCCGCCAGCACAGCGACCCATGCCGCCGGGTTCGCTTGCGTCGACGCCGTCGACGCCGTCGACGCCGTGGGTCCCGTCGACGCCGTGGGTCCCGTCGAGTCCGTCGATGCCGTCGACCGCCCGCCGACCATCCGCCGCGCCACGGCCGCCGTCAGCGCCGCCGCCAGCACGCCCGCGAACGCGGCGACGAGGCGCAGGCTCAGGATCGAGATGCCGAGGCCGCCGAACGCCAGCGCGACGATGTAGCTGAACAGCGGCTCGCGCCCGTTGTTGCCCGGCAGGAACACGGGCCGCGCGCCGCGCAGGATGTCGATCGCGTCGCTGGCGTAGTGGCCTTCGTCCGTGTGCAGACCGGGGGGCAGGTCGGCCAGGCGCCACGTGCGCAGGGCGAGCGCGACGAGGAGCACGGCGATGAGGGCGAGGCGGGCGGGCCACATGTGGGGCTCGGGCGCACGGGCGTGCGTGGCGCCGTCCACGACGTCGTCGTCGGCGCGGGGTGGGGCGGGTGCGGCGTCCATGACCCGGCAGCGTACGGGCGGGGGGCGGTCGGGTCAACCCGGACGCGAAACGAATGCCGACCTAACGAATGCCGACCTCTTGTACCATACGCCCATGCCCCGCTCCACTGCCACCCCACTGTGCGTGACGACGACCGTGCCCGTCGGCGCGCGCGACTTCGATCCGTACGATCTGTTCCGCCTCGCCCCGCCGACCTTGTGCCCGCGCTTCGCATGGCGGGCGTTCGACGAGGCGACGACGTACATCGGTTACGGCACCGAGGCGGGGACCGGGGACTCGTTTGTATGGGGAGGCGCGTCGCCGATCGAGAACACACGACGCTTCGTCCGTGACCTGGCGACGACGTGCCTGGACGACGAACGTCGGACCGCGAGAGGGCGGGCGCGCTGGTTCGGTGGGTTCGCATTCGACCCGCTCGAGCCGTGGGGGGCGCGCTGGACGGATCTCGCATTCCTCGGCACGTGGTTCAGTCTGCCGGAGGTCCAATTCGCCGTTCGACGGGGCGCGACGCGCATCACGGCCCTCACCTGGGTGCAGGACGAGGCGGCGCTCCGAACCACGCTCGCGACGTTGGCGGAGAAGGTCATCCAGCTTTCGAAGGCGCGCGCGTCGCAGGCGCCGCGGGCCGTCGATCGCGCGGCGCGCCCCGCGTCGGATGGGCAGCCCGCGAGGCGCGGCCCGATCGATGCAGCCGGAGCCGTGGGCGCCGAACGTCCGATCGACCCGATCCTGGCCGGCCGCCTGTCGCGCGCGCTCGCCGCGATCGACGCAGGAACGGTGCAGAAGGTCGTCGTCGCGACGTCGCGGACCGTTCCGTGCGACATCGCCCACGGCGACATGCCGGCGCTGGCCGGCGCCGTGGCGTCGGCGGCGCCCGGATGCACGGCCTACCTCGTGGCGCCGCCCGCGAACGACGTCGAAGCCGTGTGGCTCGGCGCCACGCCCGAGCGCCTCGTTCGCGTGCGGGGGCACCGGCTGTGGACGATGGCGCTCGCCGGAACCGCCCGCCGCGGGGCGACCACCGCCGAGGACCGCGCCCTCGGCGCCGCCCTTCTCGCTTCCGACAAGGACCGCCGCGAGCACGCCGCCGTCGTCGATGCGGTGCGCGGTGTGCTCGCGCACGTGCCGGGCCTCGACATCACGGTCGCGCCCGAACCGCGCCTGCGCCGACTGGCGACGATGCAGCACCTCGAGACGCCGATCACGGCGCGGTCGACGTCGCGGCTCGACGTGCTCGACATCGCCCACCGCCTCCATCCGACGCCCGCACTGGCCGGCTGGCCGCGCGCGGCGGCCCTCGACCTCATCGCCCGCATCGAACCCGATGGCCGCGGCTGGTACGGCGGCGGGGTCGGCTGGCTGGACGGGACGGGGGACGGCGACATCGCCGTCGGGATCCGCGGCCTGCTGATCCGCGAAGGGGCTGCGACGGCCTATGCGGGCGCGGGGATCGTGGCGGGCTCCGATGCGGCGGCGGAGGCGCGAGAGATCGAGCTGAAGCTGGCGGCGGCGTTCGCGCCGCTCCAGGCATGGGCAAGTTCGTCGGCGAGTTTGTCGGCGAGTTTGTCGGCAAGGCTGTCGGCAAGCTCGTCGACGAGCGCGCAAGAAAGCGATGGCGTGCGATGAGGGCGCCCGCGACGGAAGGGAATCTCGACGGCGCCCAGCTGAACGCCCTCTGGGCTGCCACGCTGATCGACGCCCTCGTCGCGGGCGGCGTCAGGCACGTGTGCATCTCGCCGGGATCGCGATCGACGCCGCTCACGTGGGCCGTCGCCGAGCGCGAGGGTCGTGGCCTGACGTGCTCGGTCCACCTCGACGAGCGCGGCGCCGGCTTCTTCGCCGTTGGGTACGCCGCCGCGACCGGCGACGCCGTCGCGCTCGTGTGCACGAGTGGCACAGCGGCGGCGAACTACCTGCCGGCGGTCGTGGAGGCCCATCACAGCCGCCTGCCGCTCGTCGTGCTGACCGCCGACCGGCCGCCGGAGCTGCGCGACCGCGGGGCGTGGCAGACGATCGACCAAGTGAAGTTGTACGGTTCATTCGTGCGGTGGTTCCACGAGCTGGGCGAGGCGTCGGCGGCGAAGGCGGCGCTACGCAACGTCGAGGCGGTGGGCGCGCGAGCGGCGGCGACGGCGCTGGGCGTGACGCGCGGGCCGGTGCACCTGAACGTGCCGCTGCGCGAGCCGTTGGGGCCGGTGGTGGGCGAACGGGGAGGCGAACGGCCCGACGGCGGACTTCGCGTTGCGGCGGGCGAACCGGGGGTCGATGGGCGGGCGGTCACGGACCTGGCCGCGCGGATCGCGGCCGAGCCGCGGGGACTGATCGTCGTCGGGCGGCCGGCGTTGGCCGGCGAGGCGGCGCGGGCGGTGTTGCGGTTGGCGGCGGTTTGCGCGTATCCGGTGCTCGCCGAGCCGTTGTCCGGGCTGCGGTTCGGGGGACACGATGGGGGACACGATGGCGAAGTCGCCGCACAGGGCGCCTGCCTCGTCGGCGGCTACGACGCCTTCCTCCGCCCGGATGCCGGCGTCGACATCCCGCCGCCGCACTTCGTCCTGCGCATCGGCGGCAGCGTCACGTGGAAGCACGTGGCCGACTATCTCGGCCGCGCCGACGAAGCCTGGCAGGCGGCGATCGATCCGGAGCTGACCTGGGACGATCCGACGGGCCGCATCGCGCTGCGCGTTGCGGCGCCGGTCGCATCGGCGTGCGCACGGTTGGCGGACGTCATCGAGGCGAGCGGGGCGCGGGACCGCGACGCGGGCGCGCCGTGGTGCGCGTGGTGGCGCGCCGCCGACGCGGCCGTCGCCGGAGTGAGGACCGCGCACGTGGCCTCGCCCGAGCGCGGGGGAACCGCGTGGATCTACCCGGCGCTCCTCGATCTCCTGCCCGCCGGCGCCGTCCTGTATGCCGCCAACAGCATGGCGGTGCGCGACCTGGACACGTTCACGGCGCCGACCGCCAAGGCCATTCTTCCCCTCTGCAACCGTGGCGCCGCCGGGATCGACGGTACGCTCTCCAGCGCCCTCGGCGCCGCCTTCGCGGCCGGCCGGCCGACGGCGCTCGTGACGGGCGACCTGGCGTTCCTGCACGACGGCGGCGGGTTCGGCGCCGTGGCCGACCTCGTCGCCCGTTACAGCGACGGCGCGCTCGATCTGTTCATCGTCGTCGTCGACGACGGCGGCGGCGGGATCTTCGAGCACCTCGGCGCGGCGGCGGCCGACCGGGCGCGGTTCGAGACGTTCTTCGCGACGCCGCAGCACGTCGATCTTGTCGCGTTGTGCGCCGCCTGGGGCATTCCATGCCGCGTCGCGACGGACGTCGCCGCCTTGCACGCCGCCGCCGCCGTCCGCGCCGCCGTCCGCGTCGCCGTCGTCCCGATCGACCGCGCCGCGAACACCGCCGCCCACCGCGCGTACTGGCGCGAGGCGTGCACGGCGGTTACGGCGGCGACGGCCGGGATCGACGCGTTCGGCGCACCCGGAGCGGGGTCGTGAGCGCCAAGCCTTCGGACGCCGAGAAACGCGCCGTCGATACCGCGCGCGCCGATACAGGCAGTCACCGACCTGACCTCGCGCTGACCCCGCTTCACGTCGTCCGTTTGTTCGAAGGCGCGGCCGACCTCGCGCCGATCGTCCTCCTGCACGGGTTCACGGGTGACACGACGACGTGGGCCGCATTCGCCGACGCCTGGGCGGCGGCGGATCGTCGACGCGCCGGCCCGTCGCTCTGCGCCGTCGACCTCGTCGGCCACGGCCGCTCGCCCGATCCGGACGACCCGAGAGCCTATCGCCTCGAAGCGCAGGCCGCCTCCGCCTGCACCGCCCTCGCCGCGCAGGGCATCGACCGCGCCGTCTGGCTCGGCTACTCGATGGGCGGTCGCGTCGCCCTCGCCGCCGCGCTGGCACACCCCGATCGCGTCGCGGCGCTCGTCCTCGTCAGCACGTCGCCCGGCATCGCCGACGACGCCCTGCGCGCGGAGCGGGCGGCGGCCGACGAGGCGCTGGCGGCGGCCGTCGAGGCGGACGGCATCGGACCGTTCGTCGAGCACTGGGCGCGGCACGCGCTCTTCGCGACGCAGGACGCCCTCGGCCCTGCCCACGCCGAGGCGATGCGCGTGCAGCGCCTCGGCAATCGGGCGCCCGCCGTCGCGCGGTCGTTGCGCGCGGCTGGGGCGGGGGCGATGGCGCCGCTGTGGGACCGGCTGGGCGATCTGGCGATGCCGGTGCTCGTCGTCAGCGGGGCGCTGGACGAGAAGTACACGGCGATCGGGCAGGCGATCGTCGATGCGATGGACGCGGCGGGACGCCGGGCGACGCACGTCGTCGTCCGAGGAGCGGGGCACGCGGTGCAGCTCGAGGCGTCGGCCGAACTGGCGGATCGGGTGGTTCGCTGGATCGGCGGGCCGTCCGCAGGGTGACGATATTTCGTCCCGGTGATGTCGCGCGATACGATAAGATCTCGGCCGCGCACCCCGCGCCGCCGACGGAGGGGAGACGACGCGGTGACGACTGCCTGGCAGCCGATTGCGAAGTTCGAGGACATCCGGTTCGAGCGCTGCGACGCGATCGCCAAGGTGACGATCCACCGGCCCGAGGTGCGCAACGCCTTCCGGCCGCAGACCGTCCGCGAGATGCTGGCGGCGTTCGAGACGTGCCGCAACGACCCGTCGATCGGCGTCGTGATCCTGACCGGCGCCGGCGACGAGGCGTTCTGCTCCGGTGGCGACCAGCGGGTGCGCGGCAAGGCGGGCTACGTGGACGCCGCCGGTGTGCCGCGGCTGAACGTCCTCGACCTCCAGATGGCCATCCGCCGCCTGCCGAAGCCCGTCGTCGCGATGGTCGCCGGCTACGCGATCGGCGGCGGGCACGTCCTGCACGTCGTGTGCGACCTGACGATCGCGGCCGACAACGCGCGCTTCGGTCAGACGGGGCCGCGCGTCGGGAGCTTCGACGGCGGGTTCGGGTCGGCCTACCTGGCGGCGATTGTCGGCCAGAAGAAGGCGCGCGAGATCTGGTTCCTGTGCCGCCAGTACGATGCCGCCCAGGCGCTGGACATGGGCCTCGTGAACACCGTCGTCCCGCTCGCCGAGCTCGAGGCGACGACCGTCGCGTGGTGCCGCGAAATGCTCGCCCTCAGCCCGCTCGCGCTGCGGCTCCTCAAGGCCTCGTTCAACGCTTCGCTCGACGGCCAAGCCGGCATTCAGCAGCTGGCGGGCGATGCGACGCTGCTGTACTACATGACGGACGAGGGGACGGAAGGCAAGTCGGCATTCCTGGAGAAGCGGGAGCCGGACTTCGACCAGTTCACGCGCTACCCGTGAGCACGACGACGCGAAGCGTTGTGACGTCGTCGCCCGCGCGGTGGCACGCCTGGCTCCTCGCCGCCCGCCCCAAGACCCTCGTCGCCGCCGTCGCGCCCGTTGCCGTCGGCACCGCGCTCGCGTACAACCAGCACGCGTTCGCGCTGCGTGCCGCGCTGGCGGCACTGGCCGGCGCGCTGCTCATCCAGATCGGCACGAACCTGACGAACGACGTCCTCGACTTCCGCCGCGGCGCCGACACCGCCGCGCGCCTCGGGCCCACGCGCGTCACGCAGGCCGGCCTGCTGTCGCCGCGCGCCGTGGCGATCGGCGCTGTCGTCGCCTTCGCGCTGGCCGTCGCGGCCGGCGGCTACCTGGTCGCCGTCGCCGGCTGGCCGATCGCCCTGCTGGGCGTGCTCGCCATCGCGTCGGGCGTCGCCTACACGGCCGGGCCGGCGCCGCTGGCGTACGTCGGCTTGGGCGACCTGTTCGTCCTCGTCTTCTTCGGCATCGCCGCGGTCGGCGGCACGTACTATGTCCAGGTCATGGCCGCGCTGGACCGCTTCTCGCGCTGGCAGGCGCTGCAGGCGATGCCGCAGGCGCTCGTCCTGGGCGTCGGCGTCGGCGCGCTGGCGATGGCGATCCTCACCGTCAACAACCTCCGCGACGCGCCGACGGACGCCGCGGTCGGCAAGCGCACGCTGGCCGTCCGTCTGGGCGACGGCCGGACGCGGCGCTACTTCGACAGCCTGATCTTCTGCGCGTTCGCCGTCCCGGTGAGCGTGGTCGTCTTCGGCGACCTCGGCGCCGCCGTCCTCGTTGCGCTCTTCAGCGTGCCGTTCGCCCTCGACCCGGGCCGCGCCGTGGCCGGCGGCGCGGCCGGCAAGGCGCTCAATCCCGTCCTCGGCCAGGTCGCCCGCCTCCAGGTTGCCTACGCCGCGTGCCTGTCGATCGGCCTCGTCGCCGACCGGCTCCTGCGGGCGTGGGTTTCAGGAGGCTGACCGGACGCGGCGCGCGCCCGCGATCCGCCGCACGAAGGCTGCAGCCACATCGCATGCGCGTCGACATCGTCCCGTACGCCCTCCCGTTTCGCCGCCCGTTCGTCACCGGCGCGGCGGAGCACGCGGTTCGCCGGGGCTGGCTGGTGCGGGTCGCCGGAGACGACGAGCTCTCGACCGCCGGCTGGGGCGAGGCCGCGCCGCTGGCCGGCCACGGCGGCGAGGATCCCGGCGCGCTGCCCGCCGCCCTCCGCGCGTTTGCCGCCGCCGTCACCGATCCCGAAGCCGCCCACCTGATCGACGGCACCCCGCCCGGCTGGGCGCCGCTCCACGCGCTCAGCACGCGCCTGTTCCCGCGCGCCCACGCCTTCCCGTGCGCCCGCGCCGCGTTCGACCTCGCCCTCGCCGACCATCTGGCCCGCCGCACCGGCCTGCCCCTCGCCCGCTGGCTCAGCCGCGCCGCCCGCCCAAACGTGGCCGTGAACGCCGTGATCGACGCCGTCGCGCCCGACGCCGCGGGCGCGCTCGCCTCGGCTGCCGTGGCCGCCGGCTTCCGCACGCTCAAGGTCAAGCTGACGCCGGATCGCGCCGCCGACGCGCGCCGCCTGGCCGCGATTCGCGAGGCCGCCGGTCCGCACATCGCGCTGCGCGGCGATGCGAACGGCATTTGGGACGTCGAGGAGGCGATCGACCGCCTGCGCGCCCTCGCGGCGTTCGACCTCAGCTACGTCGAGCAGCCCGTCCCCGCCGCCGACGTCGCCGGCCTCGCGCGCGTCCGGCGCCACGCCGACGTTCCGATCGCCGCCGACGAGGCGCTCCTGTTCCCGCACGGGCCGGGGATCGACGCCGTGCTCGCGGCCGAGGCGGCGGACGTCGTCGTGCTCAAGCCGTCGCTCTTCGGCGGGCCGTCCGCGGCCTGGGCCGCGGCCATCGCGGCGGCGGCGCACGGCGTGGCGGTCACGGTGACGACGAGCCTGGACGGCGCCGTCGGTCGGCACGGCGCGCTGGCCGTCGCCGCCGCGCTGTACCCGCCGCCGGGCGCGTGCGGGCTGGCGACGGGCGGTCTGCTGGAGTCCGACGTCGGACCGGACATCGTGCTCCGCGGCGGCGAGGCGATCGTCGCCGGCGCCAGCGTCGGCCTCGGGTTCACGCCGACCCTGCCCGCCGGCGACGGCATGATGGCGACCGACCCCGACCCCGACCTCGACCCCGACCTCGACCCCGGCTCCGCGCCGAGCGACGACACGTCGTGACGCCGTCCCACCCTGCGGTCACGTTCGCCGGCCGCACGCTGACCGCCGCCGACCTCGCCGCACGCGCCCAATCGCTGGCCCGCCGCCTGACCGCCGCCGGCGTCGCGCCGGGCGATCGCGTGGTCGCGCTCCTGGCCAACAGCGCCGCGCCTGTCGTCCTCGTCCATGCCTGCCGCATCGCCGGCGCCGTCGTCGTGCCGCTGAACCCGCGCTGGTCCGCGGCCGAGGTCGCCGAGCCCGCCGCGCGCGTCCGGCCGCGGCTGGCCGTCGTCGACGCGGGCCACGAACGGGACGCCGTGGCCGCCGTTGTCGATGCGGCGTCGGGCGGGATCGTCGTCGTCGATCCATTTGGGGGTGACGGATCGGACGGGGAGGCGAGCGGCGGTCCCGAACCGGCGAGCGATCCGATCGCGTGGCCGTGGCCATCCCCGGTCGACCCGGACCGCCCCCAGGCCATCGTCTTCACGTCCGGCACGACCGGCGCGCCGCGAGGGGCCGTTCTCTCGTGGGGCAACCACCATGCCAACTGGGTCGGCTCCCGTGCGCGACTCGGCCACGGCGCGGATGACGTCTGGCTCGTCGCCCTGCCGCTCCACCACGTCGGCGGCCTGGCGATCGTCCTCCGCGCCGCGTGGGACGGGGCGCACGTCGTCGTGCTGCCGCGCTTCGATGCCGACGCCGTCGCGCGCGCGATCGCCGAACACGGCGTGACCCGCCTGTCCCTCGTACCGACATCGCTCGGCGCGGTGCTCGACGCCTGGACTGCCCGGTACGGCCGGGACGGCGCGCGAACCGCCCCATCGACACTGCGAACCGTGCTGCTCGGCGGCGGCCCGCTCGCCGGCGCACCGGTGGCGCGCGCCGTTGCCCTCGGTTTTCCGCTGGCGCTGACGTACGGTTTGACCGAGGCGTCCAGCCAGGTGGCCACGACGGCACCGGGCTGGACGCCGGACGAGCCGGCCGCGGCGCCGCCGCTGGACGGTGTGCGCGTGCGCATCGCGGGCGTCGTCGGTGCCGGGGACGAAGCGGATGCGGTCGTCGCCGGCCACATCGGTGCGATCGAGGTCGCCGGCCGGACGGTCTTTGCCGGCTACTGGGACGATCCGGCGGCCACATCCGCCGCCCTCGCCGACGGCTGGCTGCGCACCGGCGACCTCGGCCGACTCGACGCCGCCGGACGGCTGACCGTCGTCGGGCGTGCGGACGACCGGATCACGACCGGCGGCGAGAGCGTCGACCCGGCGGAGGTCGAGGCGGCCATCGACGCGCATCCGGCGGTCGGGTCGAGCTGCGTCGTCGGGGTGGCGGACGCCGTGTGGGGGCAGACGGTGGTCGTGGTCATCGAGCCGGCGCGCGGCGTCGACGCCCGGGCACTGCCGGACGTCGATGCGCTGCGCGCGTGGCTGGGCGAGCGGCTGGCGAACTACAAGCGTCCGCGGCGAGTGGTCGCCGTGACGGCGTTGCCGCGGACGGCGGCGGGCAAGGTGGCGCGGGCGGCGGTGCGGCGGTTAGCCGAGCTCGATCTGGATGCCGCCGACGTACTTGGCGACAAGGTTGTAGATGAACGCCTCGATGGCGCCGCCGATGAACGAGATCACTCCGTAGAAGATCGGCAGGATGATGATCGCGCCGGCGCCGAACAGCAGGCCGATCAGACCGGCGCCGGGTTCGTCCGTGGCCCCCGCAGCCAAGCCGAAACCGATCATCGCGAACAGTGAGACGAGTGCGCCGGCGATGAGGCCGACGGCGGCACCGATGGTGCCGACTACCTTGGCGACGGACAGGACGTCGAGGCGACGGATGGTGGTCATGGGAGCGGCCTCCTTGGGCGGGCGCCGTCGGGCTGACGGGCCGAGGGATTGTACGGTGAACGGGAGGCGGGGGTTGCGGGTTGGGGGGTGCATGGGGGGTGGGGAGGGGGAGGCGTGGGGCGGGCGGCCTGCGGGCACGGCATGCCGTGCCCCTACGCGGCGGTGATTGTGAGGGGCGCGACGTTCAGGTGGTTTCGATGGCCTCGACGAGCAGGGAACGCACGTCCGACGGGAGCGGTGTCGGCGCGAAACGGCCGTCGGAGGCGGGGGCGGTGTAGACGAACGTGATCAGGGCGCGGGCGCGCACGTCGTCGGCGGCGCGATCGTCGGGGCCGCTCCCGTCGGCGGCGCGATCGGCGGGCTCGCTCCGGTCGGCGGTGCGATCGTCGGGGTCGCTCCGGTCGGCGGCGCGATCGTCGGGGCCGCGATCGGAGCCGTTGCCGCAAGCCGTCATCGCCAGCGTGAAACTGGTCGCGCCTACGCGCGCCACCGTGACGCGCACGGCTACCGCCTCGCCGGCGAAGATCGGCCGCAGGTGGTCGGCCTCGACGCGGCGGATGGGGGTCGAGCGCTTCGTCTGGCCGAACCAGTCGGCGTAGTCGATGCCGAGGGCGGCGATGAAGCCCTCGTATGCTTCCTGCCAGAGCTCGGCGTAGCGTCCGAAGAACAGCACGCCGGCCGGGTCGGCTTGGTGGAAGGCGACGCGCGTGCGGTAGACGAAGGGCGACGCGGTGTCGTACGGCATCGACGGCATCGACCCAGTGGTGCCGACGGCCTAGCGACGTTCGCCGACGGGGTGCATCGTCAGCGTCCGGCCGACGGCGGCCGCGATCGGGGCCAGTCGGCCCGCCAGCTCGCCGAGCTCGTGCGGGCGGATGGCTTGGTCGCCGTCGGACAGCGCCAGGTGCGGGGCGGGGTGGACTTCGATCATCACGCCGTCCGCGCCGGCCGCGAGCGCGGCCAACGTCATCGGCGCGATGAGCGCGGGCTCGCCGGTGGCGTGGGACGGGTCGACGATGACGGGCAGGTGGGTTTCGCGCTTGGCGAGGGCCATCGACGCCAGGTCGAGCGTGAAGCGCGTGCCGGCGTTGAACGTCCGGATGCCGCGCTCGACGAGGATCACCTGGTCGTTGCCGCCGGCGAGCAGGTATTCGGCGGCCAGCAGCCACTCCTCGACCGTGGCCGCAAAGCCGCGCTTGAGGACGATCGGCTTGTCGATGTCGGACAGCGCGCGCAGGAGGTCGAAGTTCTGCATGTTCCGGGCGCCTACCTGGAAGGCGTCGACGTACGGGTACATCGTCTCGATCATGTCGACCGCCAGGCACTCGCTGACGACGGGCAGGCCGGTGGCCTCGCGCGCCGCTGCCAGCCACTCCAGCGCGATCACCCCGTGGCCCTGGAAGCGGTACGGGCTCGAGCGCGGCTTGAACGCGCCGCCGCGCAGCACGACGGCCCCGTTGGCCGCACACGCCCGCGCCGCCTGCAGGATGGCCTCGGCCCCCTCGACGGCACACGGTCCGGCGATGATCCCGAACGAATCGCCCCCGAACGGCACGCCGCCGATGCTGACGATGGTGCCCGAGCGCTGCACCTCGCGCCGCGCGAGGCGGTAGGGCGTGTCCGGCAGGAACACGCGCTCGACGGCACGGTCGTGCCCGATGATCGCGTCGATCTGACCGACGCTGACGTCCGACAGCAGGATGACGCCCGGCCCGACGTCATAAACGGATGCCTCGACGCCGGCCGCGCGCACGTGCTCGACCAAGCGGCGCACGTCGCGCTCGGTGGCCTCGGGCGCCACGACGGCCACGGCGACGCCGCGCGGCTCGACGGACGCCTGTGCGCCGATGTGCCGCGGGTCGCCCGGTCGGGGTTCACCGTTCGATCGTGCGCCGGGTGGCTGCAGGGCCGGGTGGAGTTCGTTCACCGGGACGCTCCTCGGGCGCCTCGCCGTCGGCGGTGGACTCCGCGCTTCGGAAAGGCAGGGCACCTTCGCGGCCAACTATAGTGCGATGCAAGGTAGCGTGCAAATGGGACTCGGGAACCTCAATGCGCGGAGCAATGCGCGGATCAATGCGCAGATCGATCGAGCATCGCACGGTCGCGCCGCCTGCGGCCCTCACCCCCCGCTATTGATCACTGAATGGTCGTGGCGTGGTGTCCGCTGCCGCGTCGACGAAGCGTGCTCCCGTCAGCCGCACGAGCGCATCGACCGCCACGCGCACGTTCAGCCCGCGCTGCCCCGCGCTGACGCAGACGTGCGCGAGCGCGCCCGCGGCGCCGTCGACGACGACGTCGAACGCCCCGTCGCGCACCGCCAGCGCGCTGATCCCGCCGACCTGCAGGCCGGTCAGCCGCTCGGCATCGCGGTGCGCGGCCAGCTGGAGCTTCTTCTCGCCGAGGGCCGTTGCCAAATGCTTCAGATCGAGCTGTCGATCCGCGGCGACGAGGACGAGGAGCGGCTTGCCGGCCGTACGCTCGACGACGAGCGTCTTGTAGACGGTCGTCGTCGGCACGCCAAGGTGCGCGGCGACTTCGGCGGCGTCGCGGAGCGTGTTCGGGTAGGCCAGGACGTCGTACGGGATGCGCGCGGCATCGAGGCGGCGCATGGCCAGGGTCTTGGGGGTCGGCATCGTCCGCTCCTTGCCGGCTGCTATCATCGTCAGCCCACAGGTCTCTCGCAAGCCGCGCCGAGGTACGCCGTGCCGCCTCCGACCGCGAAGTCGCAGCTGCCCTGTCCGATCCTCGCCCTCAGCGGCGATGAGGTCACCTCGCGCATCGACGAGGTGGCCGTCGAGGAGCCCCTCGAGATCCGCCTCGCCTCGGCGGGCGACCCGCTGACCTTCCAGCGCGTCGCCGTCACGATGCGCACGCCCGGCGCCGATGCCGACCTGGCCCGCGGCTTCCTGTTCGCCGAAGGGATCATCCGCACAGCGGGCGACGTCGTGCACATCGCGCACTGCCTCGATCCCGACGTCACCGCCGAGCAGCACGGCAACGTGCTGACGGTGACGCTCCAGGATGACGTCGTCGTCGACATGGCGCCGCTCGAGCGGCACTTCACGACGACGAGCGCGTGCGGGGTGTGCGGCAAGGCGGGGCTGGAGCAGCTGACGGCGCGGGGTGTGATGCGCGTCGAGGACGGTGCGATGATCGGCGAGCGGGCGATGCGCGTGGCGCCGGACGTGGTGTACGCGCTGCCCGATCGTCTGCGCTCCAAGCAGGGCACGTTTGATGCGACCGGCGGGCTGCATGCGGCGGGCCTGTTTGATGCATCCGGCGCCCTGCTGGCGGTGCGGGAGGACGTCGGGCGGCACAACGCGCTGGACAAGCTGATCGGCTGGGCGCTCGGCGAGGGGCGGGTGCCGCTCGCCGGCCTCATCGTCCTCGTCAGCGGGCGGGCGAGCTACGAGCTGGTGCAGAAGTGCGCGGTAGCCGGCGTGCCGGTGATGGCGGCGGTCGGTGCGCCGAGCAGCCTGGCGATCGAGACGGCGGAGGCGTTCGGGGTGACGTTGGTGGGGTTCGTGCGAGGGGGGAGGGCGAACGTGTATGCGGGGGCGGGGCGGGTCGCGGTTACGAGTCGTGAGGAAGCTGACGCACAGGCAGGTGGACAAAGTGACGGTCGAGCGTGAGTACCGGCAGGCCCCGCCGCTTGGCCAACACGGCGATCATCGTATCGGGGAAGGGCAAGGTGATGCCGCGGGCGCGAAGGCCGCGAACCACCTCCCCGGTTTCGCGCCAATCGTCGACGGTGGCTTCCTCATAGGGCAGAAGCCCGATGAGTCCTTCGATGGTGTGTAGCTCGCGCGCACCACGCGCTCCCTGGGCCAGCTCGGCGATGACGGGTCCGACAAACACTGCCGTCTGTGCTTCGATCAGATCTTCCACGAGGTCGGCGGTGTCCTGGTGACGCGCATCGTCGCGGAGAAACGCAACCCAGGCAGAAGTGTCGACAATGACAGACTCACGGCTCGTTGGCATACTGAGCTTCCTGTGCTTCGATGTCGAGCCGGCGGGACTCTTCCCAAATGTCGTCGACGATCATTGAGCCACGCAGGTCGAGTGCGCGTTGCAGGCGGCGCTGGTGCAAATAGGCGCGAATCGCTTCGCGAACGGCCGCCGAACTCGACTTCATCCGCGTTTCGCGTGTGAGTTCTTTCATGTCGGCATCGGCGACTGTAATCGTAGTGCGCATCACATACCTCGTGTTCGTCGCATCATTCCGGCGCGGAGAATAGCAGCACTGCGAGGCTGCTGCAAGCCGCTCCTTGTCTCGCGATGCAGCGTCATGACCGACATGGCAAGCTGTGCACCCCGTCAGGAGTCTCCTCCAATGAACCGCCCCGACTTGATCTGTCGTCGACCAGCCGGCCTAACGGTGCGGGTCCTTGCGGTATGTTTGGCTGTCACGCTCGCCGCAGCGCGGCCGAGCCTCGCCACGCCCGTCGCCGACACCGTCACCGCCGACCGCACCTTCCTCCTCACCGGCGTCCAGTTCGTCCAATCCAGCCCCGGCTCGATCCCCGGCCCCGTGATCCCCTTCGGCGACGCGTTCCCGGTCGTCCTCGGCGCCGAGGGCGAGCGCCGGATGGCCGTCGTCTCCGCGGCCCGGTGGGAGCAGGGGCGCGTCGTGGCATTCGGGCACGGCGGGTTCTTCGACGAGGGGACGTTGGCGTCCGGCGAGACGCACAGCGGGCGGTTCATGACGAACGCGCTGAACTGGGCGGCCGGGGGGCGGCTGGCGTTGGCGAGCCAGAAGATCGTCGTCGTCGGCGGCAATGCCGGGTATCGGGCGTGGCTCGCGCGGCAGGGCGCGACGGTCGTCGTGTCGGACGGCAGCGATCTTGGGACGGCACTGCGCGGGGCGCACGTGCTGGTGTGGGGGGCGTGGCGGCAGGGGAAGGCGGAGCGGGATCTGATCGCCAACTGGGTGAAGACCGGCGGCGGGCTGGTGGCCGAGAGCCTGGGCTGGGGCTGGATGCAGCTGAACCCGAACGTCGACATCCGCCAGCACGCCGGCAACCAGCTGCTGGCGGCGGCCGGCATCGTCTGGAGCGACGGCTATCTCGACCGCACCTCGGGCAACCCGGCGGGCTTCGCGACCGGGATCACGGAGATCGGCCTGACGCAGGGCGACGACGCGCTTGCGGCGCTGCGCGGCGAGCGCGGGACGCTCGAGGACCGGCAGATCGCCCAAGCGGTCCATGTCCTCACGCGCCTGATCCGGACGCTGCCGCGGGGCGAGGCCAAGCTTCTGCCGGCTTTGCGGCTGATGACGGCGAACCTCGGCCCGATCATCCCGACGGAAGCCGATCCGGTCTCGCTCTACAAGGACCCGCTCCAGCGCATCGGATTGACGTTGCAGATCGAGGACTTGCGGTTCGCAGCGCCCGATGCCGTACCCTTCCACCCCGCCGGCGCCGAGTTCCCGGGCGACGTGCCGATCGAGGCGCCGCGCATCACGCGTGCGGTCGACATCGACACGCGCCAGACGCGGTGGCACTCGACGGGCCTGTATGCGCCGCCGGGCGAGCGGTTGACGGTGTCGCTGACGCAAGCCGTCGTCGACCTCGGTCTGGCGCTGCGGATCGGCGGGTTCACCGACGAGAACTGGCACATGGACGAGTGGACGCGCGTCCCGTCGATCTGGAGCCGCTCGCCGCTCACCGCGACGACGGTGTCGGCAGCGAATGCGTTCGGCGGGCCGGTATACATCGAGGTGCCGGACGACGTGTCGTTCCTTGCCGGGACGGTAGAGGTGACGATTGCCGGTGCCGTCGAAGCACCGTACTTCCGCCTCGGCGAGACGACGGCGGCCGAGTGGCGCGACCGGCTGCGGTCGCTGAAAGCGCCGTATGCCGAGCTGGGCACGGACAAGCTGTTCCTCACGGTGCCGTCGTCCGCCATCCGCAATCTCGACGATCCGACGCCGGTCCTGCGCTTCTGGGACGAGGTCCTCGACGCCCAAGCCGACCTGGCGCAGCGCCCGCGGGCCCGCGACTACCCGGAACGCTTCGTCGCCGACCGCCAGATCGGCTACGGCTACATGCACGCCGGCTACCCGATCATGACGTTCAACGACGTGAAGGACTTCGTGGTCGACGAGGCCGCGCTGCGCAAGGACGGCTCGTGGGGCCACTTCCACGAGCTCGGCCACAACCACCAGCAGGGCGACTGGACGTTCGACGGCACGGGCGAGGTGACGACCAACCTATTTACGGTCTACACGTACGACCGTGTCCTCGGGAGTCCCTCGCACGAGGGCGGCCCCGGCAACAGGGCTCGCCTCACGCCGGAGCGCCTTCGGGCAACCTGGGAGGCGTACGACCGCGCCGGCCGGAAGTTCGACGACTGGAAGGGCGATCCGTTTCTGGCGCTGTCGATGTACATCCAGCTCGAGCAGGCCTTCGGCTGGCAGGCGTACATGCGCGTCTTCGCGGAGTACCGCGCGCTGCCGGATGCCGAGCGGCCGAAGAACGATGACGAGAAGCGGGACCAATGGATGGTGCGCTTCAGCCGGCAGGTGAACCGCAACCTATGCCCGTTCTTCGCGATGTGGGGGGTGCCGGTGAGCGAGGCGGCGTGTGACAGCGTGGCGGGGTTGGGGGCGTGGGATCCGTGGGGGGAGGGGCGGGCGACGGGGACGCCGACGCTGGTCGATCAGCCGACGGGGACGCCGACGACCTCGAGGACGCCCATTCGGCCGACCGCCGATCCGCGGACGCCTGGGGGTCCGACGGCCGGTCCGGGATCACCGACGGCGGGGCCGGGGACGGCGCGGGCGACGGGGACGGCGATTGTGGTGGCGGGGCGGGTGTGGTTGCCGGTGGGGTGGCGGTGAGGGCGGACATGGTGGAGTGTCCCCGCTTTCGCGGACGGCGGATAATTGGGAATCTCACGCTGCCAGCGCAGCGAGGGTGCGTTGGGAATCTTGTGTAACCAGCCGGCCGCAGGTCAGAGGGGGAGGCGGTCATCGAAGCGGATGGCGAGCTGATTGAGGACGAGGGGCCAGCCTTGGATGGCTCCGGTCCAGCGTTTG